>JBGUWZ010000055.1:0-17178 GCA_045221675.1 Lachnospiraceae bacterium | reverse complement strand
AGCGCAAAGGCAGCAACCGCGCCTCGGAAGCAGGATTTTGCTGCCTCCGCCATCGAGTCCTTGAAACCCACTAAGCACAAAGGCAGCAACCGCGCCTCGGAAGCAGGATTTTGCTGCCTCTGCCGGAGACCCGATGAAACTCGCCAGGATCAAAGGCAGCAACAGCGCCTCGGAAGCAGGATTTTGCTGCCACTGCCGGAGACCCGATGAAACTCGCCAAGATCAAAGGCAGCAACCGCGCCTCGGAAGCAGGATTTTGCTGCCTCCGCCACCGAGCCCTTGAAACCCACCAAGCGCAAAGGCAGCAACCGCGCCTCGGAAGCAGGATTTTGCTGCCTCCGTCACAAGTCCCTTGAAACCCACCAAGCGCAAAGGCAGCAGCCACGCCTCAGAAGCAGGATTTTGCTGCCTCCGCCACAAGTCCCTTGAAACCCACCAAGCGCAAAGGCAGCAACCGCGCCTCAGAAGCAGGATTTTGCTGCCTCCGCCATAAACCTAATGAAACCCACCAAGCACAAAGGCAGCAAACTTGCCCCAAAAGCAATTTGCTGCCTTCGACTCTCAGAAGCAATTACAATGAGGCACACTCACCCGCCTCATTCATAATTCCCTAGCACACGCCTCATGAACTCTTTATACTCTTCCCGCACCGGCTCCGGTCCCTCGATATACATCTTATCCCCGATCCCGGTCACCCAGCCGAAAAACTGCGAGCTGACCGTCACCACGACGTGGGCAGCGAACCGACCGTTCTTTCGCGGAACAATCATGACATCCTTGCCGAACCGGTCGATCACGACGCCGATCAGGCTGTTGTCGCAGTTCAGCGTAACATCGGTGTCCTGCCCGCCGTACATGCCGAATGTCTTTTTTGCAAATACAGCCAAATCGAAGCCTTCAACCTTCTCCCTGCCAAGTCTCGCCTCCTCAAGGATTCGGATCTCCTGCATCTTATCGACACGGTAGTGCTTTATCTTATCCGTACTCTCCTCATAGGCCACAAGATAATAATTCTCATCATCCCAGGTGAGACTCCAGGGCGAGACAATATAGTCTGCTCCGTTCTTGCGCCGGACCAGTTTCTTGCTGACTGACCATTCGCAGTACTTGAAGCTGATCTGCCGATTCAGATAAGTAGCCGTATGGATCGAGTCAACATTGGCATAGACCGTCTCATTATCCGTTTTCGCCCGGTTATAAATATAGACCTGGCGCTGCAGCTGCCGCGCGTTCTCATGACTCGTCATCTTCTCCAGCTTCTTAATCAGTTCTTCTGACTTCCTGGTGGTGATGAACTTTGCGGACTGGACCGCATCAACAAGCAGCTTCAGCTCCGGCAGCTCGAACTCGCGCTCAGCAACATAGTAACCGGAATTGCTGCCCTTCACCTGCTCAATCTTCAGCCCGAAACTGCGCAGCTTCTCCACATCAGTGTAGACTGTTTTTCTGTTGCATGTGATGTGGTAAAGGTGATCCATGCGGGATGCCAGATCAGTGGCACTGAGAACATGCTCTTTGTCCGTCTCATCAAGCAGGATCTGCATGAGATATAAAATCTTCAACTTCTCGTCAGCCATAATTATCTCCCAGCGACGTCAAAACGCGTCTTCTCAAATCCATCATATACGGCGCCTATAAGCGTTCCTTCTAATCCGTCATATCCGGCACCCATAGTCCCTTCTAATCCGTTATATACGGCGCCCATAGTCCAATCTAATTAACCCGCAGCCTCACAGCAGCTCAACGCCGTTCTGCCGACACTCTTCCGCAAATTTCTCAGAAATCTTATCGTCCGAGACTACACAGTCGACCTGGTCGAGCATGCAGGTCGTGAACGAACTCTTTTTCCCTATCTTCGAGGAGTCGAGCAGGATGACATTTCGCTCGCTTCTCCCGATGACCTGCTGCTTTATGATATTGTCCTCCCCGGATCCACAGGCAAATCCGATATCTGACCGATATGTCGTCGCCCCTATAAAAGCAATGTCAAAATTCACGCTCGCGATTGTCTGAGCTGCTGCAAATCCTGCAATACTCAGCGAATTTCGATTCATCATCCCACCTGTGATCACGACCTTGGCCTGCGTGAGGTGAATAAGCTCCGCGGCGCAGCTTATACTGTTCGTCATGATAAAACAAGGCATGTCCGGAATGATGGAACACATCTGTGTCGTTGTGCTTCCCGAATCAATAAAAATCGTCATGTTCGGACGTATGAGTTTGACAGCCTTCTGCGCGATCAACCTCTTCTCATCGACGTTGCGGACGGAGCGGGTGCCGAGGAGGTCGTCATTTGCAAGAAGCGTTTCCACCGACTTTGCTCCACCGTGGATGCGAACGATCCGCTTTTTTTCATCCAGCACGCGAAGATCCGTGCGGATCGTCATGTCCGACACCTGAGGGAAGGCTTCTTTTATTTCTGCAAATGTAACATTCTTTCTCTCATTTACAAGGGCGCAAATCGCCTCTCTGCGATTCTCCATAGTATCCATAGCAGTCTCTCTTTCTGCAGGGCTCCTCATGCCCGGCACGGTATTTCGGTCATCATCAGCTGTCGCCATTCGGTTTGGATTCCCGCATTCTTTACACCGATATCTTCAAGCATATTATCCGGGCACCCTGATTGTTGTTTCAAAACCTAGTTTCATCATACTGAAAGACTATACAGATGTCAAGGCAACTGACATTTTCCGATAACTACGAAAGTATAGTTTTCTCAGGAGATAAAAATCTGCAATTCGGTTCGAAATAGGCCGAAATAATTCAGGGCTGAATCTCTTTTGACTCTGCTTACAGACACTCGTTTTTATTTCGACAATATGTATTCTCTCAGTGGACATCTTTGCCGCCAATGTTTAAAATTAAAGATGTACCTAATAAGAAAAGCCCATCGTCGACTGCCCACCGCAGCTTCAATAAACGCCTTTGCCAGCGATTCCGAAGCCATACTTCCTGCCCCGGATTCAACGCCAAATCTCGTGAGCGGGACTTGAACTCAACTGCACAATGCACGACCAAAACATTGGTCGGCATACTTTGGCATACAACGACGCACAGGTATTTATTTTCAGAAAGGACTTCCCTCTATGAACAAAAAGCTTGCAAATCTACTCGCCCTTCTCCTTTCCTTCATCATGATCGTTTCAAACCCGATGTCCTCACTCGCGCAGGACTCGGCAAACCAGCCAGTCTCTGAACCGAGTGTCCGGGTGACTGCACCAGGCAATACTTCCTCCGAGCAAAACATTCCTGTGACAGCGACGGGCAATACAGCCTCCGGGCAGAGTATCCAGGTTACTGCGCCGGGCAATGACGCCGCATACGAATCAGAAGAGAACACCCTGACTTCAGTCGAGGATACCATAGTCTCTGACGACGATACCCTGATTTCAGCAGCGGACACGGCAGACCTCGAAGAAGTCGTCGGACACTCTGACAGGCATGAGCATGGTAAGGGTCTGATAAAGCCGTATGTAATAGTCCAGCCGCTGAGCAGCGATGACATTACTTATGTGGATCCTGCCGAGGAACCGTTAGTCGGCAGTTCTGAGATTGCCACAACACTGGATGAATTTGCCGAATTATACGGCAAGGCATCTAATGAAGCTGCTGCCAGATGGGAAACTGATTTCAGTGTTAAATACCAGGCTTCGTATGATGACGACGTTAGCACCGTATTTTCTGAGCAGCTATTTCCTTTGGCAGAAGAGAATATCTTCCCCCACAACGGCAATCCGACAGAAGGTGATTACGCGTTGTGGACTTATGGGGGAGCCGGATATTCGGCTTCCTGGTATCGCACAGATAACGCACTCATTGTTACACTTAATACCTCTGTCGAGTATTACACAACAAAAGCTCAGGAAGCCGCACTCACGACAAAACTGAACCGGGTCATGGAATCGCTCGACCTTGACACAAAGACCGAGTATGAAAAAGTAAAGGCAATCTATGACTATATCGCAAGTCACGTCACATATGACGAGGCTAACCTGGGAAATGATTCCTATAAGCTCAAGCACACAGCCTATGCCGCTCTCGTAAACGGCACATCTGTCTGCCAGGGCTATGCGACATTATTCTACAGGATGTGTCTTACAGCAGGACTTGATGCAAGAGTCATCACGGGAAGCGATACGCCGGGTTACAGTGACCATGCCTGGAATATCGTCCGCATTGGCAATCTCTACTATAACATCGACGTGACATGGGATGCGGGATGGGCCTCGGCAGACTATAACTACTTCCTCCGGGGACAGGATACTTTTGAGGAGCATTACCGGGATGCTGAGTATGACACCGCAGAGTTCCACGTAGAGTACCCCATGTCCGCTACAGATTTTGATCCCTCGGCACCAACACCGACACCAACCAACACCCCTACGCCGACCAACACTCCAACACCGACTCCGACAAACACACCGACTCCGACACCAACCAAGACGCCGACACCGACACCAACCGCGACACCAAAGCCGACCAGCACCCCGATACCGAAGCCAACCGCAACGCCGAAGCCAACCAGAAAACTCTTTGACGATGTCAAAAATCCAAGCCATCCGTATTATCAGGCAATATACTGGGCGGTCGACGAGGGCATAACCAAGGGCTACACCGGCACGAACCTGTTCGGAATCGATGATCCCTGCACGCGCAGCCAGGCGATGATGTTCCTCTGGAGAATCGCAGGCCAGCCCGCCCCGCGGACACAGGCGAAGAGCCCCTTCTCTGATATGAAGCCCTCTCATCCGCATTATAAGGCGGTCCTGTGGGCTTACCAGAATGGCATCGCCAAGGGCTTTAGCAACGGCACTTACGGTGTCGACGTCCCCTGCACCCGCGGCCAGATCATGACGTTCATCTGGAGATATGCCGGACAGCCGAAACCGCGTTCAAATGTCAGCCCGTTCAAGGACAAGTTGACCCCCGCCTATCGCACCGCTATCCTGTGGGGCAGCGCGCTTGGCATCACGAAAGGATTCTCGGACGGCACCTTCAGGGACAGCGTGCCGTGTTCGCGCGGCCAGATCGTCACGTTCCTGTACAGAATTCGTGGCTGGGCTTACAAAAAATAAACACACCGCCACCCGGACCAAAAATCCAAGTCTCGCTGACGAGACCTGGTGCGGGATTCTGGTCAGCACCGGCTGACAACTATAGATCCGAATCCCAGCGGTATTCGGGTGGCGATCTTCATAATAATGAACACTTATCACAGTATCACAGGAGACAATCGTATGGAAATCTACCGCGGAAACATAGTTTATTCAGAGAGCCGGGATAAAATCGCCGTTCACCAAAACTGTTATATAGCTGTGGAAAACGGAATCGTCAACGGCATTTATGGCACCCTGCCCGAGAAGTTCGCAGCCCTGCCGGTCACGGATTTCGGGGACAGTGTCATTATTCCCGCTTTTTCTGATTTGCACGTTCATGCGCCGCAGTATCCGCAGCGAGGCCTCGGCATGGATCTTCTCCTTGCTGACTGGCTGAGCACCTACACCTTCCCGCAGGAGGCAAAATTCGCCGACATGGATTACGCCCGCCAGGTCTACGACGCATTCCTTGATGATCTGATTGCAAATGGCACCATGCACGCCGCTGTCTTCGGCACCATCCACAGACAGTCGGTCGAATACCTTGCGGGGCAAATGGAAAAACGCGGATTCCGCGCCCTCATCGGCAAGGTAAATATGGACATGAATTCGCCGGATTATCTGTGTGAGACGGCCGAGGAATCGGTGCGGGAGACGGAAGAATTTCTGGCGGACTGCTCAAAAAATCAGTACGCAAAGCCAATCATAACGCCCAGATTTGCACCGACGTGCAGTAAGAGCCTGCTTGATGGGCTCGGAAAGCTGGCGGCAAAATACGGTGTCGGCCTTCAGACCCACCTCGTCGAGTCGAAGTGGGAAGCCGCCGAAGCTAAGCGCCTTTTCCCGGACTGTTCCTGCGACACGGAGATCTATGAGAAAGCCGGGCTGATGGATCACGGGCCGGTGGTGGCAGCCCATTTCATCTTCCCCTCAGAGGAAGATATCCGCATACTGAAAAAGCACGGCGGCTGCGCGGTCCACTGCCCGGACGCGACCGTCAACGTTATAGCCGGAATAACCCCTGTATCAGCCCTGGCAATGCAGGGCATAAGCCTTGCGCTGGGGAGCGACATTGCAGGCGGCCATCTGCCCGGAACCTATACGCAGGCGGCGAGGGCGGTCCAGTTCTCAAAGCTGAAATGGTTCTATGAGGGTGAGGATAATGAGGTGATTACATTTGCAAATGCCTTCTACATGGCCACAAAAGAAGGCGGCTCACTGTTCGGAAATGTCGGCAGCCTGGAACCGGGATATGTCTTTGACGCGCTGGTTGTCCGCGATTTCTCCGATCCTTTCAGGAAAATCACACCGGCGGAGACCGTAGAAAGATTCTGCTACACCGGCACGGCGGCAGACATAACTGCAAGGTTCATGAATGGCAGAAGGCTGTAATACTAAGTCCTGTTTCCGGGATGACAGCGCAGGACTTATCATACTACCATACGCATACAGAGACCGGGGGCTTCCTGTTAAGTCCCCGGTCTTTGCTTATAAATCAGGCACATCGAATTCTAATTTCTCTAAAAATCTCCGGTCAATGCCCTGTCTCTCGGTATTCTCATTTCTACTTCTTATTGGGTCTCCTTAGAAGTCTTCTGAATCCATGTTATCACCCGACGCTAACATCTATGAAGCGTAGCAGCAGAGTACCACGTCCATAGGAGCCTCCGCACCGCATGGGGGTGGAGGTTCATGAAAAAATAAAATAAAAACACGATTTATCATATTCTGAAGAATATGAGACAGGGCATGCTCTTTATTATGCCTGACACACAGATTACATCGACCGCGAGGTAAAAGCCGGAGCGGTGTCGAATATTTTTCAAAATCATTTTGAAGCAATTCTGCTATAATAAAAGCAGCATTTATTACTAATCTTTTCAGCTTGAAAAGGGGGAGAAAAAGTGAAACAAAAAATTCTATGTATCATCTTAAGCGCCGTGCTTTGCCTGACTCAGGCGGCACCTGCATTTGCAGTCCAGACCTATGAGGCTGCAGACGCGAACAGTATATCCGATCCGATACCTTACGAGACTGAGGAGGATGCGGAGAGTGTACCGTCAGAAGGTGTCTCAGAAGACCCGGAGACTATTTCCGAAGCCGAGGGCACCCCGTCAGAGATTGTTGAACCTGCTGATGAGATCGAAAATTCCCAAATTATGGTTCCGATTCCTGCCGTTGAAGAGTCCGATTCCGAGAATGCGGAAATCGAATCAACAGTACCGTCTCCTGACATCGATGAGGTTGCTCAGCAAAGTGAGCAGGATGAAGAGCTCGTGGGGGCAACTGTAGGTCTCGGTGTCGCAACACGAACCCAGAGCCAGATAAGATCCTATCTGAAGAGCAGCGGCGTTGACCTCTATGCCCCTTCGACTTACAGCCGCACTCCGAACACTACTGCCGGTTCATATGACCCTGGTCTGCTCTCGAATGCGTCTCTTCAGAATAATCTTGCCGCTGTAAATCTAGTGAGATATATTGCGGGACTAAACTGCGATGTCACATTGGACAGCAGCTACACAGAAAAGGCTCAGGCTGCGTCGCTAATAAACTATCTGAACATGAAGATCGATCACGAACCGACAAAGCCGGATGGTATTTCCGACGACCTGTACCAGTTAGGATTTAATGGCGCAGGCTTCTCAAATCTGGGCGTAGGCTATAAAACCTTCGGGCATTCTCTGATAGAAGGGTACATGGCAGATAATGACTTCCCTGATAATATTTCCTGCGTCGGTCACAGAAGAATGGTCATCAATCCGAGCATGGGAAAAGCAGGCTTTGGACAGGTCAACAATTTTTTCGCACTGTACTCTCATGATTCCAGCAGGGACGCTTCTGAAACCCGCGTCGCGTGGCCGGCTCAGAATATGCCCATCGAATTTTTTAAAAGTTACTTCCCATGGAGCATATCGACAGGTTCAAAAGAAGATATTTCCAAAGTAAAAGTCACATTGACCAGGACTTCGGATAACGCAGTGTGGACATTTGCAAATGACACCGCCGCCGGTTACTTTACTGTCAACAACGATCCCTACGGACCGCGCGGATGCATAATTTTCAGACCTGATGATATTACATATAATGCCGGAGACGTCTTTAAAGTCAACGTGTCGGGCACAACTGTCGGAACGATATCCTACAAAGTCTCATTCTTTAAGCTCTATCCCATTGAGAGTGTCACTCTGAGCGACACAAGCCTCTCAATAGAGTATAAGAGTACACAGGCACTGACAGCCAGCTATTCACCATCAGAATCCCTCGACAAAACCATTACCTGGTCATCTGACAATACTGACGTAGCAGCTGTCGATAGCAGCGGAAACGTGAAGGCAGTTTCCCTCGGCAGCGCAGTCATCACAGCCGAAATCGGGGGCAAAAAGGCAACCTGTGATGTAACGGTCACGCGGGCGTCAATTGCAAATACGTATATGAGCCTCGAGTCAAGCGAATACCCATACACTGGGAGCCCTGTCAAGGCAACTGTTAACTATATATGGAAAGACGGGGGTAAACTTAACCCGGATACGGACTACACGCTGAGTTTCAAAAATAACGTTAATGCCGGCACTGCCACAGTCACCGCAAAAGGTAAAGGCAACTATACCGGAACAACATCCAGTACGTATACCATCACCCCACGCAGTCTTTCAAGAGCCTCAATCGCCTATCCCGGAGCCCCGACCTATACCGGCAGCCAACTGAGACCAACACCTGCAGTTACGGTCTCCGGTATAACACTTGTTCCCGATGTAGATTTCATTTTCAGCTATGGCCCTAATATTGAGCCCGAAACAGGCGGAACAATTACAATTACCCCAAAGAGCAGCAATTTTACCGGTTCAAATTCCAGGACCTTCGTTATAAGGGAGGCATCAATCGCAGATGCTGTCGTCACAGGCATAGCCTCCGAATATCAGGAAACCGGCAACTCAATAGAACCCGTTCCCACTGTCACTTTTAACGGCAAAAAGCTCACAAGTGGCACCGACTATACGGTTTCTTACGGCGGAAACAGGTATCCGGGCACAAACAACGGATATATATACATCAAGGGTGCAGGCACACGCTTTATCGGCTACCAGACAGTGACATTCTCAATCAAGGCTAAAGCGACCCCGACACCGAAGCCGACCAAAACTCCTACTCCGACGCCTAAGCCTATCAAGACTCCGACGCCAACACCGAAACCCACCAAAACCCCTGCACCGACGCCGAAGCCCACCAAGACTCCGACACCGACGCCGAAACCGACAGCTAAGCCAACCAATACACCGACGCCGAAACCGACAAGTGCGCCGACCAGAAAGCTCTTTGACGATGTCAAAGATCCAGGACATCCGTATTTCGATGCAATATACTGGGCGGTCGACCACGGTGTGACAAAGGGCTACACCGGCACGAACCTGTTCGGAATCAACGACTCCTGCACGCGCAGCCAGGCAATGATGTTCATATGGAGAATGGCAGGGAAGCCGCAGCCGTACTCATGGGTAAAGAATCCGTTCTCAGACATAACGCCATCCCATCCGCATTACAAGGCAGTCATGTGGGCGTATCAGAACGGAGTGGCCAAGGGATTCAGCAACGGCACCTACGGAGTTGACAAGCCCTGTACAAGAGGCCAGATTATGACTTTCATCTGGCGTTACGCAGGACAGCAGAAGCCCAAGTCCAACGTGAGCCCGTTCAAGGATTCAATCACCCCGGCCTACCGTACCGCAGTACTTTGGGGTGTAGGTCTGAAGATCACCCACGGTTATTCAGACGGTACTTTCCGGGATAAAGAACCGTGTACGCGAGGTCAGATTGTCACATTCCTGTACAGGATCAGGGACTGGGCATATAAAAATTGAGAAGGCACCCCACTGGTTTATGTTCTTCTTTTATACAAAAAAGAGCTATAATAAATTCATCATTCATTATTAGTTACTAATCTTTTCAAGGTGAAAGGATACTCCTGCTATGAACAAAAAGCTTGCAAATCTACTAGTTTTTCTCCTCTCATTCATCATGATCGTGTCAAACCCAATGTCCTCGCTTGCTTCAACCGAGTTGGACACTGAGGTCCCTGCGCCGGAAATTCGGGTGACATCGCCGGATAGTGATGCCGCATATGATCAGATAGAAGACGCGGCTATCCCTGAAGAAATCACCGAACAACCTGACATACCCGAGTATGGTCAGGGCATTGCAGATCCGTATGTAATCTTCGAGCCGATAAACAGCGATGACATATCCGATGCGGATTCTTCTGAGGACCTGTTAGTCGGCAGTTCGGACGCGCCGATTGCCACAACGCTGGATGAATTTGCTGACATATACGCTGAAGCATCCAACGAAGCAGCCACCAGATGGGATTCCGCATTCAGTGTTGCGTTCCAGTGTGCTGAAGGCGATGACACCTATGAACTGACTGAACAATTGTATGCTCTGGCCCAAAAAAATACATTCCCTCACGATGGCACTCCGACAGGAGGTGATTACGCCAAAAAACATCACGGGACAATAACATATGGATCCTCCATAAGCGCAAACATTATCAAAATTAACACTAACGTCAACTACTACACGACAAAAGCCCAGGAAGATGAGCTTACAGCAAAGCTTAATCAGGTCATGAAGTCGCTCGACCTTGACACAAAAACAGAGTATCAAAAAGTAAAAGCAATCTATGACTACATCACCAGTCATGTCGTTTATGACAAAGTTAACCTAAACGACGCTTCCTACATGCTCAAGTATACAGCCTATGCCGCTCTCATAAACGGTACCGCTGTCTGTCAGGGTTTTTCGAGCCTGTTCTACAGAATGTGTCTTACGGCAGGACTTGACGCGAGAGTCATCACAGGCGGCAATGCACCGGGGGTCCATAACCACGGCTGGAATATCGTTCGCATAGGTGGTCTGTACTATAACATCGACGTGACATGGGATGCCGAAAAGAATCCGAAAGACTACCTCTTTTTCCTCAGAGGGAAGGATACATTTGGAGAGCATTACCGAGATAATGCGTTTGACACCGCAGCATTTCACGCGAAATACCCCATGGCTACAGCAGATTTTGATCCATCAGTTGCGACCCCATCGTCAATACCGACCAGCACACCGACGCCGAGGCCGACTAAGACGCCGACACCGACACCTGTTACAACTCTCAATAAGGCAGAAATACAGCTAGGAAAAACATCATATACTTTTACTGGAAGTGCGATTGAAGACATTGACCTAAAGGTAATTTTAAACGGAAAAACACTGGTAAAAGATACAGATTATACATTAAGTTTCAAAAACAATATCAATGCCGGCACCGCAACAGTTACTGCAACAGGAATCAATAACTATACAGGAACGATTTCAAAAACATTTACAATCGCTCCGTTTAATCTTGCAAATGCGAGTTACGGTTATGCAGCATCTTCCAAGTACTATACTGGCAATCAAATAACCCCTCAGGTGAGTGTAGCAATTATAGGTTACAGCCTGGTGCGAGACTCGGATTTTACTACAAGCTATGGTCCTAACATAGAACCTTCCACCGGTGGAACAATAACGGTTAAAGCAAAGAGTAGTAACTTCACCGGATCCCGTACGATAAGCTTCGAAATCCAGAAGGCACCAATTAGCAGAACATCAATCAGTGGCATAAACTCCTCTTATCAGGAGACCGGCAGTCAGATTAAACCCGTGCCGACTATCGTGTACAATGGCAAAACACTTACCAAGGGTGTTGACTACAGTATTACTTATGGTACGAATAAATCCCCGGGAACAAATAACGGCACCGTAACTATCACTGGTATAGGCGAGCACTTCACCGACTCTAAGACGATCACATTCTCGATAAAAGCTAAACCTACTGCTACGCCGACGCCAAGGCCGACTAACACTCCGACGCCGAAGCCGACCAAGACACCGACGCCGAAACCAACAAACACTCCGACGCCGAAGCCAACCAAGACACCGACGCCGACGCCGAGACCGACCAAGACACCGACGCCGACGCCGAGACCGACTAAGACGCCTACTCCGACGCCAAGGCCGACTAAGACGCCTACTCCGACGCCAAAGCCGACTAAGACGCCGACGCCGACGCCAAGACCGACTAAGACGCCGACGCCGACGCCAAGGCCGACTAAGACGCCTACTCCGACGCCGAAGCCGACAAAGACGCCGACTCCGACGCCGAAGCCGACAAAGACGCCGACGCCGACGCCAAGGCCGACTAAGACGCCTACTCCGACGCCGAAACCGACCAAGACTCCGACACCGAAGCCGACTAAGACGCCGACGCCGAAACCGACCAAGACTCCGACGCCGAAGCCGACTAAGACGCCGACGCCGAAACCGACAAACACTCCGACACCGAAACCGACCAAGACTCCGACACCGAAGCCGACTAAGACGCCGACACCGAAGCCAACGGCTACACCGAAGCCAACGGCTACACCGAAGCCAACCAAGACGCCGACGCCGAAGCCAACGGCTACGCCCAAGCCGACTAAGACGCCGACGCCAAAGCCGACAAAGACGCCGACACCGAAGCCAACCGCTACGCCGAAGCCGACCAAGACGCCGACGCCGAAGCCAACGGCTACGCCCAAGCCGACTAAGACGCCGACGCCGAAGCCAACCGTTGCGCCGAAACCGACCAGGAAGCTCTTTGACGATGTCAAAGATTCAAGCCATCCGTATTTCGACGCAATATACTGGGCGGTCGACCACGGTGTGACAAAAGGCTACACCGGTACAAACCTGTTCGGAATCAACGACAAGTGCACGCGCAGCCAGGCCATGATGTTCATATGGAGAATGGCAGGGAAGCCCGAGCCGTACTCGTGGGTAAAGAATCCGTTCTCAGATATAACGCCATCCCATCCGCATTACAAGGCCGTTATGTGGGCATATCAGAACGGAGTGGCCAAGGGATTCAGCAACGGCACCTACGGAGTTGACAAACCTTGCACCCGCGGTCAGATCATGACCTTCATATGGCGCTATGCCGGCAGGCAGCAGCCCAAGTCATACGTCAGCCCGTTCAAGGATTCAATCACTCCTGCCTATCGCACTGCCGTCCTCTGGGGCGCAGGTCTGAAGATCACTCACGGATATCCGGACGGTACTTACCGGGACAAGGAGCCGTGTACGCGCGGACAGATTGTCACATTCCTGTACAGGATAAAGAACTGGGCATATAGAGGCAAATGATAAAAACACCGGGAATTTCTGATTTGTTACCGATTCCTGATTATGCGGGGTGCCTTAATTCTCAGAAGGCATCCCGCTCTTTTTATACTCTTTTTACGCTGTAAAGTGCTATAATCATGACATCATTCATAACTATTATTTCAGCTCGAAAGGGGGAAAAAGTGAAACAGAAAATTCTATGTATCATCTTAAGCGCCGTGCTATGCCTGACTCAGGCGACACCGGCATTTGCAGCCCAGGTTTATGAGACTGCAGATGCAGGCGAAGTATCCATTACAGAATCTTACGTGAACGAGGAAGACGCAGAAAATGTACTGCCAGAAGATGTCTCTGAAGATTCGGAGGCTGTCTCCGAAGCCGAGAACCCGCTGGCAGAGTTTTTTGAACCTGCTGATGAGGTCGGAGATTCCGGCACTGCAGTTCCGGAATCTGACATCGAAGAGCCTGAATCCGAAGACCCGGAGACCGAATCTACAGATTCGGCTCTTGTTCAGAACGAGACGGATGAAGAATCTGTGTACATCTACGACACAGACACACGGTTTAGTGACTCCCGGACCGTGAAATTCTCGAACAAGGCAGCACCGACTCCCAAACCCACTGTTGCATCTGTACCCGGGCCATTCCCTGATGTCCCCAAAAATCACGTATATGCCAGCGCAATTACATGGGCAGTAAATAAAGGTATCACTAAAGGATATTCGGACACCGGCCTCTTCGGCATTAACGATACTTGTACCAGAGGACAAATCCTAATGTTTCTCTGGCGTTATGCGGGTAAGCCGGCGCCAAAGGCTACGGCGGCATGTCCATTTTCTGATGTTCCGAAGTCTCACGCGTTCTATAAAGCGATCCTATGGGGAAGCCAGAAGGGAATCACAAAGGGATACAGTAACGGCAAGTTCGGGATCAATGACCACTGCACCCGCGGCCAGATTATGACGTTCATCTGGCGCTACAGAGGAGCTCCCTCACCTAAATCTACGAAAAACCCATTTAAGGACAGTATCACTCCGGCGTATCGCAAAGCAGTCATCTGGTCCTATGAGAAAGGTGTTTCCTGCGGTTTTTCGGATGGAACGTACAGGGACACCAAGCTTTGCTCTCGCGGTGAGGCAGTAAAGTTTCTTCATAATATGCACCTAAAAACTTCTGGTACCAGCGGAAGCAGTAGCGGTAGTGGAAGCGGTAGCGGTACCGGAGGTGGCAGCAGTACCGGGACTAAAGTTGTTCTAAATACAAATAAATATGTTCTAAATACAAATACAAAAAAATTCCATTACTCATCTTGTTCAAGCGTTAAGACTATCAAAAATCAGCATCGTAAGGATTATACGGGAAGTAGATCCAATGTGATTGCAATGGGATATACCCCCTGTAAAAGATGCAATCCGTGAGTATTCAGGGTTGATGCAGCGGGTTATAAAAAATCCTATATAAATCTAATGAGAAAGCCGGGCTGATGGATCACGCTAGCGGAGACCGTCGAAAGATTCTGCTACACTGTTACGGCGGCAGATATAACAGCCGAATCCATGAATGGCAGGAGGCTGAAAAAATAATACACGATTACAGATTACAAATCAGAGCCGCCAGGGATGGAATTTATTCATTCTGTCCCGGCGGCTCTAACATTTTAATGCAAATACTCCCAGCTCACTTCTAACATTTTTTGCAAATACTCCCAGCTTTCTTATAACATTTTTTGTTTCAAATATGATTCGTATTTCCATATTTGCTCGCACTTTGCTATAATAAAGCTAAGTTTTCAGAACAGACCTGCAGCCTTACATCCTTCGACCTTAAGGCGCGGTTTCTTACATCTGTAGATAAAGGAGGATCTCATTATGCTTTACGATGGAAAAATCTGGATCGGCACGACCGACGATGGCGAGAGAGCTATGCTTCTGCCGAAAATGGCCAACAGACACGGCCTCATCGCAGGCGCGACCGGCACCGGCAAGACGATCACGCTGAAAGTCATGGCTGAATCATTCAGTGATCTCGGTGTCCCGGTATTCTTCGCCGACGTCAAGGGTGACCTCGCAGCTACAATGTTCGAGGGCAAAGACAGTGAGGACATGCAGAGAAGAATTGAGAAGTTCGGGCTTGAGGAAGCCGGCTGGGACTACGACAGTTATCCGACGACCCTCTATGATCTGTTTGGCAAGAACGGTATCCCGCTTCGCACAACAATTTCCGAGATGGGCGCTCCTCTTCTCTCCAGAATTCTGGACCTCAATAACCTGCAGACAGACCTTATGTCCGTTGCTTTCAAAATTGCAGATGACCAGGATTTGCTGCTTGTTGACACCAAGGACCTTAAAGCCCTGCTCAATTACATGGGCGATAATAATAAGGAGTTTGCCGCCGAGTACGGCAACATCGCGAAGAATTCCATCGGCGCAATGCTCCGCGCTATCGTAGCTCTTGAGTCCGAAGGCGGCGACCAGTTCTTCGGTGAACCGGGCATCAATATCCATGACTGGTTCACGACCAGCCGTGACGGCAAGGGCATGATCAGCATTCTGGACAGCCAGACCCTGATCAACAACGGCCGTCTCTACTCCACATTCCTCCTGTGGATGCTCTCCGAGCTCTTCGAGACTCTGCCGGAAGTCGGCGATCTTGACAAGCCGAAGATGGTGTTCTTCTTCGACGAGGCGCATTTGCTCTTCAGCGGCACCTCCAAAGCACTGCTCGACAAGATTGAGCAGGTCGTAAAGCTTGTCCGCTCCAAGGGCGTCGGCGTCTACTTCGTCACACAGAATCCGCGTGACGTCCCGGACAACGTCCTCGCTCAGCTCAACACAAAGATTGAGCACGGTCTCCGCGCGTACACACCGGCTGAACAGCGCGCAGTCAAAGCTGCTGCACAGGCTTTCCGCGAGAACCCGGCGTTCAATACCTACGAGACGATTCTTGCTCTCGGCACCGGTGAGGCAGTTATCTCCTACCTCGGCGCAGACGGTATCCCGACGGTCGCTCAGAAGGTCAATATTCTGCCTCCGCAGAGCCGCATGGGTTCCATCACAGACTCTGAGCGTGAGAATGCAATAAAGAGCAGCGTTCTCTACACCAAGTATAAAGATCCCGTTGATCCGGACTCCGCATATGAGTTCCTCGAGAGACGCGGCGTCGAAATGGCTGAGGCAGCTGCCGTTGCCGCTGCCAAGGCTGCGGAAGAAAAAGAAGCCGCCAAGGCTGCTGCCGCAGCAGAGAGAGAAGCTCAGAAAGCCAAAGAGCGCGAGGAAGCCGCAAGGCGCCGCGCTGCCCAGTCCGTCGGCAACACTGTCGCGGGCACAGTCGGTCGTGAGGTCGGCAAGACCTTCGGCGGCAAGTTCGGCAAGTTCGGTCAGACCATCGGCGGCAACATTGGTGCCAGCCTCGGACGCGGCGTGATGGGAACCCTCTTTAACAAGCTCAAGAAATGATTGAATCATCTTTTCAGCAAAGGAATTCATGATTTAGAATGATTAGAGAGGCTGCCGCCCACGTATAATTCAAGAATGATTAGATGGGCTGTCGCCCACACGTAATTCAGACAAAAATCCGGCCATGCGGCCGGATTCTTGTTTGTTTCCATCTCCTATCCCGTTGAAAATGCCCCCTTCCCAAGACCAAAAACAGCCGCAGAGCCTCAAGAAGCAAGATTTTTCTGCTTCTGCCACAGACCCATTGAAATTTTCTCTTGGTCAAAGGCAGCCTGCGGGCCTCGGAAGCAGGATTTTGTTGCTTCTGCCTTCGTCCCATTGAATTTCTCTTGGTCAAAGGCAGCCTGCGGGCCTCGGAAGCAGGATTTTGCTGCTTCTGCCACAGACCCATTGAATCTCTCCTGGTCAAAGGCAGCCAGAGTGCCTCGGGAGCAGGATTT
>JBGUWZ010000054.1:0-34205 GCA_045221675.1 Lachnospiraceae bacterium | reverse complement strand
AGAAGATTTGGAAGGTGTGAAAGAGCAGAATCTTGCGTTGTATCTGGAAGATTTGTTTGAGGGATTCTATCGGCTGCAGGATAAATTTAATCGTGACTGCCGGTATGATAAAGAAGAAGATATTTTGTGGAGTTAACAGCGGAGGAAGGTATGGGCAAAGATACAAAAGAATACTTCCTTATGCATAAAAACATAAAAGTGTGTCTGTTGGAAATTTCCGATGACGGAGTGTTAGGAAGTGTCAGACATAACGAAGCGGCTGCGGATCATTTCCCTTTGGGAGGCCGGATGAATAACATGAAGTTTCATGACTGGTGGCGTGACCGGGCAATACCGAAGACGCGACACGGAGCCAAAAGCGCACTTCAGCGTTTAGGCTATTCCTCAACGAACAGCGCACTGGTAAATAATCTGGCATTAAGTCTGTCTGATTGTTACTGGATCATGCCGAGAGGGGAAAATTTAACATGGGAAGATACGAATCTGTTTTCTAATGATTTTACTGATACTTTTGGGGAGCTTACGTTCAACAGCAATCACTTGATTGATATCAGAAAGGAAACAAAATTTAATTGCGCGACTTCACAGGGGGAGCTGCAGAAAAAATGGTGCATTGACAAGAGTGGTGTCCGGTATATGGTGAAGGGAAATTACGGGCAGTCTTATCAGCAAAGTATAAATGAGATATTTGCAACGAGACTTCACGAACAACAGGGGTGGAAGGAATATACACCGTACTTTCCTGTGAAAGTGAGGCTGGATGACGATAGAGAAGGCCTCGGCTGCATGTGCTATGATTTTTGCAGCGAAAATATCGAATGTATCAGTGCATGGGAATTACTGCAGATGGTAAAGACCAGACAAAATGAATCATTATACTATCCATTAAAAAAAGTCTGCCTGAGCCTGGGAATGTCAGAACAATATTTTTCTGATTTTATGGATTATCAGATTATGACGGATTATCTAATGAGCAACACTGACAGGCACATGAATAATATAGCGATTATGAGGAATCCGGATACACTTGAGATACTTGGATTTGCACCGATTTATGATTCTGGCAATTCCATGTTCTACAATGTACCTTATGAACAGATGTCAAAGGTAAAGACAAGCGCAATAAAAACGCATTCTTTCCTGGAAAAAGAGAGCAGACTTCTCAAATATGTCCATAATCGTAATCTTGTTGACGTTGACAAAGCAGAGATGGACTTTTCGGTATATGAGATGGATGTTCTGGAGAATCAGATCCGAATCCCCAAATTACAAGAACTTTATGAAAGAAAACGTGCAAGTCTAAGGGCGTTTCAGAACGGAAAGGATTTGTGGAAAGGTGACCGTAACGGACTCTGACTCCTTCATTTCAAGGTTCGAATCCCTGTAGCCCGGCTGAAAGTCTAAATCGTAAGATCTGGGCCTTTTTTAAGCTTTTTTGTTGTGACTGCTTTTATCTGTGCCTGCATCATATATATAATATATATAGATGGCATTATTCAATCACTGCCGGTAATGACAGCGATTATTCTAAAAAGCGGAGGGATTATGATGTTCCTCTGGAGATACGCAGGCAAACCGAATCCGAAGAATGTTTCGAAGTCCCCGTTCAAGGACGTCAAGACGAACCATACATTCTACAAAGCCATTCTATGGGGCTCCCAGAAAGGGATCACAAAGGGATATTCGGACGGCACCTTCGGTATCAACAGGAATGTGAGCCGCGGTGAGTGCATGATGTTCCTGTGGAGGCTGAAGGGAAAGCCGGCTCCGAAGGCGGTGGCAAAGTTCCCGTTCACGGATGTCCCGAAGAACCATGTCTTCTACAACGCTATTCTCTGGGGAGCACAGAAGAAGATAACGACCGGCTATACGTCCGGCGAAAATAAAGGAAAATTCATGGTCAACCAGAACTGCTCACGCGGTCAGATCGTGACCTTCCTTTACAGAGCGAAATAACACGAAGAAACTAAAGAAAGTACCGGAAAAACGGCAGGCCCCCGCTTAATGAGCGGGACCTGCCGTTCTTAAAACTGCGATATACACCGTTATCCATATAAAGTAAGAATCATTTTGTTTTACAGGCTCAGGAATAGTATACCTGTTCGAAAAATTCCTCTTCCCTGAGCAGACTGGGAATATTCTTCTCGAGAATGTCCATTAAGTCTCTCGCATATTTGACATACTTCCTGTATTTTGCTTCAGTATTGATACCGCCTTCAGACCGAACTATTTTTTTAAGGTTCCCATCCAGTTTCAGAAGCTTATTCCTTAAAGTCAAATACTTGAAGCTGTTCTTCTGATCGGAAAACAAGATTTCAGTATGCATTAATAATTCTGCGATTATACTCTCGTTATCGTTTCTCCCCCCAAGGCCCATCATATTCGGGTAATTAAACTTGAACTGCGTAAAACTTACATTGTCCATACAATCACCGATAATATGGACGTAATATATCAGGGCGCAGAAACTGTCACATTTTGTATCATATTCCCGAAATCGTTTGAAGAAATGACCGAGAACTGCATTGGGCGTTTTCTTGAATTTGAACTCTTTATTGACCGTGCTCAGCAGGATATCTTTTCTGTCTTTCCAGTTTCCCTTATCGACGGGGTAATAATGATTCCATCCCATGTGCGTATAGCGTCTGTGAGCTCCGCTACTCTGGAAATCAATATCTGACAGAGCCGGTAATCCGGCGACATTGAATTTATTTTTCAGGAAATCGAGATCGTCTGCTCCTTTGCCGTTTGCCTGATCGATAGCCAGGTATGAAGCAGCTTCGAGGGCTTTTATCGCATTTTTTATATCCGAACTCTTATTTGAAGAAAACCTTTCATTCCCAAATAGGACCTTTTCTAAATGGTGGTCATGTTCTTTTCTCTCATATGCGTGAACCGGGATCGCGTTCACGGATAAGCTTACAGCCAATAACAAAGCAAGTGTGTGGAAGATAAGTATTCGCTTATTCATTTATGCAACCTCTTCAAAAGAGATTGAGTTCATTACCATTGCTTTCTTGTGTTTGACCGCTTTGAATTTAAAGTCTTTCTGCTCCGCAGAATATGAATCTGCCTGTCTGATTGAAATTGTGACAGTGGTGTTCTCGGGATACTTTTGCCTGGTGATTGTTGGGCTCTCGTATGTTGCGGCAAATGAATAGAT
This sequence comes from Lachnospiraceae bacterium, assembly GCA_045221675.1. Taxonomy (GTDB): domain Bacteria; phylum Bacillota; class Clostridia; order Lachnospirales; family Lachnospiraceae; genus Chordicoccus. The sequence goes on along the minus strand of JBGUWZ010000054.1, from coordinate 31,042 downwards.
ATCTTCTTTATCCGACCGTGTCACTTTTTTCACCGACCAGTCCTCGTATATTGTTGTATTGCTGCCATTTTTGACTGTAACGGTTATGATGCTGTCCGATGTCAGATATGTGACCGGTATGGTGATAGATTTTTCATTAAATTCCACAGTGGCATTGTCTTTGTATTTGCCGGGTGTGAAGCGGTATAGAGAGTCCAGAGTATTACATAAGAAGATGTTTTCGCCCTTGCCATGAAGTATTCCGTCGATTTTTTTCTTTTCGGAGTCAGTCACTTTTTTTTCATCGGCCAACTTGAACAGCAGCTCACAATTAAGCGCTAACGGCGCATATACCGGTGGGAGAGCGACCTTTCTGTCAGCCTTGATCATCTTATTGTATTTCTTTATATCGTTTTTCTGCTCCTTTGTCGCTCCTTTTGGAACCGGCTCATCTTCAATTTCGGCCATATAAGCATCGTTCAGCCTCTTTTGGGCATCTACGAGATAATTGACGTTGTTTTTCGTTAATTCATATGCCTGATCAAGATAGGAAGAATCTTTTGTTCTCGCATACAGGTCCAAATACGTCTCGGCGGCAAAATATCGTAAAGCCCAGTCGCCATTTTCGATATTTTTACAGAGGACTGACAGATACTCAGACGCATAATCAATATAGCCGTCGACTGTCATTACCTCTTCTGCGGACGCTATTGCCAGAGGAATAGTTCTTGCAAATTCATGATCTTTTCTAAATATTCTGGCCTGAATCTCTTCATAGGCTTCAACTGCCTGCAGGCACTCCTCATAGTTTCCGTTCGTATAGTAGCTCTCTGCCAGGGCAAGCCAGTAACTGCCAAACATCTTATACGTCGCCTGATTCGATTCGAAGAATTGTATCCGCCTGTAGATATTCGGTTCATTTTTATATTCGCCAAATTCCTGCAGCGAAGTATCGTTCAGTGCGTAGCTGTCCTGAAGATCATAATCACGCACTATATCGATCATATAATTCAGGGCCTGCTTTCTGCTTTGATGAAGAGCTGTTGCCTCTTCATCATCCAGAGTCCAGTTGTCTTTCAGAAAGTCTAATTCTGTCGCATTATTGTAAGAACTATAACTGCTGTAAGAATCTGCAGCCATATATACAACTGATAGGACCAATTTCTTAATATCCAGTGAAGAAGCCACATTCAATACGCTGATGGGGTTAGGGATGGCAGCACGGAGCGCCTGGGCTTTATTCTGCTCATAAATATATTGCAGGCGCTCTCTCTTAACTTCTATCATGCGGTATTTTTCAAGGGTATCAAGCAGGTCGCTGAGATAACTCTGCGTCGTATTATCTACCGCCTTCGGTGCGGTATTATTGATCAGAGAAGAATATGCCTCTTCAAGATAAAGCCTGCTGTTATCCGATGCGTTTATGCTCTGCGTCAAAGCTACCAGATAATTGAGCATTGCTATGGAATTGTACTGCGAGTCAGTAAGCTCGGTTAGTGCGTTTGGAGATAGATTTCGGGTATAGAGATTTTCTGCTGCAAATGTCGGTGTGCCGGATGCTGATATTAATAAAACTGCTGCTAACAATATAGCGACTGCTCTCTTTTTCATTGTATCCCCCTCAAAAGATTCGTGATGACTCATCAATTGTATCACCGGACAGCCAAAATGTACACGTATACAAAAGTGCTTTGTTGGCATGGAAAATGCCGCTAAACATTCAAGTCTCGCTCGCGAGACTTGGCGCGGGATTCGGGTCAGCGCCAGCTGACATAATTCCCAACCGAATCCCTGCGCCGAGGTCGGTCTGGACCTCGGCGGCGATCAACTAAATCCGGTTAATGATTAATAAGGCACACCCTCGAATACCATTACACTTCTCTTATCCATCCTGATCTGGTCCGCTTGAACAAATGCCGCCTCCCCCGGATTCGCAATCGAATTCGGCAGATACCATTCCGATGTGTCAGCGGCAATCTCCCAGCGGTAGTGATCCGGGAGGGAGGGCAGCCGGCACATTTGCTCTTCCCAGTACACATTGACCGCAAGGCACACGAAATCATCCCGGGTCTTATCTTCAGTTTGCCCGGCGTACAGAACTCGCAGGACGTAATTCCCCTCCTCCGGGAGAAGGGTCTGGATGTCAGGATACACGCATGCCTGCTCAGGGCATGCGCCGGCTTGCTCGGGGGACACGCCGTCCGGCGCTCCCCGGCGGGCTTCACACCCGGCAACCCCGTAGGGCTTCCGCACAATCGGGTGCTTCTTTCGGAGCGCGATCATATGCCTGGTGAACAGCCAGTGATCCGCGTTCTCCCTCTTCTCATGCCAGTTCAGCCAGGAAATTTCATTATCCTGACAGTAGGCGTTGTTATTGCCGAACTGTGTGTTCAGGAATTCATCCCCGGCGAGGAACATGGGAATTCCGCGGCTCATGAGGAGGACCGCCATGGCGTTTTTGGCCAGCTTTTTCCGCAGAGCTACGATCTTCGGATTTCCGGTCTCCCCCTCCGCGCCGCAGTTCCAGCTGCGGTTGTCATCGGAGCCGTCGGTGTCATTCCAGCCGTTGGCCTTATTGTGCTTGCGGCTGTACGTGTACATATCCCATAGTGTAAAGCCGTCATGGCAGTTCAGAAAGTTGACGGACGCAGTGCTCCCGCGGGACTCAGGGTCGTAGATATCCGTTGACCCGGCGATACGCTTTGCCGCCGTCTCGATCAGGGACAGATCCCCTTTAAGGAAATTGCGCATATCATCCCGGTACTTGCCGTTCCACTCCGCCCAGCGGTGCCAGGCGGGGAAGGTGCCGACCTGGTAGAGGCCGCCGGCGTCCCAGGCTTCGGCGATGAGTTTGACATCGGCAAGAATCGGATCAAATGCAAGATTCTGCAGCAGTGGCGGATTATTCATCGGCGTCCCGTCCTGATTGCGTCCGAGGATGCTCGCAAGGTCGAAGCGGAACCCATCGATGTGATAGGTCACGGTCCAGTAGCGCAGCGAGTCGAGGATCATCTGCTGCACGACCGGGTGATTGCAGTTCAGCGTGTTGCCGCAGCCGCTGAAATTGTAGTACTTCCCGTCTGGGGTAAGAATATAGTAAATGTTGTTGTCGATCCCCTTGAAGGAAATGAAGGGACCGCCCTCGCCCCGCTCCGCGGTGTGGTTGTAGACGACATCGAGGAAGCACTCAATGCCGTTGTCATTGAGCTCCTTGATCAGCCGTTTGAGCTCCGCCCCCTCGCGGTTGTACTCGGGGCCGGCGGCGTAGCTGGTATTCGGCGCAAAAAAGCTGATGGGGTTGTAGCCCCAGTAGTCGATCAGCTGCTGCCCGTCAACGATGCGGTCGTCGCACATCTCGTCGAACTCAAAGATCGGCATGAGTTCGACCACGTTGACGCCGAGGTCCTTCAGATAGGGAATCTTCTCCCGAAGGCCGTCAAACGTCCCCGGATTCTTCACACCGGACGACACATGCTTTGTGAAGCCGCGGACATGGACTTCGTAGATGATCAGGTCCTCCATCGGGAGCAGCGGATTTTTGTCGGTTCCCCAGTCAAAATTGTTGCGGACGACCCGGGCCTTGTAAAAATCCTCATCCCCCGGCTTTTTCCCCCAGACGCTCTGCCCGGTGACCGCTTTGGCATAGGGGTCGAGCAGGATCCGGCTTTTGTCAAATGTGAGCCCCTTCTCCGGGTCGTAAGGACCATCGATGCGGTAGGCATATTCAAACTTTTCAATATCAAGACCGAAGACGATCATCGCGTAGACGTCGCCGATGCGGTAGGATTCCGGAAATTTGAGCGTTGCAAATGGCACATCCGCCTTCCGCTTGAACAGCAGCAGCTCCACGCTTGTCGCTCCGTGCGAATGGATCGTGAAGTTCACGGCTCCCGGGAGCGCGGTGGCTCCGTTCAGCTCGTAGAGACCGGGACGGACGCTGAAGCCGCCGATTTTGTCCATGGCGACCATTTGAATATTTTCGAGGGGACCGGTGAAGAGTTCGTTCTTTTTCATAGCGCTTCCTCATTTCAGATGAACCTCCGCCACCATGCGGTGCGGAAGCTCCTATGGACGTGATACTCTGGTGTAACGCTTCATAGATACGGAATGCATGCGTGCCGATACTCAGGGAGAATGGGGCACTGTGCAGCTGCTATATTTTTATAATACACGCTAAGGGGGCTGCGATGTATATGGTTTTTGTAAAATTTTGCTTTTATATCGGTGTGCTCCTCCGGATGAAGGAAACTTTTTGGGAAACCATACTTTACGACATAAAAATGAGATTTCACGACAAAAGCGCGGATGCTTTCAGTCAATATGTTAAAATATCAACATTATAAGGAGCAATTTTTTGACATGTAGGAACCAGAGGAGGAAGATGTGATGTCAAAGAAACAGGCCTTTAACCCGTATCTGCCCAGCTGGGAATATGTTCCGGACGCGGAGCCCCACATTGTGGACGGCCGGGTTTACGTGTACGGATCGCACGATCTTTTTAACGGTATTAATTTCTGTCTTGGAGACTATGTCTGCTGGTCTGCCCCTGTAGACGACCTTGGCAACTGGACGTACCATGGCGTGATCTTTCGGAGAGAGCAGGATCCTGCCGCCCCGAAAAACCGGATCACCAACGGTCTTGCCGCGCCGGATATGGTGGTGGGACCCGACGGAAGGTATTACCTGTACTACTTCATGGGCGGGACGAAGATGATTTCCGTCGCGGTCTGCGACGAGCCTGCCGGCAAGTACGAATTCTACGGCTATGTGAAGTATCAGGACGGCACGCCGATCGGAAAGAGGAACGAACCGTTCCAATTCGACCCCGGATGCCTGATGGACAATGACGGCAGACTGTACCTCTATACCGGTTTTGCCTTCGGAGGAAATCCTATTCTTCTGGACGGCTCGAAGCCAACGACCGAGGGTCCGATGTGGTTCGAGATCGATACGAAGGATATGCTGACAGTCATCTCGGGAGATGACCTCCATTATATCGGTGTCCTGACAGGAGAGAAGGCAAAAGGAACGCCCTATGAGGAGCAGCCTTTCGGTGAGGCCAGCTCAATGAGGCGCTTCGGGGATAAGTATTACTTCATCTACAGTTCCCTGAACAGCCATAATCTCTGCTATGCCGTGAGCGATAAGCCCACGGAAGGATTTGCCTTCGGAGGAATCCTGATCAGCTGCGGCGATATCGGTCTCCCCGGTGTTCCGGATGTGAAACATGCCCATATGGATACCGGCAACACACACGGGTCGCTGATTGAGATCGGCGGAAAATATTACATTTTCTATCATCGCCACTCCAACCGCAAGCAGTCTTCGCGTCAGGCCTGCGCCGAAGAGATCCGTTTTGAGGACGGCAGATTCTTCCAGGCGGAGATGACCTCCTGCGGACTCAATGACGGTCCGCTTCCCGGGAAAGGACATATTCCCGCCTACTGTGCCTGCAATGTGTACGGAAAGAGAGGCACGCGTTTCCTCAGCATGATCAAGTACCCCAGAGGAAGCAGCCCGTTCCTGACCCAGAAGGGTAAGGACAGGGAGAAAGGTCCGGATCAGTACGTGTCCAATTTCTGCACGGACTGCACCGTGGCTTTCAAATATTTTGACCTTCGGAACACGACAAAGATTCGTATCCACCTGCGGGGGTACGGCAATAACTGCAATGTTGTGATCCGGAACAAAGAACAGGGCGAAGTGATCTGCCGGATTCCGGTAAAGACCTGCAAGGACGGGGAGAAATTTATCGGTAAACTTCCGGAAGGTCTGGGGGAGAAGGAAGCGCTTTACTTCTCTGTTGAAGGAAAAGGCGGAGCATTTGATTTTATCTCATTCGACCTGGCATAACTGAGTATCAAACCGGCGCGGAAGCGACGTAAATGAAAAAAAGGAGGTAATAAATTTTATGAAGAAAGGAATAATGCGCGGACTGGCAGGTATATCCGCCTCTCTGCTCGCGATCTGCTTTGTGGCGACATCTTATACGGCGACCAGGGCTGCGTTTATCAATACGCGCCTGGGTACGTCCAGCATGAAGCTGGTCGAGACAGGCGACCCGTCAACGGACAAATACTATTACAAGTCGGAGTTCTCTTCACTGACGGATCTCGTGGAAGCCAAGAAGTCACTGGCGGCGGAGATTTCATCAGAGGGAACGGTACTGTTAAAGAATGACAACAGCGCGTTGCCGCTGGCTGCCGGTTCAAAGGTGACCCTCTGGGGACACAACACCATCTTTCCGTCTCTGGGCGGTATGATCGGTTCTTCCGCAATTGCAGCTGAAGGACAGGAATCTGCAAGCTTTATGAGCGCATTCGGCTCCCGCGGCTTTGCGCTCAATGAAGATTTCATCAATCTCTATACCAGCGATGAAGCTTTCGCATACACCCGCGAGACGTTTTTCCCGGGTGCAGGTCTTCTGCCGTCGTTCGCGGCCACATGGGAACCCGGTCAGTTCTATATGACCGGTGAAATTCCGGCAAGCATGTATACGGATGATCTGCTTGCAACTGCCGATGACACGACCGCGATCGTTGTGATCACCCGCGACAGCTCGGAAGCTGCGGACTATCAGCCCGGCATGTTCTGCGCCACTGAGGGTGATGCCTTCGAACGGCCGCTCGCTCTTTCTCAGTATGAGCAGGATATGCTGAACCTTGCCAAAGCTCACAGCACCGGTGTCATTGTGCTCATCAATGCCGATAATGCAATGGAACTGGAGAACCTGAAGAACGATCCTGACATCGATGCCATCCTTTGGATCGGCGCGCCCGGCCTTTACGGTCTTAACGGTGTCGCTGATATCGTTGCCGGAAATGTCAATCCTTCCGGTCATCTGGTCGATACCTATGCAGTTAACTCCACATCCGCGCCGGCTATGCAGAACTTCGGCATGTTCCTCTACACATCTTCTGCCGAGGACGCTGTGGATCTGGATGACTGGTACGTTGTTGAGACTGAAGGTATTTACAACGGTTACAAGTATTATGAGACCCGCTACGAAGATCAGGTGCTCGGCCAGGGCAACGCGGACAACGCTGCAGGCTCTACGACAGGCAGTGCATGGAGCTATGCGGACGAAGTGTCCTATCCTTTCGGTTACGGCATGAGCTATACAACATTTGAACAGAAGCTTGATGCGGTGGATGTAAGTGTCGACGGCGGAACTGCGACTGTCACCGTGACGAACACCGGCAGTGTTGCCGGCAAGTCCGTTGCGGAACTCTTTGTACAGACTCCCTATACCGGTGGTATCGAGAAGGCATCGATCCAGCTTGCGGGATTTGCAAAGACCGGTGAGATTGCGCCGGGTGCAAGCGAGACAGTGACAATTAAAATCGATCCGGCACTTTTCGCCAGCTACGATGAGAACGCGGTCAAGGCCGACGGAACACAGGGCGCTTGGGTGCTTGAGGCCGGTGATTACTACTTTGCCATCGGCAACGGCGCACATGAAGCCCTCAACAATGTGCTTGCATTGAAGACCGGTTCCGAAGATAAGCTTGTGAAGCTTAACGATGAAGGCGTCAATGCAGCCAACGCATATCTCTGGACGCTGGCGGATACGGATATCGAGACCTATTCGGTCAACGTGCAGAATGCACTGCAGGAAATGGATATCAATAAAGTCATTCCGGGAACGGCAGAGTATACCACCCGTGCCGACTGGAGCAAGGGCTGGAAATCGGTTGATCCCATCACTCCGACCGATGAAATGAACGTTGGACTCGGCAATGACAACTATAAACTCAACGCTAACGGCGAGGGCGTTACCTGGGGTGCTGACAACGGACTCACTCTGCTTGACATGGTCACTGTTGAAGGAGACGGCAGCATTACGGTAGCAGATCTTGACGATCCGCGTTGGCAGAGCCTTGTGGAACAGGTCTCGCTTGATGAAGCCATCCAGTTTATCGAGTGCGCCGGCGACGATATTGAGAACATCGATTCTGTCTTACTGCCCCGTACATTTATGAATGACGGCCCGATCGGTTTTGCCTATGATCAGCTTGCGGGCTACAAGACACGCTGGAACAAGAGTGATTCCGCAGCACCGACATATGTGTCCGGCAGCGAGGCTGAGAGCACATATTCCATGGCTACCAATCCCACGGAACCGGTCGTTGCAGCTACCTTTAACACGGAGCTGATTCAGCGCGAAGGCGAGCTGTACGGAGAAGATGCCCTGTGGGCGAAAGAAAGTATCTGCATCTGCCCCGGTGTCAACCTGCATCGCACACCGTACTGCGCACGTAATCACGAATATTACTCTGAGGATTCTGTACTCACGAACCTGTGCGCGATGGCCTTCTGCGAGGGAGCTTCTTCCAAGGGCCTTGTAACGCAGGCAAAGCATTATGCGTTCAACCATCAGGAGCTTAATCGTTCCGGACTTTCTACATTTGCAACTGAACAGGCGTGCCGTGAAAACGAGCTGCGCTGCTTCCAGGGTGTAATGTCCACCAATACCACTGACACGGTCATGACAGCATTCAACCGTGTAGGTACCGTATTCGCCGGTGCGCATGAAGGTATCCTGAAGCAGATCGCCCGCAATGAATGGGGCTTCGAAGGCGGTTTTGTCACTGATATGGCGGCTGCCCAGGCTGCGGAATACATGAACTGGTGCGACACTGTGGCTTATGGCGGCGGCCTGATGCTGGCCAGCACCAACGGCAACTTTGCGAACACAAGCTTTGGTATCATGGAGAACTCCAGGGATGCCATCGTGTCTGACACCTATTATCAGGAGCAGATGCAGGAAGGCATCAAATACTGGCTGTACGCTCTTGCGCATTCCAACATTATTAACGGTCTGAGCCAGACGACAGAAATTGTGCCTGTTACGCCGTGGTGGCAGATGGCTCTCTATGCTGCGGACGGCATCCTTGCCGCTCTGACAGCGCTGTTCGTATTCCTGGGGCTTAAGAGCAAAAAGAAAGTGAAAGCATAAGAAGGGAGAAGAGCAATGAAAAGAACGATCGGTTTTTATATTGAATTTGCTGCCGCTGTAGTCGGTCTTGTGAGTGCAGGGCTTTATGGCAGTTCGATGATAATTACAAAGAATACGTATGTTTATATAATTGCTGCGGCTGTGGTAGCTGTTATATCGTCTTTTGCCGCAACTAAAAACCCGAAGGTCTTCAACTGGGGCGCCCCGCTTGCAGCCTGCCTCATGGCAGCGGGTATTGCTTACAGCATCACCGTTATGTCTGACCCGATCGGATATTATATTTCCGGTCTTTACACCATCAATGATCTCAAGACATGGATCACGTTCATGATCGTGGCCGGTGTTTCCTGGTTGCTGTATATGATTGCCGGTTTTACCGGTATGGTCAGGGAAGCTTAAAACTCTCTTGAGACCACGGAAGCGCAGCGGGGAAAGTGCTTTCCCTGTTTGCGCGGAACAAAAGCCGAGACATTCCTGCATGGCTCTGTACTCACTCCGGGTGCAGAGCCATGTGAGTTATATCATTTTCGCATCGTGAATGTGCCGAAAGAGGTTATTTATGAAAAAAACTGCATTCAATGAAGAATGGACCGTGCGAAGCCTCACCGGTGAGTCCGGGGAGCGTCAGGTCACACTTCCGCACGATGCCATGATCAGCGAACCCCGCAGCCCGGAGAGCCGCGGCGAGGGGAATATCGGCTGGTATATCGGCGGAGATTACGAGTATACAAAACGATTCACGCCCCCTGCAGAGTGGGAGGGGCAGAACGTTCTCCTGGAGTTCGAAGGCGTCTATCACAACGCTGAGGTATGGATGAACGGGGAGAAGCTGGCATTCCGTCCCTACGGGTATACCAATTTTTATGTGGATATCCGGGAAGCGTTGAAGTTCGGTGAAGAGAACGAACTCAAGGTCATTGCCAGAAATTCGGATCAGCCTAACAGCCGCTGGTATACGGGCACCGGCATCTACCGTCCGGTCAACGTATGGACAGGCGGAGAAAAATATATCCCCGTGAACGGTGTCCGGATCGACACAGAGGATTATCGTGAGGGTATAATAAACGTGAAGGTCCGTGTCTCCGAGCCCGGCGAGATCCGCGTGGAGATCCTGGACGGCGAGGAGACCGTCGCTGTGAAATCCCACATCAGCAGCAAGGAGCTGATAAACTTCCAGATCCGAGTTCCGGACGCGAAGCTCTGGGATACCGAACATCCGAACCTGTACACCGCCCGCGTGTCTTTCGGGGATGACGTGGTGGAGGAGACCTTCGGCATCCGAACACTGGCCTGGAATACGACGGACGGCCTGACCATCAACGGGAAGCGGGTGATCCTCCGCGGTGCCTGCATCCATCACGATAACGGTTTCCTCGGTGCCTGCGCGTTCCCGGAGGCGGAGGAGCGCAAGGTGAGACTTCACAAGGAAAATGGCTACAATGCGCTGCGGAGCGCCCACAATCCCTGCTCCAAAGCCATCCTTGACGCCTGCGACCGCCTCGGCATGCTGATGATGGACGAGTTCGCCGATGCGTGGACCATGCACAAGACGAAGTACGACTATGTCACCTACCTGAAAGACTGGTGGAAACAGGACCTTAAGGATATGGTGGAGAAGGACTACAACCATCCTTGCGTCATCGCCTATTCTACCGGCAACGAAGTGGCGGAGACCGCCCGCCCGGATGGCATCGCCTTCACGGGAAGGATGACAAAATATCTGCATAAACTTGACCCGACGAGACCTGTATCCTGCGGTATCAACATATTCTTTAACTTTCTCAGCTCCATCGGTCTGGGCGTCTACAGCGACGAAAAGGCTGAAAAGGAATCCGATGCGGCCGCAAAAAAAGGCGGCAGCCAGAAGAAAAAGCCTGTCGGAAGCGAGTTCTACAATCAGCTGGCCTGCCTGATGGGCGACAAATTCATGAAGTTCGGCGCAACCCTCTACCCGTGCGACCTGAAGACCCGGGGAGCATACGCCAATATGGATCTTGCCGGTTACAACTACGGCATTTGGCGCTATAAGAAAGACATGAAGAAATATCCGAATCGTCTGATCCTGGGCTCGGAGACTTTCTGCAAGGACGCCTGGCTGTTCTGGGACATCGCGAAGGAGAATCCGCCGATCGTAGGCGATTTTGTCTGGGCCGGCATGGACTACATCGGCGAGACCGGCATGGGCGCTCCGGAATACGGCGATTACAAGATGACGGAAGATGAGACCCAGATGACGGGCGGAAACGGCCGCATTGACATCACCGGAAAGCGCCGGGCGGAAGCCGCCTACACACTGGTCGCGCTGGAGCAGGAGGAAGGCCCTCTCATCGGCGTGCAGCCCGTGGACAGGACCGACAAACCGGGGCTTACCGGCTGGTCTCTGACCAAAGCCGTAGAGAGTTGGGCTTTTAATGGCTGTGAGGGGATGAAAGCGACAGTGGAGGTATACTCCCGCGCGCCGAAGGTAGAGCTGTTTCTGGGCGGCAGGAGCGTCGGCCGGAAGAAAACATCGAAGACCGCCCGCACGCTTTTTAAAGTTCCCTATGAGGCTTGTGATCTGACTGCGGTCGCTTACGACGCGTCCGGCAATGAGTGCGGAAGATATACACTGAAGCCTGCCGGCGGGGAGACCGTTCTCCGGATCATCCCTGAAGAAGAGACCCTGAAAGCCGGCGGTCTCGGATTTATCCGGCTTCGCTTCACGGATGAAAACGGTATCTGGAAGCCCCTTGCCCGCGATATTCTCAAGGTCAGCGTGGCTGGCGGCGAGCTCCTTGGACTTGGCAGCGCCAACTCCTATGTCAGGGGCAACTACACAACCGATTCTACGGACACGTATTACGGGGAAGCGCTGGCCATCGTCCGTGCGGGAGCCGGGAATGAGCTTAAGATATCTGTTACACAGGGATGCAGCAGCGAAATGACAGAATTGACAATACCGGTTATCTGATACCCTTTGCCGTATGGATATCCGGAGCAAAACGGATATCCATACGGCGCCCGTTAAAAGACAGATACCCATCGGGCATTTGACGAAAAACAGACACTCATCGGGCATCCGGTATAAACGTGGGTATCTGGTATTGATACCGAGAAAGAGAAAGCTGATGAAAATGTTCCAAAGAAAACCGGTGAGGATTGCAGCCGTGATAGTTCCGGCGGCTTTGGTGCTGGTGCTGTGCATCTGGCACAAGTGCACGCGCGCAGTCTGGTGCAATCTGACCGTGCCGAAAATAGAACTGGATGACAGCGCGGACTGGCCGGGAGGCGCAAGTTACATCCGGGTTCCCTACGCGGAGGACTCGGACAGTCAGTATCTGGACCTGTATGTTCCGGACACTGCAGCGGGAGAGACTCCGAAGCTCTTCGTCATCATTCATGGCGGCGGCTTTATCTACGGGGATTCCCAGACGAGACAGGCGCAGTTCATGTACAGGTACTTCCGTGACCGCGGCTATGCGTGCGCGACGGTCAATTACCGTCTCGCACAGGAGGAACCCTTCCCCGGGGGAGTCTGTGACTGTAAGGCTGCGATCCGCTTTTTGCGGGCACACGCCGATGAATATGGGTACGACGCAGAGCATATTGCCGTTTTTGGCGAGTCGGCCGGCGGATATCTGGCAGTCATGTGCGCCGTCACCGGCGACACGGAATTCATGGATGTGAAGTATATCGGACAGGATGTGTATGGGGATATATCTGCCAGGGTTGATGTGCTGGTTGATTATTACGGGCACATCGATAAAGACTGCGCAAAGCAGGATTGGAAACAGCTTGGAATACCTGAAATCGTGGTAAGTATTGCCAATTCCTGGGCGGACAAAAAGAGTCTTGAGGGATTTGAAGACATGGATTCCTACTGGCACAGAAAGAACATTTCTGCCATGACCCGGGAAGAGCTGTCTGAATGTGATCCCAATTATTATATAGAAAAGAATGATCTCACGGGATTGTCCGCATGGATCATCCACGGGGACGCGGACATCACCGTCCCGTATCTGCATTCAGAGCGGCTTGCGAGCACATTGACCGAGAAACTCGGAGCAGACAAAGTGTCCTATGAACTCGTTCCGGGAATGGGACATGCATCGGATCCGCTGTATGCGGAGGAGGTGTTGGACAGGCTGGATGCTTTTATGAAGGAACACTTGTAATGAAAGGACAGGGAGATGGAGAAACGTCCCCTTCCTCCCCGTTAGTAAGAAGGAGCTGACAGATGGAAAAACTATTCAATAATCCGATTCTGAAGACAAAAATTACTTCCGATGACGTGAAGATCCCGGAAATGCTGATCGGGTACCTGGTCGCGCCGCTGTGCGCGATGCTGGCCAATTCGATTTTCAGCGCCTATCTGACCAGGTATTACGCGGACGTCATTGGCCTGACCGACAGCCAGTTCGGCGTATTTTCCATGATGCTGCCGATCATTTCGGCGATCGTCGTGGTGGCAGGAAATCTCTTTGTCGGACAGCTGATCGACAACACCCGGACTCCCGCAGGAAAGGCCAGACCTTACCTGCTGCTCTCCGCGCCGGTTATGGCAGTGGCAATCATTCTGCTGTTCCTTACCCCCGGCGGAGACAATCCGCAGGCAACAAACTATCTGATGAAAATGATCTGGATCGCCGTATCCTTTAACCTCTTTTATTCCATCGGATATCCCTGCTACTACACAGCCCACAGTTCCATGGTCGCCCTGTCCACACGGAACGGGAACCAGAGAGGCCTTCTGGCGACGCTTTCCAACGCCTCTATGGTGGCGGCGGCCGGCGTCGGTGCCAGTATCCTTGTGCCGGTCTTGCTTCAGCCCTTTATGTTCGTGACCGGAGCTGACGGCACCATCGACCGGGTGGCTTCCTATGCGAACTGGAGGGTCCTCGGGATTGCTCTGGCCGTACTGACCATGCTCGGAATTCTTTTGGAGTACTTCTTTACCCGCGAGCGCATCACGGAGGAGACTCTCGGCCTTCCCGCGCAGGAGGAGAAGCTTCCGATGTCCACGCATATAAAAGCCTGTACGGCTGAAAAATACTGGTGGATGGTCGTGCTGTTCATCCTCTTCTTCCAGATGGGTCAGCTTGTTAAGAACACGTCCATGAGCTTCTATGTCCGCTGGATGTTCGACAGCGTCATCGCTTCCTCCAATCCGGAGGGGACTTCCGGCGCGCTGATGTCCACGCTGGGACTGATCGGCGGCCTACCCTCCGCGGTGGGTATGCTGATTGCCTGGCCGTTAGCCAGCAAGCTCGGAAAAAAGAGAGCTATTGTTCTGGGACTTATTCTGTCTCTGGCGGGAGGCCTTGTCGCTTTTATCAACGTTCATGGTTTTGTGACCGTCTGCGCGGGTGTCGTCCTCAAGGCGATTGGTATTATACCGGCCCAGTACGTCATGGTCGCGCTGCTTTCTGACGTTCTGGACCACCTGGAAGCGAAGAACGGTTTCCGCAGTGACGGCTTTACCATGTCCATCTACGGAGCTACGATGGTCGGCCTTGCGGTCCTGTCCATGGGTATCGTGAACATTTTCCTCGGCGCTCTCGGCTATGACGCGACTCTGACCAGACAGGCTGCATCCACGGAGACCGGCATGGTCATTGCCTATCTGTGCATGGATATGATCGGCTTCGCACTTTCGATCATTTTGCTTATTCGGATGGATGTCGAAAAGCATCTTGAGGAGGATAAGGCCATTATCAAGTCACGCCAGGAGGCTGCCGCCGCTGCTTTTGGGAATAAGAACGAATAATTACCGGTGCAGGGATTCGGCTCGGAAGATGTCAGCTGGCGCTGACCAGGATCCCGCGCCAAATCCTGCGAACGAGACTTGAATTGACATCGTAAAAATCGATCATCCGGATTGCGGGATAGTCGGATATGGAGTTACAATGATTTATGTAAGGAAGGGAGAGCACAGGTGATTCGGGTCGCGGTTATTGAAGATGACAGACGTAGCCTTGCACATATAAAAGATCTTCTTAGGCATTTTGAAGAGGAAAATGCCTGCCGATTTGAGATAGCTGAATTCAGGGACGGCGATGAGATTGTCGAGAATTACAGGGCAGACTATGATTTCCTGCTGATGGATATAGAACTTCCGTTGCTTAGCGGCATGAGCGCCGCCGAGGAGATACGAAAGCGGGACGCGGATGTGGGAATCATTTTTGTCACCAATTCGACGCAGTACGCGATTCGCGGTTACCGCGTGGGAGCGCTTGACTATCTTGTCAAGCCGGTGGACTATGCTTCATTTGCAGAGACAATGAAGAGGGCACTGCTGCACAGGAGAACGCGGAAAGACCAGTTCCTGATGCTGAACACCAGGGGAGGACGACAGAAAGTCAGAATCCGCAGCATCCGCTATGTGGAGGTGAGAGATCACGACCTCACCTATCACACCATGGAAGGCGATATTGAAATCCGCGGGACATTCCGGGAAGCGGAGCAGAGATTGACACCGGAGGGCTTCTTCCGCTGCAACAAGGGGATACTGATCAACATGGAATATGTTGACGGCGTGGACGGTCTCGATGTCTGCATGGGCAGCGACCGAATCAGGCTGGGAAATAATCGAAAGAAAGCTTTCATGGATGCGCTGAACCAATATATGTGCAGGTAATATGTGAGGATGTTCCCCGGCACTCACGACTATTGACAATGCACCGGCGGGCACTTCATATAGCCGGAACGGTACACTTGGTTGTGACGCGGGAGCTTTTATAGACAACTGGGAATTCCCTGTTGTCAGGAAAGAACGAAAGGAAAGAGATGCAGATACCGAAACTGGATCTGACCGAGACACCGGGCATTTACTATTCTCTGGCTTACGGCCTTGGCGCGCTGCTGTTCATTCATATGAACAGGCAGAGGCAGTCGCGCTTCAGGTACGTGGTCTTTGTCCTTGTCTGGTCGATCCAGTTTATTTTTATGTTCTTTACATACCGGATTCCGCAACACCTGTTCCCCCTGTGCGTTGCCGTCGAAATCCTTTTGACCTATGCGATGATCCGCAGCTGCTGTGATATAGACCGGGTGCGCTGCGGCTATTACACTGTCCGGGCGTTTATGTTTGGAGAGTTCGCCGCCTCACTTGAATGGCAGCTGTTCTACTATGGACTTACCGCTCTTGGAATCCCTCTTCGGATATGGTTCAACGTGACTCTCCTTGTGGTCGTACACTCCGTTACATTTTATATTTTCCTAGTTCTTGAACAAAGGTATGGAAGCAGAGAAAGATCTCTGATCATTACCGACCGGGAATTTCGGACCGCGCTGATGATTGCGCTGGCGACGTATTCACTGAGCAATGTCAGCTATGTCCTGAAAAATACGCCATTCAGCAGTCATTTCACCATGGAGATATTTACCATCCACACGCTGGCGGACCTGGGAGGCGTTGCCCTTCTCTTCGGTTACCATATGGTCCTTCAGGATCATCATTCCCGCGCCGAGGCAGCGAATCTTCAGAAAGTACTTGATGAGCAGCTCCTGCACTATCAGATTTCCAAGGATACTATTGACCTGGTGAACCGGAAGTATCATGACCTGAAGCATCAGATTGCCTACTTGAAGAGCGGTATTACAGAGGAAGAGAAGCTGTCGATGCTTGATGAGATGGAAGAGGAGATCCGGACCTATGAGCACCAGAATCGAACCGGCAATCAGGTCGTAGATACTATCCTCATGGAAAAAAGCCTTTTGTGCGAAAAGCTGAGTATCACGCTGCATGTGATTGCCGACGGGACCGCTATGGACTTTCTATCCACGGTGGAGATCTGTTCCCTTCTGGGAAATGCATTGGACAACGCCATCGAAGCGGTCCGCGATCTTCCAGACCCGGGTCAGCGGCAGATCCGCCTGTATATCGAGCGGCGTCGGAATTTCCTGCGTCTTTTGGAAGAAAATCGATTTGACGGGACGACCCGGCAGATATCTCCGGATACAGGGCTTCCGGAGACGACCAAGGAAGATCGGGAGAATCATGGATATGGGCTGTGCAGCATGGAGAACATTGCAGAAAGTCACGACGGATCCATGTACATTGAGGAGAAGGAAGGGTGGTTCCGGCTGCAGATCCTCATTCCGTTTCCGCAGAGCTCTGCAAAGAGTATATATACGTCATAGCCGCTGTTCCGACTATCGAAGTCTTTGAGAATGGCGGCTTTCATTTTTTCCCCAAGCTCACCGTAATAACCGAAACGCGCGAACTCCATGGTAGTACCCGGATTTTCCGTACCTGATTCGTGGTCAATATTCTTTATAATGAGGGTTTTGCATGCTACAATGCCTTTGTATATGGCGGCTTTCATATAATGTACGCAAAGTGGGCGCTGTATAATTATCGCATGAAAAATGGTATAATAATTAAACTTATCGCATGAAAAATGCTGCCGCTATCTTTAAGCTTCCCGGCAGTATGGAAAGGAATACATATATGGATTACGATGTAATTATTATTGGTGCAGGGCCGGGAGGCATTTTCTCGGCCTATGAACTCAGCCATTTGAACCCGGAGCTTAAAGTTCTGGTCCTTGAAAAAGGCAGGCCGCTCGAAAAGCGCAAATGTCCCATCGACGGAGACAAAATAAAGAGCTGCATAGGTTGCCCGATCTGCTCGATCATGAGCGGCTTCGGCGGCGCGGGCGCATTTTCAGATGGCAAATACAACATAACCAACGACTTCGGCGGCACCCTTTTCGAGTATATCGGAAAGAGCAAGGCCATTGAGCTTATGGAGTATGTGGATCAAATCAATCTGTCCCACGGCGGAGCGGGAACAAAGCTTTATTCCACGGCGGGAACAGACATAAAGAAGAAATGCATGCAGAATAAGCTGAAGCTGCTGGACGCCTCGGTGCGCCATCTGGGAACAGATATCAACTATGTCGTCCTGCAGAACCTGTATGAAGAACTCAAGGATAAAATCGAGTTCAAGTTCGGGACGGCTGTCGATAAGATAGAGATCATAGACGGCGGATATGAGATCACTGCCGCAGGAGAGCATTACAGTTGCGGCAAATGCATTGTCTCCGTGGGGCGGAGCGGCAGCAAATGGATGGAGAACATTTGCAAAGACTTAGGCATCGAGACAAAGTCCAACCGCGTCGACATCGGTGTGCGCGTGGAGCTGCCGGCGGTCATTTTCTCACATCTGACTGATGAGCTCTATGAGAGCAAGATCGTATACAGGACAGAGAAATTCGAGGATTACGTCCGGACCTTCTGCATGAACCCGAAGGGCAGTGTCGTGGCCGAGAACACGAACGGAATCGTGACTGTGAACGGCCACAGCTATGAGGACTCCGCGAAACAGACGGAGAATACCAACTTTGCCCTGCTGGTCTCAAAGCATTTCTCGGAGCCGTTCAAGGACAGCAACGGGTACGGCGAGAGCATAGCAAGGCTTTCCAATATGCTCGGCGGTGGGGTGATCGTGCAGCGATTCGGCGATCTTGTCAGGGGGCGCAGAAGCAACCGTAAGAGGATGGAGGAGAGCTTTGTGACGCCGACTCTGAAGGCGGAGCCGGGCGATCTCAGTCTCGTGCTCCCGAAGAGAATTCTGGACGGAATTATTGAGATGATCTATGCGCTCGACCGGATCGCACCGGGAACGGCCAATGACGACACGCTGCTCTATGGTGTCGAAGTTAAATTCTACAACATGGAAGTGAAGCTCGACGAAAACCTTGAGACGAGGCATAAGGGCCTCTACATCATCGGGGACGGCAGCGGCGTGACGCACTCGCTGTCGCATGCGTCTGCGAGCGGGGTGTATGTAGCAAGGCAGATTGTCTGAGGAAGGCATGTGTCTGAGGAAAGTGTCAGTGAACTTGCTAAATGGGCTGTCGCACTGAGGTGCGGCAGCCCATTTTTGAGTGGCGGCGGAGGTGGAACTTACGCGCCGTTTGCCCTATTCCTGCTTTTTGCGCGTAATGCTTCAATGGGACCTCGGCGGCGGTGGTGGAACATACGCGCCGTTTGCTTCATTCCTGCTTTCCGCGCGTAATTGCTTCATTGGGACCCCGGTGACGGAGGTGAACCTTACGCGCCGTTTGGCCCATTCCTGCTTTTTGCGCGTAATGCTTCAATGAGACCTTGGCGGCGGAGGTGGAACTTACGCGCCGTTAGCCCCATTCCTGCTATTTGCGCGTAATGCTTCAATGAGACCTCGGCGGCGGGGATGAAATTTACGCGCCTTCTGACCTAATCAAGAAATTGCTGCCACTGCTGTAGACCCGATGAAACCCGCTGGGACCAAAGGCAGCAATTTTGTCTCAAAATCAAGAATTTGTTGCCCCTGCCGTTGAACCGAAGAAACTCGATGGGACCAAAGGCAGCAATCATGTCTCAAAATCAAGAATTTGCTGCCTCCGCCGTTGACCCGAAGAAACTCGCCGTGACCAGAGGCAGCAATCTTATCTCAAAATCAAGAAATTGCTGCCCCTGCCCATGACCCGGGAGCGGCTGTGCTCTGCGGAAGTAGAAAACGAGACTAATATAAAGCTGCATTTCGCTTTGATCGCGGACTGCGTTGTCAAGTGGTCGGAAAACGACTAAAATAAAATGTGAATTTAAAAATGAAAGGAAAGATCACATGAAAGTATTAATGATCAACGGAAGCAGAAGAGACAACGGATGCACATACACCGCGCTTTGCGAGATCGCGAAAGAACTGACCGCCGGCGGCGTAGAGTGGGAAATCATGAACGTCGGATCCAGAGTCAACAAGGGCGAGGTGAATGACGTCGTGAACGAGGCAGTAGAAGCCCTGAAGACGACGGATGCGATTATTGTTGGTTCACCGGTATACTATGCCAGCCCGTCAGGGGAGATTCTTATGTTCCTTGACAGACTCTTTGGCAAGGCGGAGGCGGAGCTCAGGTTCATGCCGGCAGCCACGATTGCTTCCGCGAGAAGAGGCGGAACGACAGCAACGCTGGATGTGCTGAACAAGTATTTCATGTATAACCAGATGCCGCTCGTGGCCTCCAGATACTGGAACATGGTCCACGGGAGCGCACCGGAGCAGGTGCTTCAGGATGAGGAGGGTCTGCAGATTATGCACACCCTCGGCAGAAATATGGTGTGGATCCTTAAGAGTATCGAGGCGGGAAAGAAGGCCGGCGTTGCGCAGCCTGAGGTGGAGACGAAGGTGTTTACGAACTTTATAAGATAAAGTGGACAGGATTGCGCAAGAATCAACTGAACTTCAGGAGGTTGTCATGAACGAAGCTCCGAAGATATCCGAATCAACATTGGAAGAACGTAGAGCTTATATCAAAAAACGCTACCCATGTATAGCCGATTGCGATATGTGCGGACTGTGCAAAGTGTTCCGCGGGATGGACGCGGAACACGCATATGCTGATTATATTACTGGGAAGCGGTCGTTTCTGGAGGTGGCTGCGGATTATAAGCGCTAAAAGCACTGGGCGCTTGCGTGGGATTCACTCGCCAGGGTCAAAGGCAGCAATCACCCCAAGAAATCAAGAATTTGCTGCCTCCGGCGTCGACCCGAAGAAACCGGCGTCGGTCAAAGGCAGCAATCATCCCAAGAAATCAAAAATTTGCCGCCTCCGCCGTTGACCCGCAGAAACCAGCCAAGATCAAAGGCAGCAATCATCCCAAGAAATCAAGAATTTGCTGCCCCCGCCGTCGACGCAACACCCGGCAAGCACCGCAAAGCTAAGGAGTAACCAAGCAACATGGATTATCAAGATATTAACGCGCAGACAATAGACAGCTGGATCCGTGACGGCTGGGAATGGGGGAAGCCGATCTCCCATGAAGTCTATGAAAAGGCGAAGAACGGAGAGTGGGATGTGTATCTCACACCCACCAAGGCGGTCCCGCATGAGTGGCTCGGGGTTCTCGAAGGGAAGAAAATCCTTGGCCTGGCATCGGGAGGCGGGCAGCAGATGCCGACATTTGCGGCGTGCGGCGCAATCTGCACCGTGCTGGACTATTCGCTTCTTCAGCTGGAGAGCGAGCGCATGGTCGCGGAGCGGGAGGGTTATGACATCCGGATCATTCGGGGAGATATGACGAAGCCGCTGCCGTTTGCAAATGAAGAATTCGATATGATCTTCCACCCCGTCTCCAACTGCTATGTTGAGGAGGTGCGGCCTATCTGGAAGGAATGCTATCGGGTCCTGAAGCCCGGGGGAGTCCTGCTGGCCGGGACGGACCACTATGTCAATTACATTGTGGACAGCGAGGAGAAGCGGATCGTAAATTCGCTGCCCTTCAACCCGCTTCGCAACCCAGACCAGATGAGGCAGCTGGAGGCAGACAATGCGGGTGTGCAGTTCTCGCATTCGCTGGAAGAGCAGATCGGGGGCCAGCTGGAGGCCGGCTTTGTGCTGCTCGCTATGTATGAGGATACAAATGGCGAGGGGCGGCTGCACGAGATGAACATTCCGACGTATCTTGCGATGAGGTCGGTGAAGCCGGCGGGGCAGTAGGGAAAAGACTTTATTGAAAGAGGCATTAAAGGAGAAAAACTATGAAGAACATTGAGAAACGTAAGTGCATCGCCTGGATTCTTGCTATTATGCTCGTGTTTGCCACGTGTCAGCCATCTGTTTTCGCGGGCATGCTTCCGGCGAAGAACGGGGTGGAGCAGATCGTCATGTCTGATAAGCAGAACAAAGCAGACATTAAAATCAGTAAGACTGACATGACGAATAGCGGAGTCGAGCTTGCAGGCGCTAAGCTCACAGTCACTATGATTAATAATGCGGCTGGTGAGGAAGTAAGCGATGTGATCGAGAGCTGGACATCCGATGGCACTGTTCATGAAATAGACGGCCTCACGGATGGTACATATACGCTTGTCGAAACGAGCGCACCGAGCGGCTACGAGGTCGCTGAGTCTATTACATTTGTGATCAAGGATGGCAAGCTGGAAGACGATGAAAATTCTGCCAACGGTGTTGTTACCATGCAGGATGCCATGAAGAGGACAGATATTCGTATCAGCAAGATCGATGCTGGGGCAGGAAATGAACTGGCCGGCGCGACGCTGACTCTTATGAAGGAAGGCCAGGAAGAAGCCGTTGACAGCTGGATTTCTGACGGCAGCATCCATACTGTAGCAGGTCTTACGGACGGTACCTATACACTCGTTGAGGAGAACGCTCCGGAAGGCTATAAGAAAGCAGAATCTATTACATTTTCGATTAAAGATGACAGGCTGGTCGAGAATGGCAACGATGCTATTGTTGACGGTGTAGTCATAATGGCGGACGAGAAGTACGAGGGCGGCGTATCCATCAGTAAGCAGGTACTTGGACAGGGCACTGAGCTGGCGGGTGCGGAACTTACTGTGACAAGAATCGCTGATGCTTCCGGCAACGAGGTCAGCGAACTCATTGACTCCTGGACAACGGATGGTGCTCTGCATGAGATTTCTTATCTTGATGATGGCACGTATGTCCTGACAGAAACGAGTGCACCGGAAGGCTACGAAGTAGCGGAGAGCATTGAGTTTACACTTATGGATGGCAAGCTGGTAGACGATGAAAATTCTGCCAACGGTGTTGTTACCATGCAGGATGCCATGAAGAGGACAGATATTCGTATCAGCAAGGTCGATGCAGGGGCAGGAAATGAACTGGCCGGTGCCGAATTGACAGTCAAAAGAATAGTGAATATTGCTGGTGAGGAAGTAAGCGATGTGATAGAGAGCTGGACATCCGATGGCACTGCTCATGAAATAGACGGTCTCACGGATGGCGCATATACGCTTGTCGAAATGAGCGCACCGAGCGGCTACAAGGTCGCTGAGCCTATTACATTTGTGATCAAAGATGGCAAGCTGGTAGACGATGAAAATTCTGCGAATGGTGTCGTTACGATGCATGATGAGCTGTACAGGATGGATGTTCAGATCAGTAAGGTCGATGCAGGTGAAGGAAATGAACTGGCCGGCGCCGAATTGACAGTCAAAAGAATAGTGAATATTGCTGGTGAGGAAGTAAGCGATGAGATAGAGAGCTGGACATCCAATGGCACTGCTCATGAAATAGACGGTCTCACGGATGGCACATATACGCTTGTCGAAATGAGCGCACCGAGCGGCTACAAGGTCGCTGAGCCTATTACATTTGTGATCAAAGATGGCAAGCTGGTCGAAGATGGCAATGCCAGTGAAGGCGTCGTCACAATGAAGGACGTCATGACGAAGGTGCAGGTCAGCAAGGCGGATATCGAGGACGGCGAGGAGCTCGAAGGCGCGACGATCCAGATCCTTGACAAGGACGGCGGCGTGGTCTGTGAGTGGATATCCACGAAGGAACCGCATGTGATCGAAGGCCTGAAGACCAACGAGGAATATACGCTGAAGGAGACAGTTGCACCTTCCGGGTATACGCTTGCCGGTGAGACGACCTTCACGATCGACGAGTCCGGCAAGGTCACGAGCACCGGTACGATTTCCGGTGAAGGCGTTCTTCTTGTGGAAGATCAGAAGACCTCGATCACGATGTCCATTGCCGACAAGGAGGGCAAGGCAATTGAGGGGGTCAAGCTCCAGATCCTGGATGAGAAGGGTAATGTAGTTGCTGAGTGGTGGTCCGGTAAGGATGGCCATACGATCGAAGGCCTGAATCCAGGCGAATACACCTTGAAGGTGGTCACGAGTCCGGACGGATACGAGGATGCCGCGCCGATCACCTTCACGCTGGAGGCGGACGGCACTGTCAAGATCAACGGAGAAGAGGCTGAGGTGATCATGATGACTACCGAGAAGATCACTGTACCCCCGAAGCCGACTTACAGATTCTCTGATGTTACGGACCCGGAGCATGCTTACTTCAACGCCATTTACTGGGCAGCAGACAAGGGCATTACCAAAGGCTATCCTGATGGTACATTCGGCATCAACAGATCCTGTACACGAGGAGAGATGATGATGTTCCTCTGGAGATATGCAGGCAAGCCGGCTCCTAAGTGGTCTTCGAAGTCACCGTTCAAGGATGTAAAGAAGGATCATGTATTCTATAGAGCCATTCTATGGGGGTTCCAGAAGGGAATCACCAAAGGGTATTCAGACGGCACATTCGGAATTGACCGCAGCGTAAGCCGCGGCGAGGCAATGATGTTCCTCTGGAGGCTAAAGGGCAAGCCGGCTCCGAAGGCGGCAGCGAAATCACCGTTCAAGGATGTTCCGAAGACACACGTATTCTATAAAGCCATTCTCTGGGCATATCAGAAGGAGGTAGTTACAGGTTACACATCGGGGAAGAATAAAGGCAAATACATGATCAATGAGTACTGCTCTCGCGGTCAGGTCGTGACATTCCTTTATAGAGTAAAGTAAGCTGCAGAGAATGATTGGAAAACAACTAAGGGGCTGTCGCATTAGACGGTTGATATGCTCCCTTCCAAGTAGACAAGAGAAATAATACAATCTCTTAACTACTTGGAAGGGGGCTTTTTATGTCTAACAGTAAGATTGACCCTGCAGGCCAATCCCGTAACTCTTAGCCGTCGAGCGGACAAGGGGGTTCCATGAGCCGACACTGTTTGGTATCATTATTTCGGAAAGCAGGTTAAAGAAAGGGGCATTTACATGGTCCATCTTGTTCTGGAATTTTTGATAATCCTTACGACCATCGGAAGCTGGGTCCGCATGTTCAAAAAGGGCGGCGACCGCGTGCTCTCACAGCGGGGCATCGAATCTCTCAAATATTACACGTGCCTGTCCAACATCTTTGCCGGCCTGATTGCCGGTCTGACGATCGTCTGCCTGCTTGTGACCGGCATGCAGGCCTCGCTGCCAATGTGGGTGGCTCTTTTAAAGTATTCTGCTGCGGTATCCGTCTGCCTGACCTTCTGCGTAGTCATGGTCTTCCTCGGTCCGCGGATGGGTTACAAGCTTCTCTTTGCCGAGGAGCAGCTCTTCCTTCATGCGGTTGGGCCGCTGCTGGCTGTGTTCTCCTTTCTGAGCAGTCCCTTTATCCCGCAAATGAAGTCTTCCGCCACCTTCATCGCTGTCATCCCGACCCTTTTATACGGCATAGTTTATGCCGCCAATATCCTGAAGAACGGGATCGGCGAGGGAGAGAAGACAAACGACTGGTACGGATTCGCCGTCGGAGGTGTCAAATCAATCCCTGTCGTGTTCGCCATCATTATGACGGTGACATGGGGAATGGCGGTCGGTATGCTGGCTCTTAGAGGGGTGTGAGCCGCTGACCGTGGGCGGGGCTGTGTGCTGCGTGTTAATCTTGGTGGGCATATATGGGGTGCAGAAATAGGGCGAAGTGAGCCTGCTTTATCGTGGCATTCCATAACGGAATATCACGATATTCATTATAGCCATTTGTGAGGAGAATCATAATACGCTATAATGGATGTGTCAGACCAGGCTACCCTGAACTTGGAGGAGGCAAGACATATGATCTACAGAGATTTTCACGGAAAAAAGTTATCAGCACTCGGATTTGGCGCTATGCGCCTGCCTGTCATTGACGGGGATGACGGAAGAATCGACGAAGCTGCCGCACTTCGTATGGTAGATACTGCCATGCAGAACGGTATTAATTATTACGATACGGCATGGGGATACCATGGAGAAAATTCGGAGCTTGTCATGGGAAAAGCTCTGTCCCGGTACCCGAGAGACAGCTTTTATGTGGCGACGAAGTTTCCCGGCTATGATCCATCTAATTGGGGCAAGGTAGAAGAGATCTTCGAGCAGCAGCTTAAGAAGCTGGGTGTGGAATATTTTGACTTTTATCTCTTCCACAACGTGTGCGAGATGAATATCGACGCGTATCTGAACGATGAGAAGTACGGGATATACAGTTACCTCATGAAACAGAAGCAGAACGGCAGAATCAGACACCTTGGCTTTTCCTGCCATGGGAGTATACCTGTGCTACAGCGCTTTTTGGATGCCTATGGCAAGGATATGGAGTTCTGCCAGCTGCAGCTGAACTATCTGGACTGGACTTTCCAGAACGGCAAAGAAAAGGTAGATCTGCTTGATCAGCAGAACATTCCGGTGTGGGTCATGGAGCCTCTGCGCGGCGGCAAGCTGGCGAAACTGCTTCCGGAGTATGAAACCAGATTAAAGGAGCTTCGGCCGGACGAGGAGATCCCGGCCTGGGCCTTCCGCTTCCTGCAGAGCATCCCTTCTGTGACCATGATTCTGTCCGGCATGTCAAATGAAGAGCAGCTTGAGAAGAACCTTATAACATTTGCAGAAGATAAAAAGCTGAACGAAGCAGAAATGAGCGCGCTGCTTGACATTGCGGAAAAGATGCTCTCCGTGGGCACGGTTCCCTGCACGGCATGTCATTACTGTGTAAGCCATTGCCCGCAGGGGCTGAATATCCCCGACCTGCTGGCCCTCTACAATGAGCATGCCTTTACCGGCGGCGGATTCATCGCGCCGATGGCTCTCGGAGCGCTGCCGGAAGAGAAGCGCCCGCAGGCCTGTCTGCAGTGCAGAAGCTGTGAGCAGGTATGTCCGCAGCAGATCAAGATATCTGAGGTGCTGGCGGATTTTTCTGCGAAGTTGGGCTCTTAAGGATGTCGAAATAATTAAAAACAGGCAGCATTGACAGTAGATTGGTTGTAAGTGATTATTACAATCTCCCGGACTAAGGGGAAGGCTTTATTGGAATATAAGCCGTTGCATTGATTGAGCCTGAAGGATACTCCAAGGGAGGCGTCTATCCTTTTTGAGTCTATCAAAGCAACGGCTTTTGTTGTGCCGTTATCAGCACCTTGACAACTTCATCCGCAAATGGCCGGACTGCCGACCGGGGAAGCCCGGCGATGAGATGAGCGGGCCAAGGGGATATATGGGGTGCTAATGTGAACCGGGAAACATCTTGAACTTCTTTAAGTAATATGCTATAAATAAGTTCAAGGGGGAGGACCGTGTTAATGACGTATCAATTCGCAAAAGACCTAAGAGCCATAAGAGAAATACTGGGTATTTCTCAAGAGGAATTTGCTGCAGAGCTTGGTGTTCAGCAGGTGACATTATCAAGAAATGAATTGGGGAAAACAAAACCTTCTCAAAAACTGATGGAGCAGGTCTACTCATTTGCCTTTCGGAAAAGAATACAATTAAATCGCCTGAAGGAAATGTTATGGACCGAGAACCTCGGGAATGAGTACAAACTGCTTTTTCATGGCGCAAAGAGTTCAATTAATGGAGATTTAAGCGTGCGGGCAAGCAGATCCAATAATGATTTCGGTCAGGGATTCTATACCGGAGAACGTTACGAACAAGCTGTCTCGTTTGTATCGGGTTTCGAAAAAGCGTCTGTATATTTACTGCAATTTGACAAGAAAGATCTTACCTGTAGACAGTATGAAGTGAATCAGGACTGGATGATGACGATTGCCTATTACAGAGGAGCGCTCGGCAGATATCAGGATCATCCCTGTGTTCAAAAACTGAGGGATGATTCCAGAAGCTGTGATTATATTATCGCTCCGATCGCAGACAACAGGATGTTTCAAATAATTAATTCATTCATTGACGGCGAAATAACAGATGAGCAGTGCAAACACTGTCTGGCCGCGACCAACCTCGGGTCTCAGTACGTTTTTGTCAGCGATAAAGCAATCAACCATGTAAAACTTCTGGAACGCTGCTATCTCTCTGTCAACGAAAAAGACTACTACAAGAATATACGCAGTTCAGAAACAAAATTGGGTGATGACAAAGTAAAACTCGCTCGAATAGAGTATAGGGGAAAAGGCCGATATATAGATGAAATATTGACATAATCATCAGATGTGATGAGAAGGAAAAGGCAAGACAAAAGGATGAAGACGATAGATCGTGACGGCTTGCTGCTTTGTGAATTACAGGCAAAAACATTTGAACTTTCTGTAGACACTGTAGCGGCAAGCTCGGCAATATTTGTAAGAAGATTTATGAACAGCAAAACGGCGAAATGGTTGGATAGCGGGACCATTCTTGCTTCAAATATGCAGCCTGCAGATCTTTTAGCCCTGGTGGAGGAACAGTATGGCCCATCCGGGTATGGATCAGAGAAATACACCTATAATGAAATGTACTGGATGGGATATGTTTATCGGTATTATGCTTACACATATCAGTGCTCTTCCGTAAGTGTGTACAAAACCATAAAGCCGAAAGAGCTAAGAGGATTGTTCCTGCCCTACCATACGCTGGACCCGTCTCAGGCGATTGAGCGTATTATGGAAGCAAAAGGAATTTCGGAAAATATGGAGATAGATATCAAGCATCAGTACGAGGTGTTTCGGAGAATAAGAGAAGCATGAATATAAGCCGTTATTTGCAACCGACATCCTTGAAGTATATCCGGTCTGCGCCTTTAAAAAGGGGAGGAGAAACAAACGATGAGAATCCTGATTTTCGGTGCAGGCGTGATCGGCAGCCTGTACGGAGCATTGCTTGCGGAGGCCGGGTACGACGTATCCGTTTATGCGCGTGGACGTCGGCTGGAAAGCCTGTCGCAGGATGGATTGCTATATAAGAGAAAGGGAAAGCTCCGAAAAGCTCCCGTAAAAGTGCTTTCAAAGCTGGAACCGGGAGACCGCTATGATTTTGTATTTTTGACTGTCCGGGAAAATCAGCTGCATACTGCGCTGGAGGAGCTCCGGCAAAACAGCAGCAAAACCATAGTCACCATGGTCAACTCTCTGGAGAGCTATGACCGGTGGGAGGCGATCTGCGGAGAAGGACGGATTATTCCCGCTTTCCCCGGCGCGGGCGGAGGCTTTGACGGAAGCGTACTGGACGCGGCGCTGACGCCGCGCTTCATCCAGCCGACGACCTTCGGGAAAACAGACGGAAGAGAAAGAGAGCTTGCCCGCATTTTCCGCAGAGCGAAGATTCCTTATCAGATCGTGGCGGACATGCACGCCTGGCAGCTGTGTCATCTGGCTATGGTCGTGCCTATCGCAGATGCATACTATGAGGCGGCGGATCCCGAGCACGCGGGAAGGGACACCGCGCTCATGAGAAAAACTGCAAAGCAGATCCGGGATAATCTCAGCGCAATCGCAGCCCGGAAGATTCGTCTGTCCCCGATGAAAATGCAGGCGTTTCGCCTGCTGCCTATGCCGCTCGTGGGGTGGGTCCTCGGTCTGGTTTTTCAGAGTTCCTTCGGGGATCGATTTATGTACCGGCATTCGATGAAAGCGCCGGATGAGATGCGTCAGCTGCACGAGCAGTTTTATCGGTGGCTTGAGTAAGGAGGCAATCAAAAAATGATGAATATGATAGTATCGCTGATGGCAGCAGGCGCAAAGAAGCGCTTCTCCCGGGAAGAGTACAGGCAGATCCGGGAGGAAGCGAACGCCCTTTTTCAGGAACTGACGGAGGAAAACAAGGATCTTCCCAAGGCATTGAAGAAACATACCGGGACAAACATCTTTCCGGCGATCGCCGTATACAAGACGCTTCTGGCCCATGGTATGACGACGGAGGACGCTGCAAATGTGATCCGAAGATTCTTTTATAAGATCTGCAAGATCATGTTCCGACCGGCGGCGTGTATCAGCACATTGCAGGCAACTATCACAGATATCCGGCCGGGATGGTGAAGCACTCGCTGCGGGATTTTAGCCCGGAGGCGGGATTTGAATACCGAATGCCCAAGAAGATAGACCCGGCCGTGGCCAGGTTTGATATTGTCGCCTGCCCGTATCATGCTATGTGCGAAAAGTATGATTACCTGGAGCTGAACCTCGCGTTCTGTGACAGCGATGACGCAAAGTACGGAAATCTGCATAAGAACCTGAAATGGGCACGTAAGAGCACGATCGGACATGGAGCGCCATGCTGCGACTTCCGAATAATCGATGTCAGTCGCTGCTCGGATTATGAAGAAGAGATGTAGGGTAAGCATAGGAATGAATAGCATTGGTGGTACTGATGAAAAAGTATCTTATGCTATGCCATAAAAAACCGGAGGGACTGTGGAATCGCCCTCCGGTTTAATTTGGATTTGATGTGAAATGTGAAATCTCTTTCTGTGCAGTTGATAGGTTAGTGGTGCTATAACAACAAGTTCGTTTCTATTATAGATTCAAAGCAGCCTTAATGCAAGTGTCCGTTTTCATAACCCAAAAGATTTGGCGATATCCATCTAGCTTGAAGCAGCCGAACTGCTGGAAGTTTTTCAATGGTCCGGGGCTGACAATGACGTTGATATAGATAAGTAACCGGAAAAGGTCAGGGAAGAACTGGCTGACGTACTGATTTACGCATTTCTTATGGGTAATGATCTTGGGCTTGATATTTCGGAAATCGTCTGCAGCAAGGTTGATAAGAATGCCAGAAAGTATCCGGTTGCGAAGGCATTTGGAAAAGCAGATATATACACAGCCTATACTGCAGACGGCTAAACGGTTTCATGATCCCAGGGGATGACGCAGGCAGAAATCCGGGCGTGGTCATTGTGAAATATATGCTTCTTTAAACTTCTCTTTCAAGGTAGAAGGTCAGCCCGCCCTTATAAAACGAAAAACTCCCTGATTTTTGAATAGCCGGATTGAAATCGGGAGCAAAAGAAACTACCTTCCATCCATCATTAATCAGTTCGCTAATGATTTTTTCAGCAGCGTCATATTCTTCGACGTATAGGAGATTTCCGTTTGTGATTTCCCGGGCGTTTCCATCGTTGATTGTAATTATCTTACATTCTTTCATTATTTTCACCTCTTCTTTTTTGATTTTGATATAACGAAAGCTCAACGTTATTGTATCATGTCATTAATGGCTGGGTAAAGGTCAGCACACACCGTAAATTTTTCAAGAGAAGCTTTTGCACATAGGTCAGAATGACGGACATACAGTGTCTTCAATATAAAAGTTGCTCTCAGACGTTGTTCTACTCTGGAATTTATAAAAACTTTTCGCCCGAACAATCCCATCCCCTGGAGTAATCAGAATAGACTTATTAGATGTTTTGGGCAGCCCATCCGCACTAAGCTCATAGCGAAGAATCTCAAATTTTACCTGCATTGCCGATTCTCCCTTTTTTATGATCATACTACTGTTTTTTGCAAGCACGTTTTGCAGAAAAGTGCAAAACGTTTTTGTAGGTAAGTGCAACTACATTTTGTAGGTAAGTGCAACGGCTT
>JBGUWZ010000053.1:0-72301 GCA_045221675.1 Lachnospiraceae bacterium | reverse complement strand
AGAATAGGTTAGAAAAGTTCGAAGTCCGGGCTCAAAGAAATGGAGCCTGATATGATCTTCAGGCCCCGGATTTCGTACTTTTCTTTTGAACCCTGTCACGCTTGCATCCTGACTTATGCAGTTTTGATGCCTTTGATTCTCATTGAAACCAAAGCCTAAGGGAATCATTGCTTTTGAAGAGAACTGGATATCAAGAATATTCAGGCATGACTCT
Source organism: Lachnospiraceae bacterium (assembly GCA_045221675.1). GTDB lineage: Bacteria > Bacillota > Clostridia > Lachnospirales > Lachnospiraceae > Chordicoccus. The sequence goes on along the minus strand of JBGUWZ010000053.1, from coordinate 72,087 downwards.
CAGGCCGTCCTGTTCGGGCGGCCCCAAAATAGGTATATTCAGCACACCGCGCTAAAGCATCTCATGAGTCGCGGAGGCAGTTCACTTTTGGGCATCCCCCTCGGAAGACGAATCATTTTTCCGGAACACTCCGGGCAGGTGCAGATATCCCTGCCGTACAGCGAGAGGATGAGCTCATCGATACACATCTTCCGATAGGGGTTGCCTGTGTAAACAGAACCTCTTAATTGATGGATCAGCTTCAGGTTCTTTGTCTTCCTACAGTTCGTAAGATATCCGGAGAATCTGACCCGGTTGAAGCCCCTGGGAAGGACGTGCTGCAGGAACATCCCGATAAAATCAGTACCTCTGACGGTAAGTGTTTTCTCGCGGCTCCCGTCGGCATAGTCCTTATAACGGAAAGTTACATGTGTATCAGTTACTGCCATGATACGGCTGTTGGCGATCGCGGTGCGGAAAGAATACCTGGCAAGATATCGTATGGCATTCCCCCGGCCGTTAAAAGTCTCACCGATGAAAGGGATCCATTCCTTCGCGAACAGCCTGTTGATGAATGCCTGCCATTTGGCAGGAACTTCGAGGTCTTTCGTATGGGAGAGATCCAGACGGCTGCTGTCATAAAGCTCTTTCAGGCCGCACAGGTATTTTGCGCGGAACATGGTGGCCAGTACAGCCCTGGGCAGGAAAAAGCCTTTATGCCTTGTTTCCACGAACTGACCGGCAGGCGTGATTCCCCCGCCGGAGAGGCAAACGTGAATATGCGGGTGAAAAACGAGCTTCTGCCCCCAGGTGTGCAGTACGGAAAGGATCCCCGGCGTTGCCCCCATGAACTTCGGATCGGCACAGAGCGCGAGCAGCGTGTCCTGTACACATTTGAATTGATGGCCAAGCAGTATCTTCAGGTTCGCTTTGACCAGTGTATTGAGGTCGTGCGGTATGGTAAAGACAACGTGGAAGTAGGCGATACCGCTTATCAGTTCGGTATTCCGCTCAAGCTCCCACTTCTTTTCGAGTGGAGCCTGACAGCAGGGACAGGAACGGTTGTTGCATGAGACGGCGTGGACCAAAGGATAGCCGCAGTCATCACAGTAACTGACATTGTAGCCGAGTTCTCCGGTCTTGCATCGCATAATGGAGGAAGCCACTTTCAGCTGTTCCATGGGAAGGAACGGATGCAGTTCAGCATAATTCGGAAAAAAGCGGCGGAAGGCATCACGGATCGGGTAAGAAGAATCAGTCGGAGTCATAGGGGCTCTTCACGCTCCTCCCGTTCCCGATACCAAGGGCGAGATATACTTCAGTGGAGGACAGGGATCTATGCCCCATTGCCTCCTTGATGGCAATCAGGTCGGTGCCGGATTCATAGAGATGAAGTCCGAAAGCATGACGAAGGCTATGGAGATTGAAGCCGCAGTCAGCGAAGCCGGCCTGGTCAAGATGGCGGACGAAGATGTTATAGATAGACTGCTCACAGATATGGGAGTTCTCCTTCTGCCCGGGAAACAGCCAGTCCTCCGGCCTGGCGCCGCGATAAGCAGACCGGATATAAGATACCAGGAGTCCATATGCCTTGTCGGAAAGCACAGCATAGCGATCAGAACGGTTCTTGCTGCGGGCGATGTAGATGCAGTTCCTGGAACGTACGATATCGCCGCAGTGCAGGCGGCAGAGCTCACTGACACGGATGCCGGAAGAATAGAGGAGTGCAATCTCAGCTTTATGCTTCGGATTGGAAATAGAATCGATGATAGCATTGACCTGCTCCTTTGTCGGGACGTTCGGAAGAAACTGGTCGAAGTGAAGGTAGGGGACTTCCCGCTTGTCCCAGTCCTTGTGTAGGACATAGTAAAAGAAGTCCCGTAGCTGTGCGATATGGACGTTGATGGTCCTGGGGTTCAGCCCTCTGACGTCCTTGAGCCATTTGACATAGGAGCGGATCTCCTCCCATGTGACTGATGAAAGGAGACGTTCGGGGAGCTGTTCCTCGACCCATTCTATATAGGTGGTCAGATAAGATATGTAGGTGGTGACAGTGCTTTTCGCGAGGTCGCGGAAAGAAAGGATATCCCTGTGTTTATTGAGATATGCAATGTTGTTCTCAAACATGATTAAAGTCCTCCTTAAAAAATCTGTTAATGGCTGCAGACTTTTTCAGGGAGGAGCTCGGCAGGACTTGAATAAATAGAGAAAAAAAGATAAACTCATACTGTAGGGAGTCCCTTCGGTATGAGAGCCGCGTCGCCAAACTAAGCAGTCATCCGGAGGGGCTTTTCCTTTTATAGGATGAGCTTATCGTAAACAAAAAGGACCGCCAATGCAATGGCGGTATTAAGAAACAAGAAAGGCTTCACGCGCAAGCGTGATTGGGTTCAATTTGGTGAAAGACTAAAATCCACTTCACCCCCTTCAGAGTGGAAATAAACTTTTCACTTCAGCCAAAGCTAAAACGAGATATTATTGCCCAAAAATGTATTGCATTTAGTACAAAAATGTATATAATAGAAATTCCCAGATAGTTATTAGTCTGGTATCTGTATTAAATAGATGCAGAAAAATGAAGCGGAGACCGCAAGGATTCGTTTTGGAAGGTGTCAGCAGACGCTGTCCCAAATCCACGCCAAGTCTGGCGAGTTAGACTTGAATTTAAGGAAGGTGCTGCATGTATTAGATAATAACGTGATTACGTATGCAGATCAGACAGTTAATTAAGCCGTTGATCTGATGACAAAAAAGGAAACAAATTTCGACCCTAACTAACCTTAACAAATTGGTTGAAAAGGGTGCTACAGGTGGAGTTTGTCTATTTTTCCTTTTTATGTCACCAGATCAACGGTTTTTTTATTGTGCCTGATTTGTACCTTGAAAATAGAATATGCAAATGCCGGACAGCCGGGGAAGCCTCGCGATGACAGGAGCGGGCCAAGGCAGGCTTCGATGCATTTGCAACACTGGCGCGCAGCTCTTCATGAACCTGGGAAGACCTTGTGTGGCAGGTGCCACGTTTTCATAGGCTGACCTAGCGGCCATACGGGGAGGAGGTGTGTAATGAGTTTAATATTTCCGGTAAGAACAGGAACTGTGGTAAGGCTCAATCAATTATTCAGAGTGAATGAAAAAGACAAGAGGCTTTTTTCTGAGCGGATGTCTTCCAGAATGGTGCGATGCGCGTCTGTCCTTCAGAGCCAAGACTATCTCGGATGGCAGGCAATCATACCTGTAAAAGGGCTCGTGAAAATGGCTGTGTTCGGGTCATCAGATCTGGGAGCGGGAGACCTTGATTGGATCGCTGAAAAGACGGCAAGAACAGTGAAATACGGGCTGTATGGCAGGATTGATCAGTCCTTTAGCGACCTGTATGAACTCTATCTTCCTGTGGCAGAGAAGTATCAGTCGGGATCCGCAATAGGATTTGGAGCTGCGGCTTGCAAGGAAGACAGTTTCAGCAAATGGCCGTCGTATTACTCATCACAATTTTCTGAAATGGTGCGAGCTCTTCGAAAGGAGGTAAGGAAATGAAGATTAATGAATACTATCTGGCTTCTATCGGTATTAGATTTACAACGAAAGAAGAAACGCAGGCATTTGCCGAGATCGTTCAGAGCGAGCTGGAGATCCGCATCGGTACTGAGATAGCCAGACGCTTATCCGATGAGCAGCTTGATGAATTTGACATGTATATCGATTCGTATGATGCAGCAGGTGAATGGCTGGAGGAGAACTGTCCTGACTATAGAGATATTGTAGATTATGAGATTGAGAGAATGGAGGAGGAACTCATCCGTAACAGATCTATGATTCCCGGGGTGATTGATATCAGTGATGATGAGGATAAGACAGCACATTGATATGCATGTTCACCCTGCTTGCTTTTTTCGCCTCTACCACGTATACTTTTTTTGGAAATGACCGGCCTTGATCCGAACCCTGATTCAAGTCTTTCGAGCACGGCTTGAATCAGGGTCTCCGTCATTAGGCTCGTTTATGGTTAACGGGCTAGAAACGCAGACTCCACAGTTGGACTTAGGAAAGGGATAAACACATGCTTGCAGTCATACAATACTCTTTTAATGCGGTCATGCCGATTATTCTTCTGATCCTTTTGGGAGTTTTCGCTCGTCGCAAAGGCTTTCTGGAGCCTCCGATGCTTCGGAAGATCAATAAATTCAATTTCAGATTTAATTTCTTTGCCATGATGTTCATGAACCTCTACGAGGTGGAGTCGATTCGGCAAATGCCGGTCCGCATGGGTGTCTTCATGATTGCAAGCCATTGTCTCCTTGTTCTCATAGGCATTGTTCTGTCCGGCTTTTTAACAAAGGAGCGTTTTCGCCGGGGCGTACTTGTTCAAGCCCTGTTCCGCTCCAACTATGCGATTATCGGTATTCCGGTGACTGTTGCTCTTGTGGGGGACATAGGGGGACAGATAGCATCATTTCTGCAGCTTCCCGTTGTGCTTTTTTATAATATGGTGAGCGTACTGCTGCTCAGTTACTATTCGGATTATGAGGCGCAGTACCGCCTGTATGGTGAGGGTCCTCTGGCGGAAAATGACATGCCTTCGGAAGAGCAGAAGAAAGCGATGGCAGAGAAGAGCGGGGTGGACTTTGGGAAAATTATGAAAGGCCTTGTGACCAATCCGCTCATCCAGGGTCTTCTGACCGGCATGGTCGTTCTTCTTATACGTGAAGTGATACCGCGGGGGACGGACGGAGAGCTTGTGTTCTCTATGCGCAATGACCTTCCATGGCTCTATTCTTCCCTTCAGTCACTGTCAAGGATGGCAACGCCCCTCGCCCTCATTGTACTCGGCGGTCAGCTGGAAATGAAGGAAATCAAAGGATACAGGAAAGAGCTGATTGCCGGCGTTCTTATGCGTCTTGTCTGCGCTCCGGCAGTCGGATTCAGTCTGCTCTATGTCGCTGTACGACTTGGACTGCTGGCTGTCGGACGCCCGGAAATAGCGGTCGTGGTTGCGATTTTCGGCTCACCGCTTGCTGTTTCGTCCATCGTTATGGCGAACGAGATGGGAGGGGACGGACATCTGGACGGCCAGATCGTGGTCTGGTCCAGCATTTTCGGAATGCTCTTGCTGTTTGTTCTCATATCTATTCTGAGGACGTATGGGCTTTTGTAAATTTTTCAAGCCGCATATTTACGTCATTAGCGAGGATCGATAATAAAGGAGATGCATATGAACATTACGGTATATCTGGGAGCAAATGAAGGAAATGACCTGACACTTACTGAAGCAGTCCGAGAGTTGGGAACATGGATTGGTGAGAGCGGAAACCGGCTTGTTTATGGTGGATCCAAATCGGGGCTTATGGGAATACTGGCAAAAAGCGTACTGTCAGCCGGCGGCGAGGTAATCGGTGTGGAACCAATCTTTTTTGTGGATCGGGACCTGCAGTATGATAAGTTGACACAATTGATTGTTACACAGGACATGTCAGAGAGGAAAATAAAGATGGCTGAGCTGGGAGACGCGTTTATCGCCCTGCCCGGAGGTACAGGAACACTGGAAGAAATCAGCGAGATTATGTCGAAAGTCTCATTGGGACATTTGAATACCCCCTGTATCCTCTATAACCATCTTGGCTATTATAATGGGCTGAAAGAGCTCCTTGACAAAATGATAGAGCAGGGGCTGTCTACGAGAGAACGGCAAGGCAGAATTTACTTTGCGGACACTGTAGCTGAGGTAATCAAGCTTCTGAAATCATAAGTAACTATTTGATTTTATTTTTCAGATTAAAGTGGAAATGATATTTTGTGAGGTTATGTAATGGAGAGACCAATACTTTTTATTAACGCATGTGTGCGAACAGAGTCGAGGACCAGGAAACTTGCTGAGAGATTGCTTTTAAAGTTAAATAGACCCTATGAGGAAGTACGGCTGCACGAAATAACATTTCCCGTCGCCAATGAGGATTTTCTTAATATGCGAGACCGGCTTATTGCCGAGCGCGATTTCGAAAACCCTTTGTTCAATCTTGCCAGGCAGTTTTCGGAATCGGAAATTATTGTGATTGCGGCTCCTTACTGGGATCTTTCCTTCCCTGCCACCCTGAAACAGTATTTTGAGCAGATCAACGTCGTGGGGATCACGTTCGAGTATACCGAGGATGGCATACCTGTCGGCTTATGCAAAGCCGGAAAGCTGTACTATGTGACTACAGCCGGCGGTTCTTATGTACCGGAAGAGTTTGGTTTCGGCTACATAAAAGCTCTGGCGCAGGGGTTCTATGGCATTCAGGATGTCCGGAAGATCGAGGCAGCAGGGCTGGATCTCGTCGGAGCCGATGTGAGTGCATTAATGCGGGCAGCTGAGGCTGCTATAGATGACATGAATTAAGAGTGTGACGTATGAACTCGGTTGAATCGCGTTAATAAGGGAAGAATATTGATAAGGGGGTGAGAAGATGTCCGTGAAGACAGTTATAGTCGTTGATGTGATATGCCTGATGGTGTTTGTTCTTATGGGAATTTACGTATTTGCGCTGCCTGCTGCGATGCAGGATCAGTTAATGTCGGTATTTATGGTCATCAACCCGTTCCGGACAGGTGCCTGGATCATGGGAATCGGCTTTCTAGTCACCTGTCTCTGGGGAAAAGCTAAAATCGGGCTTATATGGGGGTCTCATCATGATGGCCTGCTATCTGATTACGGCTTTTGTGTCTCTGGTTGGACTGATGACGGTAACAACAGCATATGATCTTTTGTGGTATCTGCATCCGATACTTATTGTTATAGGCTGTGCCGCTTTGCTCGTGAGAAGCATGCGAAAGAGGTGAAATTAGCTGATGGGAAGTTCTCTTTGACAGCCCATACCGCTATGGGAGAAAAAGAATACGAGTATTTTTTTGATCCTGATGACATGAAATATTATCTGAAGGCAGATCATAGCGATGAAGGAACTGCAATCACGATTGAGAACGGGGTAATTACGGAGCAGACAAAAGATCATCTAATGGTCTATGAGCTGACGGACGGATTGATTTGATTGCGGCACGATACTGGGATTTATCCTTTCTGCCTCATTAAAGCAGTTTTTCGAGCAAATAATATGCAGAATACATGCATAAGTACGATTTATGCGTTTATTCTGCATAGTTGACATATAACGTGAGAAACATTCAGTGAACAATGATACAAAAGGATGGTATATTGTATGTCTCAGAATGTAATGATAACCGGAACCGGGAGACGGACTGCGCTGGGTTTCAATCTTGTGCTGCGCTATCTGGAAGCCGGTGATAATGTGGTCGCAATAATCAGAAAAGAAGCGGAAGCACTTGCAGAGCTCAAAAAGGAGTACGGAGAGAGACTGCATATAGTCAACATGGATATTGGCTCAACCGAGTCGGTTGAACGCGCAGCCTCGCAAGTGGAAAATGAAGTAGGGCATCTGGATCTGCTGATCAATAATGCTGTTCTGTCGGCTCTGGGAATGAATGAGGATTTCCTTCATGCGGATATGGATTCTATTTTGGAGATGATTAATGTTTCAGCGATTGGAACTATGCGTGTCATGAAGGCATTTTATCCGCTTCTTAAAAAAGGCGAGGGAATGTCCCTGATAATCAATATCAGTTCGGAGGCAGGAAGCATCACGAAATGCTTCCGCTCGAACTACCTGGATTATGCGATGGCAAAAGCTGCCGTCAACATGGGAACGATGACATTCTATAACGCCACGAAGGATGATGCGGATATAAATATCTTCTGCGTTCATCCGGGGTGGATCAGGACGGATGGAAGAGAGGACAATCCGGCACCGCTGTCTTCCTACGATGCTGCGGAGACACTTCGGATTCTTTTTGAAAAGCGGCGGTATGATAAGCAGGGGCACCGGTTCATTACGTATGAGAATGAAGATTATCCGTTTTAAAACGTGAATGAATCGCTGCCGGAGATATAAACTGGAGAAATGGGAACGATTGTGGGCTGTCAGCCCACCAATGAAAATTGAAGAAGCGATAAAATGCTCTCGGAGGGGAACTTCCGGGGGCTTTTTTTGTGCAGGTGACTGCTGAAGTGAGTCATATTTGCACACAAAAATAAGGCGGGCTTGAACTTGCTTGATTGAGTTAATGCAGGGCGGCCCGTCTGATGTATGAAGATCCCTTGGAATTTGAAGAAAAATGTCTACTTAAATAAAACGAGGAGGAATGAAATGAAACGCAAAGTTTGTCTATTATCATTATGCTTGATAAGTGTTTTGATAGGAAGTTGTTTAAGTGCTTGCGAAGGTACGACGACTACTACAACCACAAATGAAGGGCAGAGTTTAGATGATATTGTGAATAATGGAGACGAAAAAGCAAGTGGTGATTGGCTTGTTGGAGAAACCGTAGATGAGTTTGGCGATTCTACAGGATCAACCTTTTGCTATACTACATGCATGGGTACATTTACAAATTCTGCAACTTCTGGTTCTGACCTTGCAGCAGGAGTTTATTACGTCTCTTCCCGTCAGGTATTCTTATTTCGATTGCTGGAATATAACAAAACAGATGCTACATATCTTTCAAATGCAGATATATCAATAAAGTGCAAAGTAGATGAATATGTCTTTGACGATACACTTCTTGGTGATGCACCAAATGGATATCTTATTCTTCCCAGCAACAACAAAAGTTATAAAAAAATATATGACTATTTGATTGAAGGTAAAGAAATCCGTACGGTAATATACATCGATAATTCAAAGTACAGTTTTGCTATTAGCGGAAATGGTTTTAAGGATGTACTGTCTGAACAAGACGACAGGAAAAAACAAATAGGCATTTCAGGAACATACAAAAATTCGGTTTGGTCAGAGGAATATGGAGATTGGTTTACTATAAAACAAGAATCTCCTACATCTGGAACTATTACAGCTGCCAGTCATTCCGGAAGTGCAACTGTCGACTATACATATGATCCGTCTACATGTGTATTATCGGTTACCCCCACTTCTGATTGGACATATAGGTGTGTCTTCGATCAATTTATAGTTACAGATACAGTTCTTCTTCCTGATGATAGAGGAACTGTAGATGGAATAATACCAGATAAATCAACATTTGATGCTACTATAAAATGGTCATCCGCTAAGAACAAAGCTACAGATATATATGAGTTTAAAGCAGACGGAACATTTATTGAATATGGGACAAATTATGAAGGCGTCGATACAGAGACAAAGACGGGTACTTACAAGTTAGTGGACTCAATAATAATAAAAAATTATTCTAAGGGTTATGTAAATGTGGATTATAGTTTTAATGGGAAATTATATTCGGATGTTTATATGATAGACAGATAAGTCGTTACTCCGGAAAATCCAAGGAAAACAATTGCTATAAGATTTTTTGCCAATTCGAGGCAGCAACAAACGGATGGGTGGAAGAAAAATTATGCCAAAGGCTCTTCCCCATATTTTGACAATAAAAGGTTGGCGTCAATGACGCCGGCCTTTTGATTTATGGCCACAGTGAGAATGATATCTCTGCGATTTTTGGGGTAGAGGGGAGCATTGCCGGAAAGCTCCAGAGCGCGCGTGGTCTGGCGAAGAGTGAGCCCTGCTGCCAGGCAGAGGCGAAGCACCTTGTCACGACCGGGACTGCGGGTCCCCTTCATGATCTGATAGTAATATGAGCGCTCGAGTGAGCTCCTTTTGATCAGTTCTCCGCTGCCGAGAGCATGCACGGATTCCAGAGATTCAAAGTATTTCGGAAAGCTATGGAAACTGTCTGTGACTTTTGGGTGCTCCATGAATTCTTCCATTTGCTTTTCGGAGCTGATATTTGCAAGAATATTTTCGAGCTGAGTTGTCGTTGACTCGTCCATTGTGTTCCCCTTTTTGGTAGTGTATTATAGTGTAAGCAGATTTCTGCATGTTATTGTATCACAGGCAGAGGATGAGGGAAAGGCTGTTGCGTGACATGACGGAACTTGAGAAACTTTGTGAGCAGGCACTTTATGAGGAAGTGCAGGATTTATCGGACGGAAGGTCGATCGTCAGGGATAATGCTTCCGGTAAGCTGTTTTACAGGAAACGGCTCGCAATCTATAACCCGGAGGTTTTTAGCTGGCTCAGGAATCATAAAAGCCGCTATGTGCCGAGAATCGAATCGTTCTGGCAGGATGGAGAAGAACTGGTCGTCATTGAGGAACTGATTCAGGGAAAGACTCTGGAGCAGGTCCTTTTTGATGCTGAGAAAGAGGGCGTTCTGCCTTTTGAGGAACGCATCCGGATTCTGACAGAGCTTTGTGATGGGCTGTCTTTCCTGCACAGCGCGGAGCCGCCGATTATCCATCGTGATCTCAAGGCGTCCAATATCATGCTGACTGAGGACGGAGTGGTCAAAATCATTGACTATGATGCCGCGAAGCTTTTCGTCAAAGGGCAGAAGCGTGATACTCAGCTGATTGGCACTCAGGGGACCGCAGCCCCCGAGCAATATGGATTTGCCGCATCTGATGCCCGGACGGATATCTATGCCCTGGGTAAACTGATTGAGAAAATGCTGCCGGATAACGCGGATGCGGTACGGATTTCCGCAAAGGCCACTAAAATGGACCCGGCAAGGAGATATGCCACAGCCGCACAGATCAGGGAAGCTATAAAGAGAATCCGCGAGCACCCGCCTGCCCTCGATCATTTTTTAGAGAAGATACCAGGATATGATCCGTCGATCAGGAAGCACCGATTGATGGCCCGCTTCGGAATCGTGATTTTTTGTGCATGTATCCTGTTCATGGCTGCCGTTATTTATGAATACTGTGTAATTAAACCGGCAAAACGGCAGGAAACTATAGACAATGCAATTCATGTCGCGTCAGATGCCGAAGCGCAGCCTAAGGATATTGCGGAGGCAAGTGTACAGCTGCTCAGGGAGTGTTCTTACGATAAAATGGACACAAATACGCAGCAACAGTTCCGGGAGATGGCCAAAACGGTAGTCCGGAGATATACTTCCCCGAAAAAGGGGGAACCTCAGGAGACCGGTCTGTGCCTCTCTGAGGAAGGTGTGGATTATGTTGCCGCGATCCGGGAATTGGGCGTTGATGAGCGGACGGCAAATGCAATCCGTATCGGCGGCCAGCTCCGTTACTGTCTGAAGACGAATAAATGGGAGGAGGCTTTTCTGGCTCTGACATATCTTGAAGGTCTGCCGGATGAAGAGGCGGAACGAGGGGCTGTGTACGAGGCGTGCAGCAGTGCTTCGGAAAAGTATGAACAGAAGTTTGAGGGCAGTAAGAGTTCTGCAAATGCCTCTGCGGCACTCGAGTTCTACTCGCGGCTTAAGAATGTCGGTTACGGGGAAGCGGAAAAACTCTTAGGAGACTTTTATAAAACCGTGCTTAGCAGCGCACATGCGCAGCGTGATGCAGGTGAATATGACAAAGCGATTCGGCTTTATGAAGTTCTGCGGGACTATGAGAAAGATGTCGTAAATTGTGATTCCGAACCGACGATCACGGATCAGATCCTGAAATGTGACTATCTGCAGGCCCAGGAGAAGATGGATTCGGGAGATTATGTTAAAGGTCGTTCCGGATTTACAGAGCTCGGTGAATACAAGGATGCGGCCGACAAGGCAAATGAATGCGCATATCTTTTAGCGCAGAAATATGCGTCAGATGCGAATTATGATAAGGCTGCATCCCTTTACGCGGAGATTCCCGGATATAAGGAGGCGGATGCTCGCTGCCTTGAAGCAAAATACAATTACTGCAGTCAGGTCTTAGCGGCACCGGACGATTTGTCATACGGCTACATTGAAGAGTTGGTTGCAGCTGAGTATCCCGGCGCTCGGGAGTTCAGGGACAAAATGTATGCCTGGCATGCAGACATCGAGACAGGTCTTGAGCTTATGCTCGGCCCAAATCAGGCGGCAGCTATCAGGGCAACGCTTTCAAGCGGACCGCCGAATGGAACCACCCATATCCGGTTCGATCTCATTGACAATGAGAATGGAGGAACGGCCACCTGGACCTCCGAGGAGGAATGTGCCAGAGGTGAGAGCAGCACAGTGTATTATCAGTTGACCAGCTACACGGAAAACATATTTGAGAAAAACTACACGGTCAACGTTTACTCGGACGACGGAGCTCTGATCGGGAGTTGGAGCGGATGCTTCTCACAGGAGTTTCTGAAGGATTAGCAAGATTCATGAAAGGAAAAATGACGTATGTCATATATTTGGCCAATGGCACCGGCAATTGCTGCCTCACATTGGTAAGCTATGGGGGAAAGTTCCTCTTGGACACATTTTATGGTATGATAAAACTTGGTAACGGCAAAAGGGTGTTTCCGAAGCCGTGAATATAGCCCGGATGAAAAACAGGGTGATAGAAAAGGAGAAGAGTAATGAGTAATAATACGAAACTGATTAAAAAGATTATCATTGCAGCGGCATTTCTTGTCTGTGTTGTCGCGCTTGCAATGTTGAGCCGGGAAAGAGCAGCAGGAAACGCAGCGAATGCGACAGAAAGTATTGCAACAGATAGCAGTACGGCTGAGAGCAGTGCAGAAGATAGCACGGCAGCAGACAGCATTGTTACAGAGGAGAATCAATCGGAAAACGATGAACAGGCCTTGACTGCTTATTGGTCCGCTGATTCTGCGGCTGCCCAGAGCCTTAGAGACTATGTGACTAAAGTGACAGATGAGGCAAATGCAGACAGCTTCATTCCTGTCAAGGAGCGCATTGCTGTATTTGACATGGACGGAACACTCACCTGCGAGACCTTCTACACCTACTATGACACGATGATGTTTATCGAGTATTGTCTGTATGATCACCCGGATCAGGTCTCGGAGGAACTGAAGCAGGCAGCCGAGGAAATCAAGCCGGGATATAAGGCAGATGAGACACTGGCAAGGAACTTTGCCAAGGCTTATGCCGGGATGACGGTGGATGAGTTCTATGAGTATGCCGTAGAATTCGGCAAAAAATACACAGACAGCTTTAACAATATGCGGTATATTGACGGATTCTATCTCCCCATGGTCGAACTGGTGGAGTATCTGTATGAGAACGATTTCACGATCTATGTCATCAGCGGAACCGAACGCACAACGACCAGGGCTATCGTAGCCAATTCCCCGATCAAAGACTATGTCACCCCGAATCATGTGATAGGAACAGACTTCGAGGTAAAGCAGCCCGGATACGAGGACGTAGCTTCCAACATGGATTTTAAGTATGCTGACGGAGATGATCTGGTGCTGACAGGCGGCTTCATCCAGAAGAATCTTAACGCCAACAAGTCCATTTATGTTGAGAGAGAAATCGGCCAGCGCCCGGTACTCGCGTTCGGAAACAGCGGCAGTGATACCAGCATGATGAATTATGCGATCGACAGCAGAAATCAGTATCCGGCAGAGGCTTATATGATCGTTGCCGATGACTCCGTAAGAGAGTGGGGAACGGCAGATTGGGCAGAAAAGTCTGCAGAGTACTCTGAAATGGGATATGTTCCTGTCTCTATGGAAAAAGACTTTGCCAGGATTTATCCGGATACCATCACGAAGGCTGCTGAGCAGTATGTAGAGAGAGAGCAGGTTTCGGAGCCGGTCGAAGAAGAGGAGCTCACTAACGCAGCGTAAATCAAGGGCAGCAGCGTAAAGCTATGAAGAATCAGTGGAATTCGATGGATCGTATCATTTTTCATATTGATGTGAATTCAGCCTTTCTCTCCTGGAGCGCGGTCAAGCGCCTTCGGGAAGATCCGAATGCAACGGACCTCAGGCTCATTCCCTCCGCAGTCGGCGGCGATGTCCAGACGAGGCACGGTATTATCACTGCAAAGTCGATTCCGGCCAAAAAGTACGGGGTCACGACAGGCGAGCCGGTCGTTTCAGCACTCAAAAAATGCCCTCAGCTCGTACTCATTCCGGGAGACCGGGCGACATACCGCAAGTATTCAGCTGATTTTATCGACATCTTAAAAAAATACACGGATAAAGTCGAGAAGGTATCCATCGATGAGGCTTTTCTTGATATGACCGATTCAGCCCATCTGTTTGCAGCTGAGATCGCTGACGATGAGCCGTACCCGCTCTGCGCGGCACGGCACATAAAGGATGAAATCCGCGATACATTGGGCTTTACAGTCAACGTCGGTATATCCACGAACAAGATCCTGGCCAAGATGGCGAGCGATTTTGAGAAGCCGGATAAAATCCACACGCTCTATCCGGATGAGATACAGTCAAAGCTCTGGCCGCTTCCGGTCGGCAGCCTTTTCGGCTGCGGGAGTAAGACCGCCGAGAAGCTTACCGGTATGGGGATTCGGACGATCGGGGAACTGGCACAGACGGATATGGGGCTTCTTAGAAGCATTCTCGGGAACAAGAGCGCGGAGTATCTGCACAATAATGCAAATGGCATCAGCACGTCCCCGGTCAGAACCGTCCGCGAGAAGGCAAAGAGCTACTCCAACGAGACGACGACCAGCGAGGATATAAGCGATGCCAACTATGAGTCCATAGGTCTGCCCATTGTACGGAAGCTGGCGGACAGCGTCGCAAGGAGGCTTAAGGCGGACGGAGTCCGGGCATTTACGGTCTATGTCATTGTCAAGACATCGGAATTTGCCCGTCACACCCGCCAGACGACGCTGACAGTCTCGATCAACGACCCAAGAGTGATCCGCGAAACTGCGGAGCAGCTCATGTATGCGCTGCTGCACGGACCGGATGGATTGTTTTCACAGGGTGCGCGTATGCGTCTCATCGGCGTAGGTTGTTCCAATATCGATCGTGAGGGCTATCATCAGATGGATCTTTTCTCTTGGGCGGAGACGAAGAAAGCTGAGGATCAGAAGCGGGAGGAACAGAGAAAGAGAGAGCTTCAGATCGAGGAGAAAAAGAAGAAGCTGGATGGAATGATGGAAAAGGTACAGAGTCGGTACGGAGAGAAGTCCTTGAGAAAGGGGATGCATTTGCCGGAGTAAGACATGTCGTGGGCTGCCGTACTGGTTATGACTTCACAAACCTGCTGATAAAGGTCGATTAGGCCGAGTTGGCAGTCAATCTTGTAAAATAATGCACATAAGCAGTGCCATATGACTCTCGAATCATGTTCTGTAAGCAGTCACGCCAGCTCATATTTATCTACATCCACTGATCGGCTTAAGAGAATTTAAAACATCAAAGCAGTCATTTTTCTTGATTTTGATAATTGGTCATGGTAAGACATGCTTTTATCAGATTTTGATTTACAGTTGCCAGAAGGTGATTTCAATAAAAGCTACTGCCCGGGTCTTGACCCGGGCAGTCATCGATCGCCGTAGTTAACAAAGATGACTGACTGCCCGCAATTCCTTTCAGTTGCGCTTATTTTTTATGTGCCGCTGGCCCCATAGTTCGACAGGACGCGGGCCGACGGATCGTTCACGTCGCAGCCCTCCCATTCTCTGTTGGGCATCCAGAAATCCACAATCATCTCAGCCTGACCGGGATAGTATTTCTCGAATATATCACGGTACAGAAGTGATTCTTTCGTAAAAGGCCGGGCATGCGAGTACAGTTCACAGCGCTTCCTGAATTCTTCATCTGTATACTGCGTTTCCGCATACTCCTTCAGGTAGTCGACCATGGAGTGGCCGACGGCGTCCGAGAAGGCGGCTTTCTCACGCCAGAGAATCTCGGCCGGCAGGTAACCGGATCCTTCAAATGCATGGCGCAGAAGATACTTGCCCATTCCGTAAGTGTTGAGCTTCATCTGCGGGTCCAGACGCATGACATAGCTCACGAAATCAAGGTCGCCGAAGGGAACGCGGGCCTCCAGTGAGTTTACTGAAATGCAGCGGTCTGCCCGGAGCACATCGTACATATGAAGCTCCCGGACTCTTTTCACAGCCTCTTGCTGGAATGCTTCAGCTGACGGGGCAAAGTCTGTGTATTTGTAACCGAAGAGTTCGTCGGAAATCTCTCCGGTCAGAATGACACGGATATCTGTCATCTCGTGAATTGCCTTGCAGACCAGATACATGCCCATGCTGGCTCTGATTGTTGTAATATCGTATGTGCCAAGGAGTTCTATTAACTTTTCAAGGGTTGACGTGACCTCTTCAGGTGTCATGTAGACTTCAGTGTGGTCCGAGCCGATGAAGTCCGCGGTATGCCTGGCGTATTTTAGATCGATGGCGTCCTCGCACATGCCGATGGCGAATGTTTTGATCGGATGTTGGCATTCTTTGGCTGCGATCGCGCAGACGAGGGAGGAATCAAGACCGCCGGAGAGTAGGAAACCCACCTTAGAGTCAGAGACAAGGCGCTTCTTTACGCCTGCAATCAGCTTCTCCCTGATATTTGTACAGGCAGTTTCGATATCGTCGCTGCAATACTGTCTGATATCGTCGCTGCAATATTGTTCGATGGAAGGCTGCTGTGCAGCTTCTTTTCCGGATATGGAAGCTTTGACTTTTACGTCCTCCGGATAGGCTGCCGGCTTATCTTTTTTGCGGGGATCAGCCGCGTCCGCATAGCGAATAAACTGTCCGCCCTCATAGTAGCAGCCCGGAGGGAAGGGCATGATCTTTTGCACGAGACCGACCAAATTTTTGGGTTCGCTGGCGAAGAGAATCACTTCGTCATTATCGTAGCCGTAGTAGAGAGGCCGAATCCCGATCGGGTCGCGGGCGGCGATATACGCCTGCCTTGCCGCGTCGTAAATGATGCAGGCAAATTCGGCGTCGAGCATGGCGAACATATCGGTCCCGTACTCACGGTACAGCGGAAGGATGATCTCGCAGTCGCTGTCGCTTGCAAATGTGTAGCCTTTTTCTCTGAGGTCTGCTCTTACTTTTTCAAATCCGTAAAGCTCCCCGTTGCATACAACATAATTCCCGTCAAGTTCAAATGGCTGCATGCCCGAAGGCGTTAGCCCCATGATGGACAGCCTGCGAAAACCCAGAAGACCGTTTCCGGTATCGATGATCCGGCAGTCATCAGGTCCTCTTGAGATTGTCCGCTCGAAGCCTGTTTGAAATTTTGTCAGATCTGCGGTGACTCCGCAGTAACCCATGATAGAGCACATATTCAAAGCCTCCTTTTATCTTTGCCAACTGATGCTGACACAAATCCGGTGTCAAATCTCATAAGAGGTATTTAAACGAATAGGGCTGCCGCACAACAAGCTTTATGCAGCAGCCCCGGAATGTAAATCAGGGAAGGACCCTTGAAGAGTTATCTCACGCCAAAGAGCAGATCGGCGTAGGTCGGATACGGCCAATAGCTCCTTGCAGTGAGCTGTTCCGCCTTATCGCATGGGGCACGAAGCTCTCCCATGACAGGAAGCACAGTGTCGCGAATCATAGCGGACTCCTCGACGATATCTTTGGCATCGCTAAGTGCGCTTAAAGCCTTTTCAAGATCAGCCGTCTTTTCCTCGATCTCATCGATGAGTCCTGAGAGTGTGCTGACAAGTCCGGATTCGTAACGGCACTTAAGATCCGGAGCGACGGCCTTCTTCGCTGCCGCCGATTTCGCGACATCCGCGGCATAAGCCTCGATGGCCGGGGCAATCTGGCATCTGGCCATATCTACCATCGTGTTCGCTTCAATCACTACACTCTTCGCATAGTTTTCGAGCATGATGTCGCGGCGGGAGTGCAGCTCGTCGATTGTGAATACACCCAGTGAAGTGAGCATTTTCACATTCTTTTCATCGAGAAGGTGGGGCATGCAGTCCGCTGTTGTCGGATAGTTCAGAAGACCTCTCTCTTCTGTAGCTTCCTTGATCCAGGCATCATCATAGCCGTTGCCGTTGAAAATGATTCTCTTATGGTCTTGGATCGTCTTCTTGATCATCTCGTGCAGGGCAGTCTCAAAGTCGTCTGCCTTCTCCAGTCTGTCGGCATAAATCCGGAGGCTTTCAGCGACTGCGCTGTTCAGCATGATGTTCGCGCAGGCGATGGAGTTGGAGGAGCCGAGCATGCGGAACTCGAACTTGTTGCCCGTGAAGGCGAACGGTGAAGTTCTGTTGCGATCCGTTGTATCCCTGTTGAATCTCGGAAGTACGTCGACGCCGAGCTTCATCTTTGTCTTCTTTGTACCCTCATATGGCGTGTCGGAATCGATCGCTTCGAGGACTGCGCTCAGCTCGTCACCGAGGAACATGGAAATGACGGCGGGCGGGGCTTCATTTGCACCTAATCTGTGATCGTTGCCTGCGGTTGCGACGGACAGCCTCAGGAGGTCCTGATAATCGTCTACCGCCTTGATTACCGCGCAGAGGAAGAGCAGGAACTGGGCGTTCTCATAGGGGGTTGCTCCGGGTGAGAGCAGGTTCTGACCGGAGTCAGTGGCTATGGACCAGTTGTTGTGCTTGCCGCTTCCGTTGACGCCTGCAAATGGCTTCTCGTGCAGCAGGCACACCAGCCCGTGCCTTGCGGCAACTTTCTGCATAATCTCCATGGTCAGCTGGTTGTGGTCAGTCGCGATATTCGTAGTTGTGTAGATCGGAGCCAGCTCGTGCTGGGCAGGGGCGACTTCGTTGTGCTCTGTCTTGGCCAGGATGCCGAGTTTCCAGAGTTCGTTATTGAGGTCCTCCATAAAGGCTGCGACGCCGGGCTTGATGACGCCGAAGTAGTGGTCATCCAGTTCCTGACCCTTGGGAGGCTTCGCACCGAACAGTGTGCGGCCGGTGAAGCGAAGGTCGGGGCGCTTGTCATACATTTCGCGGGTGACCAGGAAGTATTCCTGCTCGGGTCCGACGGAGGAGACGACGCGCTTAGCTGTATCATTGCCGAAGAGGCGAAGAATTCTGAGTGCCTGCTTGCTGAGAACTTCCATGGAGCGAAGCAGTGGTGTCTTCTTGTCCAAGGCATGTCCGCCGTAAGAGCAGAACGCGGTCGGGATGCACAGAGTCTTCCCTTTGATGAATGCATAGGATGTCGGATCCCAGGCGGTGTAGCCGCGGGCTTCAAATGTCGCGCGGAGGCCGCCCGACGGGAACGAGCTGGCATCCGGCTCGCCCTTGATGAGCTCCTTGCCGGAGAACTCCATGATGACGCTGCCGTTCGGGGACGGGGAGATAAAGCTGTCGTGCTTTTCCGCCGTGATGCCGGTCAGCGGCTGGAACCAGTGAGTAAAATGCGTTGCGCCGTGGTCGACGGCCCAGTCCTTCATGGCCTGGGCGACTGCATTTGCAACACTGATGTCAAGGACGCTGCCCTCATCGATCGTCTTTCTGAGGGATTCGTATACGTCTGCGGAGAGTTTTGCGCGCATGACGCGGTCGTCGAAGACCATGCTTCCAAAATAATCTGATACTGCTAAATTGCTCATATTCATACTCCTTTCTTACGCATGCAGGTTTCCGGCCAATGATTGAGGGTCAGTCGGAACCGACGCCGCTAAATCAAATGCGGGATGTCTGCAAATAAGAAAAGGCAGAGACACCTTTTGCGATAACACAAAAGACGCCTTTGCCTTTGTCTCTATGGCCTTTATCCGATTAAAGAAAAAGGCGCCTTCGAGCTCTTGCTCAAAGACGCCGTTGCCTTTATGTCTGCGAATTCTACAGTAGATTTTGTTGTGTGTCAACAGGAATTTGTTGGAAAAATTGTATTTTCAAAAGTACAATTTCTGGTAGTCAGGTGCCTGACTCGTGAGACGTGGTACGGTACTGTGGGAAGATTCTATTTGTATGTTGTCAGGATGGCATACCGGGGCTGCTTGATAGCGAGGCTTCGACGAGTAGCAGTTGGGACAGGTTTTGCGCACTATCTGGAGGGTATGTAGAGAGTATTGATAATGGGGCTTTGGTGTGTAACAGTTCAGACAGGCTGTTCTCGCAGTTCGTTAACGGCGCAAAGCATCCATCTTCGTGAGAAAAACATTGTCGGTCCGACCGAGAGATCGAAAATGCAAAGCATTTTTCAAGCTCGAAAGAAGGACCGGCGTTTTTCGATGAAGATGATGTTTGCGCCGTATCATAGACCACGAACGGCCTGTCTGAACTGTTACCCCGGCGAGTTACCTAGCGTGGAAAATCTGAAAAAGGCGTTGACAAAAGAAGCTTATGCGATTATCATGACCTGCAAGAAGCAACGGCGCTTCCTGTGTTTTTGCACGGGAAACGTCGCTGCTTCTTTTTTTGATAGCGAGAACAGTTCTCAGAGAGGATGGTACATATGGAAAACAGGCTTTCATACGACAGAGAACACGACGCTTGCGGAATCGGAGCGGTCATACGGATCGATGGAGTTCCGGAATACTCCGTCATGGATGACGCTCTCAGCATAGTGGAGAAACTTGAGCACAGAGCGGGCAAGGACGCGAGCGGCACTGTCGGCGACGGTGTCGGCATACTCATGCAGATTTCTGACGCTTTCTTTCAGGGAGCTGCGAAGGAGCTGGGGCTCATGATCGGTTCAGCCGGGGATTACGGCATAGGTATGTTTTTCCTGCCCGTGGATGATCTTAAGCGCACATTTGCAAAAAGACTGTTCGAAGTCATATCAGAGAAAGAAGGAATCTCTGTCATCGGATGGAGAAAGGTTCCGATCTGCCCGGAGATCCTTGGCGACGCAGCAAGGAACTGCATGCCCTCAATCTGGCAGTGTTTCCTCAAGAGGCCGGAGGCAGTGAATGCCGGAGTGGATTTCGACAGGAGGCTGTACGTAGTTCGCCGCGAGTTCGAGCAGAGCTCTGAGGACACTTACATTTGCTCCCTCTCATCAAGGACCATTGTCTATAAGGGAATGTTCCTTGTCGGTCAGCTCCGCAGATTCTATGAGGATCTTCAGAGCAGTGAGTATACGACAGCTATTGCGCTTGTCCACTCCAGATTTTCGACGAACACCCTGCCGAGCTGGGAGAGAGCTCACCCGTACAGGTTCTTAGCTCACAACGGTGAGATTAATACGATCCGCGGCAACACTGACCGTATGCTTGCCCGTGAGGAGACCATGCACTCGGAGTTGCTTCAAGCTGATAAGGACAAGATTTATCCTGTCATATCAGCCAGCGGGTCCGATTCCGCAATGCTCGACAACACACTGGAGTTCCTCTACATGAATGGCATGGATCTGCCGCTCGCTATGATGACGCTGATTCCGGAACCGTGGAAGAACAATCGCTTCATGAGTGAATCCAGAAAGGATTTCTATCACTACTACGCGACAATGATGGAACCGTGGGACGGGCCGGCAGCGATTCTTTTCACTGACGGCGAGATGTTCGGCGCGACACTGGACCGGAACGGACTTCGCCCGTCAAGGTATTATATTACGGACGATAACCGGCTGATCCTCTCCTCAGAGGTGGGCGTTCTCGACATTGCTCCGCAGCACATCGTCCGGAAATCAAGGCTGACGCCCGGAAAGATGCTCCTCGTGGATACGCGCAGCAAGAGGATCATCTCTGATGACGAGTGTAAAGACTTCTATGCGTCTGCCCGGCCGTACGGTGAGTGGCTTGACCGCCACCTCGTTCATCTTATGAATCTGACGATTCCGAATCAGAAAGTACCGGTACATACGCAGCCGGAACGCGACAGGCTGTACAAAGTATTCGGATATGGCTATGAGGAGGTTAAGTCTTATATCCTTGAAGCCGCGAAGAACGGGGCGGAGCCGACTGTATCCATGGGACATGACGTCCCGATTGCGCCGCTCTCTGATAATTATCCGCTTCTCTACCGGTTCTTCCAGCAGCAGTTCGCCCAGGTCACGAATCCTCCGATCGATTCGCTGCGTGAGAAGATCGTGACCGACACGACTGTCTACATTGGTTCCGACGGTGACCTTCTGTGTGAAAAGAGTGATAACTGCCAGGTGCTTGAAGTTGACAATCCGGTGCTCACAGGTGTGGATCTCATGAAGATCCGCTCTATGAAGCACAGCGGTTTCAGGACGGAGACAGTCTCCCTGCTTTATTACAAGCACACGTCCCTGTCCCGCGCGGTCGACCATCTCTATCTCGCAGTCGACCGGGCTGTCTCACAGGGTGCAAATATTATCATCCTCTCTGACCGCGGCGTCGACGAAAATCACGTGCCGATCCCGGCTCTTCTTGCCGTGTCGGCCGTTGAACAGCATCTGGTCCACACGAGAAAGAGGACTGCTGTATCGCTGATCCTTGAGAGCGGTGAGGTGAGAGATGTCCACCAGACTGCCTGCATCCTCGGCTTCGGCGCGCGGGCCGTCAATCCTTATCTTGCCCACGAGTGTATCGGTGAGCTGATCAATCTTGGGCTTCTTGACAAGGACATGTATACAGCTGTCGCTGACTACAACAAAGCCCTTCTTAGCGGCGTGGTGAAAATCGCCGCCAAGATGGGTATATCGACTATCCAGTCCTACCAGTCGGCCCGGATCTTCGAGGCGATCGGTCTGTCAGATGAAGTCATAGATAAGTACTTTACGGGCGTGGTCAGCAGAGTCGGAGGCATCGGTGTACCTGAACTCGAAGAGGGCATCGCGGCAAGACATGACAGAGCATTCGACCCCATGGGCCTGCCTGTGGACTCGGTTCTTGACAGCACGGGATTCCACAATCTCCGCAGCGGTCCGGGCAAGGAGGATCACCTTTACAGCCCCAAGGTCATTGTACTGCTGCAGCAGGCGGTGAGGACCGGAAGCTACGACAAGTTCAGAGAATATGCCGACCTCGTCGATGACGCGGAGCACCCGCACACTTTGAGAGGTCTGCTGGAATTTGTTCCCTCTGATCATCCGTTGGACCTCGATGAGGTGGAGAGCGTAGAGGAAATCGTTAAGCGCTTCCAGGTCGGAGCTATGAGCTACGGCTCCCTCTCGAGGGAAGCCCACGAGACCATAGCCTGCGCAATGAACCGGCTTGGCGGCAAGTCCAACACCGGTGAGGGCGGCGAAGCTGTAGATCGTTTCGGGACAGAGAAGAACAGCGCGGTCAAGCAGGTAGCCTCAGGCCGTTTCGGTGTGACGGAAGAGTATCTGCTCAGCGCAAAAGAGATACAGATCAAGATGGCGCAGGGAGCAAAGCCGGGCGAGGGTGGAAATCTCCCGGCCGCCAAGGTCTATCCCTGGGTAGCGAAGACCCGCTGTTCTACGCCGGGCGTTCAGCTCATCTCACCGCCGCCGCACCATGATATTTATTCGATTGAGGACCTCGCCCAGCTGATCTATGATTTAAAGAATGCCAACAGGTCTGCCCGCATTTCTGTCAAGCTTGTCTCAGAGGCGGGTGTCGGAACGATTGCATCGGGTGTTGCCAAGGCCGGCGCACAGGTCGTTCTAATTTCAGGATATGACGGAGGAACGGGAGCAGCCCCGTTCAGCTCGGTCCACAATGCGGGACTTCCGTGGGAACTCGGCGTTGCAGAGACACACAAAGCTCTTATCGAGAGCGGTCTCAGATCCAGAGTCAGGATCGAGACGGACGGCAAACTCATGACCGGCAGGGATGTTGCCATAGCTGCCCTCCTTGGAGCGGAGGAGTATGGATTTGCAACCGCGCCGCTTGTCAGTCTCGGCTGCATGATGATGCGGGTGTGTTCGAAAGATACATGTCCGGTCGGAATAGCTACGCAGAATGAAAAATTGAGAGGCAGATTTGCCGGAAAACCTGAACACGTGATGAATTTCATGACCTTTGTGGCCATGCAGCTCCGGGAGATCATGGCAAAGCTTGGCATGAGGACTGTCGACGAAATGATCGGGCGGACAGACTGCCTGAGAAAGCGGGACAGCTTTAAGCAGCCTCACGCGCAGACGATCGCGTTCGACCGGATCCTTAATGAAGGGCTCTCCGGGGCAGACGGCATGAGGTTCGACCCCGTGAGGAGCTTTGATTTTGAACTTGAGAAAACTCTTGACGAGAGAGTGCTCCTCCCGTGGTTCGCTAAAGCTGCTGATAAAAAAACGGCCTGCTCAAAGATCGAAGTGGAGGTGAGCTCTACCGACAGGACATTCGGCACGATCTTCGGCTCGGAGATCGTGGGCAAATACGGCAGCGACAGAGAAAAACTTCCGGAAGACAGGTTCCTTATAACCTGCAGGGGCGGCGGAGGCCAGTCCTTCGGTGCCTTTATTCCCCATGGCATGACGATCCGGCTTTTGGGTGATGCCAACGATGGATTCGGGAAAGGTCTCTCAGGCGGAACCCTGATTGTGAGACCTATGCCCGGAAGCAGGTTCAAGGCTTCAGAGAATATCATCGTCGGCAACGTGGCCCTCTACGGGGCAACATCCGGAAAGGCATATATATGCGGCGTAGCCGGCGAACGCTTCTGTGTCAGAAATTCCGGCGCAATCGCGGTGGCTGAGGGCTGCGGTGACCATGGCCTTGAGTATATGACGGGAGGCCGGGCGGTCATTCTGGGAAGTACCGGAAAAAACTTTGCTGCCGGCATGAGCGGAGGCATAGCCTACGTACTCGATCGGGATCACAGCCTGTACCGAAGGATTAATAAGGATATGGTAGAGCTCGAGGAGCTCAAGGATAAATATGACATTGGAGAACTTAAGGCAATATTGACTGACTACGTCCGAGCGACGGAATCTGAACTCGGCAAGGAGATTCTGACGAATTTTGACCGGGAGATACTCAGCTTCAAGAAGGTCATAGCGAAAGACTACCAAAAGATGATTCGTATGATCGGCAAGTATGAGGAGCAGGGAATCTCGAGGGAAAATTCGGAACTTGAGGCTTTCAGGGAACTGACCGGCGCGTTGGTCTGAAAGTTCGGAACTGAAGGCTTTCAGATAACTGACTGGTATGTCGGTCTAAAGTTCGGAATTTGAGGCTTTCAAAGAACTGACCGGTATGATAGAAAAGCAGGTGAGACTATGGGTAAACAGACAGGATTTCTTGAATATGAGAGAGTTGAAAACAAAGAGATTCCGGTGAAAGTCAGGATACAGGGCTACGAGGAATTTCATGCATATTCGACCGTAGGGATCAGAAGGGAGCAGGGTGCGCGGTGCATGAACTGCGGCGTTCCCTTCTGCCAGTCGGCAATGAAGCTTTCCGGTATGGTCGTCGGCTGCCCGCTGCATAACCTTATTCCCGAGTGGAATGACTGTATCTACAGGGGAGAGGATATGCATGCGCTCGCCAGGCTCTTAAAGACCAACCGATTCCCTGAATTTACAGGGAGGGTGTGTCCTGCCCTGTGCGAGAAAGCATGCATCTGCGGACAGTATGACGATCCGGTCACGGTAAGGGACAACGAGCTATACCTCATTGAGACCGCTTATAAAAACGGTTGGATGAAGCCGAATATCCCGGCCAGGGAGAGCGGAAGACGCGTGGCTGTTGTCGGCAGCGGACCGAGCGGTCTTTCATGCGCGGACGCCCTCAGAAGGCGCGGTCACTCCGTCACCGTCTTTGAGCGGGAGGACCGAATCGGCGGTCTCCTTATGTACGGCATTCCCAACATGAAGCTCGACAAGAGTGTGATTGCGCGAAGGCAGAAAATTATGGAAGAGGAGGGCATCGTGTTTGAGACCTGTGTTAATGTCGGGAAGGACATGGATGCGGAAACGCTTCTTTGCGATTATGACGCGGTCGCTCTGTGCTGCGGCTCAAAGCAGCCGAGAGCCCTTGCGGTGGAAGGCATGGAGGGAGTGGACGGCATTTATTTCGCTGTCGATTTCCTGAAGGCCGCAACCAAAAACGTGCTTGGAATCGAACAACTGCCATCTGCATTTGATGCCAAAGACCGGGATGTAATCATCGTCGGAGGCGGCGATACGGGCAACGACTGTATCGGGACTGTAATCCGAATGGGCTGTCGGTCGGTGACCGCCCTTGAGATGATGCCGAAACCGCCCGCAGAGAGAACCGCCAATAATCCATGGCCCGAATGGCCGAAGACGCTGCGGACCGATTACGGCCACACGGAGGCGATAGAGATTTTCGGGGCTGATCCGAGAGTGTTCAGCACGACTGTGAACAGGGTCATGTCAGAAGAGGGCAGGGTAAGTGAGATTGAGACGGTGGAGGTTGCATTTGCAAATGGCAAACTTGTCCAAAAAGAAGGCTCCGAGAAGACCATCAAATGTGATCTGCTGCTCATCGCAGCAGGTTTCATCGGGGCTGAGAAACTGGTGCCCGAAGCTTTCGGACTTTCTATGACAGGCAGAGGTCTTGTCGCGACGCCGGAAGGCAGATATGCGACGAGCATCCCGGGCGTCTTCTCCGCGGGCGATATGCGGCGGGGACAGAGTCTTGTCGTCTGGGCATTGGCGGAAGGACGCGCCTGCGCGGAGGAGATTGATGAGTACCTGATGGGGTATAGAAACAGCTGAATGTTTGATGGGGTATAGATATAACTTAGTATCTCATGGGGTGCAGAAGCAGATGATTCTGTCCACGATATCTGAGAATAAGATGAGTAGGATAGCCGTGTTATGAAAAGGTCTATGGAGGAGAAAATGACAAAATATGTATTTGTGACCGGCGGTGTTGTCTCCGGGCTTGGGAAAGGAATTACTGCAGCGTCTCTTGGCAGGCTGCTCAAAATGAGGGGACTTCGCATTGCCTCTCAGAAGCTTGACCCCTACATGAATGTAGATCCCGGTACTATGAGTCCCTTCCAGCACGGAGAGGTGTTCGTGACGGATGACGGGGCGGAGACTGATCTTGACCTCGGTCACTATGAGCGATTCATCGATGAAAATTTGACCCGCTATTCGAACCTGACCAGCGGCAAAGTCTACTGGAATGTGCTGAACCGCGAGAGAAAGGGAGAGTATCTTGGCCAGACCGTCCAGGTCATCCCGCACGTGACGGATGAAATCAAACACTTTATCTATATGGGGGCAAAGAATTCGAATGCGGACGTTCTAATCACGGAGATTGGAGGCACGATCGGTGACATTGAGGGCCAGCCCTTCATCGAGGCTATCCGACAGGTATCCCTGGAGGTCGGCCATGAGAACTGCCTGTTCATCCATGTGACCCTGGTGCCATACCTTTCCGGTTCCAACGAGCACAAGTCAAAGCCGACCCAGCACTCTGTCAGGGAGCTTCAGTCTCTGGGGATTCACCCGGACATCATCGTGACCCGTGTGGACCGGCCGCTCGAGCAGGGAATCAAGGATAAGATTGCGCTTTTCTGCAACGTCAAGAATGACTGTGTCATTGAGAACAATACAATGGACTGCCTCTACGAAGCGCCGCTCATGCTGCACAGTCATGGGTTAGATACGGTCGTCTGCAGAGAGCTTGGCCTTGGCGGCGAGATGAACGGTCTTGCCGAGTGGGAGGACATGGTCGACCGGATCCACAACTTGTTCCGCTACACAAGAATCGCCATCGTCGGAAAATATGTAGGTCTTCACGACTCGTATCTGTCTGTCCGCGAAGCGCTGTATCACGGCGGCTATGAGAATGACGCTGAAGTGGAAGTTCTCTGGGTGGACTCGGAGAAGCTGACTGATAAAAATATTGATGAAGTGCTCGGCGGCGCTGACGGAATTCTTGTCCCGGGCGGTTTTGGCAACCGCGGGATCGAGGGTATGATTTTAGCCTGTCGGTATGCGAGAGAGCACAATATACCTTATCTTGGCATATGCCTTGGCATGCAGATCTGTGTGATTGAATATGCCAGAAACGTCCTCGGGTTTGCGGATGCCCACAGCCGGGAATTTGCCGAGGACAGCAGTCATTGCGTCATTGACCTCATGGAAGAGCAGATGGCAGTCCAGAGGAAGGGCGGGACGATGCGCCTTGGCGCGTATCCTTGCAAGGTTCTGCTTGGAACTGTACTTTCGAGGTGCTACGGTACTTCTGAGATTTCCGAGCGGCACAGACATCGTTTCGAGTACAACAATGAATATCGTGATCAGCTTGAGGCGGCAGGCCTTGCTGTATGCGGGACGTCACCGGATGGCATGCTTGTCGAGGCTGTTGAGATTCCGACAAGCCGTTTCCACGTCGGTGTGCAGTTCCATCCGGAGTTCAAGTCGAGACCGGATAAGGCTCATCCGCTGTTCAGGGAGTTTATCAGGTGCTCGCTTGGGGAGAAACATTAATGCAGCGGTCATCGTTCTTGACACGATTATAAGTTTTATGACTTCATGGACCCGATGACGAAGTGCCTCAGAAGCAGGATTGTGCTGCTTCTGCCTTTGACCCATTGAAACCACTCAAGGACAGAGGCAGCCAAAGTGCCTCAGAAGCAGGATTGTGCTGCTTCTGCCTTTGATCCATTGAATCACTTAAGGACAGAGGCAGCCAAAGTACTTCAGAAGCAGGATTGTGCTGCTTCTGCCTTTGACCCATTGAATCACTCAAGGACAGAGGCAGCCAAAGTGCCTAAGAAGCAGGATTGTGCTGCTTCTGCCTTTGATCCATTGAATCACTCGAGGGTAGAGGCAGCCAAAGTACCGCAGAAGCAGGATTATGTTGCTTCTGCCTTTGTACTATTATCTGTTTACGCGCCAAACGGGCTTTCATTCTAATCCGCGCGTAATCCCAAGGAGCCATCTGAACTCCGGTTTTCGATTTTTACGCGCCAATCGTGCTTCCATTCTAAACCGCGCGTAATCCCAAGAAGCCATCTGAGCCCTAGTTCTCGATTTTTACGCGCCAATCAGGCTTTCGTCCTAAACCGCGCGTAATCCCAAGAAGCCATCTGAGCTGCGGTTCTCGATTTTTACGCGCCAAACGGGCTTCCATCCTAATCCGCGCGTAATTTCCGACTACCTGCTCAATTTCCGTCTTCACTGGTTACGCGCCAAATTCTCTTTTCTTCCAATCCGCGCGTAATTTCCGACTACCTGCTCAATTTTCGTCTTCACTGGTTACGCGCCAAATTCCCTTTTCTTTCAATCCGCGCGTAATTTTCAGAAACAAGTCAATTTCAGCCCTCTCCGGTTACGCGCCAAATTCCCTTTTCTTTCAATCCGCGCGTAATTTTCAGCGACAAGTCAATTTCAGCCATCTCCAATTACGCGCCGTTTTACCTGTCATATCAATCCGCGCGTAATTTCCGACTACCTGCTCAATCTCCGTCTTCACTGGTTACGCGCCAAATTCCATCTTCTTCGAATACGCGCGTAATTTCCAGCAACAAGCTCAGAAACAGTCACTTTTTGTTGGATTTGATGCCGGGTGATGATTTGACTTTCTTATGTGACTTACGGTTAATAAAAGGGGGTTCCACTAAAAGTGACTGTCATTTACTTCACACGAACAATTATGAAACGCCGCACAAAATAAAGATGATCATCGGCCATTATTCATGCCGACAAAAGGTGATTTCATCATTGAAAGCGACTGCCCTGACAGCCGAGACAGGGTGTATAAGACAAGCGTGAACGCCACAACAATTCAACAAAAAGACTCTCGCACTACTATGATGCGAGCGTTTTTTCTTATTATTGAAACTTGATCCGGGAACCTTCGCGAACATATGCAATCTAGCTTTTTCAGCAGCTTCGGATATGGTAAAATTATCATATCAGACAGGAAATTGTGACGTTCCTGCGGCGTGAAAGTTCATACGGGCTGTTCTTATGTTACGTTTCCGGCAGCAAAGCATCCATCTTCGTGAGAAAATCATTGCGTATTCGACTGTGAGATCGCAACATGCGAAGCAAGTTGCCAGCTCGCAGGGAAGGATATGCGTTTTTCGATGAAGATGATGTTTGCGTCGGATTCTGAAACTTCGTTACGGCATGTCTGAACTCTCACCCAGTGACAGCAGTTGCATCAGAAAAGTATAGGAGGTATAGGTCATGAAACGAAGTAGAATTAGTTTAGCGGCAATCGGGTTGGCCTGCATGGTCCTGTTTTCTTCATGCTGGAGTATCAATGCTCAGGCAGCCATTTTGAAGGGCGGTGCGGCACAAGGACTTAAGCAGATGAGCTCGTCCGGCTTGTCGGGCTACGAATACGGCCAGTCGCTCTGGGTAGTGAACTGCAAAGAAAGCATTTCTCTTCGGGCTAAACAGTCGACGTCATCGGACGCCATTCTGCAGATTCCCTTATATGGGAGGGTCACATATATAGCGGACGCCAAAAACGGATTTTTATATGTGAATTATAACGGCATAGACGGATATGCGCTGGCCAAATATCTTGATGAGTTCGAGCCTCAGATCGCGATTGGCGAGTACATGACCGTGTTTGACTGCAAGAAGAGCATTACGCTCAGGAAGACAGCGTCAACAAAAGGAGCGGAGATCTGCCAGATTCCGCTGGGCGCGGTGGTGTATGTAGTGAAGGAAGCAGCAAACGGTTTCTATTACGTAGAATACAAGGGCTATGAAGGGTACGTTCTGGCTTCATTCTTAAAGCCGGCAAACAGTGGCAATAGCGGAAAGACCACAAATAAAACAGGATATTATTATGGACAGCCCCTCTATGTGGTAGGCGTAAACGAGAGTATATCACTTCGGGCAAAAGCATCAACATCATCCGAAGCTATCCTGCAGATTCCGTTATTTGCAGCAGTAATTTATCTTGGGGATGCTGCAAATGGATTTGTATACGTCACATATAATGGCATTGCCGGATATGCTCTGACCAAGTATCTTGACGAGTTCGAGCCCCAGATCGCGATCGGCGCATACATGAAAGTCGTAAATTGCAAGGAGAGTGTAACACTGAGGAAGACAGCGTCGACGAGTGGTGCGGAAATCTGCCAGATTCCGCTAGGAAGTGTTGTATATGCTATCAAAGAAGGCGCAAACGGCTTCTTTATGGTCGAGTATAACGGTATGCAGGGATTTGTGCTGAAGAAGTATCTGGGCAGCGTAGCGTCATAATGTGAAAACATAGTCGACAGATGTTCGGCCCGCTGAAACAGAAGAATTGTGTCAGCGCTGTGCTATTATATGAGGGATCGTGCGTTCAAAGAAGGCTATTTACACAGGAACATAAATGAATGCGATCTGAAAAAATAAATATCAAGGAGAGATAAGCTATGAGTTTAATGGAACTGGTAAAGAGCCGCAGGAGCGTACGGACATTTGACGGAAAAGCGCCGGACAAGGAGGAAGTCAGGAATCTTCTGAAGTATGCCGGTGAAGCCGGCAATCCCTATGATCTGCCTATCACCTGGAAAGTGATGGGGGCTAAAAAGAACGGCCTTAAAAGCCCGGTCATTTCCGGCACTGACGCCTTCATCGCAGGCAAGATGCAGAAGGCACCGCATGCTGAGGAGGCCTTCGGGTATGAATTTGAGGACATCGTGCTCTACGCTCAGTCTAAAGGATTCGGAACGACATGGATCGCCGGGACGATGGACCGGCCTGCATTTGAGCGGGCCATGGAGCTGAAAGAGGGCGAAGTCATGCCCTGCATCAGCCCGATCGGATATCCGGCGAAAAAAATGGCCATCCGAGAGGGGGTGATGCGGAAGGCTGTGAAGGCGGACAGCAGACTGGCATTTGAAGAGCTGTTTTATTCGAATACATTTGCGGAGCCGATGAGTAAGGAGACCGCGGGGAGCTTTGCGGATGCCCTCGAAATTGTGAGATGGGCTCCCTCGGCAGTTAACAAACAGCCGTGGCGCATTGTAATCTGCGGGGATGACGTCCACTTTTATGAGAAGCACAGCAAAGGCTATGTCGGGAATGACGGATGGGACATGCAGAAGATCGATATGGGCATTGCCCTGTGTCACTTCGCCAAAGCCATGGAGGAAGAAAATCGCAAGTGTGAATTCGTCATTTCGGATCCGGGAATCGAGATGCCGGCAGATACGGAGTATATTGCGAGCTACCATGTGGCTGCAGGAGAGAAATAAGCAGCTGAAATAAGTTCAAGAATTGGGAAAAGAGGAGCGCAGGCTCCTCTTTTTCTCTTGACGAGACATAATATGTTAATGGAAAGAGCGCACTGTTGTGGTAGAATAAAAGAAAAAGCTGCCGTATTGGCAGCTGCGAGATAAAGAAAAAGCTGTCGCATTGGCAGCTGCGAGATAAAGAAAAAGCTGCCCGCCGGCAGCTTTGGGATTCAAGTTTCGCTCGAGAGACTTGAAAATATGAAAGTCTTATTTGCCTTTAAGCATCGGTCCGAACAGATGAATATTAAAGTAATCGATCATCGGTCCCATCATAAAGGCGGAAATAATCGTTCCGAGACCTACTACGGCATATAAGCCGCTCACTTCCTGTCCGGAAATGAGGAACAGAACGACCCCGAGAATAACGCAGGTAAAATCGGTGATGATTCTAACGAATTTGAAACGGCCGATTTTCCACGTATCAGTGATGATCAGGGCGATAGCGTCGTAGGTGGAGACGCCCATATTTGCAGTAAAATACAGAGAAGCCGCAAGACAGGCGATGAGAACACCGACTAAAAGGTATATAATTCTGATAAACAGCGACGGCGCAGGGACGAGGCCGGCAAGAATTTGGGCGCCGAACTGGACGATATAGCCCAGCAGGAACAGGTTGATCAGCGTGCCGAGACCGATGCGGGTCCTGTCGAAAACGAGGCTGAACAGGAGCAGAACTGCATTGACGATGACGTACAGCGTGCCGTATTTGATCGGGATCAGGGCATCCAGACCGCTCATAAGGGCCTGAAAGGGGTCGACGCCGAAGACCGCTGACTTGAAAAAGCTGACCGCAACGCCCGATAAAACGACGCCTGTCACACACATCACGATGCGTTTTTTAGTAATTGAGTCCATAAGTAATTCCTCTAAAACGTGGCTGGGATAGTTTTTATCGATTAATTATAATAGCGCTCCCGGAGGTATCAGGCAATGGACGAATGGGGCGAAAATATGAAAAATAAACTCATCAGATACAATACTACATGGAGGAGAACAGCATGGCACTGATTCAGGTGAACTATATGTCGAGGGCTCTGTTTCGCATAGTCCCTCTAAATGTGATTTTGCCGGCGGACAAGTTTGATTCTGATACAGATCGGTACTTACAGCAAAAGGATCGAAAATACAAGACACTGTATCTTCTGCACGGCCTTCTGGGAAATTATACGGATTGGGTGAGCCAGACGCGCATTCAGAAGTGGGCCGAGGAGAAGAACCTTGCGGTTGTGATGCCATCGGGAGACAACTCCTTTTATTTCAGATCCGGAACACCCTGGAATGACTATGAGACATTCATCGGGGAAGAGCTGGTCGAGATGACAAGGAGAATGTTTCCGCTTTCCGAGAGGCGGGAGGACACATTCATTGCAGGTCTTTCCATGGGCGGATACGGAGCGCTTCGAAACGGAATTGTCTTTTCGGACACGTTCGGCTATGTCGCCGGCCTGTCGGCCGCGATCCATATCTTTGACGACGTCTCGGAAGAGGCAAATATCGGACTGTTCGACAATCTTGAGGCAGCGTCGAAGACAGATATGAATCCGAGGGTTGCATTTGAAGAGATGCTTAAAGCAAAGAGATGTGTTCCGAAGTTCTATATGGCCTGCGGGCTGCAAGATGATCTTCTTCCGGCAAATGAAGATTTCAGAGATTTTCTTAAAGCGAACGGAGCTCAAGTAACATGGGACGAGGACGATTACGGGCATGACTGGGATTTCTGGGATCTTCAGATAAAGAAGGTGTTGGAGTGGCTTCCGCTCGAATAGGCAGTTTGTCATACATGATACTATGATGTCAGCTATACATAGCAACCTGTTTAGACTATATTGATATGAGAAAGGAGTTTTGATCATGAGCGATGTATCAAGATATATTAAGGCACAGGAAGGTACCCACGAAGCAGCGCTTCGCGAGCTGCGAAACGGCTATAAATTAACACACTGGTCATGGTGGGAGATTCCGCAGATTGTCGGGCTCGGCAGGACATACACATCCAGAGAATACTCCATCAAGGATATGCAGGAGGCGAAAGCTTTTCTTGCAAATGATACTCTGCGCACACACCTCCTCGAAATCTGCGAAGCTCTGCTGTCCCTTGAGACCAATGATGCGGAACGTGTCATGGGCTTTCCGGATAATCTGAAGCTTAGGTCCTGCATGACGCTGTTTTCTGAGGCAGATCCTGAATGCGCCGCATTTAAGGCAGTGCTCGATAAGTATTATGACGGAAAAAGGGATGAGAGGACGCTCAGCATTTTAAGAAAGCAGAGTGGTCTGGAGTAAAAAATGATTCCGGATTTCCGCAGTAAATATGGACTTTATAAAAAAGGCTGAAGTTTCGACAGCGGTGAAAGGGGGTGAGTCATGTCACCGCACGGAAAAAAGATGATTGCACCTGTTGTTATCACAATAGTATTTATTCTTTACCTTCTGATTTACTTAGTGATGCTGGTTCGGGAAGCTGTCGCGGAGCCTTTGGTCATCCTGATGGGAATCCCTCTGGTGCTGCTGGGAATCGGAAGTGTTTACACGTTGTTTAGTCGAATAAAAGAGATAAGGAGCGGAGAAGAAGATGATCTTGACAACTACTGAAACAATTAACGGAAAAGAACTCGAAATGCTCGGCCTGGTCAAGGGCAGCACGATACAGACTGTGAATGCCGTCCGTGATATCGGAGCCGGACTCAAAACGCTCGTTGGCGGAGAACTCACCCGCTATAACGAAATGATGAATGACGCAAGAGCCCTGGCTACGAAGCGCATGGTCGCAGAAGCGGAAGCTTTGGGTGCGGACGCAATTGTTGCAATCCGCTACAGTTCAGCATCGGTGATGCAGAGTGCCGCGGAAGTCATGGCTTATGGAACGGCAGTCAGGTTCAAGGCGTGATAAAGGAATGATTTTTACCTCAGCGAGACCGCATGAATCCGGGTCAGGAGAGGGGTGATTTTGAATTGGAAATCAGACATGCAACTAAGCAGGATTTTGACCGCATGATGGAAATCTACAGCTTTGCAAGAAAATTCATGGCGGAACATGGAAATCCCAATCAGTGGGGTCCTACGAACTGGCCGCCGGCGGAGCTGATCCATAAGGATATCCGTGATGGAAACAGCTATGTCTGTGTCAATGATCAGGGAAAAGTCATCGGAACCTTTTACTATACTTTCGGCAGGGATATCGAACCGACCTACCGGAGGATCACGGACGGTGCCTGGCTTGATGACAGCCCCTACGGCGTCGTGCATCGAATTTCAGGAGACGGATCCGAAAAGGGTATCGGAGCGTTCTGCATTAACTGGGCGTTTGAGCAGTGCGGTCATCTGCGCATCGATACCCACGGCGACAATAAAGTCATGCAGAATCTGGTAAAAAAACTTGGATTTATCCACTGCGGTACGATCTATGTCGAGGAGGATAATTATCCGCGCCTGGCTTTTGAAAAAGTAAATAAGGAGAAATCACATGTCTAAAGTTATTCTGTTGAACGGAAGTCCGCACGCAAACGGCTGCACAGCTACAGCTCTTAATGAGATGATTAAAGTGTTTCAGGAAGAAGGCATAGAGACTGAGCTTATACAGGTCGGCAATAAGAGCATAAGAGGATGCATTTCATGCACACGCTGCAGAGAGACCGGTAAATGTGTCTTCGATGACCTGGTGAATGAGGTCGCCCCGAAGTTTGCAGAGGCGGACGGACTTGTGGTCGGCAGCCCTGTCTATTATGGCGGTCCGAACGGTACGATCCTCTCCTTTATGGATCGCTTATTCTACAGCACTTCATTTTCAAAGCAAATGAAGGTCGGAGCATCTGTCGTCAGCTGCCGCAGGGGCGGAAACACTGCGACTTTTGACGTTTTGAACAAGTATTTCACGATCAGCAGCATGCCGGTCGCTTCAAGTACCTATTGGAATCAGGTGCATGGACATACGGCGGATGACGCAAAGAAAGATCTGGAAGGGCTTCAGACCATGAGAAATCTTGCAAGGAATATGGCTTTCATGATCAGGGCATTTGCGGACGCAAAAGAGAAATACGGATGTCCGGAGATGGAAAAGACGTATTACACGAATTTTGCGGATGGGAAATAAGGCGGTTGAGGCTTTATAGTGAATTAATAAAGGAGCTGTCGTATTAGTGCGACAGCTCCTTTAAGTTTGATCGACATTTACCTTGCTGATTGATGCGCCTCATGGGATCGGGGTAATTATCCACAGGACAATCGCATTTGCGTAAGGAACGGTGACCGTGTCCAACCCGCCTTTGCTGGACATCTCTGTCAGGGATGAGATGATTGCAATGATAAGTGCTATAAGTATTGCCTCAGGCAGAGAATATGGAGACAGAGTAAGCAGTGCGGGCAAGCTTGCTGCGAAGGATGTGACAGCCATGGCTATGCTGCCTTCCCAGGATTTTTTGTGGTCCGCAAATGGCAGGTTTATTTTATGCCTGCCAAGCGGTCTGCCGATCCATGCGGCCGCGATATCACCGAGGCCCCACGCCGCTGTGCTGACAACAAGAATATAGGGTTTACCGACAAGACCCGAGAAAGCCATTATCGAAGCCTGGGAGAGGAACAGGAGGAGCAGACTGCTTCGTATTTCTCCCGGCTTTTTTTCTACGAATAAGGCTGCATATCCCTGCCAGCTCTCCGCGATTTTGAGGGCGGGGTATACGATCAGAGAGAAAATTACCAGCGTGATCGTTCCCGGCAGCCATCCTCTTCCTGTAAAGACAATGAAGATAGAAGAGGTAAATGCTGCCACGTGGAGAAGCTTGCGAAAAACATCTTTCGGTATGGGAAGTAAAAAGTGGATCAGTATAAGTGCGGAAGCCAGTGAAACGATATAAATCAGATATTTTCTGAAGGTGACAAGAGTGTCCTGAACAAGAGGATTTGCAAATACCGAGTCTCTGTAATTCAGGTAAATCATGGCTGCACCGAGAATTGTCAGGACAAAACCTGTCACGAGACCGACTGTGCGGTTGCTGACCCGGTTGGCGAAACTTGCCGAAATTAAGCTGGAAGCAGTTGCGACTACGATGCACAGAAGCATGACATGCCACTTTTCCAGAATAATTGCAGGGTGAATCAGAATGTGACTCACAGATGCAATGAGAGCGGTGAAAGTCATGATAAATGTGCTGGTGCCGACCGCCGGCTTTAATTCCATGCCCAGAAAGACGGTGAAGACGACGAGCATCATCATTCCGCCGCCGGTGCCGACAAATCCTGTTCCGAATCCGATTGTGATTCCGAAGAAAAGAGAGACCGCCACTCCTTTCCAATCCAGCCTTTCGCCTTTTGAGACGGTATTTTCCTTTGTTGTATCCGGTTTGACCAGAAAACGGATTCCGATGCAGAAGGTGAGAATGAGGGTGAAACCGCCGAGAACCACATTCCCGGCAAGATATGCGGCATAGCTGCCGACAGTGCACATCGAGATGATGCAGACAAGCATGATCCATCCGCGTCTCAAATCGATATTCTTATGCTTTATGTAGGTGGCAGTTGTGACGGCAGAGCCGAGGATATCAGAGGCGAGGGCAATCGCCGTAGCCTGATAGGCTCCGGTCTCGCCGGAGAAAGAGGGACATAAAACGATTAAGATGGGGACCATTACTGTTGCGGCTGAGAGACCTGCAAGGCCGGTTCCGATTCCGGCTCCGGTCGCCGCAATTATATACCAGACAAATTCCATGTAATGTAGTACCTTATGAAGTGTTGTGGTTCAAGCAGTTATATAGTTTTATTTTACATCATAAACGTGTTTTTTCTAAGAGAATAATACATTTTCGACTAAGGATTGTGGTGTTAGGTTGCATTCTTACTCACATAGCAATACAATTGAGAGTGATTGTAATAAGAGCCTAACAATATGGCGGCGAAGTAAAGGTGGATAGCCATGAGTAATAGCGAAACCTGTAGATATATTGACACGTTGATTCCTAAATATGTAAGGGGACAGTGTACAAAAGCTGAAAGACTGCTTTTAGAGGAGCACTGCGCCAATTGCCTGGACTGCAGAGTAAAGCTGCTTTCGGCCAAAGAACAGCTCCGAAGGACAAATGTGAATGAAGTTCTCTTTTTATCACGTCCGCATACGTCTGTGATCATAAGAAATCCGGAACCTGAAAAAATCGTATATAAAGAAGAAAAAAAAGAGAAGAAAATAGAAGATAAAATAGAAGATAGAATAGAAGAGAGAATAGCAGAGGTAAAAGATGAGCAGCCCGAAGAGAAGAAGGTAGCCGGAAATAGTTCTTCAGGACAATTTACTGCCGGCAACGATACACCCGGGAATCCTAAACCGGATAAAAAACCGGGCCCGAAGCCGATTAACATATTCACTCCGCTGATTATAGCTGCTGTCATCATTATTATCATTGAGATAGGGCTGATTGCTCGGAGAAGTCTGATACATGAGCAGGTGACAGACTCGGACAGTGTTTCGGAATCTACAGGTCCCGAATACGTGCAGAGTGCGGCAGAGGAGCAGACAGATATTGTGGTCGAAGCAGATGATACTGCACTTGGACAGGATTATGCAATTGACTGGAAAGACAGTGTACTTGAAGCTAAGATGCGTGGCATTACCGGTATCAGTTCCGGAGACATTATGTACAGCGAAGTGTGTCAGATTACACAGCTGGACCTTTCGACTCATGAGGGAAATCAAATCGGCGATATCAGTGCTCTCGGCAATCTGACAAATCTTGAGTGGCTGTCTGTGGAGAATAATCAGATCAGTGATATAAGTGCTCTCAGTGAACTTCGAAATTTGACATATCTGAATTTGGGTTACAACCAGATCAAAAATATAAACGCGCTGGTTGGCTTGGAAAACCTAACGGAGCTGCGTTTGTATGATAACCAGATCAGTGACATCAGTGCGCTCGGTAAACTGACAAATCTTTCAGGCCTCTACCTGTCCTGCAACCAGATCAGTGACATCAGTGTTCTCGGCAAGCTCACGAATCTGAAGTATTTGGCTCTGGGACGAAATCGGATAACCAATATCAGTGCATTAAGTCATCTGACAAAACTGACTCAGCTGCATCTGAGCGATAACCAGATCAGTGATATCAGTGCGATCACAGGCCTTTCGGAGCTGACATATCTATGGGCTGAGTTTAATCAGATCAGCGATATCAGTACGATCAGCAGAATGGTTGGTCTGTCGCTTCTGGATCTGGACGGCAACGGGATCAGCGACATAAGTGCTCTGGCCAGCCTGAAAAATCTGACTTATTTAGATTTGTATCGCAACCGGATAAGCAGCGTTGAACCTCTTGCAGGTCTGTCGAGTCTCACTTATCTGGATTTACGACAAAACCAGATAGCAGATTATTCGCCTGTCGACAGTCTGCACATCGATCAGTTGGTAAAATCGTAGGAACCATAGGGGCTTTCATGAGCTAAATTGTTGCATTGTGACGGATTGCATTTTATAATAAGGACAGTTTTTGTCAATTCCGGACAAGTCTTATCTTTTATGAGGGGATTATCATGACTGAAAGTGCTGTCGGTATATTTATTATGAATTCGGCAGTTTTCTTATTTCTGTGTTTTAATATTCAATCAGGAATCTCCGAAAGATGTTGCAGAGAACTAAATGACAGGTGATGCCCACATCGAGGGTGCATTGCTATACTTTGGTTTAAAACTGTTGTGGGGAAAAAACGATGGATAGATTCAAAGCTTCGAGTGGATTAATTCATTACCTTTTTGCAAATGACGATGTTTATTATACGGATGCGATGATTCGTCTGAATCTGCAGGACTATCTGTATTATGAATTAAAAGCGGAACGCTATGAATACGTTTTCAGTATTTCCGGTCAGAGGGGGAAATATTATGTGAACCTCTATGACGATGCCTCATACGCTTTGGCAATGCGTCAGATCAAGAGGATGTTCGAACGGATAAGTGAAGAATTTGACGGAAAACCGATAGAAGCAACAGACGATAGGGTCAGAAAACTTGTGAGAAACGCGAGTAACAGTGCGTTTGTATTTCGCCTGCATACCTTCTGCAGCATTTTCAACGGTAACAATTACGAAGTCAACAGACTTATGACTGAGTTATCTGCGAACGGTAATATTATTATACTGAGGATGGACTCTTCTGCTGACCGCTCTCTGCCGTACCTGATGGATGAAAAAGGCATTTTGAGAGGAAAATTCGGAGGCAGGCTGCTGTTCCCCGAGATTGTGGAGTCATTCAATAAGGAACAATTAAAGAGCGGGACAGCATATAGAAGCTTTGAAATGAAAGCGGGCGACAGATGTACCTGTTACAACTCGTTCACCACCGGTGCTATCAGACGGGTAATTAATTATGTGATATGGTTCAGGTTAAAAAAAGAATCTGATTATAGTGAGTACGATCTTGAAAAAATCGTGAAATTTATATATGCATGGTATCGGTGCACAGACATGCGGTTAAAATATCCGGACTGCCTGAGTGATAATCCGGAACACAGCTACAGGATACTTTCAAAAGATATTGAGAAGCGGTGGCCTACTATTGTAGAAAATACTTCTGACTGGAACGAAAAGTATACTAAAGAAGACATTTCTCAGGAAATCCATGTGACTGAAGATACAGACATAATTGCCGGTCTCAGAGGAATCAAATTCGGGGAAGAATACACAGGAAAACCTGATTGTGAGTCAATAAAGCGTGAGTGGATGTATCTCTGCAGAGAGTACAGCAAACCACACGGCGAAATGATTCCTGAAAATGTGGCAGATATGCTGAAACATACCGTGGGGGTCATGGATACTGCCGTTCGTAAGCAGGACAGTGAAACCATAAAGCTGTGTATGGACTGTCTTAACAATGCTATAAAAAAGAAATTTGAAAACGATGAAAAGGCACTAAAGAGATGGAAAGCATATCGAAATGTGATTGAAATTTCGCAGGATCATTTTGCCCTGCGTGAAACTATTGAATCTGAGAATGCTTCTATTAAAAAGTGGAACACTGACCTGGACGAAATGATTCAGCTGATTGATCAGATGGAACACAGGCATACTCCAAAGCCGGAGAAGGATTATCACAAGAACAGAGCAATAAATCTCAGAAGCAGGATAAATAATCATCAGGATTATATTCATCAATGCATAGCAAAGTTCATGACGTTCGACAAGATACGCAACAAACTGGAAATCATGATTGCCAGTGATAATCAATATAATGTTCAGGAATTCCAGGATATAATTGAAGACAGCTCGAACTACATTGAAGACTTTAAAGAGGAC
The DNA here is from genome assembly GCA_045221675.1 of Lachnospiraceae bacterium. Taxonomy (GTDB): domain Bacteria; phylum Bacillota; class Clostridia; order Lachnospirales; family Lachnospiraceae; genus Chordicoccus. Next base: position 31,090 of record JBGUWZ010000053.1, on the reverse strand, counting down.
AGCCTAAAGCTGAAGCAGAGCACGGAGCGCTTTGAGAGCAACATTGATGACCTGGATTTCAGCCCCGGCAAAAAAGATATTGATTCAGAATATCAGGAAATGCTTAAGCTGATGGAGGCCGCTAATAATGCATTCAATGAAACCGAGGAATCTGAAATTCCGGATGATCTCGAAGATTTGGTGCTTTTGTGATATATCAATGATGGGAGTGAGGAGAGAACATGAATTTTGAAGTTACACGCTCTAATCTTGAGAGGTTATCTAAGATGAGCAGCTATGCTCCGGAAGATGTCCTGAATTTTATTTATGATTTTTGCAAGGAGACGCAGCGTTTCACGGGAAAACCGCTTTCTTCCGTCTCAGCAAATGACATTGATGTTCTGATGAAGAGACTTCCGTGGGCAGGACAGTATATTGTGGATATGGCTCACACAAATGAACCACAGATCCTGAGTGATGCCCGCAGGGAACGCCTCAACAGATTGACTGATAACCTGGCAGGTTTATCAAAGCAGATTGAAGCCGAGAATGCTGTTCTTCAGGAAATAGAAAAAAATGAACAGAATCTTGTCCGCCGACAGGAGAAGCTTTCCGGGATAAAAAAGGAGCAGCAGAGAATACTGTCTTCCTGCGATATGATCACGCAGGAGATAGATAAGCTGTCAAATATGGACACTCAGGCATTAAAAGCAGAGGAAAATCGTCTTTTAGCCCAGAAGAGCGAGTTAGAAAAAGAACTTAAGAGTGCAAAAATAAAAAATGAGGGAATAAACAAACAACTCAGTTCTCTGATAAAATTGCGTTCAGAAGCCGGAATTTTACTGGAAAAAAAGAAGAACGAACTCCGGAACGTCAATGATGAGGTTTCAGCTGCGAAATCAGAAATTAAAAGAGTTGAGAATTCCATATATGAGAGTCTGAAAACTCTGGCAGATCAGATGAAAGAAAAGAAGGCTCTCGAAGAGAAGATGGATGACGACAAACGTAAGCTTGAAAACGAGATTGCAGAAATCGATAAGATAATAGAGAGCAAAAATGAGGAAAAGAATACTCTGCTTGCTCGCAGGGAGGAGAAGGAAAAGGCAGAACTCGATGTAAAAGAGGAGATATCGAATATCGGGGCAGAAATCGTAAAGTATAAAGAGAATTATGAGAAGCTCAGCCGGGAGCTCGCCGAAAAGCAGAACGAGCGGGATACCGAGATAGAGCAGATCAAAGATTTGAAGGAAAAAGCAGAAGAGCTTGATCAAATAATAATTGCTGCCGGAAAGGATATAGAAGCGAAAAAACTGTCTATAGACAGTTTGGAGAAGATTAAAGACGGTAAAATTGGTCAGAAGAATGAACTCGACAGCCGTGTCACAGAGTTGAATAAGGAATGCGCTAAGCTTACGGAGGAGATACGGGTTTTGAAGAAGAATCTGCAGGAAAAAGATTTTACGGACCAGATCCTCATCCTGAAAAAAGAGCGGCGTGAGAAAGAGGCGAATCTCGCAAAATATGACGAAACAAAGAGCGAGATAAAAAAAGTAGAGGATGAAATCAAGAACCTTAAGTCCGAACTGTTAGCAGCAGAAAAGAACCTTCAGGACGAGAATAACGAGCTCCAGATGACTAAGAACAATAAGCTTGAACGACTGAATTCGCTCAAACAGCAGCAATCTAAGCTCAAGCAAAAAATTTCAGACTATGAAATTGAGATACATAGCCTCGAAGAATGGATGAAGGACATTGAAGCTCGTAAGCTCAACGAACAGGCAGAAAGGCTGTATGAGAGAGTGTCTAAGCTCAGCGGCGTGCGGGATAAGCTGGAGGAAGTTCTGCAGAGCAGCTGGTATCAGAACAGATATACCAATAAAAAAATGACAGTGCAGACAGCTTATATCGGTCAGAGGATGAGGGATGATCTGGACAATATGGGAAAACAGCTTAGTGCTTACAGGAACAGTCTGACAGGTGTAATTGAATGTCTTGGGAGCGAGCATCTGGATTGAAGCAATCAGAATGCTTAGTAATATAAGAACCGGAGGACAATATGGGATTATTAGTTGATTTATTTAAACCGGAGCCTACAAGGGCAGAAAAAGAAAGAAAGCAGAAGAAAAAACTGGCAGCAGAAGTCGAAAGTCTGGAAGATATCAGACGAAGTCTTCAGCTTGCCAAAAACACACCCTATAAGTCAGTGAAGCAGGGACCTGCAATGGAAAGAACCTATGTTGTCCCTCTTGAGGATCAGAGAAAGCATGAATCTTTGCTGGATCAGCTGATAAAGAAAACTGACTCCATGGTATACGTCCATTATAATACCGACAAGATTTTCAGCCTGGCAGATGACCTCATAGAGATTCTGAAGAAAGCAAAGAAGAGCGGTTCGACAGAGACGATCAACAGGTGCATCATCGCGCTCAATTATGCACTGTCTGAGGGACTTGCAGCTGTACCGAAAAATCGAAATGACGAGGAAATAAAAAAGCAGCGTGAAGATATCCTCTCGGCTTACTATCAGGTCTGTAATGAGTCAATGGTCCAGGATAACCTGAGAACTGCGATCGAGGAGAAAGAAAAAGAGAAAGTAAAGAAAGAAAAAGAGTTAAAGGATGCTGTGGATGATCTTGACATGTTTGCGTCAACGCATTACGCGGCATTTCAGAAGGTAAAAGCTCTGACTCCGGATCAGAGGTCGAAGCTGACGGGAACGGAGAGTCAGATTGCAGCAAAGATGGGCAATGCCACCGACAGAAATGTGGAGTTGGTACATATCCAGCAGAGGATTGGCCAGATAAATCTTGATCTGAGAAATGTGGAGCACTCCTGCAATAATCTCTTTAATATCATTAAAGATCTCCAGATTTCTGTCAAGGAAGAAGATGTTCAGGAAATCAATCGTCTGACAAGGGAGTGGGAAAAAACTGTTCGAAAAGAACAGGAGAATATCGGTAAGCTTCGTGAGGCTGCCAACGAGATGGATATTGCCTTCGACGTTATTTATAACAACAGAGAAACGAAAGAGGCGATAATCGCTATTAATGATGAATATGAGAACATGCTGTATGAGCGCAGAGTCCAGGAAGCTGAGGATAAAGCGGGAGCTCAGCTCTATAAGGCTGAGCAGGAAGCACAGAGAAAAGCCATTGAAGAGAGAGTTTTAAACGAGATGGCTTCAAATATGCCGGAGCAGAACGTAGACCTGTCTAATGATACAGAAGACAATGAAAATGATGAAAGTATGCTTCTTCTGTGATTTGAAAGGAGGACTGTATGGGAATCGGTAAAGATATAGGTAAACTGTTTGACGACCACAAAAAGAAAAAGATCGATAAGAAAAATCAGGAAATATTTGATGCGAAAGTCCGTCTGGCGAAACTGAAACAGGGCTACGAGCATATACTGAGTGTTAACAGGCGCATTGTGAATACGAAGCCGACCAAAAGAGAAAGAGAAATGGCGGAGGCAAGGATCAAATCGGCAATATGCGGTTATACAATAGTATGTGAAGCGCAGAATCAGCTTGACTCTGCTATGTCGGATCAGCAGCTTAACAGTATGCTCAAGGAGCTTAACAAATCGCTCTGCACACTTCACAAGGTGAGACCGAAGGCAGGAAAACTTACCCAGATTAGTGTCAAGGGTAAAGTGCGCGATATGCAGAAGGCCACTGAATCGTTAAAGCCCGAAGAACAGTTCAGCGATGAGACGATCGGAACGATCGATGAGTGGCTGGGACAGAGATTTTCTGACGTTGCCCAAAAGTACATTACGGGGATGCCTCTTGACCGATGCATGAGAGAATCTCAGTTCATACTCGAGGATTCTGATCCCATGCCCTATGCAAGAGAGTACAGCGATGCTTTTGCCAGTGACACAGAAGGCGGTGTGTCCTCTGAGAATGCTCTTCTTGATGATCTGCTGGCCAGTGATGTGTTCATGTCATAAGGCATGAGGAGGAGAGAACGTGGCAAGAGATTATATTGACAATATGCAGCGAATGGAAAATGAATGCCAGGTCTATCTGCAGAAAGCGGATATTGAATTTGAACAGGCAGGTGTTCATACGAAAGAAGAGGGCAGATATCTTCAGGAAGCTGCAAAACTGCTGACCGAGATGGCACAGATAAGTGACGGTTCGATGAGAACGTATTATCAGCGCCGCTGCAAGGATATTACCGCAAGGATTGAAAAGGTCCTTCGAGAAGTCTCGCCGGATGTCTATCAGCGCATTATGCTGGAGAGGAACCGAAAGGCTCCCTCCGGGCTCGGAGATATGAGCAATACCACTGCTCCGGTCAAAGCCGGTCAAAAGAAAGACAACAAGGTCGTAGATGAGCAGACGGTGATGAGCTGGTTCAAGGACAGTCCGAAGCATTCTTTTGAAGACGTATCAGGCATGTCTGAACTCAAGGCGAGACTCAGGAGCTGTGTTGCGGACACTAAGCTCTCGGGAATCAGAAAATACCTGAAAATGAGTCAGGTCCATTCATTTTTCTTCATCGGACCTCCGGGATGCGGCAAGACCTACATTATTGAGGCATTTGCTCATGAACTTATGGAGAAGAATTTTAAGTATATTTCTCTCGACGGATCGAATATTTTGAGCAGATATGTTGGCGATGCGGAAAAAATTATCACAAGACTGTTCGAGGAGGCGGAGGAGAATGCCCCCTGTATCGTTTTCATAGATGAGATCGACGGTGTATGCAGGAACAGGTCGCTGCCGGATCTTCCTGTATGGGCATCCTCTATGACGACCGCTTTTCTCACATCCTACAACCGAATTAATTCTTCCGATAAAGAAGTGATTTTTATCGGGGCAACCAATTATCCCAACAGAGTTGATGACGCTATGCTCGACCGCGTCCAGCTGATCAGAGTTACATTGCCGGACCGTGAGGCTCTTGAGCATGCGTATCGGATGAAGTTCGACGGGCTTTTCGTGCTCGAAGAAGGATTTTCTTACGCTGATATGGTTAAAACCTCTGTTGACTATAATTATCGAGACGTCGATCACCTCTGTGAAAAAGTCAAAGAGCTGGTTCTCAGTGATGTGATAGAGCTCTATCCCGATCAGGACAAAGCAGTTGAGGCACTGAAAAGCGGTGAATATGTGCTGACCCGGGAACTTTTCTCGGTAGCTCAGTCAGCGTACACGCCTTCACCGAAGGATACAATTAAGAAAGAGCTTGATGACTGGGAAGCGCGCTATAACAGGAAGGTGGAAGAGAAGGGTTGATGACTCAGAGCCAGGAGAACTGGATTAATTCCGTTGTGAAGAAAATGCCGGCAGAGCGCATTGATACGGCAGACGGTCCGGAAAAGTGGAGATCTTTACTGGTCGGATGTCTGCCCGATGATAAGCTGTCAGTAAGTCTGGGCCTTGGCTCCAAACAGTGCCTGTGCTTTTTCGGGCCGCGCGGTTCCGGAAAACATACGCTCGCATTAGGTTATGCCGGCAGCGTCACGGAGAATACGTATAAAGTTCTGGATCCTAATACCCGCCGGGCGAATAATTATATACACGTGACCGGAAAGCAGCTGCTTGACAGCGGTAATGAGGCTGCGATAAGGCGCGTGGAGGATTTGTTTCATATCTCCTGTGAGGGCCATTATGTTCTGATCATAGAAGAGCCATCTGAACTGTGTGTCTGGGAGACAATAGTCGATGAATGCAGGAAACTTGAGAACTCTTCATCGATTACGGTCATCGTAATTGAGAGCAGGGAGGATGTTATACGGGAAGAGTGGCAGGACGCCATGATTTTCTGCAGATTCGATCTTCCCGACTATGATGAGAGGGTGGCCTTTTTTTCCAGACGGTTCGGACAGCGCATTATAAGATTTCCGGAAGATGATATTCTCGCAGATTACACAGAAGGATTTAACTATTATGAGCTGAATGCGTTCGTGAGCCTGATGAGACTGAAGTTGAAACGGATTCTTGCAGATTCTTACAGTTCGGCCAAAGAAGTTGTCGCTGCGGCCAAAAGCGGCCGGGTCGAACTTGACGAGAGCGAATGCGTGAAGTGTCTCAGTATGGTCAAATCAGGAAGGATTGAACATGATCATACGCCTGAGGCGATCCATGTTGTAATCGACGGTGGAGTTATGATGCCTGCTGTGCAGACTCCTGCGCAGGGAACTTTCGACGTTGACGGAATAAAGACAGTCGCTACGGAAGATCTGCTTCCGAAAGAAACCGATGAAGATATGCAGCTTCGTATGGAGCTGGATGATAAGATCAATTCGCAGATGGAAGAAAGACTCAGACAAAAAGGATTGTTATAGTATGACTGTTAGAGCAGAATTGAGTGCTGATGCGAAAAATCACATGAATACAATAAAGGACCTGTTCAGGGACTGGCTTGCCGGGCAGGGTATACAGGCTGACCTCATCAGGCTGAATCTCGAGTATATGGATCTGTGCGGATCACTGCTCGCTGAACGCCATATGATTCGTGGAGAAATGTACGGTATTCTAGAATATACCGAGGTGACCCGGATAATCAATGAAATACAGGCAGACCGGGAACTGAGACTCATTAATCAGAAGAAAAACGGATATTTGCTCAGAGTCCTGCGGCGGTATTCGGCATTTCTGAAGGGAAGTACCATTGATAGGACGGTCATGCCTCCTTATATCCCTGAGGAGCCGGCAGAAGAGACCTTCGCAGTTGAAGAATCTGTGCAGATCCCGGTTCAGGAGGCAGAAGAGACGGTCTGCGAAGTGGAAGAACCGACCTTCGTTCATGAGGAGCAGGCTGAAGAGGCTGTTTGCGCAGCGGAAGAACCGGTCTGTGTTCCTGAAGATCCGGCAGAAGAGGCAGTCTGCGCAGCGGAGGAACCGGTCTTCGTTCCTGAGGAGCCCGCAGAAGAACCGGTTCGCGTTCCTGAGGAGCCTGCAGAAGAATCGGATGTTCAGCTGAATAAGAGTGCACAAGAGGTTCGCGAGCCGACGTCCATGAAGATTATGTTCGGGAATAATATCCGGACAGGTACGGACGTTTTCTGGTGTCCGAACGATACAGAGCAGGTCTTTCACACCAATATGGGTATCATCGGCACAATGGGTACCGGAAAGACTCAGTTTACTAAAGCTGTGGTTACCCAGCTCTATCAGCAGCGAGAAAAGAATTATGACGGAACAGATGATTTCGGCATCCTGATCTTCGATTATAAAGGCGACTATAATGAGAGCAAGCCGGATTTTGTGGAGATGACAAACGCAAAAATCTTGAAGCCTTATCATCTCCCGTTCAATCCGTTCGCCATCACGGAAAGCAGCGTTTTTAAACCGCTTCTGCCGCTCCATACCGCCAATTCCTTTAAGGATACTCTGTCGAGGATCTATGGTCTCGGTCCAAAGCAGCAAAATGCCCTGTTCAAATGCATAATGGGGGCATATGAGCGAAAGGGAATCAACGCTGCGGATCCTTCAACGTGGAAGCTGACTGCACCTACATTCAGGAATGTTTATAACGTCTATGTCCAGGATGATGGAATTGACAAGAAAGACTCCCTTGCGGCGGCGATGGACAAGCTGGCGATGTTCGAACTGTTCGAGAACATTCCGACGAGGACTACATCACTGTATGACCTGATCAGGGGAGTCCTGGTGATAGACCTGTCCGGTTATGATCCGGACATTCAGTCCCTCATCGTGGCTATAACACTGGATCTGTTTTATGTTCAGATGCAGTCGAAGGGCTCCAGCAGGATGAGCGGCAAATACAGAGAGCTCACAAAGATGATCCTTGTCGACGAGGCCGATAATTTTATGCAGGAAGACTTTCCGTCTCTTAAAAAGATATTGAAAGAGGGACGAGAGTTCGGAGTGGGGACGATACTGACGACACAGTTCCTGAAGAACTTTACGACCGGTGAAAATGACTATAATAAGTTCGTTCTGACATGGATCGTGCATAATGTTGCGGACCTTCGAACACAGGATGTTGATTTTGTATTCGGCACCAAAGCCCGAAGCGCCGAAGAAAAAGAGTTATATGACAGCATAAAAAAACTTACCAAGCATCACAGTATCGTAAAGATTGGGAATACAGATGCACAGTATCTGAAAGACTGGGCTTTCTGGGAATTGTACAGGAGTCTCAGAAGCTGAGCCGTGGAGATGAGCCGTGAATATTGGAATTGATTTTGGAAGTACATACAGTATTATATCGAACTATGTAAAAGAAAAAGAAATGGTCGAAGCCCTTACGCTCAGTGAGTCTTCTCCGTATCTGCCCACTGAGGTTTCCTTAAAGGGAGCAAAATACAGCTTCGGAACGGCAGCAAAGTCTCAGAACGGGAAAATTGGGGTCCGCCCCTTTAAAAGTTTTAAGATGCTGCTCGCAGAGGGAAACGACCGGATTAAAAAAGAGCGCGGGTATGACGAAGAGAACTCACCTGAAAAGATTACACAGATATTCCTCGAGTACTCTATAAAAAAGGCACTTGACATCAGAGGTGAGAAACAGATTGAAAACCTTGTCATAGGGGCTCCGGAAATCTGGAGCCGAAAGATCAACACCATTGATGTGAGGGCAAAACTACGAGATATCTGTAAAGAAATGCCGTTTGTCGGTCAGGTGGAAGTAGTCAGTGAGCCGGCGGCTGCCAGTGCCTATTTTGCTTACAATTTCTATCAGTCATATAAGAAATACTACGAAGGTACCATCCTGCTGATCGACTATGGCGGGGGCACGCTGGATGTAACGCTGACCGAGGTGCGTACGCGTAAGGATAAGGATTACGTCGGCATGGAGATAAAGGTACTTGAGCGTACCGGAGTCGGTGAAAATGAAGATGGTCATATAGGCAAAGCGGGTATCGTGTTCATGGAGAGTGTTGTCAGCCGCGCGATTCGTGATGCGGGACTTGATCTGTCCGATGAGGATCTGTACGGTGATCCGAAGTTTTATCGTGCTGTTAATGAATTTGAGCAGGCACTTCAGAGCCGCACGGAAGATATCCAGGATGTATTTGACCAGTATGAGGACGAAACTTCCGTCATAGATGAAGCCGATGACCTGTTCACTGATATTGAGTATAAAGGAGAAGAGGTATTTATAAGATACTCTCTGATCAGAAAAGTATATAAGGATATTATCTATGGGGTTCTTGACGAGCAGCTTGAAAAAATGATTTCTTTCATGAAAAAAAGGAATCTTCCTTTTATGGATAGAGAGCAGGATACCTTCAAGATTGCTCTTGTCGGAGGATTTGGCAATTTCTATCTGGTTAATAAACAGGTGGAAGAAAAGTTCAAGTGGACAGCTTACGATCAAAGACGAAAAGGCATTATTAATGCCCGCGAAGACCGGGAACGGGCAATCTCGTTCGGAGCTGCGCTGCTGGCAGATCGCATTGTCACAATCCAACATACAGCTCCGTATTCGGTCGGGCTTTATCTGCCCACATATGAGAATAGTACGAAAAGAAGCTACAGCGGCAAATATGCCATAGGAATCGGGGAAAATATCCAAAACAACGAAATCCATTATCAGATGTCGCCCGGGCCCAGACCTGCCCGTGAGAAAATCCTTTTTGCGGGCATCGAATACATCATTATATCGAGACCGTTGCAGCCTGACAAATGCATAAAGGCGACGCTGACTCGTGAGATGGTCAATATAATAAAGAGTATGAGTTCACAGGAGCTGCAGGTGGCTTATGTTGGCTTTTCAATGGATGCTTCGGAAGTACTGTCAATCCATATTGAACCGGACGGGATGAAGCCAAGAAAGATTGAATTGGCAAAACTCACAGATCTCATCATCTCCGATAAACTGATAGAGATGGACTATATGCCTCAGAAATAATTCATAGCAGAAGGAGGTTCACTTATGGCAATTTGCAGAGCATGCAAGCGCAGCAGCAATCAGACGATATGCCCGTATTGCGGATATCAGGCAATCATACCGACAAAGTTGGACAAGGAGATCGACTCAAAGTTAAATAGTCTTGCCAGAGAGTATCTGGGCGGGAAACTGCAGAGCTTACGGGTATATGTAAAGGCATATGCCTACGAACAGAGCGAAGATGGCCTTGAGTTCAAAGAAGAGAGAATACTTCCTCTGTTCGAGACCTCTGAGTTTAGCGCCGGTGAGGTCTGGGATAAATATCTGTTCGGTGTATCGGAGGACCTTGACATTACAGTTTTTCTTAATTTGAACGGCACAGAGCACAAATTTGATTTAAAGCTGCAGGTTCCGAAAAAAAGCGATGAATGGCATATAGGTATAAGTCTGTCCGAGGATTTATATGTAAGAGTGAAGGTGGGAGACAAGAAGAATTGCAGTGTTTCTGAGCCGATTGATCTTCTTGACATGCTCGGGAAGTGAAAAACATGTTTTATGTATATTATGGTGTGCTGAGTATTGTCACCCTGATTTTGTATGGAATAGATAAGCATAAGGCTATCAGACACGAGTGGCGGCTTTCTGAGTCCACACTGCTTCTTCCTGCCGCTTTGGGCGGTGCATACGGAGCACTTATAGGTATGCTGCTATTTCACCATAAAACAAGAAAAATGAAGTTTGTTATTCTTGTGCCCCTTTTTGTGATCATTCATACAGTCATATTACTAATGGTGATAAGATAATGGCCAGAGGAAAACCAATACAGGGATTAAGATACGGCGACGATATTCTCTTCCTTTCTCCGCTCAAAGAAGGACAAAAGGTGTCTTTTTATGTAGTAGAAAAGAGAGAATGCGTTTTCGCTGATCGACGGAAGAAAACAAATACTGTCGATGCTTCCGAGAAGTGGTGGCATAAACCGCGTGATATAAAACTTAATATGTAAGAGAACGGCTTCCGCATTCAATCTGAATACGGAAGCCGTTTAAAGCGAGAGTTGAAAAGATGATTCTGAGCAGGGCCTGTTCAGGAAAAGAGCTCGCTCCACCAATTCCTCAAGGTGTTTTCAATTCCTTCGGAATCGGACCGGTCCTGTTCGTTTTCCTGAGAACCTGCCTGGCTCTGTCCGTTTCCCTGAGAACCTGCCTGACTCTGTGCGTTTCCTTCTGTATCGGACTGATTCTGCTCGTGCGATTCAGAGTCCGCAGAATTGGTATCTGAGGAGGCTCCGAAAATGATGTCCAGAACACTTTGGTGAATAGAGCATTTTTCCTCCGGATCATTCGGGAAACAGAAATCCGCATCGGCAGTCCCGGGAGTTCCTTCTTTGAGATATACATTGGTGATCCGCTCTGTAATCGGGCAGTAGGGACCGGCAACTTTTCCGGATTCCGAACATATAGTTATGGATTCATGACAGTCACATGTCTCTGTCGGAACAGTGCCCTCTCTGAAGAATTCATCTCTTGTCATGTCGCCCTGAATCGATGCATTGCAGAGACCGGATACAGCCAGTTTCCCGCATTTTGTGCAGATTTTGGCAGATGTCAGAGTTTTATCACTGTCGTCGGCTTCTGTCCGGGGAGAACTGACTTCGGCCATGATGTTTTTCCAGATGCTTTTTACATAGGACGTGTCTGAAAGGGGAGTGTTGTCATCCTTTCCGCCCCATACTCCGAGTGTACAGATGTCAGAGAAGCCCACCATCCAGGAGTCTTTGGATGCGCTCGTTGTGCCGGTTTTTCCTGCGAGGACGTAATTTTCAATCGCTGCGTCCTGTGCAGTACCTTTTTCGACTACGTCCTGCATTGCGAGTGTCAGAAGATGCGCTGTATCTTCGCTTATGACTGTATGGGATTCGGCGGTGTTTTGAATCATTGTATTTCCGTCCATGTCGAGTATTTTCGTATAGAAAACAGGCTCTTTATACTCACCGCCTCTTGCAATGACACTGTAAGCTGAAGTCAGTTCAAGATTAGTGACGCCGCCGCCCGTACCTCCGAGAGCGAGCGATTCGTACTTGTCTTTGTCCTCTTCAAGAGTAGTGATGCCGAAGTTCTGCAGACTCTCCCATACGCGGTCAAGTGTGACCTCCTGTAGACACTTCAGAGCAACAACATTGTTCGAATTGATAATTGCATCCCTGACCGTTATTCTTCCCGAATAACTGCTGTCAGAATTACCGATTGGCGTGCCGTCTGAATAGGTATACGGCGCATCGTCATAGACAGTACCGAGAGTAAAAGCCTTGTCCTCCAGTCCGGCTGCGTATTCACCGATGATCTTGAATGTGGATCCGGGCTGACGGACAGATGACAGAGCTCTGTTGTAGATCAGGCTGGCCTGTTTTTTCCCGCTTCCGCCGATCAATGCGAGGACCTGACTGGTCGCATTGTCGAGAAGCACACAGGACGTCTGAGAATCATTTGGAATGAGTTCAGCGTCAGAAGTGATTTTTTCACATTTCTGCTGCAGTGCGGCATCTTCTGTGGAGTAAATTGTCAGACCACCGCGGTACAACATGTTCCAGGCGGCTTCGTCTGTCAGACCGTATGCGACCTGCAGGTCTCTGAGCAGGGTCGTCACTAATGCATCTTCGAAGTAATTCATGATGACCGTGGAAGAATGCGTCGCTCCTGTATCCGCTATACGCGCATATACGTCATCACGCAAAGCCTCGTTGTACTGTTTGTCGTCAATATAGCCGTCATTAAGCATGCATTTCAGGACAAGCTTCCGACGGTTGGCATTATTTACCGGGTTCGTGACAGGATTATATCTTGTCGGATTCTTTGTGATCCCCGCGATCACAGCGCACTCTGACAGGCTGAGTGTAGAGACATCTTTGCCGAAGTAATACATGGCGGCTGTTTCAACTCCCCAGTTGCCTCCGCCGAGATTGATCGTATTCAGGTAGTTCTCAAGTATCCATTCTTTGGATACGCTCCTCTCAAGTTTTACAGCGAGATACTGTTCCTGGATCTTTCTCACTAACTTGTCGGCAAATGTCTGCTCCTCGGTCCATCCTGTAAGCACGTTGTTTTTAATCAATTGCTGAGTTATAGTGCTGGCGCCTTCGCTGAAGCCCTTTCTTGTAATGCCTCTGAAGATTGCCCGGAGTATTCCGCGTATGTCAATACCGTTATGTGTAAAAAAACGGGAGTCTTCTATGGCAACGAACGCGTTGACAAGGTCTTTGGGGATATCGTCATATTTTACATAAACCCTGTTGGATTCCTGACCGGACAGTGTCAACAGGACATTACCGTCACGGTCGAGTATGGTAGTCCGGTATCCGTCGGGGGAGACACTAATATCCCCGATGTCGGGCGCTCCGGCGATACAGTACACTGCAAATGCGCCGCAGGAGAGAAAGCATACAAGAAACAGGATCAGAAGTATTTTGAGAACCGGCTTCGGAGACAATTTCGATTTAATTATATTTATTGTTTTAAGTGCCATTTTACCCTCAGTATTATTGGTGACATCTTGAGAAATGCGCATTTTCAAATGATGCGCTGTTGCAGAGAAACATGATAAATATATCATTTTACGACTGGTTTATCAATTGAGCTGCCGCAAAAGATGAAACCAATGTTTTATCGGCTGCATAAAAGAAAGAGAGAAAAGGAGAACGAGTAACAGATGCCATTACCGCATTTTAAAGTATTTAATAAAAAAAAGAACGAACCCAGGCTTGTTCTGCCTGATGCACCTCACGTTGATTCTCCTGCGCAGCGGGCGGAACCGGTGGAAAAGCCGCCGGAGGTGGACGTTATCATATACAGGTGGCATCAAACGTACCCGGCATTGTGCTGTCCGAACTGTGATGCGGAGATTAAAAAAAAGCATAACTATTGTAAATCATGTGGCTGGGTCATGGAAGATAGGTAGGTGAGCAGATGTTTTGCAGCAATTGCGGAAGGAAAATCAGTGAAAGGGATAAAGTCTGTCCATATTGTGGCAGCACTGTTGAGGAGGAATTCTGTAACGGATTCTGCAGGATCACAGAGCAGACAGGAGAAGAGATAACACCGTCAGTCAGGAAGAAACAGAGAGTGTCTGATCAACACGTATATCCTGGAGACGCTGCACGGGGAAAAGGCGGAGTGTCCGAAATACACGGGAAAGGAAACAAAGAAAAAGAACAATTTCCGGTTCAAATTCTGGTCGGGATTATCGGACTGCTTTTATTTTTGCTGATTATTCAATCAATCAGGCTTGGTATTGCCGGCCATGAAGGAACAGAACTTCGAAAGAAGAATGCCGAACTTGAAAAGGCACAGGTTGAGCTCATACGAAAGAACGAAGAGCTGCAGCAGTTACTGAGCCAATCGGAATCTCTCATTGGAAATGAACAGGATGTGCCTGGTCAGACAGAATCCTATTACGATCAGGAAGAAGTGAGTGATTATACTGAGAATTCTGAGGATGACGGGTCCGATACACAGAGTTCGATTGATAGTGATTTGCAGCAAAATGAAGAAAGCGATGAGGAGCTCTCTTCAGACAGTGAAGATTCTAATGATGCATATACAGGAGGGGTGTATGAAGAATAAAGCATGGTTTTACGTTGCAATAGGCTGTATTATGACCAGCATAATTTCAATGTTTTCGTCTGTCATAGTATATATTAATCAGGTGGGAAACAGTTCATCGTATAATATTATCAGTCTGTTGGAAGGGGATGATTTTTCGAATTATGTTCTGACAAAGTATACCGGTCCTGTTTTGCTGAGGATGCCGGGTTATATTGTCACCCTGTTTGCTGTGATCGGTATAATTTCGATTATCTGTGCCATAGTAGGGCTGTTCACTCTGCGGGTTCAATATCCTAATACGTGGCAGTTCGTGTTGACGATTGTCGGTTTGGTCGGAACGCTTATTCCGTCAGGCCTGATTATTTTCGGCGTCATGGCATCGGGCCAATACTTTGTAGGCGAACTCCGATGTGGTCTGTATCCCATCATAACCCCGATTGCCATGGCGATCAGCGTTGCAGCCGTGCTGCGGAGACGGGATAAAGTAAAGCAGATGAATCTGGAACGTCTGGCGAGTCAGGGAATGATCCGAAAGGCCGGGGATCTGGATATTCAGGGTAAACTATTACAATATAAGCGAAAGGATGAGCTGTAAAATGGGATCGAATTACACAGTGAAATTTGATGTTGATGTTGTCTTCGTTATAGACGCGACCGGAAGTATGAATCATATTCTTGATATGGTCAAAACAAATGCCCTCAACTTTTACAGTGATTTTCAAAAAGAGATGAACAGAAAGCATAAAAAGACAGAGGGACTGCGACTTCGCATTATTGCTTTCCGGGATTATGTGTATGATAAAGACGACGCAATGATAGAGACCGATTTTTTCAACCTTCCGGAGCAGGCCGGGGATCTGGAAGCCTGTGTGAAGAGCATTGAGGCATTCGGAGGAGGGGATCCGGAAGAAGACGGCCTGGAGGCTCTGGTGTACGCAATGACTTCCGATTGGCGCCGCACATCCTCTAAGAGGAGACATGTTATTGTCGTGTGGTCGGATGACGGAACTCACGAGATAAGATTTGCCGAAAAAAGGTGTGTGAATTATCCGAAAGGCATGCCGAAAGATTTCAATGAACTGACGTTACTCTGGGGAAGCCCGAGACATCCGGGAATTATGGATCAGGATGCTAAGAGACTGGTCCTGTTCACTCCGGATTACAGATACTGGACTGATATAACGAATAACTGGGATAAGGTAATCCACTTCCAGTCTGAGGCAGGAAAAGGTCTCAGAAACGTCGATTATATGCAGATCCTTGACGTAATAACTAATTCAATCTGAAAAATGGTGAGGATAGCAGATGGCAGAAGTAAATAGTTTTACCGGCCATATTGATAAGGTGTTCCGTGTTGCTGAGCCGGCCATTCCGGGTGAGGGCGAAGATGGCTATTATTGCTGTCGAAACGATAAAAGAGCAATCGTGGCCGTCTTCGACGGATGCGGCGGATTGGGAAGCCGCAGATATACTGCCTTTAATGGACATACAGGAGCTTACATCAGTTCAAGGATCGCAAGCGGTGCGGCCCACGACTGTTTTCACTTGACAGGAAAGATGCCTGACAAATCGGGCAGGACTTTTTACACTGAGTACATAAAGCTTTTGGAAGAGGGCTTTGGCATGGCAGCGGATATGTGTTCGCACGAACAGTCTATGATAAGAGGAGCTCTCGTCAGGGATTTTCCCTGCACTGCGGCCATGGCTTACGTTTCTTCAGGTGAAGGCGGTGTGACTGTAGACTGTATGTGGGCAGGGGACTCCAGGGTCTACTTATTGAATCGAAATGGGCTTCAGCAGATGACTGTCGATGATCTGGATGTAAGTGATGCCATGGAGAACCTGAGTGCGGACAGTGCGCTGAAAAATGTCCTGTCTTCAGACGGCCGGTACACGATTCAC
The DNA here is from genome assembly GCA_045221675.1 of Lachnospiraceae bacterium. Taxonomy (GTDB): domain Bacteria; phylum Bacillota; class Clostridia; order Lachnospirales; family Lachnospiraceae; genus Chordicoccus. Next base: position 14,796 of record JBGUWZ010000053.1, on the reverse strand, counting down.
AGAAGGATAATCAGGCTGAACAACCCCGGAATAGTATTTGCAGCAACTGATGGATGCTTTGGATATATGAATTCTCCTATGGAATTTGAATACGCATTGATCGGATGCCTAGTAGAATCAGACACTCAGGTTGTCTTCGAGGAAAAAATGCACGATGTATTTATGCGTCATGCACAGGATGATTTTACATTTGGGGGCATAGTGATCGGATTTAACAGCTTCGATGATATGAGAAAAAACTATGAAAAAAGATATGAGCAGCTGAGAAAAGAGTATATAGATCCGATAAGAAAAGCTGAGGATGCCGATACGGTCAGAAGAATGCTCTGGGAGCAGTATCGTGGTCAGTATGAGCGTTTTATAAAGGGGATATAATGTATCATGACAGATGAGGTCATTAACGGCTACAGGCTGACAGAGCCTTTTCAGAATAAAGATGCCGGTTTCTGCAAGTGGACATTTGCGCAGAAAAACGGCGAACTGTATTTTATAAAGCAGTTCATGGATCCTATATATCCTCAGGATCCTACTCTGTCAGAACAGATAAGGCAATATAAAATTGAGGATTGCAAATTCTTTGAGACAGAAAAAAAGAAGATCTGTATTGCAATTAATACGGCATCGGATGGAAATCTTGTGCGCATAACTGAATTGTTCCGCAGCGGATCGCATTATTACCTTACGATGCCTGCCATGGTCAGGGATATTGTGAAGCTAAGTGAGCTGACAGGATACAGCTTTGAAGACAGGGTCTTTTTATGCAGATCCGTAGCCCATTCCATCGCATGCCTTCATAAAAAACGGTTCGTCCATACGGATATAAAGCCGAGTAATGTAATTTTAAAAAGGACTATCAACGGAAAAATCACCGGAAAGATTATAGACTTTGACAGCGGGTTCTTTGAAGTTGCTCCTCCGAAGCGGGCTGATGAGCTTGAGGGAGATCTGACCTATCTCGCACCCGAGTCGTGTCTCTTCATGAATGATATGGACGCTGAACTCAGTTGTAAGCTGGACGTGTTTTCGCTCGGGATTCTTTTCCATCTGTATCTTGCCGGATTTTTACCGGAATTTGATCATGAGAAATTCGAGAGCATTTTTGAAACTGTTCTTGAAGGCGGGGCAATTACGATCTCGGATAAGATTCCCGAAGAGCTTGCGGATATGCTTCGCAGGATGCTGATTTGTGAGCCCAAAAACAGGATTTCCAGTCAGGAGGTCTATGAGATTTTGAATTCTTATCTCACAGCTCCGTCTGACAATGAAGAAAATGGGGCGACAGCAGCGGACAAATGCAACGGTGCCAGACCGGATGCCAATGGCAGCTACTTTAAAAAGTGCGGAGACCTGCGCTTGAAGGAGGTATTATGAATAGGGGTATCAGAATTCTTCTAATTATCTTATTGGTGATAGCCATTGGCGCGGCAGGTGTTTTCGCCTTCTTTAAGTTCGGCAGATCACCTGTTTCTGTGACAGCAAGGACTTTGGCTAACATGCAGAAAATTGAGTCTGTTTCCATGAATATGAGGGTCGATGCAGGCGTTAAAGCGGAGGTCGGAATACTTCAATTCTTTGGATTGGGCGACCCGGAAACGACGATTTCCATGACGTATGATATTGATGCCTTTAAGGAAGAGAACATAGCTCATGCCAATGTAAAAGTCGATGCGTTTGACAGGAATATACTGGAAAATGTAGAAGTGATCATTGATAACGGGGACAACAAAGCTGTGCAGTATTATCGAATCAATGATAAGTGGTACAGATATGTTGCCCCGGAGAGCGCTGATACCGGAATGGCTGCCGAGACAGAAAAACTGAATGCGTCACCTGCGAATACATCCATGAAAGCGGCAAAGTTGTCGGCCGGTGTTAAAGATGATAAGAACGAAGAGCAGAACAGTCTGTATGATCCATACGTTAACGCCACGGACAGTTTTGTAGATTTCAGGGAAATCCTTGAGGGAATTGAAAACGGTGACCTCACTGCCTCAATGAGAAAAGAGAAAGAGAATATTCGCGGCAGAGAATGCATTGTATATGACATAGATCTCACGGTGGACATGTTAGATAAAGTGATTCGTCTGACGAGAGGTGACGGAGGGATATTAGCGAGTCTTAAACGGAATGAGCATATCGCCGGCACTTTATACATAGATTCAGAAGAGAGTCTGCCGGCCGCATTAAAGCTTTCTACCGGTGAGATATTTGACGGTAAACTGGTCCTGGAGCAGCTGGGTACTACATTGACGATCCAAACAATTGATATAGATATTGACGTGACGGGATACAATTCTGCGAAGGTAATCAGCGTGCCTGACGAATATACAGACCTTGACGCTCTTGATGAGCTTGATACGAATCAGTGGTTCAGCGTGCTTTCTGACCTGGCCGGATTCTGATCTGTGAGGACTTAATGCTGATTTGCGGAGTATTTTCCCGGATTATTACGAGGGACAAATCAGATGCATTTTGTTGACGCCAAAGGAATCCTGACCGGCAATGGCGGCTACTATGGAATGAATATTTACCGGGGATGCACCCATGGCTGCATATACTGTGACAGCAGGAGCAAATGCTACCGGTTCACTCACCCCTTTGAAGACATCGAGGTAAAACAGAACGCGCCGGCACTGCTCGAAGCTGCCCTGCGGTCAAAGAGAAAAAAATGCATGATAGGGACCGGCGCTATGTCTGACCCTTACATGCATTGTGAAGAGAAACTTCGTCTTACCAGAAAATGTCTGGAAATCATTCTGAAGTACGGGTTCGGCGCGGCCATTCAGACGAAGTCGGATCGGATACTGCAGGACATCGATCTGCTTGATGAAATTAACAGGAAGACTAAATGTGTGGTCCAGATGACACTCACCACATTTGATGATGACCTCTGCAGAATAATCGAGCCGCATGTCTGCAACACGAAGAGGCGGATTGAGGTCCTCATGGAAATGAAGGAGCGCGGCATTCCCACGATTGTATGGCTGTCTCCGATCCTGCCGTATATCAACGACACGGAAGAGAATTTGAAATCAATTCTCGATGCGTGCATTAAGACCGGTGTCAAGGGAATTATATGTTTCGGTATGGGGCTTACCCTCCGTGACGGAGACAGGGAATATTACTATGAGGCTCTTGACAGACACTTCCCCGGGCTCAAAGAAAGATACATTAAGGAGTATGGGAATGCCTATGAAATTCCCTCACCTAATACGAAGAGGCTCATGTCAGTTTTTATAAATACCTGCAGGGAGCATGGTATTCTCTATACTCCGGATAAGTGTTTTGAGTATATTGGGGAATTTCCGGAGAAATACAGGCAGATCAGTCTGTTTGACATGTGATGAAAAAATCTGATTTGACAATTCTTTCGTGTAGTAAGCAATAGTGGGCGGGCATGACGTGTACTGATGAAGATTGAGGCTATCACTTGAGTGATGGCCTTTCTGACTTTATAATTGATATTGTGAAGTAATACTCGATGAGATAGGAGATTAACATGGATATTAGCATTCTTTTGGGACTGCAGGAGTTCAGGAACGGAGCCGGCTCATGTCTGGCAGACTTTCTGCTCAAGATGACATACTTTGGTGAGTTGAATACAGTTCTGGTCATTATGGCCGTGATTTACTGGTGCGTCAGTAAGGACTTCGGATCTTATCTGCTCATGGGTTGGAGCGGCAACAGAATTTTGAATGGGGCATTGAAAGTGACTGTCTGTGCCTATCGTCCGTGGATCAGGGATGCGCGCATATTGCCGTACGGCGATTCAATTAACACGGCAACCGGCTACTCATTCCCGAGCGGGCACACTATGAATGCCTCGACTGTGTTTGGCGGAGGTGCTGTAAGGAAGGATTTGCCCGGTATGCTGCGCTTTGTGCTGGGTGTCATGGTTGTGCTCGTTGCGTTCAGCCGCATCTATCTGGGCGTACACACACCGCAGGACATTCTCGTCGGCGCTGTCTGTGGCACGCTTGTCATGTGGCTGACCCTGAAGCTAATGCAATGGGTAAAAGCCCATCCGGAAAAAGATCTCCTGATTTTATTCATTGGCATCGCTCTTGCAGTCTGTGTGGCAGTCTACGCAGGTGTGAAGCCCTACCCTGAGCTACTTGATGCAGAAGGAAAGCTTGTGGTAGACGGACACAAGATGGCAAATGACACCTTCAAAGGAGTGGGCTGGTGCAGCGCCTTCTTAGTTGGGTGGATTTTGGAGAGAAGATTTGTCAGTTTTTCTACGGACATTCCTATGGTGAAGAGAATGTCCCGGTTGACGGTTGGCTTATTATTTTACTACGTGGTAAGTCTGATACTGCTTCCACTGATAAAGGACTGGATACCCGGAGCTCCCGGAACAATCACATCATGTTTTATACAGATGTTTTATGTGTCATTTGTCTTTCCGTGGTGTATTAGAATTCTTGAGAAAAAGCAGATCAAATCTTATAAAAAGTAGTTCGGCGTATCCTCATGACATCAATCAAGTGGTTCTGCAAGACCATAACATTTTGAGTTTCTGAAGAGGGCATCACACTCACTGTTGACACTGCGTCAGAGAAGAAGTATGATATTACTGACGCGGAGTCAGAATGAAAGATGCAAAATCGTGTGTGATGATAGGCTGAGTCAAGAGCTGAAGGCGCATGAGTGATGACCGGCTTGATCAGGAGCTGAAGATGGCTTGAGTGATGACCGGTTAAATTTGCAACTGAAGATGACAAGAAGGAGGCGCGAGAAAAATGAATGTAGTAATCAATGACAAGGGTCAGGCTATTCCGACACATGTAGAGCACATTAAGCCGGAAGCGTTCGACGCGATCAATGAAACTCAGGTTCGCTGGCTGAGCGGCGGTGCAGCCATGATCAACTCAAGAGGAACGGTAATTATGATCGACCCGGTTCTTGAAGGATTTGACATGCCGCTCACATACGATCCGCCGATCAAGTCAGAGGAAGTAAAATCGATTGACGGATATCTGGTTACCCACATTGACAACGATCACTTTTCAAGGGTTACGATTAAGCACACCGCAGATGTGACAAAATCATATCACACCACACAGTATGTAGCTCAGGTCATGCGCGAGGAAGGAATCGCGGGAGTCGGGCATGATATCGGAGATGAGTTCGATGTCGGGAACGTACACGCAAAGCTTACTCCGGCATGGCACAACTGGCAGAATGATTCTAAGAAATGGGGATACCGTCACTGGGACCGAGAAGATTACTGTGGATTCTATATGACGACTCCGGACGGAACAATCTGGATGCCGGGCGACTCAAGACTTCTTGAGGAGCAGCTTCAGTATGAAGAGCCGGATGTCATTTTGCTGGACTTCGCGGATAACGGCTGGCATATTACATTTGAAGGCGCTGTAAAACTGTGCAATGCATATCCGAACGCGACTCTGATCCCGATTCACTGGGGAAGCGTCGATGCACCGGACTGGTCTACATTTAACGGAAACCCGATGCAGCTGGCGGAAGCTATTGTTAATCCTGAGCGCCTTAAGGTGCTTGTTCCGGGCGAGGCATATACACTTAAGAAAGATTGATATGTGGATATTAAAACAGAGGAAGTATTACGGGGCTGTCACAAAGTGGCAGCCTTTTTTAAATCGTACAAAGTGGCAGTCACAAAGAGAAAAATGAACTGCCGGCCAAAATTCTGGCCGGCAGTTCAAAAGAATAAAACCACTCAATTTTCTCAAGCCTGCACTGATGGCGACTTACGCCACGGCATCGCGCCGAGCCGGAACACTCTGTTTACCAGATTAAATACCGGATCAGAAGACGTCAAATATATTATCACGATCGACAGAAGCACGCTGACAGTAAGAAGCCGTATGTTGCTCCCGAGGAAGCGATATAAACCGGCGTACTTAAGGACGTCTCTGATGAGTCGGTGTACAATATAAACGCTGAGAGTCCGGCTGCCGATATACGTGAACCACATCTCTCTCCTCGGAATGAGTACCATGAGAGCAAATGTCATAGCTGCCGAGACTGCAAGCCAAAGTATTCTGTAAATGGATCCGGCTATATTCGAAATTTCAAGCTCCGCATAGGAACTCTTCGCGTAAATGATTTTCAGGAAATCTTTGGCCATATCTCGATAGAAAAAGAGGACAAAGAAAACCGAAATCAGGAATGCGGAGGCGAGGATGACGCTGCGGCGGTCGATCTTCTGAATCCATTTTCCGTCAAAATAGTAGCCGGCTAAAAATGCCGGGAAGAAGACAATCGTGCGTGACAGGCTCAGGAAATCACCGCATGCGGGGAAAAGCCCGCACACGACAGCCGTGAGCACGGCAGTCGGCAGCGTTATTGTCGGGCGTGCGCGCGAGACGACCGGCAGCAGAAGATACCAGAAAAACATGGCCAACATGTACCACGGCGCGCCGGTGATCGTCACGAACACTTTAGGTCTGATTCCCTGCGTGAATATGAACTCTATGAGCTCGATACAGACTGTGAAAGTGATGAATGTGATCAGGAAGCCTGCCAGCTTTTTCTCTTTTCCGTCTTTGCGGACATAGCTTTTTGATGTGTATCCGGACACGAATACAAATGCCTGCATGTGAAACAGGTAGATCCAGTAAAACGCTGTCCGGGCGAGCTGGCCCTTCGGTTTTACCGGAAGAAGAAAATGCCCAAGTACAACAAGGCATATAAGCACGAATTTTAAGTTGTCCCAGTAGGGGTCACGGTGTTTATTCATAGCTGCATTCCACTTGATTTTGGTATTATCTACCAGACAAATACGCAGGAGAATCGACCTGCGCTAACTGACACGTTCGGACCGGATGTATACAGTCTCCGCTCCGATAGCAGATTATATCTTATGAATTCACCGAATACAAAACATTCTGATTGATCAAGTAGTCAAATATTGCAGTAAATAGTTTTCCGTTGATATATATGCTTCATGCTGCCTTTAGTATCCGCCATGCGATACCCATCGTACAGTTATATCCCTGATTTATATGCCTCCTGCAGCCTTCAGAATCCGCCATGCGATACCCATCACACAGTTATATCTCTGATCCATATTCCCTTGTTCACGAGCCAGAGTCCGATCACGACCTTGATCAGCTCCGTAGACATAACCAGTGCGTACATAGGAAGAATCGGAATCGCTGTATAGTGGGCCATAAAGAAAGCTGCCGGGATGGAAACGAGCCAGCAGAAGCAGGAATCAAAAAGGAACGTGATAAAGGTCTTTCCTCCCGACCGGATAATGAAATAGGACGCGTTGTTGAAAGCGTGGACCGGCATGATGAGAGCGGCGATGCAGATGAGACCGGTAGCCAATTTCCGTATCTCGTCCGTTGTATTGTAGATCCTCGGAAAGAAGAGGGATAGCGTCAGCATTCCGGCTGCGGAGATGAGGCACAGGAATACGGAAAATAAAGTGAGCCTCCAGGCCTCAGTTTTGAGGTCATCCGCGCGCTCCTCGCCCCATTCGCCGAGCTTCTGTCCGATGATGATCGACGTCGCAGAGCCCATGGCGATGAAGGCGACGTTGAAGACATTTGCAATCGTCTGAGAAATATTGAAGGCCGATACGACAGAGAGACCGCGGACACTGTAGCACTGAGTCAGCATTGCCTGACCGCCGGACCACAGAGCTTCGTTCAGAAGGAGCGGGGTGCCCTTCACGATGCAGGCAATCGTCAGCTCCCAGGGAACATACATGCTGCTGAAAACGCCGTCGATGAAAGGGAGACGGTCGGAACTTCTGTGGGTCCAGATCACGATGTAGAAGAATTCCACATACCTTGCGATGACCGTGGCCAAAGCTGCGCCGGCGACACCGAGTGCAGGGGCGCCGCATTTACCAAATATCAGTATATAGTTGCCGATCAGGTTCACGGCGACTGCGATGGCAGATGCGATCATAGGCGCGACGGTCTCGCCGTGTGATCTGATTGTCGTGGAGTAAGCCTGTGTGACCGCAAATGGCAGAAAGCCCACGCACATGATCCGCAGGTAAAGAAGGGCGGAATTCATCGTCTTAAGGACGGAGCCACCGCCGCCGTCTTCATGGAGATAGAGGCTGATAAGGAACTCGCCGCGCGCGAAAAAGATAATGAGGCCGGCGGCGACGAGCAGGAGCGAGAGGATTAGCTGCAGGCGAAATGTGCGGCGGGTGCCTTCGTGGTCATTCTTGCCGCAGTACTGCGCGGTGAAAATGCCGATGCCGGAGAGTCCCCCGAACACGCACAGGTTCCACACAAAAAGAAGTGAGTTCACGATGGACACGCCGGTCATCGGATCTGTACCGATCCTGCCGACCATGATGTTATCGAGCATGTTCACCAGGTTGGTGATGCCGGTCTGAAGCATGATCGGGAGGGCGATCATCATCGTTCTCTGTATGAAGTTTTTATCAAATGTAAGTCTCAGTAATTTCATGGTGTACATACTATAGCATTGAAAAGCGGCCGCGTGAAGAGCGGGGTTTTTTATTTGCAAAAAATCCCGTGTAAAATGAATCGTCCCTTCCATTTCCCGGAAGGGCAGGCTGTAAGAATTACCGTGGACGCTTTCAGTAAATGACGGTTTGTTTTTTTTTATAGTTGTAGCAAATTCTTATGCTATGGTACAATAAAAAAATAACAGACATACAATCAAAGTCCGATTTTTATTGCTTTGGAAGCGAAGCGGAGACCGCAGGGATTCGGTTTGGAAGATGTCAGCTAACGCTGACCAGAAACCCGCGCCAAGTCTCGCGAGCGAGACTTGAATGGGTATGACAAAGAAATGGATGATGTTATCATTTGCCGGAAAGGAGAGCGCATGAAAACGAGAATGAAAAGACTGATTTCCTTAATTACAGCCGCGGCATTATGTCTGTCATGCATACCGATGTCAGCTGTCTACGCGTCAGAGGAGATTAAAACAGTGGCAGAAGTGGGGCAGGAGGATCTCGATGACGGCACCACAACATCGAAGGCGAGGGTTCAGAAACTTACTGACAATGAAGCTGAGTTTGTTGAATTCGATCAGGCTTTTGCTGACAAGGAGCTTGTATCTGCAACTGCACCCGTGCAGGCATCCAAATCATCACAGGACGGCGAATATGTCGGGAGAGCTACCACTATGCAGAGCGGCCCGGCTAATCCGAGGGAGCCGAAGATATATACTCTGGATTTGAATGAACATAACTACCCGTTAAAAAATGCCAATAGGGCTGATTATATGCAGGGTGTGGGAATATTGTATCCAGGTGACAAACTTCAGATTATTGCCGAGACTGATACGAATCCGGGTGGAGATGGCGACCATGGACTCCCGGGAAAAATACTGATGAACGATCAAAAAGTGTGGCTGGATCTGGAAAAAGGAGAGAAGACAGGACCGCTTCGGGTTACAGACTCTGTGTCCCTGGGGGCATTAGTGCCGAAGAATTATGTCACTGAGATTACCGTTGAAGATACCCCTGTCTTATTTAATTATTCGGGAAGCGGTAATGCATATACCAGCAGATATGCGGTTCTGTACGATAGGGAGGCAGGTGTCCATGATGCCAGTTACTGGCAGGCATCTACGATGGTGTGGGTTGGTGTACCTAAATATCATCCTGTAGTATATACGTTTGAAAATAATGCAGGTGCCTATCCTAGCGAAGATATAACAAATCTGCCGGACAAGGTATATGCCGGTGATAATCCGACGGTCATCTACGCGGAGGATCTCTCCTGCAACTATAACCCTATTGATGGAAATACAGTAATCGGTCCGATATTCACGATCCATCATCCTAAGATCAAGGGATATCGCTTCCAGGATGTGGATTTCATTAGAGATACCAAGGCAGACAGAAATTATAGCCCGAAATGCCTTGATTTCAGTGCGGACCGCATGACATCGCAGTGGAGATTCTTTTTTGACGGTGCAGATGATTATAATGGAGCGTTTGAAAATAAAATCAAAGGCAGCGAGGAAGATCCGATCAAGATTCACTTCAAATATCAGGAGGCCAGGACAGTCTCATTGAACGGAAATGGCGGAACTGTCGATAATGTAAAGGAATCAATACTTGTCTATAGGTACAGAATAGACAGAGGATCTACCTGGTATGAAGATGACGGTCGTTATGGTTATGCCTTCACTTTCTCAAAGCACATACCTGTCCGCAGCGGTTATGAGTTTACAGGGTGGTACGCGGATAAGGCCTGCACAAAACTCGTCATTGCAGCCGACTCCGGTAATATGGATAGCGATTTTAAAAAGTATATAAGTGCTAACAATATTTTCCAGAAAGAAGGAAGTGAAAACTGTTCCGAAAACATCGACATGTATGCAGGCTGGAAGAAAACAGGTGCCACTCCCACACCGACTCCCAAGCCAACAGCTACGCCGACTCCTAAGCCTGCTTCCGGATTCTCGGATGTCCAGAACCCGGCGCATCCTTATTACAATGCCATCTACTGGGCGGCAAATGCCGGCATCACCAAGGGCTATTCGGACGGCACGTTCGGCATCAACAAAAACTGCACCCGCGGTGAAATGATGATGTTCCTCTGGAGATACGCGGGCAAGAAGGAACCGAAATCAGTCTCAAAATCTCCGTTCAAGGATGTTCCGAAAACACATGCGTTCTACAAGGCGATTCTCTGGGGCTCCCAGAAGGGCATTACCAAGGGATATTCTGACGGTTCATTCGGTATTAACCGCAACGTGACCCGCGGCGAGTGCATGATGTTCTTATGGAGACTTAAGGGCAAGCCGACACCCAAGGCGGTAGCCAAGGCACCGTTCCCGGATGTTCCGAAGAACCATGCATTCTATAACGCGGTACTCTGGGGCTTCCAGAAAAAGATAACGACGGGCTTTACAGAGGGCAAGCTGAAAGGACAGTTCGGCGTCAATGAAAACTGTACGAGAGGGCAGATTGTAACTTTCCTGTATAGAGCGAGATAATTATGTCACGTGTTGGGGACGGTTCTTTTTTCACGTTATATCTCACGTGAAAAGAAGCGTCCCTGACGCGTGATATTTTTTACTACAAATGCGGAGGTGTTTTATGAGAAATGTGATACTGCGTGCAGCGGCAATTATGGCGGCGATGTTCATTTGCATTGCGATTATTCCTGCCATTGTCCGGGCAGATGAACCTGGAATTGATAATGGGTTTCATAATCAATTAGATTTTAAACCCGGTATTTCGAACTATGAAGAGCTCCTGGAGGTTCTGCCGCAAGTAGAGCATCTTGAGCCTCAGGGCAATATTTTATTAATCCCTGTTGCACAGATGGACGCGGACATTACGATCGGCGAAGGACAGAGAATAGATACACCCGGCTCCATTGCAACCGAAGGATATACGCTGACGATTGAAAATGGGGGATACGTAAAATCTTCATTTTTTAATTTGCCGGGCGGTCAGATCATCATAAAAGCCGGGGGAGAGCTTCATGTTTCAGGTGGAGAATACAGCACCAATATGGGAACGATCATTGTAGAGGAAGGCGGACATCTGCAGTGCGAGAAGAGTGAAGACATCATAAATAACCCCCAGTGCAGTATGGTTATTGACGGTGTTTATTGCGTCGGAAGCTATATTGGTAAGAATCCTGACCAGCCTGACATCATTCATGAGGGGTTCGATAACCAGGGCGCTGTCAGCGGCAGCGGTTATGCGGTAGCTATGCCTGTGGAGGGTGAGACGGGATACCTGCCTCCGGAAAAGACTCTTATTGCTGCAAATAAAATCAGAGACCAGCTCGGAACCGACACGATTCGTGTGCTTGCTGCGGCCGGTTCATCCGAAGACTTTGCGGCAATGAGTCAGATGGACGACATAGACGGTTTTTATCTGCAGAGTTCTGATAGCGGAAAGTTCTATCTGCCGTCGAATCCGTCGCGCGAAGGGTACGCATTTGACAGTTGGACAATTTCATCTCCCTTGAAGGATACGGATGCCTGGACGAGTGAGATGGAGGAAGCATTTGCATCAATTTCTGCCAAAGAGGACTCTTCGGGGACTTATGTCGAAGCTGCCGGAATGTTCCCGCTGATAATCATTCCGGAGTGGACGCCGGCTCCGACTCCTACACCGACGCCGACAGCGACACCGACTCCCAAGCCGACGGCAACGCCGACCCCCAAGCCTGCTTCCGGATTCTCGGATGTCCAGAACCCGAAGCATCCTTATTACAATGCAATCTACTGGGCGGCAAATGCCGGCATCACCAAGGGCTATTCGGACGGCACGTTCGGAATTGACAAGAACTGTACCCGCGGCGAAATGATGATGTTCCTGTGGAGATACGCCAACAAGCCTGCCCCGAAGACTGTATCGAAATCTCCGTTCAAGGATGTTCCGAAAACACATACCTTCTACAAGGCAATCCTTTGGGGCTCCCAGAAGGGCATTACCAAGGGCTATTCCGACGGAACATTCGGAGTCAACCGGAACGTGACCCGCGGCGAGTGCATGATGTTCCTGTGGAGACTTAAGGGTAAGCCGGCGCCCAAGGCGGTAGCCAGGGCTCCGTTCCCGGATGTCCCGAAGAACCACGTCTTCTACAATGCGGTGCTCTGGGGCTTCCAGAAAAAGATAACGACGGGCTTTACAGATGGCAAGTTGAAAGGACAGTTCGGCGTCAATGAGAACTGTACGAGAGGGCAGATCGTGACATTCCTGTACAGGGCGAGATAACACGTGGCAGGAGGAATAATAATGGGAAAATATTTAGAGCGGGCTCACCAACTGAGAGCCATCACGGAACCACATTACAACTGCACGCAAGCCGTCCTCGTTCCCTTTGCGGAGCGATTCGGTCTCAGTGAAGAGACGGCCTTCAATATGGGTGCCAACTTCGGCGGAGGCATGAAGAGCGGGTCAGTTTGCGGCGTGATTACAGGAGGACTCATGGTCCTCGGCCTTGCAGGCTTTGACCAGCCGTCGGACGCGAAGAACTTTATAGCAAAGATTCGGGAGAAACATGACGGAATGATGATGTGCGCGGATCTTCTGCGGGCAAATGCCGAGCGCGGAGGAATCAAAAAACAACACTGCGACAAAATGGTCTATGAGGCGATAGAAATCCTTGAAACGCTGATTGATGGTCAGGAGCAGTAATCTGTGTATCTGAGAGCAAGATGGCCGACACCTTTGTCCGCAATGAAAGGACCAGCAACGTGGATACATTGGACGCAAAATTAATCCTTTATATTCAAAATCACTGCCGAAAACCATTCCTTGATCCGATCATGATTTTCATCACCAACTTCGGCAACGCTGTCTGGTTCACCGCAGGCTTTTATCTCTTATTTTCCGGAAGCGATGTTGCGGCAGGCAAATATATACTGGCAACGCTGTTCCTGTCCTGGGGACTCACATCCTTGGTGCTCAAGCCGCTCATCGGAAGGACGCGTGTATACCATGCGGTCCCCGGATTGGTCGCAATTATACCGGAACCGAAAGACAAGGCGTTTCCGTCGGCGCATGCTGCGATGGCATTTGCGGGAGCATTCGCGATTTTAGTTCATTTGCCGGTTGGCTTTGGGATAGCGGCGATTGCATTTGCACTGCTCATGGGCTATTCCAGAATGCATGTCGGCGTCCACTATTTGAGCGATGTGCTTGGCGGGCTCCTGACCGGCCTTATATGTGCCGGGATTTTAAGATTGATAGAAGCAGCAATAATCTAAGCAGTTACTTTTCACATAATGGGCGATATCCGCTGGCAGGTGGATATCGTCCATTTTCCTTGTTAAAAGGTTTATCTCAGTGGGGGAAGCCCCCACTTCTACAAGCGGTGGGTAAATCAATATCCTGCTCGTCTCAGTGGCGGGTCACAATCCCCCACTGAGATAAACGCTCCGCGAGGGCGCAGAACGTCCAGTGGACGTTCGCTTTGCGCCGACCGTAGCGAAGCGGAGACCGCAGGGATTCGGTTTGGTATTATGTCAGCTATCGCTGACCCGAATCCCGCGCCAAGTCTCGCGAGCGAGACTTGAATATTTTCTATTTATTATGCGTATTTACTGATAAATACGGTATAATGAAAGTGATATGTCAGTTAATGTACTGTTTATGTAATGTGTTTCATAAACAACACGATTTATGACAGGAGGAAAAACGATGAAGAACACATGGAGAAAACTGATGGCAGCCTTTTGTGCTGCAGCAATGCTCATCACGTTGCCCGGGGTGTCTGCATATGCGGCTGACTCTGCCAACGAGGACAGCATCGGGAGTTATGAGGAAATAGATGCGGAAACGATCGAACCATCGATTGAGAGCGAAGCTCAGCCTGAAATAGCGGAAGAATCTGCGGAGGCAGTAGATAGTACAGGTCTGGACGCACCTTATTTTGAGGAACAGGAAGATACGGCAGAGTCTGTGGACCTGCCTGAAGAGCATAACATACAGGAAGACGATTCAACTTCCGAAGAGATAGTTGGTGCCAAAACATATACGGTCGGAGATGGAGTAACGGCGACATTTGATCCTGATTATGGAATCCTTGAGTTCTCAACAACTACAGGTGGAACATTGTGGAAGGATTGGCTGAGTAAGACCGGGCTTAGCGGTTGGGACATAAAATATATCAGAGTCAAATCAAAAGATGGTGAATTCCTGAAGAATCTGATAGTAAAGCTTCCGGCGGATTCCGAGTATATTTTCGCTTTTCTGCATGGCGTTGAAGAGTAACCGGCGCATTCTCGTGTTTTTAAACATGAGTCTGCAGGGACCCGCGCTTGTTTCTTCAGTCGTTGTTCACAAGGAACTTCTGTATGTTTATTCAAGGGGCGTCAGCCCCTCTTTCTTTTTTT
>JBGUWZ010000052.1:0-3524 GCA_045221675.1 Lachnospiraceae bacterium | reverse complement strand
AACAGACCCGTAACAGAGGTATGGCATGGAAGAAAACAAACTGGTCCTAGCGGCCAATAATCCTGAATACGACGCACTGCTTCAGCATATGGGAGACACGCAGGAAAAGGGCAGGAAGAGTGTTGTCAATGCCGTTAATTCTTTGATGGTGCGGACATACTGGGAAATCGGCCGTCAGATTGTCGAATACGAACAGCATGGGAACGAGAAGGCGGAATATGGATTCGTTGTTCTGAACCGTCTTTCCCGTGACCTTACTGACCGGTACGGAAAAGGATTCAGCCATAGCAACGTAGTCTATATGCGTCGATTGTATTTAACATACCCAAAAAGTCAGACACTGTCTGACTTTTTGAGCTAGAGCCATTACATAGAGCTTTTGAAGATTGATGACCCGTTAGAACGGGCCTTTTATAAGAAAGAAGCGGAAAATAAGCGTTGGGGCGTCCGGGAGCTCAAACGGCAGATGAAGAGCATGCTTTTCCATCGGCTAGCACTCAGTACGGACAAGCAGGAGGTCATGCGGCTTGCCAGAGAAGGGCAGATCGTTGAAAGACCGGAAGACATACTAAAAGAGCCATATGTTTTCGAGTTTACAGGGCTACCTCAGCTCCCGGTCTATGATGAGGGGGATCTGGAAGAGGCGTTGGTTAACAATCTGAGCCTGTTTTTTCTTGAATTGGGTAAAGGCTTCACTTACGTCGGAAGGCAACAGAAGGTTGTTATTGGTGGAAGAACGTATAAAGTTGATCTGGTGTTTTACCACCGGAGCCTGAAATGCTTTGTCCTTATTGATTTAAAACGCGGCGAGGTTCAGCACGAAGACATCGGGCAGATGAATTTTTACCTGAATTATTACAGGGAAGAAATGAACACAGAAGGAGATACTGAGCCCATCGGTATAGTTATGGGAGCATATCAGGACAAATTGGTGATGCACTATGCTCTCTAGAATATAACCAATCAGGTCTTTGTGAGCCGCTACCAATTGTACCTGCCAGATAGGGATCAACTTGAAGCGGAATTTCATCGGTTTATGAGCATGCAGAAGGATGATGAGTAGTGATTCGAACTTATGCGGTCTTGATAGAGCAGGGGTTCATCGCTGTGACGAGGGGGCTCCTCTTTGTTTGTAAAGACAGGATCGTAGTTATAAGGAGCTGATAACGTGAAAATACTTGTGATACCGGATGTCCATCTGAAGCCGTTCATGTTCGATCAGGCGGCGCAGTTGTTGAAAAAAGGTGAGGCAGACCGCGCAGTCTGCCTCATGGATATCGCGGATGACTGGGGCAAGCAATATGAAATTTATCTGTACGTCCAGACATACGATGCGGCTATCCGGTTCGCCAAGGAATTCCCGGACACATTGTGGTGCTATGGCAACCACGATCTCAGCTACCCCTGGCAGTGCAAGGAATCCGGCTATTCTCCAATCGCGCCGCGGGTAGTGTGCGAGAAACTGGAAGAGCTAAGGAAAGCTCTTCCGGATGAAGGGCAGATGGCTTACCTGCAGCGGGCCGACAATGTGCTGTTTTCCCACGGCGGACTGGCTGACGCTTTTGTAAGGAAGTATGTGCCGTCAAAGCAATATAACGATGTCGACGCCGTTTTGGAGACCGTTAACGGTTTTGAGCGCTGGATCATGTGGCAGGACATGTCACCGATCTGGCTGAGGCCGCAGTATTCCCACGAAAAGATGTACAAGCCGCGAAAGCTTCTGCAGGTAGTGGGACATACACCGGTCAGGTCGATCGAAAGAATTGGCAACCTCATTTCCTGCGATACTTTCTCTACATACAGTAACGGTGAGCGGTTTGGAAACTGGGCGTTTACAGTGGTTGATACGGAGACATGGGGGCATAAAGGTATTCATTATTCGGGCGGAGAACAGAGCCGCTGACTTGATTATCTTTAATAAACATTAATAAACATCCCGGCAGAATTGTGGTTTTCTGCCGGGATATATTGTTGTAGACTCAATTATTCCTTATTACGCCATATTGCATAGCTCCTCGATCCACTCCCTTTTCTTGATCGCCTCCAGCCAGTCTGCGGGGATCCGGTCATATCCGTAGTAGAGCCCTGCAAGCCCGCCGGCAATCGCGCCGACCGTATCTGTATCATCCCCGAGGTTCACGGCCTTAAGGAGCGCCTGTTCAAAGCTGTCCGTCGTGATCAGCGACCAGACCGCCGCCTCCAGTGCGTCCACGACGTATCCGCTGCTCTTGATCCGGTCCGCAGGAAGGGAGGCGAAGGACTCAAGGTCCTGCAGCCTGTCGTAATAGCGCAGGTTGTCCTTGTCAGCCAGGAAGGACTCATAGAACGCGAACCCCCGCGTAAGTCCCGCCTGCAGCCTCTCACGCAGGGACCCCTCCGCGTTTAGCACCTCGTCAGCCATGAAAAAATACAATCCGCAGGCGATGTTGGACCGGATATGGGCGTGCGTCAGCCCGCCGACGGAATGGACCGCCTGGATAGCATCGCGCTCAGTAAAATTCCAATGGTGAAACATCTCGCTGCAGTAGATGCAGGCAGGCATGATACGCATGAGGCTTCCGTTCCCGTTGTTCCACTCCTCATCCCCGCCGCATTTCTTTGCTTTCCTGTTCTTCTTGTATCTGCCGATCGCCAGCATTGTGCCGCGCCCGACATCATAGGAATAGCCGTAGGGCGTGAACTCACCATCATAGAGCCACTTCATGAAATTTCCCATGATATCGTCAAGATCGATCCGGCCGAGGCGCCTGACGCTCTCCAAAAGGGCGAGTGTCAGGCTGCTGTCGTCCGTCCAGGAACCTTCCGGCAGGTTGAAGGTGCCATATCCGCGCATCCCGGTCACCGGGTGCTTTGCGACTTCCTTCCGTGATTCAAACTGCACCGGGCAGCCAAGCGCGTCACCGACAACAACCCCCATGATCCCGCTTAACCAGATATTTGTATTTGCTGTCATTTTATATCAACCCCTTTCTTCAAGCAGTATTCCTTTCGTTTACGTCATTATCATAGCACGGTTATTCTTGCACGTGGTCGCTTGGCAGACGACTCTTGTTGCGGGACTTGCCATAATAGAGATAATGCTATATAATATATGCATATGCATATATTATATAGATAAATATGACATATCGGTGAAAAGATACTCATCCGAAAAACCAGGCCAGAGGTTTTTATAAAAATGGTATTCCGATATGTCACTTGTGAAGACAGAAGACAGGTGTCACATTAATGGCTCCACAGTCGCAAAAGGAGGAGTTATGTGAAAGAAGAAGAGAAGGGAGGAGCTGCGGTCAATTACCCCACCCATTCATCCTGAATGGATGGGGCTTGCAGAGACGAAGATGTTTTCTTCCCTGTAAGCCCGTTTGACTAGCCTAAGTCCTATTTTGACTACGTTACCGGCAAATATGTCCGGGAGCCGCAAAGAATGCGGCGCCTGTACCGGACGTACAGGCACGGCGGGATACTCCACTCGTCCCGCTCGCTGCGCCGGCGCATTAAACATCCCTGCAGGGTTAGGGGAA
>JBGUWZ010000051.1:0-16579 GCA_045221675.1 Lachnospiraceae bacterium | reverse complement strand
GCGCTTGAACTGGCAAACGAAACCCTTACGGCAGAACTGAAGGAAAGCCGCCAGGAGAGCGTTTTAAAGAGAATGGCAGATCTGCAGCTTCGCCGTGATTATGACGCCGCGGCGGCCCTTCTGGAGCGAATCCCGCCGGAAGTATTGGAGGCCTATGCTCATGATGACCGGAATGAAGGAAACAAAACGAAAGGGAGGGATGCGGATGTACGAGACTGATGTATGGAGTGGCCTGGCGGATTTCCTCGCCAATATGATAGAGAAATATGCCGGGCAGATGGATCTGGACGCACTGCCGGATCCCAGACAGCAAAGCAGACTGAAAGCCATCGAAGAAGTGTATCGAAGATATATGCGGCTCAGTGCAGAGGCGAGACAGGCTGCATAACAATCAGGCCGATTCTGTGGATATTTCCATGGAGTCGGCCTTCTTTTATTTTGAAAAATGGACATATATATGGTAAGATGCACGTGGAAAGTATGTCCAAACTTTTAAGGAGCCGTTGATGGAAAATAAGAAAATCAAGGTCTATATTTATACCCGCGTATCGACCGCAATGCAGATTGATGGCTATTCCCTGGATGCCCAGCGGACCCGCATGCGTGCCTTTGCGGAATTCAATGACTATGAGGTTGCGGGGGAGTATGAGGATGCCGGCAAGTCCGGAAAGTCCATAGAAGGCCGCGACGAGTTTAACCGCATGATGGAAGACATTAAGACCGGCAAGGATGATGTCTCCTTTGTACTGGTTTTCAAATTGTCGCGCTTCGGGAGGAATGCCGCAGATGTCCTGTCCACGCTGCAGACCATGCAGGATTTCGGTGTGAATCTAATCTGCGTGGAAGATGGCATCGACTCTTCAAAGGATGCCGGGAAGTTGATGATCTCCGTTCTGTCAGCAGTCGCAGAGATCGAGCGTGAGAATATTCGTGTCCAAACCATGGAGGGCCGGATTCAGAAAGCCAGGGACGGCAAGTGGAACGGTGGTTTTCCGCCGTATGGATACAGCCTGAAGGATGGTGTACTGGAGATCAATGAGGAGGAAGCTCCGGCGATCCGCACCATTTTTGAACAGTGGGTCTCCACGGATATCGGCGCCAATGGTCTTGCCAAGTATCTGGAAAATCACGGGATCCATAAGATTGCCCGTCATAATGGAAAGAATCCGCTGTTTGATTCCGCACATATTCGCCGTATCATCAAGAACCCGGTGTACTGCGGAAAGATCGCTTATGGCCGCCGTAAAACGGAAAAGGTGCATGGCACCCGCAACGAATACAAGCTGGTCGAGCAGGATGATTACCTGGTAGTGGATGGCCTGCATGAAGGCATCGTCTCGGAAGAGTTGTGGAACCAGGCCCAGGTCAAAATGATCGCCCAGGCAAAGAAATACGAGCATGCGAACAAGGCGAAGGATACGAAGACACACCTCTTGTCAGGCCTTGTAAAATGCCCTGTATGCGGCGCAGGGATGTACGGTAATAAAAGTATCAAGCACCGGAAAGACGGATCAAAGTATAAGGATTTTTACTATTACGGCTGCAAGCACAGGACCATGACTCGTGGTCATAAATGTGATTATAAAAAGCAGATCCAGGAAGAGGTTTTGGATGCTTCCGTGATCGAGATCATCACGAAACTGGTCTCGAATCCGCGCTTTGCCTCGCTCATGCAGGAAAAGATCAATATGAAGGTGGACACCACGGCCATCGATCGGGAGATCAAGGCGCTGGAGCAACAGCTGAAGCAGTCCTACGCCATGAAGCGGAAGACCCTGGAAGAGATCGAACAGCTGGATCCGGATGAACGTCATTATAACCGCCGCAAGGTCGATCTGGATGACCGTTTGTACCGGATGTACGATAAGATCGATGACCAGGAGCAGAGCCTCATAGAGGCTAGGGCAAAGAAGCAGTCCATCGAGTCTGAAAAGGTCACCGGAGATAACATCTACAAAATTCTGATCTACTTCGACAAGTTCTATAAGCTGATGAATGAGGACGAGCAGCGGAAGCTGATGGAAACTCTCATTGAAGAGGTCCTGATCTACGAAGAGCGGCAGCCCAGCGGACAATGGCTTAAGTCGATCACCTTTCGGCTTCCGATCATTGACAGCGATATGAGCATGCCGATCGGAAATGGTTTGGACAGCGACTCACACGTCGAAACGGTAGTATTGATGTCAAGGAAAGATACATAAGGCCATCAAAAGCGCCGTATTTCCGGGCTTTTCGGGCATCGGATCGTCAACGGCGAAGCGCGGATTTAACCGCAAAAATCGCTCTGTCAGAACATATCAACCGCTCCGGCGGGAGGGTTGAGTAGGCCATTTAGATGTCATAGGGTTGAGTGGCCGTTTTGGATGTTTTTGCGGTAGGGTTGAGTTAGTGATTTGGATAACAGCGGGTTGTGGCTGTGGTTTGGATGTCAGCGCGACAACTCAGGATTTGACGAGGTAAAGATGGTAATCATAATAACAGGAGCATCCCATGTCGGGAAAACGGTTCTGGCACAACGGATGCTTGAGAAAATCAAATATCCTTATTATTCCATTGACCATTTGAAGATGGGCCTTATTCGCAGCGGCAATACTGTTCTCACACCAGAAGATGATGATGAACTTACCGATTATCTTTGGCCAATCGTTCGAGAGATCATAAAGACTGCTATTGAGAATGAGCAGAATCTTATTGTTGAGGGTTGTTATATTCCTTTTGATTGGAAAAAAGCTTTGATGAGCGGTACCTTCAGTCTATAAGATTCATTTGTCTTGCTATGTCAGATGAATATATAGATTCGCATTTTGAAGAGATAAAATCACATGGTTCTGATATCGAAACAAGGCTTGATGATTCTGATTGTACAGCTGAACAACTGAAACAAGATAATCACCAGATCATAGAAGGGTACCAATCGAATGGAGAACAGATTACTCTGATTACAGAAAACTTTGATGATTCGATAAGAGAAATTTTGGATTAACAAATTCCAGTTTTGAGAGGCCAGTGATATGACCGAAGCAGAACTTTATAAAGAGCTCGGAGCTTTGACAAAGGACAAGGGCAGGTGGAAAGAGAGCATTTCCTATGTTTCGTCTCTCCTCACCCATGACTCCGTAAAGATACAGGCCAAGGCACTCTGGCTGCTCGGCGAGATGGGCCTCATGTATCCTCAGTCCGTGCAGGACGCAGTTCCGGCCATCGCCGCCTTCCTTAACAGCCCGGAGCCGCTTCTGCGGGAGCGGGTTTTGAACGCCCTCGGCAGGATCGGGCGGGGAGACTATGGCATAATTGAGCCGTACTGGGCGGGCCTGTTCCGCTTCGCCTGCGACGAAGAGTCGAAGGTCCGGCTGGCGTTGATCTGGGCGTCCGAAAACATCGCCACGAACACGCCGGACGTCTATGCGAATCATATGCCAGTATTCGAGAAACTCCTGTACGATGAAGATGACAAGGTCAGGATGGAAGCGCCGGAGATTTTCCGCGTCCTCGGCAAGCGCAGACCGGAGTTCGTTAGGCCGTATCTGGAGCGGCTGCGGCAGATATCGGAGAGCGACGAGAACCGCGTCGTGAGGATCCACTGTCTGGGCGCGATCAAGGCAACAGGGGCGGAGTAACAGATGGAGAAAAATATATTGCAGATCGACAATCGAAAGGATTTCCGCGAATGGCTTAAACTCCATGCCGACAGCGAGAATGAATGCTGGGTCGAGCTGAAACGCGGAAGGCCTGTCGATGACGACAAGTTTTACTATCTTGACGCTGTGGAAGAAGCGCTTTGCTTCGGTTGGATCGACAGCATACATAAGCTGATCGACGGGAAGCGCATGCAGCGTTTTACGCCAAGGAAAAAGAACAGCCCGTGGACAGAGCTGAACAAGGAGCGTGTCCGCCGTCTGGAAAAGCTTGGGTTGATGACCGATGCGGGCAGAGCTGTTTTGCCGCCGATGGGACCAAGAAGTTTTAAGGTCGATCCGGATATAGAAGCAGCAATGAAGGCGGCGCGGTGCTGGTCGAAATTCAGATCGTTTCCATCGCTTTATCAAAGAATCCGGGCTTATAATGTGGTTTTCTACCAGAAACGCAATCCGACAGTGTATCGGCAGGCGCTTGAACACCTGATCGCAGAGACAAAACAGGGACGGATGTTTGGAGAATGGAACGACTACGGACGGCTGCTGGATTACTGAGAACAATGGAAGTGACTGCTAAGGCTCCCACACTGCCATCATCGGTGGAGGGGTAAAAACTAAAGGATAGGATGATCAGATATGCGCATCAATTTCAATGATATAGATTCCATGACCTTCCCGGGCATGAACAACGGCACCGGTACGATGAGCGCCCGTATGTATAATTACGATTCCTATCGAATCATTCCGACAGCGATCCATCCCGGAGGAAGTATCGGTACCCATAAGCAAGAGTCCGGCGATGACATGAATTATATTATCAGCGGAACAGGCAAAGCGATCTGCGATGGTGCAGAAGAAGAACTAAGACCGGGCGTGATGCACATCTGCCCGAAAGGATCAGAACACTCTATCATTAATACAGGAGAGGAAGATCTGGTCATGCTGACCATCGTGGTGAAGAAATGAGCACATATGTATTTGAGAAACCGCTGATTCGAGGAACGATGCTGAAAAGAAAAAGCCAGTTTACGGCTTTGGTATATATAGATGGAGAAGAACTGATCGCTCACATCCCGACGACAAACCGCATCGGTGATGTAGAAAACAAGAATCTGCCGTGCCTTTTGTCCTACCATGACGATCCAAAGCGCAAGCTGAAATACGATATCGAGGCAGTGCTTCTATCCGATGATGATAACTGGGTGGGCATCAATCAGATCCTTTCCAACAGGCTGGTGGAGTACTTTTTCAACGAACACGCTTTGGACGAGATCGTCTCAGGTTATGACAGTATTCAGCGAGAGGTGAATCTGGGAATATCCAAGCTGGATTTCAAAGTTGGAGATACCTATCTCGAAGTAAAGACGCCGCTGACAACGATCAATGTAAAATATGGGAAGGACATCAAGACGCTGCCGCCAAAGCCGTTCTCGTCAACCGACAGGATGGTGAAGCACCTTAAAGAGCTTGCTGGATCACTCAAGGATCATGAGAAGGCTGTTTTCCTGCAGGTGTTTCAGTATCGTATTACAGAGAAGAAAGAACGTCTCAGGTCAACACATTATGAAGAAGTATCGCAAACCTTCAAAGAAGCGTCTGATGCGGGTGTTGAGTTCTGGGAAGTGCAAATGAATTTCAGACCGGAAGGGGTCACGCTTTACAACGTAGCGAGAAGCGAGGACTTATAAATATTTTCTATGACACATCAAGGCTCCCACACTGCCATCATCGGCGGCGGGGAGCCTTGTAAATGCTATTGTTCTATATATCGGACAAACATCTTTGCGGCATTCGACGCCGTTTTTGATAAGAAAAATCCGTACGGACATTTATACTCCCGGATGAAAGACACCGTCTTGCTGTGCGGATGTATGCTGCTCCAGCAATCAGGTATAATAACCGGCTTATCGTTCTCCATGCAGTCAATCAGGACAGAAGTTGAGTAAATCTCTACTTCTTCCACGTTGATCCCCGATTTTTTAATGTCATCACACATCCGATCACAGGCATCGGAGACCCCTCGCTTGATTGAAATAACAGTGTGACCTGTGAGGTCGACTTCTGTAATAATGCTGTGCTTTGAAAGAGGCGAATTCTCCGGAACGAGCAGCGCAAGCCTGACTTCGGATACCTGATGAAATGCAAATCCTTCCTGCCAGATTGGTTCAGAAAAGAACACACCTTCGATCAAATCGGTATCCGGGCGGATATCTGAGCCGCTTTCACTGAAAGAGTAGGATGACAAAGTGCTGCTGCTGTTTCCGGCGGCAAATCCCGGCCAATAGTCGTAAATCAGCCGAGGAGCATGAAATTCGTTCGTTCCAAAAAATACACTACCTGCTGCATGGTCGGAATAGACAAGCAGATGCGAACGGATATCGCTGCATCTCTGTATTAAGGCTTTGCTTTCAAGAAAAAGGTATTCTCCGGCAGGCGTCAGTGTGACGCCTTTTTTGCTGCGGTTAAACAGACGCACATTCAGCTCCGCTTCAAGGTGGTTGATCTGCTGAATGACAGCACTTGGAGAAATATATGATTCTTCCGCTACTTTTGAGAAGGAGCCGAGTTCTGCGGCTCTTACAAAAGTATCAAGGGCAGGATTATACATGGCTATAACAGCCTCCTATCTGTTGTAAGTTTTAACTTATAACATTATAAGCAACCGAGACTTCAGAATCAATAGAATCCACTGTAAAATATAAATGAAATCAGAAGCCGAGAAAAGGCTTGACTTAAAACATTAAACTTTTAGGAGGATACAACCATGGCAGATACCAGAGTTTTTGAAATCTATGATGACATCACGATGAAAGAAGTACGTTTTACCAACCGTTTCGGAATCGAGCTTGCCGGTCATCTCTATCTTCCCGCTGACTGTGAGAATAAGAAGAATCAGGCAATCGCAGTCGCAGGGCCATTTGGCGGCGTTAAGGAGATGGCGTCAGGCCTGTATGCGCAGGAGTTTGCGAAGATGGGCTTTGTGGCGATGGCGTTCGACCAGTCCTTCACGGGCGAGAGTGGCGGCGCTGTGCGCAATGCGGCATCTACGGACATCAACACCGAGGATTACCTTGCAGCAGTTGATTATCTCGGCTCTCTGCCTTACGTCGACCGTGAGAAGATCGGTCTGATGGGCATCTGCGGTCTGGCAGGCATGGCAATTTCCGCTGCTTCCATTGATACCCGCATCAAGGCGGTCGCCACGACCTCCATGTATGATTTGTCCCGCAGCATCGGCAAGGGCATGATGGACAGCTACACGGAGGCCCAGAAGGATGCCGTCCGTGAGTATGTCAGCAAGAACCGCTGGAACGATGTGGACAACGGAGAGTACGGCTACGGACCTCACGAAATGACAGTGAACGAGAATAATGAAGTCGTTCTCGCGCAGCCCGATATGTCCCAGCTTCCGCCGTTTGTAAAGAGATTCGTCGACTATTACTTCGGCATGGCAAAGCACGAGAGAGCCATCGGCGCATGGACACAGTCCACGGTGCAGAGCTTCATCAACTTCCCGCTGATGCAGTTTGTGGAGCGTGTTTCTCCCCGCCCGATCCTGATGATTGCAGGTGAGAATGCCCATTCCTGCTATTTCTCCGAGGATGTCTATAAGCAGGCACAGGAGCCCAAAGAACTGCTCATCGTGCCGGATGCTGACCACGTGGATATGTATTACAACAAGGAGAAGATTCCGTTTGCCAGACTGCGCGATTTCTTTCATGATAACCTGTAATAAGCCCCCTGAATGAAAAAGAAAAGAATAAAGAAAAAGCTGATATAATCACGAAACCGAAAGGAGAAAAATCATGGCAATGGACTATGTAAAAGTGACGGATGAGATCATCCGCAATGTGGGCGGCGTCGACCCATTGTATGACACGTCTTCGTCTGATCCTTAAAGATGAAAATAAGGCCGATGACGCATCAGTTGGAAACGGATGGCTCCATTCATGATGATTACCGAATCGACTACCTGCGTCACCATATCGAGCAAATGAAGCTGGCTGTGGAAGAGGACGGTGTTGACCTGATCGGCTACACGCCCTGGGGCTGTATCGATCTGATCTCTGCCTCCACCGGTGAGATGGCGAAGCGCTACGGCATGATTTACGTAAACAAACAGGATGACGGCAGAGGGGATTTGCGGCGCATTCGCAAGGACTCATTCTACTGGTATCAGAAGGTCATTGCCTCAAACGGTGAAGATTTGTCGAATAATGATTTTAAAGAGGATCCGAAATGAAAATAATCGTATTAAACGGCAGTCCAAGACCGTTCGGAAATACGAAAGCCATGATCAGCGCCTTCACTGAGGGCGCTGAACGTGCAGGTCACGAGGTCACGGTTTTCGATGTCTGCCGTATGAACATCAAGGGCTGTCTTGCCTGTGAATACTGTCACACAAAGGCGTTCCGGCAGTGCGTACAGAAGGACGATATGCAGAAAATCTATCCTGTCCTCGATGAGGCTGAAATGATTGTGCTGGCCTCGCCGATCTACTATCACGGTCTCTCCGGTCAGCTTCAGTGCGCCATCAATCGAATTTATGCGCAAGGGTATCCGAAGAAGTTGAAAAAAGTGATGCTGTTCCTTTCCTCCGGCGACCATGGAGTATATGATGGAGCGATTTTCACCTACCGCAACTCATTCCTCGAATATCTTCATTTGGAAGACATGGGTATCTTTACGGCAGCAGGTGACGAAAACAAGACCGATGAGCTGCTTAAGCGTATCCGTGAAGCCAGTGCTGCTTTAACAGATCCTGACGACCACAATGTACCACGCCTCGTGATCCGCTCCGGCGATGTGACGGCCAGGGCGAAAATGAACGGCAGTTTTGCGGCGCGGGATTTTATGAATCGCCTTCCCATGACCGTGACCGGCGAAGATTCCGGCGTGGATTACTGCTGTGAACTGGAAGACGGCGTCATTGACGAGGCTGAGCTGCAGGACGGGTGGAAGAACGGAGACATCAATGCCTACGGCGGATGGTTCGCGATTCTCTATGGTGGTGAGGAGCAGTCTGCTTCCTATCGGCAGATGATCATCGCTCATTTGGATGAAACGGATAACCGGCTGATCCAGACTTTGCCGAAGGAAACGGTGTTTGAATTGAGCCTGGAGGAACCATATAGAGAAGAGAGAACTGCGCCATGAAAAGATCAATCATTTTCCTGATGCTCTTATGTCTGCTCATGTGTATGCCCGCTTGCGGATCAGAACCTGCAGAACAACCGGGTGCTCATCCGACAGAAACATCAGGTGTCGAATCCGATCAGGAAATACCGGTTTCCAAAGACGAAACCGCAGATTCTGCTGTGACGGCAGAGAATGATGGTCCGGCGGAAACTGCCGAGGCAGTGAAGGAGGAACAGGAACAAATGCTTCAAATGAAGATCGGTGAAACTTCTGTGCAGGTGGAATGGGAAGACAATGAATCCGTGCAGGCACTGAGAGAACTGTGTTTCGGTCAGCCGCTTACCATCCGGATGTCCATGTATGGCGGCTTTGAACAAGTCGGCGCGATCGGGGAAAAGCTCCCGCGCAATGATAGACAGACCACCACAAGTGCCGGAGACACCGTTCTCTACTCAGGGAGCAATATCGTTATATTCTATGGCTCCAACAATTGGTCTTATACGCGGCTGGGACGGATCACAGAATTGACAGAGTCTGAGTTAACAGACCTGCTTTCAAACGGAAACATAACGATCACATTATCGATGGAATGATAAGATCAAGGCTCCTCACTACCGGCATATGCGGAGGCGGCGAGGAGCCTTTTTATGCTTCGATTTCGATTGTTATCCCGGACTTGAATTCCACGGTGAAGTGCTCGGCAAAGACGGTGATCTTCTCGATGAGCTTTTTGACCAGAGTTTCATCGAATTCTGAAATGTTGAATTTTTGCTTGGTGATGAAGCCCTGCAGCTCCTTGATCCGGTTCATGGTCTCTTCCCGGTGGTGGCGCTTTCACCAGCCATCTGATAGCAGTCTTCTAAATATATTGAGGAAGCTCATTCAGAAGATTTTCCGAAACGACCACTTCATAGAAGTATTTTACAATGTCTTTATTGCTCATAACGTGAACCCTTACATACTTCGATTTGTTTATTTCCAGCATCCTTCGTTCGGATCCCATTTAGTAATTGGTGCATTAGTTTGAGTCAGAAGGGGCTTTACAAATGCCTTGATCCGGGTCAGTGCATCGTTCATTGAGACCGAAATCAGAGCTTTTTTCTTTTTTAGGAACGATTTCCATCTGGTCTGATGCATCGAATCACTCAGAAACTCATTGCTGAATGCTGCCGTATCCATTGTGATGGGAGTTTTCCGGTTTGTGAATGTTTCCATGACAGCGTTGTTCAGTTCTTCATAGTCGAAGGGATACT
The DNA here is from genome assembly GCA_045221675.1 of Lachnospiraceae bacterium. GTDB lineage: Bacteria > Bacillota > Clostridia > Lachnospirales > Lachnospiraceae > Chordicoccus. Next base: position 6,552 of record JBGUWZ010000051.1, on the reverse strand, counting down.
TCTCTGAGAGGACATAAATATCGTAGAAGTCCTTATAACGGCTGTTCAGGAAACCGTTTTTGACAATAGCTTCCAGTTTCTCAGCAATGGAAGATTCCAAAGAGTATGCGTTCACTTTGGGTGCTTCCATATCCAGGATCACGGGGAATTCCATCTCCACAGCGTCAGGATAAATCACATCACCAAAGCCGATATCAATCCCAATCGGTATCCTTGTCCGATCCAGGTAGCCGACTGCTGAGATATGTAGTCCATGATATTCTTTGAATTCTGTGATGTTCTTCTGCTGTTATGGACTCAAGGTCGAAAACAAGAGCATCGTCAGTATCCAGAGCAAAGATATTGCGGAAGACGGCTTTCGTTTCCTCAGCGCTGTTTGAGATACGTCTGGCCAGCAGATCAACATCTGTCGTGGCTCGCTCATACTTCCTGTCGAAGATAGCATACAGAAAGATGCCGCCTTTCAGAACAAAATGGCTGGCGTACGGAGATACTGAGATCCGGTAGATCGTCCGCTCAAGTCCGTAATAGACGAGAGCTTCCTGGAACGTGCAGCCGGAACTGACGGCGAAATTCTTCAGTCTGGCCTTTACGGAATCTGCATTCATGAAACAAGCACCTCCAGATAAGTTCTTACAATAGCTTCGCACCTCAGCATTTTGGCATAGGTATAGAGCCGGTCGATCTGCCGATCCTTCCTCTTCAGGTAGTTGCGCAGCACCTCTGATGTTTCCTCAATGCCGATCTTATTGCGGTAGTAAATGATATCTACGACGGTCTTTTCAATGTCAAAGATACGGAATGAATCGCCGGCTTCCGTGATTTCCGTGACACCGGTATTCATACGGGAAGGGTCAAAATAGAACAGCTTGATCTGTGGCCAGTCAGGAAGCGTACTGACTTTTTTCTTCCGGTCGATCGCAACATCGATCACATCGGGAAGGAAATTCGTGAGTTCATAATATCGGGCGGCGCTCATCAGGCAGATTACACCGTCCGGAACATACGCAGCAGCGTTGATGAAATCATTCTCATCACCTTTATAGGAGAGATTCTCGTATGTGGTCCTGTTGATGCGGTGCAGCTGACCGTTTTCTTCCATCTGGCCAATTTTGTAGTAGGAATAACCCATGTCTTTCAGTTCACTGGTCGTGTAGTATTTCTGATTTGCATCAAGTACGATCACAGTCATCACCTCCTTGACCGGAGTATACATCATTCTCATAATAATTTCAACTAAATTCGGCAGATAAAATTAACAGCAGAAAATAATTAAAATATCATCGGTATGAATCTGGTGCTCTTAAGAGCTCTGGCTCTCAAACAGATGCAGACGCTTACCCAGATCAGCATAGAGAATCTACCGCTCCTGCCGGGTGGTAAATCTGATACGGAGTGAAAATGATCAAAAAGATAAAAAAATGTTATATCTACACCCGTGTATCCACGGCGCTCCAGGTCGACGGCTACAGTCTGGACGCACAGAAGGATTAGCTACGGAAGTATGCCGAGTATCAGGACTATACGATTGCCGGGGAGTACTCCGATGAAGGCTTTTCCGGGAAGAACATTCAGGGACGAATAGAGTTCCGGCGAATGCTGCAGGACATCCAGGACCGGAAAGCTGATGATTTCTGTGCTGTCTGCTGTTGCGGAGATCGAGCGTGAGAATATTCGGACCCAGACGATGGCAGGCCGTGAGCAGAAGGCCAGAGAAGGCCGCTGGAACGGCGGATTTGCTCCATACGGCTACAAATTGGTTGACGGTGAGTTGATGGTCGCCGAAGATGAAGCAGAGGTCATACGGGTCATTTATGACCGTCCAATCGTGGAAATCGAAGACTAAGATGTCAGTTCAAGGATTAAATGATTCCATTCCTGGGCGATTAATTCCGGACGCCTTTTATCCCTTATCTTGGATGCATTAATCCCCATCCTGCGGGCTTCTTCGGGATACAGCAGCATATATCGCATTGCATCTGCCAGTTTATCTGTATTCCCAACCGGAACAAGAAGCCCATTAATACCTGGATTTATGACGGCCCTTGCACCGCCGCTGGGACAATCTGTACAGATACAGGGCAGACCGATTGCCATAGCTTCCAGCATAGAATTTGATTGTCCTTCATAATCCGAAGATGATACATACATTGTACAATCCTTAATTAGTTCATGGACTTTTAAAGTAGCCGGATGAATATCCACTCGTGATGAGATGCATAACTTATCTGCTTCCTGTTCCAAAGATTGTTTTAATTCACCGTCACCATATAAGACCAGTCTCATTTCTGGAAACTCGGAAGATATCTTGTAGAATGCACGAAGCAGAAGGAATAGGTTTTTTTGGGGAACCAGTTTACAGAAATTGACGATATAGGGCTTTCTCTTCTGATTCCATATAGGGGGGAGTTCTTCTTTTATCGGATTAGGGATAATTGTTCCCTTTTTTCTTATGGAAGAAGGAAAGTAATTTTTAGCATCTTCTGTTTGGAATACAACCCGATCACAAGCATGAAAGCATATTAACCTCAGAAAGCGTTCAATTTTTGTCTTTGGATCATGAACGGGATCATTTCTTTCAGAAAAAATCAGTGGGACGGATGATCCGATACATGCCGCGGTTATAAAAGAAAGAGTACGGGCCGTTGCGAGAGAAAGGATGCAGTCTGGTTCGATTTCTTTTAGCTTTTTTCGTATATAGCGTACACGAACATATGTCAGATATGGCCTCGTACCTGTAGCTTCTGGTATAAAGTCAATGTGAATATTATCGTTGAGAGGAAATTCATCTCCCCGGACGAAACCGGTACAGACAAGATAAACATCATGCGACATTGCAGCTAATTGATTTGCCAGAACGGCAGCGACTCGTTCTGCGCCTCTGGCCCGGATAGTTTCCATGATAAATAACAACTTCATGTATAAAATTACCGCCTATTATTTATTTACTCAAACTTCCCATACCAATAAGGTGTGCTGAACCTCGATAACTCTATATTTCAGCCAATAAAAAGGCATAGGTCCAATCCGTTGGGTATAATGGAATTGTCCGGAAACTAATAACCAAGGGGGATTTATGCCATGTGTATTATATCACAGAACAACACAAATGAGATGCAATCATTGACGCCTTTAAACACTTTCGGATGATTTGATAATGTATTTTTTGCACGAATCTTATCACAGACGCGGCTGATGGGCTGCGACGGAGAACTGTAGTGTTAATGTGGCAAATGAGGTCGATGCATGTTAATGATGTATCGGCCTCGCTTCATAGGATTTTTCGAATAAGGAGAATCCGACCGTTGACTAACGAACGAACGTTAGGTATAATGAGCAATGTAATTCATCATTACTACTTTTTGGAAAGAGGGCGATGAGCATGGAAAAGAGCAACACACGGGAAGAAATACTGGAGGCAGCTCTGGATCTGTTCGCTATCAACGGATACGAAGCAACCAGTATCTCGCAGCTCGCCGATGCGGTAGGTATCCGTAAAGCATCTCTTTACAGCCACTTTGCCAATAAACAGGATATTCTGAATACTGTCGTCGAAACCGTTCTGAAAGGATATGCTGATCATTCGATTTTTGTACGTGCAGACTGGGACGATCCGGAATTCACAAAAGATAAGACCGGCATGACTGCAGAAGATGTGGCGAAACTCATACAGGGACAGATGCGCTACATCCTGCATGACCCGCACATCAGCAAGGGCAGGAAGTTGCTCATGATCGAGCAGTTCCGCAATGCAGAACTGGCAGAGCTTCAGACGAAGCAGAACTATGAAGATGTCCTGAACTATTTTATGGGCATGATGAGATTCCTGATCCGTGAGAGTATTTTGAAGGATGATGATCCTGAGATTATGGCCGCGCAGTTCTCTTCTCCGATCACCGTCTGGATCAACCTGTGCGACCGGGAACCGGAGCGAGAAGATGAGGTAATGGAACTGGTCAGGAAACATGTCATGCAGTTTTTTGACATCTATCGGAAATAGATCCGTTTGAACGTGGATTTAAGATAACCGGTCAGATCGGAAACGGCTGACCGGTTATCTTTCCGACACAGGGCTAACGAACGATAGGACGCTAAGGAGAATTCGATGAAAGTAGAATTTATGATAGAAAAAGAGATAGCATTTGCAATCCGCAGGTTGACCGAAGATGAAAGACAGGCTGCATTGGATCTGGCGTGGGTCGTGTTCTCGGAATATGAATCTCCGGATTACTCTGCGGAGGGAACAGAGGAGTTCCGAAAGTGTCTTCACGATGAAGGGTATCTTTCCGGGTTGCATTATTACGGTGCTTTTGATGGAGAAAAGCTGGTCGGTGAGATTGCCATCAGACAGGACAAAAAACATATCTGCTTTTTCTTTGTGGACGGTAGATATCACCGGCGCGGGATCGGCACGCGAATGTTTCAGTATCTGCTTGAAGATTATCCGGGCGAGACTCTCACCCTCAATTCCTCACCGTATGGTCTCCCCTTCTATAAGGCGATTGGATTTGTAACGACCGATGAAGAAAAGACAGTGAATGGCATCCGGTTTACACCGATGAAATATGAGGCGAAATAAAGGAGGCGCTGCTGTAATGAGTAAAAAAGCACTTGTCGTAATCGATATTCAGAACGACATTACGAAGCATTACAGGGATATCATCGACAGCATCAACTCCGCTATCGACTGGGCTGTGGAGCTGGGAATGACGGTCATTTATATCAAACATAACAATCTGTCGCCTGGTACGCGGACATTCAAACCTGACACAAAAGGCTCGGAACTTGTTCCGGAGCTGAAGGTTGTGTCGACCCATATCTTTGTTAAGACAAAAGCCAATGCGCTGACCAGCGGAGATTTTTCGGAGTACATCAGGGAAAACGGCATCGACGAGTTTTATATTACCGGCGCGGATGCCACAGCCTGCGTGAAATCCACGTGCTTCAATATGACAAAGGCCGGCTATACGGTACATGTCATTTCCGATTGCGTGACAAGCTACAATCTGAAGAAAATGCCCGAGATGATCGCATATTACGTAGATAAGGGCTGCGAAGTCAAATCGCTGACGGAGTACATGGAATCGAATTAAGCGCTAATATGAAAAAGAATGAAAACTGAGATAATATGAGGCAAACAATAATAGTTCTGCAAAAGATCGGCAAGGTCATGGCAGTACTGTTTAATGAAGGAGACATGGTAAACACAATAACATTTTTCAGAATGGCTGCAAGTATTGTTCTGCTTTTCTGTCCGGTATTCTCCCCCGTCTTTTATGTGTTTTACATAGCGGCCGGGTTGTCTGATATGCTTGACGGATTTATGGCAAGAAAAACGGATACCGCCAGTGAGCTTGGGGCAAGGCTGGATACAATTGCGGACTTTGTGTTTGTGGCTGTATGCCTGATCAAATTGCTTCCGGTCCTGAGTATTCCCGCATGGTTGTATGGTTGGATCGGATTCATTGCCTTTATAAAGGTTGTGAATATCATTTCCGGATTTGTCGTACAAAAGAAGCTTGTGGCTGTTCATTCGGTTATGAACAAAGCGACAGGGGCGCTGCTGTTTCTAATGCCGCTGACGATCCCTACTGTTCCACTGAAATACTCTGCGATTGTCGTCTGTGCGGTGGCAACGTTCGCCGCAATTCAGGAAGGCCATTTCATCAGAACAGAGAGAGAATAGCAGCCCTGGCTTTGCAAAGTCGGGATTGGGAGGAAAGCAGACCATGAAATCAAAAGGTAGGTTTTCAGATATGAAACGAGCGCGTCAGTATATAGGGATTCTGGCGGCAGCGGTGGCTTATTATCTTGTTCATGAAGGGGCCCACTTGCTTTGCGCTGTCCTGTTAGGGGTATTTAAGCAGATTCGCTTTATGGGAATCGGCATGCAGATTGATGTTTATGCAGAAAGGATGGCCGATGGGCAGATGGCACTTTTCTGCGTCGCAGGAGCGGCAGCTACCTTATTTGCAGGAATTGTGCTTGCAGTACTGGTGGGAAGAATAAGCCGCCAAAAAAGCAAGCTTCTTCGGGCAGTCATGTACTACATAACCATTACCCTTATGTTGCTTGATCCGCTGTATTTAAGTATACTGTGCGGTTTCTTTGGGGGCGGCGATATGAATGGAATCAGCCTTCTTTGTCCTGAATGGATAGCCAGAAGCTTTTTTGCCGTGTTGTTCATTATAAATGGGTGGATCTTTTGGAAACGAGTTCTGCCGGTATATAAGGAATCCTTTTCGAACGAGTCTGAGATTTAGAGAGCATAAAGGAACTTAAGAAAAAGCGAACCCAATACCATCCGGAATTTCACATAATTTCTTTCAGGATTATAACCGCAGTAACGAGGAGCACTGTATGAGGGTACCTGCGGGTGTTGGATATTGTCTGGCTGTGAAAAGGTAAGGTGAGCTTGGCATCTGCATGGGGCTGCTCATGGGAATCACATTTGGCTTGTTTGATTCATAGGCTCTCGGAATCTTGAGCCTACCGACTAAGATTCACCGGTCGGATGAACCTTGAAAAGTAAATATTATCCAGAACAGATCA
>JBGUWZ010000050.1:0-36292 GCA_045221675.1 Lachnospiraceae bacterium | reverse complement strand
AGCCAGACCGCACCCGAAAGCAGTGGCAAAGTTCAAGGCACAGATGAAGAAACTGACATGCAGAAGCTGGGGAGTCAGTAACTCCTATAAAGTATATAAACTCAACCAGCTCATCCGTGGATGGATTAAATACTTCAAAATCGGAAGCATGACTAAGTTGTGTCTGCGATTGGACAGTAGCATCAGGTTTCGTCTGCGGATGTGCATTTGGAAACACTGGAAAACCCCGAAGAACAGAGCCATGAACCTGATTAAACTGGGAATCAGTCGCAAGTATGCATGGGCAACAGCGTATAGTGGGGAAAGAATTGCCTTTGTATGTCAGCGTGGAGCCATGAATATAGCAGTTACAAAAGAGAGACTAACCCAATTCGGACTAGTCTCCATGGTAGACTACTACGCCGAAAGGCGTGTCTCTTGTTAAGTTGATTGAACCGCCGTGTGCCGAACGGTACGCACGGTGGTGTGAGAGGTCGGAAATTTCTCTTAGTCAGAGAAATTTCCTCCTACTCGATCCGATGGACACCGGAATCAAAGTGTGAAAATTTTATTGGTTTTATTTGTAACAAAAGATCGCGGTACGCGTCATATGGATGAAAGGAGGTGATGATGTGACGGAATTTGAGCAGATCTACCGGGAGCATTTCGATACAGTATATAGATTTCTCATACGCTTGTGCCGCAACGACCCGCTGGCAGAGGAGCTGGCACAGGAAACGTTTTTCCGCGCCATGCGTTCGCTCGGCAAGTTCGATGGTCGCTGCCGGGTAGATGTATGGCTCTGCCAAATAGCTAAGAATGCCTATTACTCCCATTACAGAAAGCAGAAGGACAAAAATCACGCACTGCCGGAGATGGATAGTGGGCAGGATGTGGAAAATGCGCTGCTTGATCAGGAGGAAGCGATGTCCATATATGCGCATCTGCACGAACTGAACGAGCCGTACAAGGAGGTTTTTATGCTGCGCGTATTCGGCGAACTCGAATATGCCCAGATCGCAAAGCTGTTCGGAAAAACTGAGAGCTGGGCGCGAGTCACATATCACCGGGCGAAGACGAGACTGACTGAAAGTGTGAAGGAGGATGAGAAAAAATGAAGCATAACTGCGAAGTGGTTCGGGATCTTTTGCCGCTGTATCATGATGGAGTATGCAGCCAAAAAAGCCGGGAGATGGTCGAAGAGCATCTCACAGAGTGCGAGGCGTGCAAAAAGGAGCTGGAGGAGATCAAAAAGGAACTTTCTGTGCCGAACGCATCAAAGAAGGATGCCGCACGGGCGTGGAAGACATTGGTCAGGAACCTGTGGCTAAGGCGAATTGCATCGATAGTTCTGGTGACGGTGCTGTTAGTGGCAGCGGCGGCTTGTGGCATGGAGGTTTACAAATGGGATCAGAAGCGTACCATCTGGATGAGCGCGGACGAGTTGGTATACGATGCGTTCCGGCTGGCGGACGGCAGGATATATCTGGAATTTAACGGCCTGGAACATGCAATCTCGATCGTTGAGTCACCAAATGACCCGTCTGAAACGGGTGGTCAGAGTTATATCCTCAGAATGGGCTATAGCAAAGCAACCCAGGATGTTAAAATGACGCCTCCGGAATTCTGGGGAGTGATCAGTGGAGACTATGGGCAGGTGGAGCTGGACAGTGCCGGTGAGGATGGCATTATTGTAATCTGCCGTAAGGATGAAGAGCTTCCGTCTGCGACCGAAGAAATGGAGAAGAGGGCCGCTGAGTATGATGCGTTGATGGAGAGCTCCGTGGGATAAGTGATGTTGCAGGATGGGCGGCTTTGGCCGACCCATCCTGCGCGTTGCGCAAAACGAATCAGAAATTAAGTCTTCCTTAATTGCTCAATGTATGCCTTTGGTGAGATTCCATACACTGCCCTGAATTTCTTGTTGAAATGACTGGTATCGAAACAGCCAATCTCCTGAGCGATCTCGGTCAGATTCAGGTTGCCCGCGTTCATGAGAAGCAGCGCCTGTTCCACCTGCTTCTGAGCGATAATGGAATTGAAGGTTTTTCCTGTCTGTTCCCGGATCACACGACTGAGATAAGCCGGTGAATATCCGAAGTACTGCGCGGTCTCTGTCAGACTGATGTGATTGTAATGGACGCTCAAATAGCTCAGAATGCCAATGATCAGATCATTTTGTGTATTGCCGCAGCGGCCCGGAACAATGGCTGACGTTTCGTATTCTCTGACGATCTGCAGAAGAAACTGACCGATCAGCAGGGAGAGAGAATACTCATAGGCATATTTCCTGCTCTCGATTTCAGTAATCATCGCCTGCGCGAGGCCCGAAAGACAAGGGTCTTCTCCGGTCGTAAACAGGACATAGGGGCTGGTGTCCCGCTCAAACAGGATGTCCTCAAGATATTCCGCCAGCAGCTTTCCGCCGCGCAGCAGGTTCAGAAAGCGTTTGTCAAAAAAACGGCGGTTGATCATCATGTTGAGGATACAGCTTTCGTCATTGGTACAGGAAATTGCATGATGAGAGTTCGGCGCGAGAATACAGACATTACCCGCGTTCATAGGAAATGAGGTGCTGTCAAACATATTGACACAGCTCCCGGACGCGATATAGACGATCTCTACATAATCATGATTGTGCAGCACCGGATAGCTGTATCTTTGATGAATGGAGACGTGTACCTGACCGGGGCTTCTGGTTTCCGCGACCGTAACTCCCCGACCATCGACAGACTTATCCCGGTAAAAATGTGAAATCGCCGTCTGTACGATCAGACCCTCTTTTGCGTACTCCTCATAGGCAGCATAGCTCATTGGCTTATCCCACAACCTTGCGGGACCGGATAGAAATGCCTGTTTTAATAATAGCTCGTCCTCGTTGAGAGGGCGTTTTTTTATTGCTTCCAGTTTCATATACCTCTTTCTTTGTATAGCTTGTATGTATCATACCATGGCTGATATTTCATGTCAAAAATTTACCGATAGCATATCGCATTTCTTACAAGTCTGCCGAGCCGGTTTTAGGTATAGTTTGTACAGAAAAGCAAAAACTGTATGAGTCAAAACTAAAAGGAGGGCATTATGAACGAAAATCATATTTTACCTTTCCTCTGGATGCGCGGCGAAGATGAGCAGATAATCCGCTCAGAGTTGGCAAAAATTTACAAGTCAGGCATCCGATCGGTCTGTCTGGAGGCTCGTCCTCACCCGGATTACGCAGGGGAGAAGTGGTGGCATGATGTGGACATCGTTATTGACGAGGCCAAAAAGAGAGGCATGACCATCTGGATACTCGACGATGCACATTTTCCTACAGGTATGGCCAACAATGGTCTGGCTAAGCATCCTGAGAAGGCGCGCCGTTTCCTCGTGAGCCAGTTTGTGGACGTGGTAGGCCCTATGCCCGCAGCTCAGGTGGATTTGGATCTTTTGACCACGAAACAATTCACCTGGATGGACTTCGGCAAGCCTGATTATAAGCCACTGCTCGACGAGACGCGCCTTGTGTCCGTGACAGCCTGCCGCATGGCGCACGATGATTGTGAGGTGGGCGAGGCAATTGATCTCACCGACAAAGTACAGGCAGGGTATCTAACGGCCGACATTCCCGAAGGCGTCTGGCGTATACATGTCAACTTTGTTACCACATCCTTCAACTACAAGCCGGAGTACATTAACTACATCGAGGCCGATTCCGTACGCCTGCTGATAGATGAAGTGTATGAGAAGCACTATGAGCGTTACGGTGACCTCTTCGGCAGCGTGATTGCCGGCTTCTTCTCCGATGAGCCGGGCTTCTACAACTGTGAGGGATATGATGAAAACTGCTTCATCGGCCTGCGCATGCCATTGCCCTGGGGACAGGAACTGGAGAACATGCTGTTGGGGAGCTACGGTGAAAATCTCTACCGCGACCTGGCCCTGCTGTTTGCCGATCACGACGACAAGTCCCACCGCGGACTCCGCGTGGCATATATGAACGCAGTGAGCAGACTATACGGCAAAAACTTCACTGCCCAGCTCGGTGACTGGTGCCGTGCCCACAAGGTGCAGTACATTGGTCACATTGTCGAAGACAACTGCGGCTATATGCGCCTCGGTGCAGGCGTTGGTCACTACTTCCGGGCAATGGAAGGTCAGGACATGGCCGGCATCGATAATATCGGCTACCAGCTCATGCCCGCCAACGACGTAGCCTCTCGCCACACCGGTTTTTCGGATATCGAGCCGACCTTTTACCATTACTATCTGGGCAAGCTTGGCGCTTCCGCTGCCGCTATTGATCCGAAGAAGCGCGGCAGACTGATGTGCGAGAATTTCGGCGCTTACGGCTGGCGGCTCGGCGTGCGCGACATGAAGTGGCTGGCCGACTACTGGATCAGTCAGGGCGTGAACTACTTCGTCCCACACGCCTTCTCCATGGCTGAGTATCCTGACAACGACTGCCCGCCTCACTTCTATGCGCGCGGCAAAAACCCACAGTTCCCATGGTTCTGTGAATTGATGAAATATGTGGATCGACTTTGCAATATATTCTCCGACGGACAAAGCGTGCCGCAGGTAGGTCTCCTCTTCGAGGCTGAGGCCGACTGGAGCGGCAAGACCATGCGCGGTCCCGTGATCGGTAAAGAACTGTTGAGCCACCAGCTCGACTTCATGGTAATCCCCGCTGATGTGTTGGCAGAGGGAGCCGCAGTAGATAATAACATGCTTGTGGTGAACGGTCGCCGGATGGGTGCGCTGATTGTCCCGGCCTGCGAGTTTATCCCCGCAGACGCTGCCCGCTTCATTGCCGCCCATCCCGAGCTGCCCGTGCTGTTCGTGGATCGCTTCCCTGAGGGCATTGCTGAGATGTCGGCCGACGGCGATGCGCTGCTTCAAGCCGCAGCAGATGGTCGCAGCACGGTTGCATTGGATGAGCTTGCCGAAACACTGCGCGGCATGGGAATCACTGACAGCATCACCATCGAGGGCGCAACACCGGCGCTGCATACGTATCATTACCGCAAGGACGGCAAGGACATATTCATGCTGATGAATGTTTCGTCTGCGGAAACTCTGAATCTGACAGTCCGCCTGACCGGCTGCTATGGCCGCTATGATGCTATGTTCGATCGCACGGAGCTGTTTGACAATCCTGCGCTGACCATTGCGCCGTATCAGTCTGTCGTGCTCGTGAGCGATCCTGAAACTACAACCACTGTGAAGTCCGCCTGCGGCGCGCAGACCGGCAGTCTTGTACTGGAGCGCTTCGACCTGACGCTTAATCCCATCAGCGGTGAGAGCGAGACAATAGAGAACTTCGTGCTGCAGCCCGTATCCAACATTCGCCGCGATTTTTCCGGTGAGCTCTTATATACCGCAAAGATCACGCTGGAAACATTACCGACATACGCTGTCTTCTCCGCGCAATATCTCTTTGAGTGTATGGAGCTGGCAGTGAATGGCAAGGCATTCCCGCTGGTGTACACACCTCCTTACGAGCAGGATATCACGCCTGCACTGCAACTCGGTGAAAATGAAATCGCGGTTCGCGTGGCGACCACCGCTCTGCGCGATGCCAACACCAAGCCGGGCATCTTCGGTAAGGAGCGTACTATCCTCGAGCCCACCGGCATGTTCGGCAAAGTGGAAATCAAATTGTACTGAGAGGAGACCGCAATGAAATTCAATGAAATCTTTCATCTCGGCGTGGTAGTTAGAAACATGGATGAGGCTTTAAAAATCTACACCGAAGAGCTGGGCTATGGCCCTTTTGAAATGGGGGATGGCGCGTTCTTTGAAGACAAGCTCATCAACGGTGAAATTGGCCCCGGCCTGCCCATGAAAACAGCGACTTATCGTTCCGGCACCTATGAAATCGAGTTGATCGAGCCGACCGGCCCTTCCATCTATATGGATTTTCTTAATGAAAAAGGTCCCGGCATTCATCATGTGATTCTTAAGACTGACGAGAAGTACGCCGACGTCGTTGAAATGGCAAGGCGCGTCTCTGGCAGGCCGCCGAAGCTCGAGACCAAATTCCCAAACGGTATTCCCATTGTGGCTTACGTCGATCTTCAGGAAGAAGCCGGGCTGCTGCTCGAAATCGGCGGAAATAACGGTATGACCGAGGAGTGAACTGCGTCAAAGAACAAAAAGGAAAAAACAGCGGAGTGATCCGCTTCAAAAATGAAAGGAGAAAAGAAACATGAGCGAAAACAATAAACCCGCTGAAAATGCAAAACTGCCTCTTGCATCGACCATCGCGTACGCGATCGGCAGCTCTGGCGGGAATGTAAGTTTCTATATGATCAACAACTATCTGATGCTTTTCTACACAGATGTAGTGACCCTGTCGGCGGCAGCCATTTCCACCATCATGCTCGTCGCCCGTATCTGGGATGCCATAAATGATCCGATGATGGGTATGATCGAAGACCGCACCCGCACCCGTTGGGGCAAATTCCGCCCATGGCTGATGATTGGTCCTCCGTTCCTCGCAATCTTCAATCTGCTGACCTTCACGGCATTCCCGCTCCAGGGCGCGACTAAAGCCATCGTCTGCGGTATCTGCTACATCGGCGCCGGCATGGCCTACACCGTCGTGCAGGTCGCAATCAACGGCCTTGTTAACCGTATCACCAATGACTCTCAGGCCAAGATGAACTTGATTGCCATCGCGCAGATCGCGAACCAGATCGGTCAGGTCATCATCGCCGCTGTTCTCATGCCGATTATCCTTTATTTCAGCTCTTCTATCGGTGCGGACGGTGCCAAAGTCGCCGACGGTCATGGCTACTTTATGGGCACGCTATTTGTAGGTCTCGTCACCATTCCTATGATCTGGATTGCTGCATTTAAGTGCCGCGAAGTCTCTGTGGAGGAGCCCGCTGCTGTGCAGAAGAAGGAAAAGAAACCAATTGTCGAGTCCCTCAAGCTGATGGTCAAAAATGATCAGCTGGTCTACTCCGTAATCTCCACCTTTATCGCTTGTGTCGGCATAATCGGCCGCTACGGTGTACTTAGCTACTATGTAATCTACGTTGTCGGCTCTTACACACTGATTTCTCCCGTTTTCTCAATCATGAGCTTCGCGCAGATGGTCGGCAATATGCCCCTGCCCTGGTTAACAAAGAAGTTTGGTAAAGTCAGAGTCTATATCTGGGCAAATATTATGACTGCTGTTGTTCTGGCTATCCTTTTCCTTCTGTCCAGGACCCCGAACAACGCCGTTATCATTGCCCTTTCAGCTGTTGTAGGCTTCCTTGGTGCTTCCGGCAGTATCTCCTACTCCTTCACCTGCGACGCGGTCGAATACGGAGACTGGAAATACGGGATCCGTGATGACGGTCTTGCCTTCTCCATCATGTCCTTCGGTGTGAAGCTCTCACAGGCAATCACCGGTGCGGTCGCGGTTCCTCTGCTGTTGGCTATGGGCTATGTCGCTAATCAGGCGCAGGCTCCGGCCACTGTTACCGGTATCAACGCTCTCGTGAATCTTGCTCCTGCTGTCATTTTGGTCATCGCCGTATTGCCTATCATCTTCAAGTATAAGCTGGACGAGCCTATGATGGCCAAAATCACCGCAGAGTTGGCCGAGCGCCGCGCCGGTGAGCAGGCATAATTCGAATACACAAGAAACTTTACGGGGCTATCGCATTAGGTGATAATGCGACAGTCCCGCCTTAGAAGAAAGGATAGGAATTGAATAATGAAGATTAACGGACTTAATAAAGAGCTTCCTCCAATTCTGGTCGGCACTTCCTCGGGCTTATTCACTGATGAGATGAGTCCATGGATTCCAACAAATCTGACACGTGAGGAGCAGTTCGCCGCAATTGATCAGATCTGGGAGATGGGGCTGCACGCTTTTGACTGCGCAGCCGGATATGGAGAGCGTGTGTTGGGCGCATATTTGCTTGATCGCGGCCGTGTGGAAGATGCTGTCATCCTTACTAAAGGCTGTCACCCGAATTTTTATCGGAAGCGTGTGACGCCCTTTGATCTTCTTAGTGATTTTTACGACTCTCTTGCCAAGCTTCATCGTGAGTATATCGATATTTACATGCTGCACCGTGACGACCCGGCGGTTCCCGTGAGCGAAATCATCCCTGTGCTGGATAAGCTGCAGAAGGAGGGGAAAATCGGTATATATGGAGCATCCAACTGGTCGATGGAACGCTTCCGCGAAGCCAACGCATTTGCCGCAGAAAATGGAATGGATGGTTTTCGTGCTGTCAGCCCGCACTATTCCCTTGCTCATCAGATCGAGGACTGTTGGGGCGGCGGTGTGTCCATTACCGGGCCGGAGCATGCAGAGGATCGCAAATGGCTGACAGAGCAGCAGATTCCGGTATTTGCCTATTCATCTATGTCCGGCGGTTTTATCTCCGGCGAATTCAAAAGTGACGATCGCGAAGCGGCAGCAGCGTTTCTCTCCGAACCGACGAAGAAGGGATACTGGGCGGACGAGAACTTTGAACGTCTTGCCAGGGCCGAACAGCTTGCTAAAGAGCGCGGGGTCTCAGTGGCGACGATTGCCATGGCCTGGCTCTTCAATCAGGATCTGAAGGTAATTCCGATTCAAGGCGGCCAGGTCCCGAGTTTCTTCAGTCAGAATCTCAAGGCGGCGGATTTCAAGCTGACAGAAAGAGAGGTCCGCTGGCTGAACCTTGAGGTATAAATTCGGGAGGTATGAGTATGCGGCAGATTTCGGCTGTAAAAACGGCAATCGTCGGCTGCGGAGCCATCAGTGACATTTTCTTCAAGAACTTTACCGAGCGTTTTGAGATTCTGGATCTTGTGAGTTGCTGCTCCCGCGGCCGGATCAGTGCCGAGAAGAAAGCGAATCAGTATGGAATCCACGCGTCAACGCTGGAGGAGATTCTTGCCGACCCGGAAATTGAGTTGATTGTCAATTTGACGCCGCCGGGTGAGCATTATGAGACGATCAAACGTGCATTTGAAGCAGGTAAGCATGTCTGGACGGAGAAAACGATCACGACGGATTTTGAACAGACAAAGGAGCTGGTTTCCCTTGCGCGGAAAAAGAATCTCCTTTTCGGCAGTGAGCCGGATCATTTTCTCGGCTCAGCATGGCAGTGCGCGCGAGAATATCTGGATGGCGGCATCATCGGCGACGTGACCTCTGCTGTCGTCAGCGTGAGCCAGAACTATGGCGTGACTGCCGACCGTATCCGCTTTGCTGCCCAGCCGGGCGGTGGTCCGGGCTTCGATTTTGGTATTTACCTGGTAACACAGCTTGTTGCCCTGCTCGGCCCGGCCAGGGAGGTCAGCGGCTTGATGCTGACACAGCGCCCTGAACGGATACACGGCGATCTCCGGCATCCTGAATTCGGTCAAAGCTATATCTATACGAACGAGGACTTTGCGTCTGCGAGCATCGTATTTGAGAGCGGAGCCGTTTCTGTAATCCATATCAACGGCAACAGCATCCTGGAGGGACCGTCCTCCTTCCATGTCTATGGTACACAGGGTGTATTGTCGCTGCCTCTTGCGGCTAACTTCAGTGGCGATATCCAGATCTTTCGCCCGGGTTCTTTCGCTCCTGCGCCTGTATTGCCCGCTCACGGATTTGATCACGATTCCCGAGGTGTCGGAGCGGCTGACCTTGCGTGGTCCCTGCGGCTCGGCAGAAGACCGCGCGCAGATGCGGCTCTCGGACTGCATTGTCAGGAGATTCTGCATGGGATCCGGCAAAGCGGCGAAAGCAAGCAGACGTACCGTTTGACGACCAGATGCGAACGTCCTGCACCTCTATCCAAGGGGTATCGCGGGCTTCCCGGATTCTGCTTCCCGGAAGAAAGCTCATTAATCCTCTAATACTCCCTTCATCTAAACAGGCAGGACGGAATTACTGAAATAGACGGAAGTGATTATAACCAAATTAGAACCAGAAAATGAGAAGGAACCTCGAAAAACCGCGTAGTTATGCGCTTTTTGTAAAATGAGCACTTTACGCTGATTCCGTCATTTCAAGATTCGAATCCTTGTAGCCCAGCTAAGGTCTAAACCGAAAGGTTTGGGCCTTTTTTGTTTTGTCCTAACACCTTTGTGCCGGTTCTTCATGAGGACATAATGTTTCGGAAGCAACTGGAAATAAAATGCAGGATTTCTTCGAGATTTCCGAACGGTTTGACTGGATTTCCGATATTTGCTATAATATTTCCGACAGGAGGTAAGCGTCATGGGAAATATGACTGAATATATAGGAACAACAGAAGCCGCAAGGCTTCTTCAGCTGACCAGCCGCAGAGTAGTTGGGCTTTGTGGAGAAGGGAAACTTCCCGGAGCATCCAGGTCCGGCAGAAACTGGAGGATTCCGGTAGAGTCAGTGAAACAGTATATGAAAGATGCCGGGATACCTCTGCCTGAAGAGGCTGCGGATGATGTTCGGGAGCTTCTTCCGGTTGCCATTGGCAACACTTCTTATATCGAGATATCCAGCGAATGCTATTACGTGGATAAGACTCTTCTAATCAGAGATTTGATTGATGACCACAATATGGTCACACTGTTTACGCGCCCACGCCGCTTTGGCAAGACACTGGCTATCAATACAATCAAGACCTTCTTCGAAAAAACAGAGGAAAATACAGCAAAGTATTTCATCGATAAGAAAATCTGGCAGTGTGGTGAGAAATATCATTCTATGCAGGGGCGTTACCCTGTCATTATGCTGACATTCAAGGATGTTAAATACAATTCATGGGAAGAGTCTCTGGAAGCTATTCGGCTAGTCGTGAAGGATGAATTTAAACGACATCCGGAGTTGTATGAAAGTTCAGTGCTTGATGCGGATGCAAAGAACTATATGGACAGAATGGAGAAGGGAACGCTCAGCACAGTAGAGCTTCAGCGTTCTCTGCTGAACCTTACCCGTATGCTTTCTGCTCATCACAGGTCAAAAGTAGTGATTCTGATCGATGAATATGATACACCGATTCAGCAGGGGTACTCCAAAGGATTCTACAAAGAAGTCATTTCTTTTATGAGAAACTTTCTGTCCGGAGGTCTGAAGGATAATACAGATCTGGCTTTCGGTGTTCTGACGGGGATCATGCGCGTTTCAAAAGAAGATTTGTTCAGCGGTCTGAACAATCCAATGGTCAATACGGTACTTGATGAAAAATACAGCGAATACTTTGGTTTTACCGAAGATGAGGTTCGGGTAATGGCTTCCTACTACCATAGATCGGAAGCAATGAACGAGATTCGCTTCTGGTATGATGGATACCGTTTCGGAAGTACTGAGATTTATAATCCCTGGTCTGTTACTAATTATTTTGCTTCCGGAGGGCAGGCCAAGCCATACTGGGCTAACACCAGTGATAATGATATCATCCGGGAGATTCTGACAGGACTCACACCGGAGATTGCGGATGATCTGGCTAAGGTCATGCAGGGTGAACCGATACATGCAGCACTGGATATGGAAGTTGTGTATCCTCGAATGACGGATGGAAATGACACGATTTTTAGCTTTTTACTGTTGGCTGGCTATCTCACACCTTCCGGCAGGTCGGAGGAGACGGAAATCGGAACATTTGCATCCCTCCGCCTTCCCAACGCCGAGATACGGAGGATTTACAACACAGAAATTCTAAGTTGGATTCGTGCACAGCAGTCCGGAAATATCATTTCCGAGATAGAGAAAGCGGTATATCTGAGTGATGCAAAACGTCTGCAGGAAGCTCTCAGAAAATATATGATTACCAGCATTTCTTATTATGATGGGGCTGCAGAAGGGTTTTATCATGGAATGGTGCTCGGTCTTGTAGCCAGCCTTTCTTCAAAGTATTATATACGATCAAATAGAGAAGCGGGCGAAGGCAGGTTCGACCTTCAGCTTGAACCCAGAGACAAAGCGCTGCCCCGTATTCTGATGGAGTTCAAGGCTGTATCCGTATCGGAAAAGGATGCGCTTTCGGGCTTGGCAGAAGAAGCACTTAAGCAGACTGAAGATAAAAACTATCAGAGAGATCTGGAAGAGCGTGGGGTAAGTGATATTGCAAGATATGGCATTGCCTTTTCCGGAAAACAGGTCGAAGTCAGGATGGCGAGATAGTATATCTTATCGGAAGTTCCGCAAGGAACTCCCGATAAAAGGGCGATAAAATCGCCCGCATTATGACCATCGGGTTCGCAAAGCGGTTCCGATGGTATATCTTATCGGAAGTTCCGCAAGGAACTCCCGGTAGAAGGTTCTGCTTTAAATGGATGTATTGTATTCATACGGTGTTTTCCCCGTTATTTTTTTAAATACTTTGCCAAAGTAGCTGGCCGATTGAAAACCACAGAAATCGGCAATAGAGAGAATACTCTGGTCGGTATGGACGAGCATTTGAGCCGCCATACGGATCCGAAATTGGTTCAGATACTCAATCGGTGTAATCTGAACAGTCTTCCGAAAGCAGCGGTTGCATTCCCGCTCACTCAATCCTGCGGCATGCAAGACGTTTGATTTGGGTACATTTACCATTACAGAGGACGGAAAGGGCGGAACAGAGGTCATTAATCAACCCGGCAGAACGGGAGTTCGCGACGCGAAAAGCGAGTAGGGGGATTCCACCTCGATTGTTTGCTTACCATGGTTCACACATTGTTTTTTCTGTCAAAAACCCAGACGAGAAATTGACTAAACAAGAAATCATGCTAAAATATAGTTTAGTAAAATTAAATTAACTAAAAAGGAGTGCGAACCATGTTTATCGCCAGAGAAAAGGAACTCGCAATTTTACAGGATACATATAATAAACCGGGCTTTCAAATGACTGTCATTTATGGACGCAGGCGAATAGGCAAATCCAGATTGATCACGGAATTTATAAAAGGCAAGCGGGCGTCATATTATGTCGCTTCAAAAACAAGTCTTGAAGATAATGTTAAGAAGTGGGGAAGGCAATTTGTTGAAGATGTGGTGCCGGAACTTTCGGGAGTAGAATTTAACGATTTAGAGAATTTCTTCAAATTTGTGGGCAATTCCTGCCGGAATGAAAGACTGATTATGGCGATCGACGAAATTCCGTATATTGCAGAAACGGATGCCTCTTTTTTGTCAAGGTTTCAGATTGCGATTGACACGATTCTGGCAACAAGAAATGTCTATTTAATAATAAGTGGGTCTGCAATCAGCTTCATGGAAAAGGAAGTCCTGAGTGAAAAGAGTCCGATTTTTGGCAGAAGAACAAATCAGATTTTCTTAAAGCCATTTGATTACCTGGATTCTGGCAAGTTTGTCCCGCACTACTCCGTGGAAGAAAAAGCAATCGTATATGGTGTTACGGGTGGTGTGGCTAAATACCTGACACTGTTTGATGATACACTGACACTTGATAGGAACCTGATAGAAAACTATTTTACGACATCCGGTTATCTCTATGAAGAACCACATAATCTTCTGATGCAGGAATTTCGAACGGTGAATACCTATAACTCCGTTATCGAAGCGTGTTCAAACGGAGCAAACAAGGTCAATGAAATATCAGATAAAACGCATGAATCAACGGCAACGCTTTCCTATGTCTTAAAAAACTTGATGACAGTAGGTGTAATATCTAAAATTCATGCCATAACAGATGAAAAAAACAAAAAGAAAGTAAGCTATGAGATCACTGACGGTATGTATCGCTTCTGGTATCGGTTTGTCCCAATGGCAAAAGCGGCAATAGAGATGGGCAGGGGGGAGATATATTACAATAAATATGTAAAAGGAAAGCTGCATGAATACATGGGGGAAATCTTTGAGTACATGTGCAGACATTATATACTGCTAAAAGGGCTCGATGGTGAGTTAAACTGTCTTGTAACAAACACAGGAAAATGGTGGGGGCAGGGGCATGACCGAAAGCCGACAGACATAGATGTTGTAGGGATCGACAATATAAACAATCAGGCTGTGCTTGGAGAATGCAAATTCAAAAATGAACCCATAGATAAAGCAGTTTATGAGGCTCTGATTGATAGAAAAGGTCTGATTGACAAAAAGTATGACGAGGTTCAATATGTTTTTTTCTCTTTAAGCGGTTTTACAGAATGGGTAAAAGAATCTGCTGAATCGGAGAAGGTGAAGCTGCTGACACTGGAAGATCTGTATAATATCGAGCAGTAAATATGCAGGGCGGAATTACTGAACTAGACAGAATTGATTAGAACCAAATTAGAACCTAAAAATGAGAAGGAGCCTCGAAAAACCGCGTAGTTATGCGCTTCTTGTAAAATGAGCATTGGACTCTGACTCCGTCATTTCAAGGTTCGAATCCTTGTAGCCCAGTTCAAGGCCTAAATCGTAAGATTTAGGCTTTTTTTGTTACTCATTTCCTGAACAATTCTGGTTATTTTCTTATTTTAGGAAACAATTCCTGACAATTCCCGGATGGTACTAATTCAAAAATCGACGGATCAGAACGCATTTCCTGCCTCATACGGGGTATTTCGGGTGTGTTCTGAACTAATTATACCCAAATTATACTACAAACTATAACACGAATTATACTCAAAGAGCTTTACGGAGGGGCATTTTCAGGCCTGTTTAAGCAGGCTTTTTGTTTTTACACAATTAAAACAATTCAAGCTTGAACCCCACAAGGGGAGGAAGGCCCGTAGTGAAAGGAGAGACGATGGATCTTATCAGTTTAATTGCAGTTCTCTTTTTGATGATCATATTCATTTTGATTCTGGCTGTACTTGGTGCAGAGATTTCCTGCGTCCTCGAGGAATACAGATGACCTGTGCTGCAGACAGCCGGCATCTTACAGAGGGCGCTTATGGGAATCCGGCGGCAGTTATATGAAGGAGGCAAAATGATCAGAGCAAGAAGTCCTACATAATTAATATATGGAACGAAAAACAGAATAATGAATAGCGGTATCGACCAGGCGTATCTAACGTAACAGATGCGCCTTTTTTTATTGGAGGAAAATAGAAAATGAAAATTCCAAATGTAAAGAGATGTGTTTCCGGGCTGATGGCAGCCATGATGGTGCTCACTTCCTGCGGAACTTCGACGCCGGTCTTTGCGGATGAAATTGAATATCCCCCGCTCCAGAGCGTCATTGACCAGCTGGATGCGGACGAGATCGTCCGCCCGAGCGATTACATTGTTCCAGTCGGAGCGGAATTCAACGTAAGTATCGATTTTTCAAACCTTGATATCCCGGATCCGTCAAAGGTAAATATCTACCTCGATGATGCGGTCAATGCGGAAGGCAGCTGGTTCAGCACGGATCATGCGGATACCTACAGGACGACATATCACATCGAGCCTGTCAGCGGGCATCCGGTCTATCAGATCAGCCGCAGCATCCGTGTAAAGGAGAGCGAAAAACCCGCGCCTGCAGAAACGGAGAGCGTCCAGACAGGATCGAACGGGATCAGTGAAGAAGGGTCTCCTTCAGAAGAACAGCCAGGGGAGGATTCTACTGAAGAGGATTCCCAGACGGATGAGACCGGACCCGGTGATACTGAATTCCCGCCCACAGACAGCGGGTCTGACAGTGGAACGGAATCAGTTATAACTGAGCTGCAGGAAGCATCGGACGGACAGGAACAGCCGGAAGATACGGACGATCCGGATCATGATGATTCCTCTGTGGCAGATGAAAGCGTAGTGCCTTCCGACACGGACAGCAGCCTCAGCCTGGATGAGGAGCCTGTGCAGGAAACAGAGAGCGGGATCGGTTCCACGCTCACGGAGGAGGTACCTTCGGTGAAGGAAGATGATAAGCCATCCATCCTCTCCGTGATCGTGGGAGGTATTGCAGGGCTCTTCGCGAAAGATGAGATCGAGGTGCCGGAAGATGAGCTGATCGATGAAGCACTCGTCGGTGCTTCGGGAGCCGCAATCGATGCAAGTGTCAACTGCACATCGACTTCGTTCGGTTCAGTTTTTGTCAACCATGCCTACCAGACATCAGGCAATTCAGGCGGGGACGTGATTATTTACTGCGGAGAGGTCGACATGCATTTCTCCGAAGGCGTGCATACGAGACAGAACCTGGTAGGGACTTCACTTGAAGGGCACACAGTGACATCAGCTGACGCCCTGCGCGTGGGCATCATGCAGTACTATTTCTGGAATAAAGCCGGTGTTGGTAATGATAAGGCGAGAGGCCTTACCCAGAGAGCCGTCTGGGCGATGGCGGTCGGTGATGAGGCCGGAGGCGTCAGCAATTCTGTATGGCTGACACAGGCAGGACTTCTCGACGTATATAATGCCGGGAAGTCATATGCTTCAGCCAACGCGTCAAAGTTCGAGCTCGGCGAGTGCTATGCCCTTGTTCAGGGAGATTCGCAGAAGCTCGTGTATCTCAGTGTCTCCGAAAAGCCGGATGAGGGATCGGCCAAACTGGTCAAGAAATCATCCGATGCGGCGGTGTCAGGCAACAGCAGTTACAGCCTTAAAGGGGCGGTATACGGCGTATATACCGACAAGGACTGCACGAAAAAAGTGAAGGAGCTGACGACCGGTGACAATGGGACATCCAACACGGTCACGCTCAGCGCCGGGACCTATTACGTGAAAGAGATCACCGCACCGAAGAACTTCAAAAAGGATGGAACAGTCCATACAGTAAAGGTGGAATCCGGCAAGACAGCGACAGTCAATGTGACGGATACACCGGAAAAGACACCTTTCCATGTGCTGAAGACCTCGGAGGACGGGGGCGGCATGCCGGTCACCGGGACGGTCTATACCGTCTATTCCGACCAGGGCTGCACGAAATCAGTCGGGACCCTCACCGTGGGGAAGGACGGGAAGTCCAACGTGCTCGAGGTACTGTACGGCACATACTATGTGAAGGAGACGAAGGCCGCGGAGGGATATGCCCTCGATACGGAAGTCCATACGGTCGAGTGCAAGAGTACCTCTGAAGCCGAGATCAAGCTGAGCGACAAGGTCGTAAGGGCAGGCATCAGGATGACAAAATGGGATGCCGAGATGGGGCGCAGCACAGCCCAGGGCTCCGGTACGCTGAAAGGTGCCGAGATCGAGGTCATCAGTGAGAATGAATATGACATCGTGGTGGGCGGCAAGCCGGTCAGCAGGGGAGGAACCGCGGTGAAGCTCGTATCAGATGCGGAAGGCGTGATGCAGACATCGGCGGACCTGCTCCCGATCGGCAGTTACTCATGGAAAGAGGTCAAGGCCCCGGCAGGCTACAGCCTCGGGGGAGCGGAAGGCAGCGTCACGGAAGGAACGTTCGCCATCACTGCGGAAGATGCAGGAACAGTCAAAGACCTGACTGGAAAAGGTCCTTCGGATGCGGTGCTCCGGGCAGGCGTCCGTTTTGACAAGCAGGACCTTGAACTGAAGGAGAAGGCATCCCAGGGTGATGCTGTTCTTGAAGGAGCCGTCATCGATATCGTGTCGGAAAATGATAATCCTGTCTCTGTCGGTGGAAAGGAGTACAAGAAGGGCGATGTGGTCCTTACCCTTACGACCGGAAATGACGGGACGGCGGCATCAGGGAAGGATGCCCTTCCGGCTGGTTCCTATTCATGGAAAGAGACAAAGGCACCTGCGGGATACATGCTCGAAGGAACAGTGTCCGGAAGCTTTGTCCTGACAGAAAAGGACGCCGGGACGATCAAAGACCTTTCCGGCAAAGGGCCTTCCGACCAGGTCATCCGCGGAGGCGTGAAGATCGGCAAATGGGAGGCTGAGACAGAAAGGCGCGACCCGCAGGGAGGGTCATCCCTTGGCGGAACGACATTTGCCATCGTCAACAAGTCGGAAGGTCCTGTCCTTGTAGGCGGGAAGCTGTATGAGACAGGCGCGACGATCGCAACGGTAAAAACGGATAAGGAAGGTTACTGGGAATCGAAGAACGACTGGCTCCCGTACGGAAGCTACGCAGCAATCGAGACGGAAGCACCGGAAGGCCATGAGAACGCCGGGACAGTCAGGAATTTCGAGATCAGGAAGGATGGAGAGGTCATCGACCTCGATAAGGGACAGTTCAGGGACCAGGTGTTCCGAGGTGATCTGGAGCTCGTGAAAGCAGGCCAGAACAAGAAGGAACGCCTTGCAAATGTCGCCTTCCTCATCACATCGAAGACGACCGGCGAGGCCCACGTCCTTGTGACAGACCCGAACGGCCAGGCAGGGACTGCTTCATCCTATGCCGCGCACACAAAAGATACGAATAAGAACGATGATGCCTATAAGGACGGCGAAGTCGATGATGCTGAGCTCAGCTATACGTACGGGATCTGGTTCTCAGGGGAGACGGATGCCACGGTACAGCCGGATGACGCGAAGGGCGCGCTGCCCTATGACACCTATACGGTGCAGGAGCTGAGGTGTGCTGCAAATGAAGGATACGAACTGGTCTCCTATGACATCACGGTCTACCGGAACGGGGCGGTCGTCGACTGCGGAACGGTCGACGATGATGAGATCCCGAAGGTGGAGATGGCTACACAGGCATCCAATGATAAGGCAAAGACGCCTGAAGGCCACCACATCGCACTCGCGGAGGAAAAGACGGAGCTCACGGACAAGGTAAGTTATGACGGACTGACTTCCGGTAAGACCTATACCCTGAAGACCGTCCTCATGGACAGGACGACCGGGACCGTTGTGCAGGACAAAAACGGGAAAGATATCAGCCTTGAGACAAAGTTCAAGGTCCATTTCTGGAACAGGAGCGGCACGGTCGAAGTACCTGTCGTGATCGATGCGAGAGGGCTGGAAGGCCACACCGTCGTCTTTTTCGAATACCTGTATGACGAGGACGGCAAAGAGGTCGGCAGGCACACGGATATCGATGATGAGGACCAGACGATCGTATTCCCGAAGGCGGAGACGGAAGCCTCCGACGAGGTGACGAAGACCAATATCATCCTCCCTGCCGAGGATATCAGGGTAAAAGATATCCTGAAATACGAGAACCTGCTCGTCGGCAAGGAGTACCTTGTGACCGGTACGCTCATGGATAAGAAGACCGGGGAAGCGGTACTTGATGACAACGGCCAGCCGGTGACCACGTCAAAACGTTTCACGGCAGAGAAGAAGGACGGGGAAGTAGAGATGCTGTTCGAGTTCTCCGGCGTGAAGCTGGCGGGAACGGTGATGGTCGCATTTGAAAAGGTCAGCATCAGCGGTGTCGAGATCATGGCGCACGCGGATCTGAGTGACGAGGATCAGACCATCTATGAGCCGTCCATCAGGACATCTGCTTCCGACAAGGAGACCGGTGAGAAGGAGTTCGAGGCGGACGGCGTCCGTACTATCTGCGACCATGTGGCGTATGAAGCCCTCCCGAAGGGCAGATATGTCCTTGTGGGCACACTCATGAACAAGGAGACCGGCGGGGCATTTGTCAATGCGGAAGGAAAAGAACTCACGGCGGAGAAGGAGTTCGAAGTCACGGAGATGAGCGGCACGGTCGACGTGGAGTTCACGGTGGACGCGGCAGCATTTGCAGGAAAATCCGTCGTTGTCTTTGAAAAAGCATTCTCTGTGAAGGAGGACGGTACAAGGGAGGAAACGCCCGCAGCCGTCCATGAGGACATCAGTGATGAGGAGCAGACGGTATCCTTCCCGAAGATCGGGACTGTCCTGCTCGACAAGGATACGGAAAGCCACTGCGCGAAGGCTTCCGAAAAGGCCACCCATATCGATACAGTGACCTATTCCGGCTTGATCGTTGGAAAAGAGTATACGGCAAAGGGCAGGCTCGTCGACAAAGAGACAGGGGAACCGGTCCTTGACGGAGGGAAAGAGGTAACAGCGGAGAAGACGTTCACTGCGGAGACCGCATCGGGAAAAGTGGAGATAGTATTCACTTTCAATGCGTCCGCACTTGAAGGGAAGGCGGTCGTCGCTTTTGAGGACCTGTACAGGGAGAAGAAGCTCATCGCCACTCACGCGGATCTCAGTGACGAAGACCAGACGATCCATTATCCGAAAATTGGGACAGAGCTCAGGGACTCCGGTTCCGGGACGCATTACACGACGGCAGTCGATGACGCAGTGCTCATCGATACTGTATCCTATTCGAACCTTATCGCCGGAAGGAAATACAATGTCGTCGGCGTCCTCATGGATAAGGAGACCGGTGCGCAGGTGCAGGCCGACGGGGAAGCCGTCAGGGCTACAACAGAATTCACGTCTGACGGGCCGGACGGGACAGTCGAGCTGTCCTTCAGGATCAGCGGACCGGCTCTGGCAGGGAAGACAGTTGTCGCGTTCGAGGTCCTGTATGATGACGGTAAAGAGGTAGCCGCCCATGAGGACATGGACGATGAGGCGCAGACGGTCTATTCCCCTGGTATCCGTACGGAATTCATCAACAATGAATCAAACAGCCACTATGCGGAGGCCGAGAATACGAGGAACTTCACGGATACGGTATACTACACGAACCTTATGCCGGGAAGATCGTACACAGTGAGCGGGACCCTGGTGGATAAGTCAACGGGAAAGAACCTCATGATCGGCGGCAGCGAAGTCACGGCGGAAAAGACATTCACGCCGGAGGAGAAGGACGGTATCGTTGAACTATCATTTGAATTCGACTGCAGCAGCCTGACCGGGAAATCGGTCGTTGCCTATGAGTTCCTGTACAGGGACGGCATCATGATCGCAGGCCATGCGGATATCAACGATGAGGCTCAGACCGTTACGATCGGGAAAAAGCCAACACCGACCCCTGTCCCGCCGACAAAAGTGCCGGGAAGACCGTCAACACCGTCGACACCCGGCACGACTACACGTTCAGCCCCGGTCAGGACAGGCGATACGACCAATATCATCCTGCCTGTCATCCTGCTCGGCGTATCCGCTGCGGTCATCGCGGCGTTCCTGATCAGAAGGAAGAAGAAGGCCTGAGGGACATCGGGATAACTGAATGAACAGATCATGCGGGGAGGACATCAGGTCCTTCCTGCATTTGTGAAAAGGAGAATAACAATGAAACAGCAGTTCAATGATAATTATGAGCGCCACACCCGCAGGGACGAGCGTGCAATTCTCTCAGCGTACAGGAAGCACATGGTACGGAAAATGCCCGGCGTAAAGAACGGGTACCGCAGGAACAGAAAGGGGTAACACAGTATGATGAACAGGAACGAATTCGACAGTTATATTGTCGGACATGTAAAAGAATACCTTCCGCCGTCGTTTGACAATGCGGAAATGGAGCTGAGGACCGTGACAAAGGCGAACGATGTCGTGCTGACGGGACTCTCCATCCGCAGGGAGGAGGAGCAGATCATCCCGAATATCTATCTGGAGCCGTTCTTCGACCGTTATCAGGCCGGGGAATCCATCGACAAGATAGTGGGAGACATTGCCGATGTCCGTATCGAGGCGGACCGCAGCGATAAGCCGATCGATATCGACATTCTCCTCAACTATGACGGGCTCAAGGACCGCCTGCAGATCAGGCTCTGCGATGCGGAACAGAACAGGGAGCGGCTCAAGGAGCTTGTGAGCGTGTCAGACGGGGATTACGCAAAGACCTTCCAGGTCTGTGTCGGGGATATGTCAGCCGATTCCTACGGGACGATCTCCGTTACTCCGGGCCTAATGAACAGCTGGGGCATCCAGGTCGAACAGCTGAATGAAGATGCCATGGCGGCAGAGGACCATCGCGGACCCCGCCTCTATAACCTTGGTGACATGATGGGACATATGATGGCAGGCGGTGAGGCAAGGAACCTCCTCGGGAACGCTTTTCCCGTCATCCCCGATGAGAATCAGATCAATCTTTACTGCCTGACAATGAAGGACAAGACCTTTGGCGCGTCGCTCATGGCGAGGGAAGATATCCTTGCGCAGGCTGCCACCGCCCTCGGAGAGAGCTTTTTCATCCTGCCGTCATCCGTGCATGAGGTCCTCCTCATGCCTGAGAGCGTTGCCATGAGCCCGCAGGCCCTTGTCACCATGGTGCAGGAGATCAACCAGAACGAGGTATCCCCGCAGGACATGCTTTCCGACAAGGTCCAGTACTTCGACAAGGATACAGGCGTGCGTGAGAATGCGCTCGCGAGACAGAAAAGGCTGGAACTTGAAAAGGAGAAGCGCCCGAGCGTCCATGAACAGCTCGCAGAGAAAAAGGCGGAAGTGAAGGCTAAGGGTGCCCCTTCCGTGGATATGCCCAGGAAATCGAAGATCGCAGAAGCGGCATTATAACTATAAGCAGATACAGATATTATCAGACCTTCCGATAATGGAAGGCTTTTTTTATCTCAGTGGGGAATCCCCCACTGAGATAAACGCTCCGCGAGGATGCGCAGGGATTCGGTTTGGAATATGTCAGCTTACGCTGACCCGAATCCCGCGCCAAGACTCGCAAGCGAGACTTGAATGAAACAGGCGTGGGCGGGCTTGTCCCGTTCCTGCCTGAAAGGAGGAACATGGGCTTTACTAGCGGAGAGCTGGGGGCGTTTGAGAGCCTTATGCGGGAAGGACCCTCGGCAGTAGATTATGACAGCGGTGAAGAGGGACGGTACAGGGAATGCAGGAGCTGCCGGTTCCATCATCCGGGCAGGACCGGCAGAGGGTGCCGTTTCAAGGAATGCCCTTATGAGATAAGCATTAAGAACAGGCCTCTTGGACGCAGGAGGAACGAATTGAAAGGCGGTAAATAAAATGGCTGTTTTCCGTGTGGAACGCAATGCGAACTATACGACCATGAGCAACTATCATCTGAGGGACCGGAGGCTCAGCCTGAAGGCAAAGGGACTTCTCTCTGTGTTCCTCAGCCTTCCGGATGAATGGCACTACAGTATCAACGGGCTTTTGAAGATCACGAAAGAAGGAAGGGATTCCGTGATTGCTGCGGTCAGGGAACTGGAGAAGACTGGCTATCTGACACGTCATCAGGAAAGGCTTGAAAACGGGAAAATAGGCAGGATCGAATACAGTATCTTTGAAAGACCGCAGATACCTGCGGAAGATGATGGCGGTGCAATCCAGTATGGAGATGGGGCAACGGACCGGGATATCGCAAGACCGGAAGCCTGCGAGGAAATGGAGGGAACAGAGGACGAGCCGGATGCAGGTTTTGACCTGGTTCCGGAAGAGCGGTCTGCAGTCAATAGTGGAGCGGCGGAAACACCAGTGGAGAGTAAACATGCTGAAAGCCTGAACGAGTGCAGAACGCCGGAGGATAAACCGCTTACGGATAAACCGCTTACGGAAAAACCGTTTACGGAAAAACCGTTTACGGGAAAACCGTTTACGGGAAAACCGTTTACGGAAAAGCCGTTTACGGAAAAGCCGTTTACGGAAAAACCGTTTACGGAAAAACCGCTTACGGAAAAACCGCTTACGGGAAAACCGTCTACGGAAAACCCGACAGAAATAAATATTAATAAATCAAATACTGATGGATCAAATACTAAAGGGATAAAAGACGGAGGGATAAAGGGCGGCCAGCAGTTCCGCAGGTATGGAACATTTGGGAACGTGTTCCTGACAGATGATGAATTTGAAAGGCTGAGGCATGAATTCCCGTCCGATTACATGCGCCGTATCGAGAGGCTGTCAGAGTACATGGCTACGACAGGAAAGCGGTACGATAATCACCTTTCCACGATTGAGAGATGGTCACGGTGGGATTCGGATAAACCTATGCAGAGCCAGCCGCCGGGAAGGTCATACAGCCATGAGAGGTACAGATACAGGGAAGGAGAAAGCCTATGAACGGAGTAGAGGAGACGCTTTTCGGAAGGATCGGGGCAGTGGGACCCCTGACTGAAGGGGAGTACCTTGGAAATGACGGACTGCGCTACTGCAGGAACTGTAATACTCCGACCCAGTGCAGGGTCGTATTCCTGGGAAAGGAGCGCATCGTACCGTGCCTCTGCGCATGCGGCAAAGAGAAAGAAGACCTTGAGAGGAAGATGGAGGCAGAGCGTGACAGGCTGTATGAGATCGGCCGTCTGAAGGCGGCAGGCATACAGGACAGGCATCTCCTTGAGTGGACGTTCAGTGACGCGGAGGATACACCGGTCATCCGGATGGCAAGGAACTATGTGAGGAACTGGAGGAAGGCTAAGGCGGAGAACCTTGGCCTTTTGTTCTGGGGAGATGTCGGTACCGGCAAATCATTTGCTGCGGCATGTATCGCGAATGCGCTCATCGAAATGGGAGTCCCGGTGCTGATGACGAATTTTTCAAAAATGCTGAACCAGATGGGAGGCATGTACAGCGATGAACGGTTCCGCTACATTTCCTCCCTGTCCCGGTTCAGTCTTCTGATCATCGACGACCTGGGGATCGAGCGGTCCACGGATTACGCGAAAGAACAGGTCTATTCCATCGTGGATGAGCGTTACAAATCAGGTCTTCCCGTCATAGTGACCACGAACCTGACGATCACGGACCTTCGCTGTCCGCAGCAGTTGGGGGATGCCCGGATCTACAGCAGGATCCTTGAGATGTGCACGCCGGTCCATGTGCCCGGGAAAGACAGACGGGCAGAGGCAGGAAGGACAAAACAGGAAATCATGAAGGAGGTGCTGATGCCGTGAAAAGCAAAGTAAAGGAGGCGGTGATGGATGGCTTCTAAAGCGGTCGTTATTTCATGCGTGAACCAAAAGGGCGGGACGGCCAAGTCCGTGACGACGGAGAACCTTGGGATCGGCCTTGCCATGGAGGGGAAGAAGGTGCTCCTCGTGGATACGGACCCGCAGGCATCGCTTACGATATCACTCGGGTATCCAAGACCGGACGACCTGCCGGTGACATTGACGGACATCATGAAAAAGGTCATATCCGATGAGCCGATCGAACCGGGGGAGGGGATCCTGCACCATGAGGAAGGCATCGACCTGATGCCGGCAAATATCGAACTTTCCGGCCTTGAAGTGTCCCTCGTGAATACGATCAGCCGGGAGACTGTGCTGAAGCAGTACCTGCAGCCGCTCCGGAAAGAATATGATTTCATCCTGATCGACTGTTCTCCCAGCCTCGGGATGCTGACGGTCAACGCAATGGCTGCATCCGACAACCTTATTGTCCCGGTGCAGGCTTCCTATCTGTCAGCGAAAGGACTGGAGCTCCTGCTTCAGACAGTGAGCCAGGTTCGGCGGCAGATCAATCCAAAGCTCAGGATCGGCGGGATACTTCTCACGATGGTGGAGGCCAGGACGAATGACGCGAAGGAGATCAGCAGCCTGATCCGTGAGACCTACGGGAAAAAGCTCAGGGTGTTCAGTACAGAGATACCCCGGTCTGTAAGACTTTCGGAGATCAGCAAGGAGGGGAAGAGCATCTTCAGCCATGACCCGGGAGGCAAGGCTGCAGCGGCCTACAGGAATCTGACGAAGGAGGTGCTGGATGATGCCGAAAAAAAGCGCAAACGTCAGCTTGAAGAGTTTCGATGACATCTTTTCTACGGAAGAGAGCCGTCAGGAGGACAAGCTGGAGCATATACGGCAGATACCGATATCGGAGCTCCATGCGTTCGAAGGACATCCCTTCCGTGTCGTTGACGACGAGGAGATGCAGAAGGTCGTGGACAGTGTGGCAAAGTTCGGTGTCCTGACACCGCTCATTGCAAGGCCGGATCCGGACGGTGGATATGAGGTCATTTCCGGGCACAGACGGATGCATGCGTCGGAGCTTGCAGGAATCGAAACGGTTCCGGTCATCGTGCGGGAGATGGACGATGATGAGGCAATCATCTGCATGGTGGATTCTAATCTGCAGAGGGAGAATATCCTGCCGAGTGAGAGAGCGTGGGCATATCGGATGAAGTTGGATGCGATGAAGCATCAAGGAGCACGTTCAGATTTAACTTCGTCCCAAATTGGGACGAAGTTAAGATCCGATAAAGTACTTGCCGATCAAACGGGTCAAAGTCGGACACAAATTCAGAGATTTATTCGTCTTACAGAACTTCGGCCAGAGCTTCTCGACATGGTCGACTCTAAACAGATTGCCTTCAACCCGGCAGTCGAGATCTCTTACCTGAAACCGGATGAACAGAAAGACTTCCTCGAAGCCATGGATGCAGCCCAGTCGACACCATCCCTTTCACAGGCCCAGCGGATCAAGAAGCTGAGCCAGGCGAAGATGTGCACCCTCGAAGCCATGTGTGAGATCATGAACGAGGAGAAGAAGGATGACCTGAGCAAGGTAACGATCAGCCATGAAGTCCTGCGCAAATATTTCCCGAGGTCATACACCCCGAAACAGATGGAGGCGCAGATCATCAAGCTGCTGGAACAGTGGCAGAAAAAGAAAACAAGAGGAAACGAATTATAAGGAGAGATAACGGTATGTTCAATTATTTGGAAATGGAAGCAGCCCTTTCACAGCTGCATGAGTGGTATACAGAGAGATTCTCAGTGGAGAACTGCGCGGACGCAATCGACAAATGGAACGACGAGAAGATGGTATTCCACCAGAGCCTGTCGGAAATAGTCAGGATACTGAGGGATTATGCGGAGCATCCGAATGAATACGTACTCAGACCGATGTCGGAACTGGAGATGCAGGAATGCGGCATGGATCTTTTCCCGAGGAGGGCGATCCTTCTCGGCGGGATGACAGATATGGTCATCACGGAGAATTATACGGTGACCGTCAGCACGGAGATGTGGCTCACGGAGGAGATGGAATTTGCAAATGTGTGCTGTTTCCGCACGCATCTCGGGAAAGACGCGGACAATTCGCCGTGCATATCCGAGTACAAGGCAGTCATGAATTATATCATGTCAGCAGATGACCTCCGGGTCCCGTATGACGCAGTCAAAGAAGCGCTCGAAGCGTATAGGGACGAGTCATGCGGAGACAAGATGGTCATTTATGCAATATAAAAATCCAAAGGAGGAATTGAAAATGAGTTATGGAATGATGATGGACACTGAGAAAGGCATGGAGAGGGCTGTACTTAAGCACATCGAAGGTTTTGCGCAGGCGCTGCTCGATGCCGTGGAGGAGACACTGTACCCGGATATCACCGTTGGGGTCTTCCCGGGCAGGCCTATGGAGATCATGGGACCTGAAGAGACGGAAGCCGCACTGGAAAAGCACGGGGGAGATGTGGTCGTAGTGGAGATCCCGGGCCTCGATCTGGCAATGAGTGTCCACGGGGGACATATCGTTCCCCTCGAAGGCCATCACTACCTTGCAGGTGACACATGCGGCGTGGTCCATGCACTTGATGAGGACGGTGAAATGACCGGGCTTGGAGCCGCTGAGATCTACGCGGTCCAGATGTACCTGAAAGAGAATACAGTCACGCTCGCTTCGGACAGACCGGACCACAAGTGCATCGCGATCCGGCTTGACTGATGTATATCGAATGAATCCGGCAATAGCAGAAAGGGGGTGAGGAAATATGCAGGAAGAAGTAGAGAGCAGGACGACCAACCTGATGATCAGCGTGACAAAACTGACAGCCAGGGCATTGTATACCGCCTATGTGAAGCACAGACAGAAAGCGCAGAGCAGGAAACAGGCGGCAAGGGATGCACCGCCCAGCGGAAAGCAGACGGTGAAACAGCTCATCAGGCAGAATCAGGGCGTATCCAGTATGGAGGTAAGCAACTCGGACCTGAAGGGGTTCGAACGCATAGCCAGGAAATACGGAGTGGACTATGCCATCCGGAAAGATACGGCCCGGAAGCCGCCCAGATATCTCGTGTTCTTCAAGGCAAGGGATGCGGACGCCCTGTCCGCGGCATTCAAGGAGTACATGGCTTCCGTGATGAAGAAACAGCATCATAAGAAGCCGAGCATCCTGAAGGAGCTGCGCAGGCTCGTTTCCATCGCGAGATCCATGCCGCAGAAGGTGCGCAGGAGGGAACAGGAGAGGAATCGATGAACGTGGACAGGAATGAGATCAAACGGCAGCTGGTCCTTCATGTCCCGTATATCGTCTTCGGTCTCTTCTGCACGAATCTTGGCGAAGGCTGGAGAATGGCGGAAGGCGCAGATAACCCGGAGAGGATCCTGTCATTCATGACGACCCTCCCGGCAGCGCTCTCCGTCCCACTCCCCAGCTTTCAGCCGTTCGACCTGATGATCGGGATCATCTGCGGTATCCTGCTCAGGATCGCTGTCTACCTGAAGGCGAAGGACGCAAAGAAATTCCGGCATAATGTCGAGTATGGCTCAGCGAGATGGGGGACGAAGAAGGACATCGCCCCGTTCGAGGACCCGGTATTCAGGAACAATATCATCCTCACGAAGACGGAGTACCTGATGATGTCCAACCGCCCTAAGAACCCCGCGAACGCGAGGAACAAGAACGTCCTCATCGTCGGCGGTTCCGGTTCCGGAAAGACAAGGTTCTGGCTGAAACCCAACCTTCTCCAGTGCCACAGTTCCTACGTCGTAACAGATCCGAAAGGTACGGTCGTGCTTGAATGCGGAAGGGCGCTCCTGCGCTATAAGTACCGCATCAAGATATTCAACACGATCAATTTCCGGAAGTCGATGCACTATAACCCGTTCGCCTATATCCATTCCGAGAAGGACATCCTGAAGCTCGTCACCACGCTGATCACTAACACGAAAGGCGAGGGAAAGGCGGGGGACGATTTCTGGGTCAAAGCGGAGACCCTCCTCTACACGGCGCTCATAGGATACATCCACTATGAAGCACCGGAGGAAGAGCAGAACTTCAATACGCTGATCGAATTCATCAATGCCTCGGAGGTCAGGGAGGATGATGAGGATTTCCAGAATCCGGTCGATCTGATGTTTGAAGCTTTGGAAAAGAGGCAGCCTGAGCACTTTGCCGTGCGCCAGTACCGCAAGTATAAATTGGCAGCGGGTGTTGCAACATGTAATTGGTAACGTCAATCAATTACATGTAATTGGGATTCTAAATTTGTAGTGAGGAAAGCATGAGCAGAAAACAGAAGTACACAGCACTTTATGAAAGGTTAAGTCATGATGATGAACTTGTAGGTGAATCGAATAGTATCTCAAATCAGAAGAAACTTTTGATGGATTATGCAGAAGCACAAGGACTTTCCAAGCCAAGACATTTCACTGATGATGGAATATCGGGAACACGATTTGACAGACCCGCTTTTCTGGAGATGATGGAAGAAATAGAGAAGGGAAATATTGGAACGGTACTTGTAAAAGATATGAGCCGACTCGGCAGAGATTATCTGAAGGTTGGACAAATAGTTGAAATGTTTAGGCAGAAGGGAGTCAGACTGATTGCAGTTAATGATGGAACGGATACTTTGTATGGCGAAGATGACTTCCTGCCATTCAGAAATATCATGAACGAATGGTATGCCAAAGATACAAGTAAGAAAATTCGTTCAACATTCAAGGCAAAAGGCGAAGCAGGAAAACACGTTGCAAGTTCTACGCCTTATGGTTATATGAAAGACCCAGAGGACAGCAATCACTGGATTATTGATGAAGAGGCAGCACAGGTTGTAAGAAGAATATTCCAATGGACGCTTGAAGGGTATGGACCTTTCCAGATATGCAAGATGTTAGAAGCTGAAAGAATCGAAATACCTGCTATGCACCAGAAAAAGTTAGGTATGGGATTATGGAAGACGAGAGAAATCAAATATCCGTATCGGTGGAACAGTTCTAGTGTATCAAGCATTTTGACGAAGAAAGAGTATCTTGGACATACGGTTAATTTTAAGACAAGAAAGCATTTCAAGGATAAAAAAAGCCATTATATCGCACAGAAATATTGGCAGGTTTACGAGAATACGCAAGAGCCGATTATAGATGAGGAAACGTTTTATAATGCTCAGAAGTGCAGAAAAGGAATAAAGCGATATCCGAATGGATGGGGAGAGCCACATCCTCTTGATGGGAAAATGTTTTGTTACGATTGTGGCAGTATCATGTATTGCCACAGGATGAGTAATGGAAAACGTGTGGCTCAGTATGTTTGTGCGAATTACAGTAAACAACCAGTAGGAACAAAATGCCTTTCTGGGCATCGGATAAATGCAGACGCAGTCATAGAAGTTCTGAGAGATACGCTCAGATATCTTCAATCACAGATTGAAGATGATCCAGAGCGGTTCGCTGAACAAGTAGCTCAGAATGATATTAAAAGTAAAGCCGAGGAGATTAAACAGAAACAGGCTCGTTTAAAGTCCTGCCAGAGACGAACAGATGAACTCGAAAGATTAATCTGTAGGATTTATGAAGACCATGTTCTTGGAAAGATGCCAGAGAGCAGATACGAAATATTAGCAACGAAGTATTCCAAAGAGCAGGATGAACTGAAAAATGAGGTGGACAAGCTTAAGGACGAACTTGGTGAAATTGAACGGTCTCAAAAGGATGGAGTTAAATTTATAAATCTGGTAAAAAGGTATAACAGCTTTGATGAAATAACACCGTTCATGGTAAATGAGTTTGTCGATAAAATTCTCGTTCACGAAAGGGATAGGAAAGGGTCAATACAGACCACACAAACGATAGATATTTATTTCAATTTCATCGGTAATTACCGGATGCCGACAGCAGTGATGAGTGAAGAAGAGATCGCAGAGCAAAAGCGTATAGAAGCCATCAAGGATAAACGCCATAGGCAGTATTTAGATAGAAAGGCGAGAGGTGTTCAGAAAAAGTGGGAAAAGAAGTATGAACCCAGACGCAAGGCAAGGATGGAAGCCTTGAAGAAGGAGAACCCGAATACGTATGGAGTGCCTGCAGAAATCTATGACGAGAATAATTATTCCAGAGAGAGTGTAGTACTTGCTGATTCAGTAAATGCAGGTTTTTGATTTTTTTATACGGTAATTATCGAGAGAATGTTATACAGAGAGGTGCTAATGGATATAGAGTGCGTTAGCACCTCTTTTACTATAATGTTCACGGTAATTGCCGAGAGAATCTTGGACTAGTCAATATTTTACTATCAATGGAGCTTCATTATTTGGCTTGATCATTGTCGTTCTTCCTGAAACAAAGTGTGTGCAGAGGTAAAAGCTAAGATTAAAAGTTAGGTGGGAAGGAGAATCTGAAGGTGTCTAAATTAGCCAGGGTGGAACAGGAAACCATCATCCTTTTCAATGTCGCAGAGCCAAATGCCACCGTCTATACCAGAGATAAAGCGGTTATGAGAAAATTTGATGCGCTAGTTGCCGAGTTCCCAGAGATATATAAGTGCATCAAGGTAACAGATATTGACAAGACTTATTCCATGCCAAAAGAGTACGTTAATTATCGTAAGCCAAGAAAGATATCTATGGAGAGACGAACACAGATAAAAGAGCAGATGAAAAAAATTAATAATAAAAAACAAGAGAGTATTTGTAAAAAGTAGATATATCTGAGATAATGTCCATTGTAAAAAACAGATAATATGCACGGAATTGCGTAAACATTTTTGTCAGAAAAATACAAAAACGTGTACTATCTTGGAGGGGAAATAATGGACAGGACAGCAATGATTAACAGAATTGGCATAACTTATCACACTTCAAATATCGAAGGCGGAGAGTATAGTTATGTTCAAGAAGCTGGATCGAGAGACAGACTAGTAAGGGCGTTAGGTAGAAATCCTGAGCATTTTAAATTAGATATACGATTTGAGTGCGGGGACGTTGTCGTTTTGATAGAGACAAAACAATCTTTTACAAAAGCAGATGAAAAGCAGCTTAATGAATATTTACAAGAGGAAAGGGCGTTGCATTATGGAAGAAAAATTATAGCAATGCTCGCAAACACAACTGATAATAAAATAAAAGTATGGAAGTCATTCGTGGATGATGAGCATGTTCTTTCGGAAGAAACGGTCCTTGATACAATGGAGCATTATGTTAAACTTTTTGATATAAGCAAGCAAAACAACAGAGAGAAAGTTCTCAAAAACACATATGATTTGAATGAGCTATTACATAAAAAAGATATAGATGAAAACCTAAGAAGCCAGTTTGTTGGAACGACGTTGCTCTATATCAAAGACATGGTTAGAAAAGTGGGAGCTGCTCATGTAGATGAAAACTTGGTCAAAAAGCTTAACGGCATCTGGGAGTTATTAACTGAATCGCAAATAAGGGCAGGGGTGAAGTCTACCCTTGATGCTCTGTTGGATGGTTCTGCTAACAAAGCAAAGAAAATAGAACTGTTGCAAAAAAATGTTTTAGAGGACCAAAAAGTAAAGAGGCTGACAAAAGATGATTGGAAAGATATTCTTGATGCAATCCTTTTGGACATTTATAAGTATATCGATTCAGATAGTTCAGAAGGACAGGATATTCTTAATCTCTTCTTTATAGCATTTAACAAATACACTGGAAAAGCAGATAAAAATCAAGCATTTACGCCAGACCATATAACGGATTTTATGTGCCGTGTAACTGGAGTCAATAGGGATAAAATTGTGCTTGATGCCACTTGTGGCAGTGGATCTTTTTTAGTTCAAGCGATGGTAAAGGAATTAGCGGATTGTCGTCGTGGTAAAACTGAAGCTGAGTACAAACCCATGATGGATAATGTTAAGAAAAATCATATATTTGGAATAGAAATAGAAGAAAAAGCATATGGATTATCAACTACTAATATGCTGATACATGGGGATGGAAATAGTAATATTATATTTGGAAGTTGCTTTAAAAACGCTGATTTTATTAAGAAAGCAAATCCAGACATAATACTCATGAATCCACCTTATAATGCAAAACCTAAGAGTATTCCTAAGAAATATAAATCTAAATGGTCTACTTCTGAAATGAATGGTACGACAGATCCTACGAAAGGTATGGTTTTTGTTAAATATATTTCAGATGTCATTAAGGAGATGAACGACAAGAGGGAACAAGAAGGTCAACCGCGTAAATATGTTAAAATGGCGGTTTTATTACCAGTAGCATCGGCTATAGGTAATGGTAAGAGATTAAAAGAAATGAAAACCGAGTTGTTAGAAAATAACACACTTGATGCAGTATTTACATTGCCGGATGAAATCTTTTATCCAGGAGCATCCGTGTGTGCATGCTGTATGGTCTTTACGTTAGGAAAACCGCATGTAAAGGCTGACGGCACTGTAGATGAAACATTCTTTGGCTATTATAAAGAGGATGGATTTAAAAAGAAAAAGAACATAGGCAGAGTAGAGCAATTTGATGATGAAGGAAATAGTAAATGGAGAGTAATAGAAAATGATTGGTTGAAACTGTTTCATAATAAAAGAATCGTAGATGGTCTGACAGCGATGGCAGAAGTGAGTGGGGATGATGAATGGCTCTGCGAAGCCTATATGAAGACAGATTATTCTACCCTCACACAAGAAGATTTTCAACAAACAGTAAACAATTATCTTGCTTATCTTGTAAGGGAGGGCAAGGTATATGATGCTTAATGTTAGTGAATGGAAAAGATTTCAAATCGGCAGATTATTTGATATAAAAAAAGGCAAAAGGTTAACAGCGGAGGATCAAATCGAAGGATATAATTTGTATATAGGCGCTATTGACTCTAATAATGGTGTTGCAAACCATATAGAGCAAAGTCCAATTCATCTAGGCAATACTATATCATTAAGTTATAACGGGTCAGTTGGTGAGGCGTTTTATCAGCCAGAACCATATTGGGCTACAGATGATGTGAATGCATTATATTCTAAATATGAGGGATTTAATGAAAAAATAGGTCTATTTTTAGTTACGGTTATAAGAAAAGAAAAATATAAGTTTTCTTATGGAAGAAAATGGACTCTTGATAATATGAAAATAACTGAAATTTGTCTTCCTGTTCTCAAGACCTCTGATGGGCAGCTTTATATTGATTCGAAAAAAAAGTATTCTGATGAAGGATATATTCCTGATTGGGAATTTATGGAGAATTATATTAAATCTCTTCGACATAAACCATTAACTACAAAAAACCAAAATGGTCGACCAGCATCTTTGAATACGGAATCATGGAAGCCATTTATTACATCAAAGCTGTTCCCTATACTAGAAAATGGGAAGGCTAATCAGCAGATGCTAGAAGAAGGTAATGAGTGTTTCTATGTTGGTGCCAAAAAGGACGATAATGGGGTGATGTTGCATGTCAAGAAGGACGATTCTCTTATAACGAAAGGAAACTGCATTGTATTCATCTGTAATGGGCAAGGATCTGTTGGATTTGCAAATTATATGGACTCTGATTTTATTGGCACAACGGACATAGTTGCTGGTTATAATGAATGTTTAAATCCATTGACGGGATTATTCTTAGCTACAATCTATTCAAGAGAACGACCGAAATATTCTTTTGGACGAAAATGGAAGACTCATTTACGGGATACAGAAGTTAACTTGCCTGTCAAACTAAATGAGGATGGTTCAGTTTTTTACGATGATACTTGTAAATGGTCGGATGAAGGTTATATACCTGATTGGGATTTCATGGAAAATTATGTCAAAGCATTGCCTTATGGAGATAGGGTATAGAAATTTAACAAAATAGTTTCCTGAAGCACTGTAGAAAAAACTATGGTGCTTTTTTATTTTGAATTAAAGAAAGGATGAAGATTACACGTGACACAAAAAACAAACAAACAGGACGAAAAGTCAAAGAAGGAATTACATGCAGAAGAACAGCTCAAGAGAGCCAAAGCCAATCTTGCAAAGATTAGAAGGGAGATGAAGAGTCAGCTTCGGAAGGAACAAAACCATCACAAGTACATAATAGGCGGTATCGTCAAAAAGCATTTCCCTGAATGCTTCGAGTTCAGCGAAGTGGAGTTGAATCGCATTATTGCTTGTGCATTCAGTCTTGATGATGTCCAGAACATGATTCAGACGGTCATCAGCGAAAGGGAGCAGAGCAGTGATGAAGTAGAAAATGAGGACGGAGAGGAGAGGTGATTTTGAAGCTTAAAATGAGTAAAGTCGTTCACCGAGATTTTCTCGGTGCGCACAGATATACCACCAGAGGTGGTATTGTGCGCCCTGCCGGGGGCGTCCTGCCGACGGCTGTTGTCTGTCTGCGACAGCCAAAAGGGGATGTTGCACTTCCCCTTCGTTTCACTTCGTTCACGAACCCTTTTGCTCACTTTGTGCTTGGCGAAGATCCGCAGAGCAGAGCTTCGCCAGGCCCAAAGACTGCCGTGTTGCCCCGTCAGTATCGTGTGCTAACGCAACGACAAAAAGAAAGGGTGGTTCATGGCAGTTAAGAATATCAGTACCAGAATGAGTATATGTGGCAGGAGTAGCAAGTGCCGTGGCGGGCATTCTGCTGTTGAGCAGTCTTCTTATATAAGCAGAGAGAAGATGTATTGCGAATATGATGGGCAGACATATTATCCTAAGTATTCTGAAGATTTGGTTCATTCAGAAGTCATGCTGCCTTCCAACGCTCCAAAGGATTACCAAGATCCATATGTTTTATGGAATGCTGTAGAGCTGTATGAAAAAGGGGACAATGCTCAGCTTGCAAGAACGTACAGAGTTGAACTTCCAAATGAGTGGAGTTATGAACTTGCTACGGAGGTCATGCGTGACTATATCAAGAGGAATTTCATTGATAAAGGTATGTGTACCCAATTCGCTATTCATGATTCTGAAAACAAAAAGACAGGACAGAGGAATCTGCATTGTCATATCATGCTTACCATGCGAAGCATCGATAAGGAAGGTCACTGGATGGCGAAGCAAAAGAAAGAATACCTTACAGACGAGAATGGGGAAAAGATTCCGCTTATTGATAAAAAGACAGGACTTCAAAAAGTTGATAAGCAGAATCGTAAACAGTGGAAATGTAAATCTATTCCTACGAACGATTGGAGCAGTAAGGAGAATGCAAAATTATGGAGAAAGGATTTGACGGATACGATAAATACAGTCAATGCAAGAACAGGAATTACAGATGATTTTTGGGAGCATCGCTCTTTCAAAGAACAGGGACTTGACATCCTTCCGCAAATTCATTTAGGAGAAAAAGCGAGTGCTTTGGAGCGAGCAGGTGTTCATACGATTCGAGGTGATATTAATCGAGAAATTATGGCGAGTAATACTGTTATTGAAAAAGCGAGAGCTGCTTATGAGCAGGCGAAGGAAGAGCTTCTTGCAATCAGAGCGATTCCTGCTAGCATTGCCAGTGCAATTAAGAATGAGATTCTTGATATGATTCGCGAGGTGGCAAAGCGAAATAATGAGCGCTTGAGGTTACCGATCTTGATGGGAAAGTATCTTCCATTGGTTTCAAATCGTGCTGTATTACAAGATAAAACAAGTATGGAGAATTTCGTTTGCAGTATGGATTGGAAGAATTACAAAGATATGGATGCATACAAACGAGCTAAGGAAACAGAGTTCATAGAGCTTGTCATAGGCTCTCGGAATCTTGAGCCTACCGACTAAGATTCACCGGTCGGATGAACCTTGAAAAGTAAATATTATCCAGAACAGATCA
>JBGUWZ010000049.1:0-139884 GCA_045221675.1 Lachnospiraceae bacterium | reverse complement strand
GTGACCTCGGTCAGGCCGGTACAACCGAAAAATGCGCAAGACCCTATTCTAGTCACGCCTCCGGGCAGGTCCAGCGCTGTCAGGCCGCTG
Source organism: Lachnospiraceae bacterium (assembly GCA_045221675.1). Classification (GTDB taxonomy): domain Bacteria; phylum Bacillota; class Clostridia; order Lachnospirales; family Lachnospiraceae; genus Chordicoccus. The sequence goes on along the minus strand of JBGUWZ010000049.1, from coordinate 139,794 downwards.
CAGCTCTCGAACGCGCTGTCACTGATCGTCGTGAGGTCTTCGGGGAAGACGATCTCTATTATGCCCGTGCAGTTCTTGAACGCGTTGGCGCCGATTTCCGTAACTACCGCGCCTTCGATAGTTGCCGGAATAACGACGACCTGCTCATCTCCTAAATATTTATCAATGCAGATTGTTCCATCTGATTTTACTGTATATGAATAAAAAGGATCTTCCGAAGAACCAACCAATTCATATTCCAGAACATCAGATTCCTCCAACTCGTCTGTTGCCTCAATTATTATCTCTTCTGCCGGTTCAATTAGTATGTCTTCCTCAATCTCATCTGCAATCGTCCATGAATCGTCTGAAGCATATGCCATCTGATTCAAACCTGGCATTGTGCCCAAAATTATGACAAACGCCAGTAGAACTGAGGATGCAATAGTCAACAACCTTTTTTTCTTCATTGGCTTTACCTCCCTAATATTTCTTTTCCAGAATGCCGCTGTTAGCCCTCCTAAAGTGATTGATTCCATCTGTATATATTATAAATTTTCACCAATAGTCACGTCAAGTTCATGGACAGATTCTTCATGCGTACCCAAAATCTCTCTGATTATTCTCCAGATGTATATATTTTGGTCAACACAAAAAGATATTGCAAAGGGATATTCTAACGAGGCGTTCGGAATTAACCGCAGTGTGGGCAAGAGCAATATACTATATGAATAAGCAGTGAGAGGACCGGCATCATGCCGGTCCTCGTTTATATCATTGAAGGAATTATCTTAAAAATGCCTCTTTCAATTTTGTTTCTACTTTGAATCCTTTTCGGAATAAAAAGGACACCTCTCTCTCAGGCACTGCTGATTTTGATCATAGAACTCGCAACGCTGGTCCTCATATTCGAGCGTCACATTATAATGCTCATTTATGTACCTGACTCCTTCCCTGAACGCAATCATGGCGTCCCGCTTACAGCAGCGCGGTCCATTGATTCTGCCAAGTTCTCCAATGGCTTGCGAAGTGAACTTCATATGCTCACCCCACGTCCCATCATCAGATAAAGGGCCTGTACCGTCAATGATTGAAAGTGCTGCTCCAACAGACGCAATGGCACCGCAGATTCCCCAAAGGCCGCACATTGCGCCGGGCATTCTGAGCCCCTCTCGAGCAACCTTATTCAGACTCTCTTCCAGTCTGATATCGCCGCCGGCATTGTAAAACGCAACCAGTATACAAGCGCCATCAAGAATATGATGCTCAGGTCCGTGGATACTGATATATTCTTTCTGTGCCATATTTTTAAAAATATGAACTGGATTACATCCTTTTTCCTGTTGAATATCCTCAATTATCCATTTTGTCTGATCTTCTATACTCATTAATTATTACCTCTTCGAAATGCCAATTACTAGCAAATGTAACAGCCTAAACCGCATATAACCAAAATCCTACGTACATAAGATATGTCCCACAACTCTTCCCTTTATTCTTCAGGTGTATAGGTCCAGCCGTGATCATCATGATATATCATCAGCTTTGTCATTCCTCCATCAATACAGATATTCTCTCCAGTGATGAATCCTGCCTTGTCAGAGCACAGGAATAGTACCATATTGGCTATGTCCATTGGGTTTCCGACACGGCCGGCTGGCTGCTGCAGGGCGCCCGGTCCCTCATACACATGATATGCCGTATCAATCCATCCGGGAGAAATAGAGTTTACTCTGACCTTTCCGGAAAAACTAACCGATAGCGCATGCGTCAGTGCAGCTATACCGCCTTTGGCTGCCGTGTAGCTCTCTGTCTGCGGCTGGCTCATCCGATCACGGGACGATGAAATATTGATGATGCAAGCACCCTCCCGAAAGTATGGTTTAAAAAGCTTTGACAGATAGAACGGCGCCGTCACTCCTACAGCCATCGCATGCTGAAATTCCTCGTAACTGCATTCATCTATACCCTTCATCAGCGGAGGCGCATCGTTTATCAGATAGTCTACCCCGCCGCATTCCCGGATCACCATCTCTGCAAAGTCTTCCAGTACTGCTTTATCAGATATATCGCCTACGTAGTGATCAACTGCACAGTTATCCCTTTCAGCTTTATCAAATATTTCACCTACGCAGTTATTCCTTTCGGCTTTATCGATTATAAATACCTTAACGTTTTGCTTTCGGAATTCGTCCGCAATGCATTTGCCGATTCCGCGTGCCCCGCCGGTCACTACCGCCACTTTCTGATTCTCCTGCTTCTTGATACCTGCTCTCACAATTGTCAACTTTACCTTTCCCTCCGCTAATGCGACAGCCCCTTCCTGAAAACTATAAAACTGCCTTGCAATTGCTGTACTTTATGTCCAAAATCATATTTACTTCGCTCTGTAAAGAAATGTCACAATCTGACCTCTCGTACAATTCTCATTGATTCCGAACGTCCCTTTCTTTGCGCCAGATGTATAGCCCGTGGTTATCTTTTTCTGGTAGCCCCATAGTATCGCATTGTAGAAGACATGCGACTTTGGAACATCCAGGAACGGTGATTTGGCTGACGCCTTGGGAGCCGGCTTTCCCTTGAGTCTCCAGAGGAACATCATGCACTCGCCGCGGGTCACGTTACGGTCAATACCGAATGTGCCATCGGAATAGCCCTTGGTGATGCCCTTCTGAGAGCCCCAGAGAATAGCTTTGTAGAAGGCATGTGTTTTTGAAACGTCTTTGAACGGAGATTTCGAGACCGTTTTCGGTGCCAGCTTGCCCGCGTATCTCCAGAGGAACATCATCATCTCACCGCGCGTGCAGTTCCTGTTGATGCCGAATGTACCATCGGAGTAGCCCTTGGTGATGCCGGCATCCGCAGCCCAGTAGATTGCCTTGTAATAAGCATGATTCGGGTTTTGAACATCGATAAAACGCTTAAGCAATGGAACACTTACCGGTTTAGGCGTCGGCGTTGGTGCAGCTGTCGGCTTCGGCGTCGCAGTCGGCTTTGGCGTCGCGGTCGGCTTTGGCGTCGCGGTCGGTTTCGGTGTCGCGGTCGGCTTCGGTGTCGCGGTCGGCCTCGGCGTTGGTGTCACTGACGATAGCGATGCCTGAATAATCAAGTCATAGCCGGTGCTTCCCGGCAAATAATTAGATCCCTCCTGCGCATCAGCGTAAATACGAACTTGACCCGGCTTTATGATTGTTACTTTACCGGATGAGCCCTCTACCTCAACAACTTCCGGATCACCGGACCTGTAAGATATAATTCCATCGGTAATTGATAGCGAAAGACGAATTGTAAAGGGAAGGTCTGTACTTATTTTATTAACAGACCCTATAATACCAAAGTCAAGCTGCGGAGTAGCCTTCTCTATTGTAAACGGAACTGTTTTTTCTCCTGTGCATAATCCGGTACCGGTTACTTTTACGCTTGCTGTTCCGGCATCCACATTGTTTACGTACACAGTATTGTAAGGTAACATCCGATTCAATACCTGATCCAATGCCTGATTGCCTGACTTGACTGTCACAGCCGGCCGGCAGGCCTGTCCGGTGTATACATAGCGGTCAGGTGAAAGTGTGATTGTACACTTGGATATATCAGCCATATATCCACTCTTCTCTTTTGTGAGAATAATGCTTTTCGATATGACAGGCAATTCAGAATACTCATTTCCGGATGCATCATACATGGTCACGGGCAGCTGAGTAGTTCTGACGGTCTTTTTCGGGCTCACAAAATAGCGCAATGAATCGCACCCATCTATCATTTCACCGTCGTATTCTACCATCGACAAGTCAAAACTGCCAATATCCAGAATGACTAAACAGTTGCAGCCATAGAACATCCAATACAAGGATAGTAGATTTCCCGTAGAAAAGTTATCCAGATCCAGCATCGTGAGTGAACTGCAGCCTGCGAACATCTCGTGCATATCCGTCACATTCGATGTATTAAAATCTTGATCCAGACATGTCAGCTCGGGGCAATAATGGAACATATTGTGCATATCCGTCACATTCGATGTGTCAAAGGATCTTAAATCAAGCTCATGTAGTTGAATGCAATTGCTGAACATATAGCTCATATCTGTCACTTTCGATGTGACGAAATGACTCAGATCGATGCTAGTAAGGTTTATACATTCAGAAAACATATCGCCCATATCCGTGACGCTTGATGTATCAAGGCCTTTTAGATCCAGCTCATCAAGACTCCACTTGCTGAACATCCCTCTCATATCTGTCACGTTTGATGTTTCAAGGCATTGCAGATCAAGATTCTGTATTCCGCACTCACTGAACATGTACGCCATATTAGTCACATTCGTAGTATCAAAGCTGCTCAAATTCAGTGATGTCAGACTGCTGCAGCCTCTGAGCATAGAGGACATATCTGTGACATGCGACGTATCAAAACTGCTTAAGTCCAGAGTAGTGAGGCTGCTGCAGCCCATAAACATGCCGTCCATCTCTGTGACATGCGATGTGTTAAAGCTGCTTAAATCCAGTGTAGTAAGATTGCTGCAGTTCGCGAACATAGCGGACATATCTGTGACAAGAGACGTGTCCAGGTCACTTACATTAAGGTTTTCCAGATTACTGCAGCCTGCGAACATCTCGTACATGTCTGTCACTTTCGACGTATCAAAGGAATGCAGATCAAGATTCTGCATTCCGCATTCAGAGAACATCCATGTCATATTTGTAACATTCGACGTATTAAAGTTTCTCAAATCCAGCGATGTCAAACTTCTGCAGTCTGAAAACATACCGTGCATATCTGTAACACGAGACGTGTTAAAGCGGCTTATATCCAGATTGGCGAGGCAGCCACATGACTCGAACATCATAGACATATCCTTCACGTTTGATGTATCAAAACTCTTTAAATCCAGAGAAGTGAGGTTGCTGCAACGACTGAACATGCCTGCCATAGTCGTCACATTAGATGTATCAAAACTGCTTAAATCCAGAGAGGTGAGGCTGCTGCAGTCCGCAAACATATAGGTCATATCTGTAATACGCGATGTATTAAAGCCGCTCAGATTCAGTTCTCTGAGGCTTTCGCATGATTCGAACATCAAAAGCATGTTGGTCACATGTGATGTGTCAAAACTGCTTAAGTCCAAAGCAGTCAGGCTGCTGCAGTCTCTGAACATGTATGCCATATTGGTGACGTTCGATGTGTTAAATTTACTCAGGTCCAGACTGGTCATATTGCAGCCCGCAAATATATAGCTTGAATCAGGTGGCAGGTATACAGTTCCGGACACGACCTCGATCGATTTAATCTCAGATTTGTCTACCCCGAGTTTTACAGACCAATCATACCAGAGTTCTCCCTCCTGTGAAGTAAAATCAACAGCTCCTGTATCGGCATTATATGTCGCAGTGATACCGTTGCCAACCTGAATTCCGCCATTACCAACGACATCCTCTTGTACAGACTCTTCAATTGGCGCATCTGTTCTATCCATGTCATTCTCACCCGGAGAATCTGACGTTTCTTCCGGGACTTCAGCGTCTGCAATAAGCTCCTGCTCCGGCACCTCATTCGCCAGCACACTCACTCCCGGCATTGTTAAAATCAAAGACACGGTGCAGACTGCCGCCATCATTTTTTTCCACATGTTCATCATCCTGCTCACCTCGACCGGAAAAATATACCGACTAATGTTTACTCGTCTTTATGGCTTATTCCATTTTATCACAAACAAAAATAGCTCACCACCCGAAGGTGATGAGCTCGCAGCAGTCTATATGTGAGGTCGGGTGTTCTCGTGTTTATAAATCTCTTGCGTATTGTTGCACAATGTTAAAAAACGTATTCGGCTTTTCTTTTACGGACCAGTGTTTGCATTTTTTCAGAATATGAACTTTTGTGCCGGGCCGCACATTTTTAATTCCGGCCAGGTGCCTGACAGGCACCAGAGTATCATATTGCCCGTGCACGAAAACTACGGGCATTTCTAACTTGCTTAATTCATTTTTGTAATAAGGAATGGCTCCGTTTTTATCACAGGCACTCCTTTGGAAGTCCAGCATGGATTTTCCTGCATTATCTTCCTTGCAGGCCCTCCAGACCTCATCCACAATTTTATCAGTGATCTTGCGCTTATCTCCGATCAGAGAATACTCAATGAACCATTTTGCCAGCCATCTGCTTTTTGCGATCCATTTATACTGGGATATTGTCCAATTCGTTTTATTAATATACCAATACGAAAGATATCCGAAGGGTATAGTTGGCGAGATACCCCATGTATCAACAGGGATAAGCACTTGCACCTGCACAGGATACTTCAGCGCGTACCCAATCGCGATCGCTCCGCCCATCGACAGACCGGATAAAATGAACTTTTCCACCCCCAGCTGCTCTGTCATCTGTTTTATTGACTGAATATGGACATCAAAAAATTGCTCGCCGCACAGGCCATCGGGCTTTTCACTCTTTCCATATCCCAACAGGTCGGGAGCATAAATTGTATACTCATCATTAAAGTACTGTATAACTTCAGACCAGGAAAGCATTGCGTTATCGCAGCCGCCGCCATGTAACAAAATAATTGTTTTTCGGCCGTTTCCCTTTTTATAAACATGGATAGTGCCGTATGATGTCGCTATGTCTAATTCATTCATACATTTTCCCCCACTGAGATAGAAAGCCCATCACCCGCTGGTGATGAGCTTAAGCGGTTCACTAGCCCTAATCAATGGGATACCTTTTCGACTAACCGAATGATGCCAAGCACGACCAGCATATACGGCACCAGGGCGACGGCACACGGGAGCAGATACAGATACGGACACGGAATCCATCTGTAGAACAGTTCCAGCGCGGCATTCCCTTCCGGTTCGACCGTATAAAAGTAGTTGGCTCTCGCGCAGATGCCGGTAAACCGAAGAAGCATACTGAGAGCATATAGAACGAAAGCGATGAGAAACAGCATGACGACCGTTCCCGGCATGTCTTTCAACCTCGGTCTATATAGACCGAATGTCACCAGAGCCAGTGCCACCATTACAAGAAGACAATGCGTCCCATAGAATCCAAGCATTCTCGGCAGTAATATTGAATATCCCTCAAATCCATAGGCGGGGACAGCTGTAGCCATGAAAGCGCCAAGGGTTCCGACAAAAAAGCAGAAAGCCATGAGATTTCTGTTCTTCTTAAATACGGAGACCGGAATCAGCATCATATTGATATTGCACAGCTGCAGCGGCAGCTCCCTCCACCAGTTAAAACCTCCGAAGTTCTCGTAAATCGCCATATATTCTTTGTCGAGCGATAAAGAATACTTATATGCGAAGAAGCCTATCATACTGAAAACGCACATGCCGGTCAGTACATTTCTCCGGGTTTCGAAAGATTTGCCGCGCAGAAGCCGGCTGGTAATGACAAGTAAAATAATAAGAACGGCATAAACTCCAAGATAGAGCCCATTGAAGGGTCTCATGATCCATACATTTGCATCATGCTGCATCGAACAATCCTCTTTTCATTTGCAGAATAAATGTCAATATCATTTTTCCTGTAGTTCAGTTTAAACCTGCTGGCGTCCCCGTCATATCAAAATCCCTCATTGCGGATCAGCTCTGATGTACGAAAAATGTATCGTATATTTTATGGAAGCCGGATATCCCGAAATTCCACATCTATTATAGCGAAAAATCCAGTATTTGTCTGCAAAAGTGTATATTCTATTCCGCTCCGGTTATGCTTACGCCCTTAAGCCTCGTCACCTCCGGGATCAGCATATTGTTATACTGCTTCAGTTCTATCGACATCTGAAGATCTTTGGCATAATCAAGCATTGTCCCGGACACGGATCCTCCCTCCACAGCGGTGACCTGACCGCCGTCATGCAGATAGCCGAGGCGGATCTCGCCAAAGATATCGCCATTCAGGGCACTGACCTGGAAATCAGAGAATTCCACGATCTCAAGATAGCGGCCGGTGCGTATTTCTTCCGCTTTACTCGTTCCGCCGGAGACCGCGAAATTGCCCGGGATAAAGGAATCCTCAAGGCCGAGATACTGGGAGAACTGGCGTGAGCCGTACCGATTTTCGGCTATGCCGTCCCTAATGATCACCATATCCCTGCGCGGGGCACCCTCGGCGTCATAGGGAGCATTAGCGGACGAATTCGGCAGGAACCGTCTGGCCTCCAAGGTCACTTTATCGCCCACAGTCCCTTCTGCGACTTCTCTGCCGATTTCCCAGTCAGAAATACCCATATACTTCATATCGCAGGACATGCGGGCAGTAAAATATTCGTAGACCTCAAGGGCTGCATCCGTAGACAGAACTATGTCACAGGTGCCAAGAGAAGGCGTCTTCTTCGCACACAGTTTGTCTTTGCCGTACTGCATTGCCCTGCTGATCTCCTCCTTAAGCCCCTTGCTGTCGCAGGTCCCGGATTTGAACATACGATAAAGCTCTATCTCGTGCTCATCTTTCCTTGCGTTTACTATTACCTCGATCTGGGAGACCGGATACGTATAGCTGATGTCTATGCCTGTCGAGGAGACGTAACGACAGTTGATTTTGTCGACAAAGATCTCGTAGGAATTGATATCTTCACCGACAGTCTCCGGCAGATCTTTCATGGTACAAATGAAATCCTCGGCAATCCCGGAAACATCAACCTCGGCTTCATCAGCCTTCATGACTGCCTGAGAAGGCGTCGTCAGCTCATAGACAGGGTTCTTCACAAGGGCAGCCTCACGGGCGAGCGAATCAATAAGAGCTTTAGTCTCCTCCCTGTCGGCTGTGGGCGCAAGTTTCGCTGATGCGCGTCCAAGGTACTTGCCATCGTCAGATTTTTTATAGACAGTGAGCGTTATATGCTCCGTATGCCTGATCCGATTCTGGTCCAGATTGTGGCGGATGAAATAAAACTCCCAGCCTTCACTCACCTCATCTCTCACTGTCCAGCCGTCCGCCGCGGAATCCGCAAGAAGTTCCAATATAAAGTCTTTCATCAGCCTAACCTCGCTTTCGCCTTCATATACGGTCCGCCGTCAGAGACCTTGACCATCTCTTTATATCCCTTGCCGCAGCCTCCGCCACCGAAAAGCTCTCTGTCTGTACTCACCATGGAGACAGAACCGAGAAGGTCCGGCACATAGCCGGTCATGATAATCGGTGAGACCACTTTGCCGGTCAGCTTGCCGTCCTTTATCTCATATCCCCGCTCCACGATGCACTGAATGCCCCAGTGTTTCGGATCTTCCATGCCGGACTGGATGCCCTTCAGCAGGTAGCCGTGTTCGACAGACGCGATCATATCCTCAAGGGAATCATTACCGGACGCAAAGAATGTATTGGTCATTCGGCTGTACACTTTGTGTTCAAAGTTTTCGCGCTTGCCGTTCCCTGTGGGCTTTGTGCCAAGGCGAAGCGCTGAGAGCGCATCGCAGACACCGGTCCGAAGGAACCCGTTCTCGATTTCGATGGTATCTCCTGCCGGTGTTCCCTCATCATCAAATGCACAGCTTGCTACCTGAATGTCAGCAGCAGCTCCTTCATGCATCGTAACCAAGTCACTGCCCACCCGCTGATCGATATAGCGGGCTCCTAAGGCTCTGTTCTTTACGAACATATCCATTTCTACGCCATGTCCGAATGCTTCATGAGCAATGAGGCCTGTCACCTCTGGGGATGTTATGATTTCGTATTCGCCTGAAACAATCCGGTCAGCCCGCAGCAGCTCCTCTGAAGTCTCCGCAGCCTTTACTACCAGATCATCCATATTCCTGAAGATTTCAGGACCGAGACGGTCGGAGACGCCTGCGTGGGAGATTTTATTTGCGCCATCCATGACAGCAATCGGCAGAACGATGCCTTCTGAATACACATAACTCTGCCTCATATCCCTATTCGCAGTCAGGAACATCTTGCACACATGCGTGGACTCTGCCCGGATCCGGCAGTCTATAATGTGCTCTCCGGCTGCGATTCCCTTGTCGGACAGGCGGCCGAGCTCCTCGATAAGCGCACTGATGTCCGTCTCCTCGGGCAGAATCTCTGTCTCCATCTCCTCAAAAACAGTGGCCGGCTCATCATCAAGCGGCGGTGTTTCATAAACGGAAGTGCCGGTCAGTTTTATAAGCGCAAATTGCCTCTCGAGCGCAGCTACGGCTTCTTCAGCCGTCTTCTCCGGCACCTCCGGATCAAAACGATCAAAAGCAAACTCGCTGTAAAGTCCGTCTTTATAGACACGGACGACGTTTCCCCTCTCCGTCATCATCGTAGAGTGGCCGACCGACTTGGCCCTCTGTGAAATTGACACGGCAAACCCTTTGGAATCTGTGGAGAGAACGCTGACATACGCATACTTCTCTCCCAGAATTTCAATCAGTTTCTTCATACCCGGAGCAAGGCGCTCAAGGTAAGGAGAAAATGGTGCTTTCATGAATTACTCCTTTCTATTTTATGCCGCCTTATACGGCAGCTTTCATGACTTATGTGAACTATCCCATCAAGAAGACATTCCGCTCCTCATTTTACCACAAATAAAGAAAGCCCACCACCCGCAGGTGATGAGCTCAAATCTTTCATTTCGATAATATTATTTCTTCTTTTTCTTTTCCGGCAGCTCTTTCCACATACATTTGACCAGTTTACACAGGAACTGACGATTATCTACGTCGTCTACCAGAATCATTTCCTTGGCGCCGTCATACGGGAGCTCCATCCCGGCGTCCGGCATCATTTGCAAAGCTGTCGGAACAGGCTTAACCAACAGGCGGTCGTCGTAGATACCGCCAAATACCTTTCCGCGATAGTATAAAATGTACTCTCCCATCATCGCCCTGGAGCTCACTTCATTAAGGTCAGACAGTTGTTCCAGGATAAAGTCCAGATACTCTTTTGACGAAGCCATATCGCAACCTCCTATCTGCCTATCAGTTTCAGGAACTTCTTATCGTTCATCTGCTCATTCGTTACATACTCTCGGTCATGGAAGAGAGCATAAGTTGTGATGGGTGTCGGAGCATTCTGCGCTTCCTCTCTGCTGTCTATGTGGATTGCGCGGAACTGAATATCGTTCTGTGCAGCAGTCTGCACGAGGACCGGAACATACTTCGCGTTGAATGGACACTGACTGGTGTAGTACAGCACATATCCCTCTTCATCAATATGAGGATGTTTTGCGCAATCCCTGAACTCCGGCTTGTCTGCATCCGCTGCAAATGGCAGATACCACAGCTGGATTCCGTTATCCGCCTCGTCACAGACAGAAAAGCCCTTATATTTGAGAAATTTCGGGTCCGCAAGAAACGGTTTCTTCTTAGCTGCGGCCAGTATACAGAGCCCCGCCTTCCCCTTTTCTTTGCTGTCTTTAATACAGGCATTCAAGAGATCTGTTGAGTATCCGTGTCCCTTGAATGAGCCGGATACCCACAGGCAGTCAATGTACATGTATCCATCAGCATTGATTGGAACCCAGGCATACTCCGCCGGGATATATTCGATAAAGCATTTGCCACGCTCAGCGCTCCTCATGAAAACAAGTCCCTCATCGAATCTTTCGGCAAGCCATGCTTTCTTGGATGAGACCTGTATGTCTTTATTGTTGGAAATTGCGCAGCAAATGTGCTCCTTCTCCAGATTATCCTTTGTAACTCTGATGTAATCCATATGCCCCTCCCTGTCAGTTACGTGTTATTGTGTATCCGGATCGGGTGACGAATGACTGTCCTCAGCTTCTCCGGCGCTGTTTTTCTGGCGTCACTCAGATAAATCTCATGGTGCCGACGTTCATCCGTAATGTCCAGCTCGTAGCCTTCCCGCTCCATATACTCATGCATGAGCTGCACGGTGGCCGGCTCATCATCGTAAGGACCGATGTGCATGCACTGAACACAAAGTCCTTCTTCTACTGTCAGGAACTCGACATTAGAGAAATCCTGCTTTTTCTTAACTGTCGCTTCCTGCACTGCCCAACGGAAATCATCTTCCGTCACAAAATCCGGCAGGCGGATCACAGAGATCCAGTGAAAATCCGCCTTGCGGTTGTAATCAATACCTTGCATTTTTTCTTGCCTTCCGGATTGTTCGGCTTGCGTCACTGCGTCCTCAGGGCTCCGCTCATCCTGCCACCAGAATCCTTCAAGCGGCGGTACAACATATTCGAAATAGCCCTCGATCTTGTGATCACCCTTTTTGCTCATTTTGATGGTAAAAGCAATCGCATACAGAAGTCCGATTGCCTTCTTATAATCGCCACCTTCGTCATTGGGGTCACCGCTTCCGCTGACTGCTATATAGTTCATCTTTGGAACGGTCACGATAGAAGGTGTTCCCTTAGGCATGTAAAACTCTTTATATTCCTTTTTAAAATCAAATGCCATCCTGCTTTCCTCCGTACTGTTGATCCTCACTGTGTGTCATGTTTATTATAGCAAATGCATTCGTTCAGGCAAGCAGATCGCGATCTGGGATCCTGCGTTGAATAATGAAAAAGCCCACGAACATCAGGATTTTTCTGAACGTCCGCAGACGGTGCAGTATTTCTTTATTTGCTTATATTTTCTGTCTCATAGTATTTCGAAAAGACAGCGCCGTTCAAGATCCAGATATCAGAAAGGTCAGGTTCACCGTTTTCACCTGCGCGGCATACGATATAATCTCCCTCGCCGTGCGGGGCACCCGGCAGATTTGAGTGCAACACATCACCCCATTCGGTTTCTACTGTCACGGAAATATCCAGCGGAACATACATGGCATAATAAGAATCCGGTTCAGGTCGTGCATGTATATTGATATATCTGTCTTTTACTGCAAAGTCTTCTTCTGAAAGAGCGTTGCCATCAGGTCTTATATATGTGGAAATGACCTTTGGCAGCTTTGACGCCCACATTTCTCCGACAGCCCCTTTCAGGATTACGGTGATACCATCATCATTCACGGTATAATCTGTCACTTCCAGCTCGTTGTGAAAAGAAGTTTCCGTAGATACCATCATCGCCTGGACAGTATACTCACGTTTGCCGGTAAGAAACCACTTCTCCCCGCCCTGCTCCAGATATTCCTCAAATGACATGTCTGTCTGACCGGAAGAGTCATTATCCTTTGATGTTCCGGCGCACGATGAAGATAGGGCCAGTGTCAAAAGACCGAACAATGCTGGCAGCCACTTATTAAGATTGTCTCTTATCTTAACACTCATATGTCGTATCTCCTGTTAACTATGCGTAATTCCCGATTACCCGAACAGCATTTTCGCGGCTTTCTCTAACTCCCTGCGCTCACGGTAATTATCATATCCGCTTTCCTTATCGTCAATGCCCTTTACCACATCGGTAAAAAACAGCCCATCCCGGTTGCAGTAAAAGAAAATCTTTTTAACGCCCCTGATTTTGAACCTCGCTTCGGCATTTCCCTCAGGATAGAACTTATGCATCTGAATATCATCCGAAGAAACCGCGGCTGCAAAAGAGATATAGTGCTCCTTTGTCATACTGTGGTCGATCCTCACATAATACTCGTCTTCCACCCGCTCGATAAAGATCATATGACGCTCATCGGTCGATTCCGCAGTGAGCGGCGCAAGCTGTATGCCGTGACAGTGGATCGCTGCCTCACCCATACTGTGGATTACATTCCCGCAGACAGGGCATACATAGAATTTTGACCGAAGCATGTTCGCAGATACATTAGCATTATGAATCGGATTGCCGGTAATAAGCTCCGCAACTGATACCCTGAATGCCTTCGCTATAGGCTCCAGCAGCGTGATATCCGGGTATCCCTTTGCCGTTTCCCATTTAGAAACGGTCTTATCACTCACACCCAGCTTGTCCGCAAGCTGCTGCTGAGTCATCCTGTTCTTTTCCCTGAGTTCCCTGATTGTTGTCCCTGTAACATATTGGTCCATACTTTTCTCACCTCCATGTACAGATTGTATATCAGTACATAAACTCAGGCTACCTACGGAGAGTAGAGGTGTTTTGTCATTCCAGTTCTCATTCGCTGTCTTTATTCGTCTTCAAGTATTTCCTGCAGGACTTCCGCAAAAGCAGCATCATACTCCGCCTGCTCCGCTCTGCGATACGCCTCATCAAGTTTAGTGATCTTCACGGATCTTATCCACTTGAGCTGACTTGCTGCCTTTTCTGTCTTGATGGCTGCCTGCGTGAATTCCGGTCCAATCATCAGCATTTTCATGGCATCCGCCGGACTAAGCAGTCCGCTGCTGATTATCCCCAGAGTTTCAAAAATCGTGTCGTTGGCAATCGGTCCGATAACGACATCGACTGACAGGCCATCCCTGACCCTGCGATTATGGAAGATATAGTTGAACCAATCCTCATCCCGCTTAAATCTGTGAATCAGCAGGCTGTTCTCGTCCAGCTCATATTCATTTACAATGGCATCTTTACCTGCCCAGCGGTATGCGAAATCCATATCAGGCGTCAGATAAAAGCCCTGTCCGAAATCGGCGTTCTTCCGGCCTCGATAAATGTCCGGATCACGGATTTCTGTGTTGCTTGTATGATACAACTTCATTGGTTCGCCTCTTTAACCTTCCTCAACACTTTAACCGTGCGTCACAGCAAAAAATCAACCATCATTTTCTTCTCTTCTTCTGTCAGAAAGCTCATATGTCCTCTGCCTGTCAAAAGATATTGCCGTCATCAACTCCCGGAATCAGTGAAAAAATCATCCTGCTGATCTCGTTAATAATGGCTTCCCCATATCCTGAGTCCCTGCACCGGGCAGCCTGCCGGAGCAGATAGACGGCATCCTGTTTTCTGTCTCCTGTGAGTCCGGACTGAATGTCACGTAAAGTGGTTTCGTTTCCCATGTGTTTACCTCCTTATAGCCTAAGCGACAAGAATCTTTCTTGTGCACCATTTTTTACTATCAGGAGTATAAACAAACAGATGTCCGCATGTACGGACAGTTCACAGAACAATTAATCGGGGTGAAACAGGGTGTGTTGAAAATATCAATTACCGTTCCGATCTAAGCAGCGCATACCAACTCGCGTCACATATCCCCTGATTGTTCCGATCTGAGCTTCGCATAGTGCCCTCATATTTCATTCCGCATTTTTTCATGACCATTCCTGAATGCGGATTCCGAGGATCATGACGGCTCTCAATGCGATTTGCACCTACTTCGTCAAAAAAGAAATCCATCACCGCTTGAAGGGCCTCCGACATGATTCCCTGATGCCACCAGGTTCTTCCCATGCAATAGCCGATATGGACCATATCGATATCATCGTTCACTTTTACTGCGGAAATGCTTCCAATCGGGTCGTTTCCATGCTCTTTAAGGACAATAGCCCACTGATAATAGTCTTTCTTCAGATAAGACGAGACCCAATCCTTCAACACCGTTCTACTGACATCGACATCGGTGTGGGCCGGCCACGTCAGATATTTCACCACTTCAGGATCCGACGCCCAGTTCCTGTACATAGCTTCAGCATCATCAAGTGAGAATTCTCTCAAAACCAGCCGATCCGTTTCAATTCTTTGTGTTCCGCAGTGCTTCATGGCTTTCTCCTCAAATCTCCATCCTATGCCCGTCTATTAACGTTTCGAATTTACTTTCTGCTCCTTTTAAGATCTGTGCCGCGGAATCCCGCACGCATTACCTGTAAGACCTGCAGCTTTCTCAGCTTCCGCCTCCGGATCAATGAGAAGGTCCTGAAGCTCCGGGTGCTTAGCAAACCACTTAATTGCGTACGAGCAGGTAAGCTCCGCTTTTCTCCCGTCCTTTGAGAGTTGATCTGCCAGTGCTTCCATCAGTTTTCCGGCTACACCCTGTCCGCGAAGGCTCGGGTCCACCACTGTATGGGTCACTTCCACTTTGCCTGGCTCAAACTCAGGAAAATCTACGAAAGCTATTGCATCTCCGTTTTCATTTGCAAGCCAGATCCTGTTCTTGTCATAATTAAATTCCATTGCTCATCCTCCTTTTAAAATTATGATTTATTCAGCAATATAGTTTGCCAAATACAGTCCGCAGATCAATATATTCCGTTTGTTTTTCTTTCATTATAATCAAATTCCGCAAAAAAAGATAGCATGATTACAGTTTTCCATTTGGTCTATTGAATCTATCCTTTTAGATATTTAAGGGCAATATTATGGATATTTTTTCTTGCAAATGGCAATATGATCTGCTATTATTATGCCATAACACAGAAAGGAGGAGGCAAATATGACCATCGATGAGATGAAGGAAAAAAAACGTGAACTTGGGCTGACGAACGAAATGATCAGCAGTGCTTCAGGTGTGCCTCTCAGCACTGTCCAGAAAGTATTCGGCGGTGTGACGTCCTCCCCGCGCAGACTTACACTTTCCGCAATTGAGAAGGCGCTTCAATCAGCCGGGGAAAACAAGAGCTTCTATGACAGGCATTCCACATCTTCCGAAAGGCAGATGCTGCACGAACCGACTGGAAACTACAATGTCATTCGGAAAGACAAAAAGTATACTCTGGATGATTACTACGCACTGCCCGAGGAACGACGCGTAGAGCTTATTGACGGTGTAATTTATGATATGGCGGCTCCGTCCGCGATACACCAGCGGATACTTGGAGATCTTTATGTCCTTTTTAGAGAATGCGCAGACAAGTATGGCATGCCTTGCGAAGTATTTCTGTCGCCATTTGATGTGCACCTTGATAAGGATAATTATACAATGGTACAGCCTGACCTCCTGGCCGTTTGCGGTGAGACTGGCGAGGAGATCGAAACTCGATATGAGGGAGCTCCGGATCTTGTGGTAGAGATTCTCTCCCCTTCAAGCCGGTCAAAAGATCAGGTTCTGAAGTTGTATAAATATCAGAATGCCGGTGTCAGGGAATACTGGATAGTGGATCCCAAGTTTAAAACTGTGACGGTGCACTGCTTCGAAAGTGAAGATTATGCGCCGCAGGTATATAAATTCGAGTCACAGATACCGGTGGGATTATCGCAGGGGAAATGTACAATAGATTTTTCAAGAGTAGGGGTGCGGCCTTTTCGATAGGTCTCGATCATGACACGCCTGCCAACGTCGCGATAACCTGCTGCTTATTGCCGGAAACCGCACTCTCACTTTTTTCAAAAAAATGAAAAAGATAACATGCTATTATATAACAAACGAGTTCAGCCGATGATTAATGCCATTGTCAGGCTAAGTACTGCCGGAAAAACACCTTGACGTTATTATAAGCTGCTCTTATTATAATCACAAAGCATTTTTGAGCACTTAATGTATACGCCGGCGCTAATCATTCTTGAACCCGTTTCTACTGTAACTTTATGTAACCTGTTATCAGCGAAAGTGAGGGACAAAAGCTTGAAAAACAAAGTTGTATTTTTTGGTGAAGCCGATTATGGAAAAACTACGCTGGTTGGCTATCTGCTGTCCAAGGCAGAAAATCTTGACATGGATAAAGTCGAGAAGCGTGTACAGGCAAAACTGGGCAGTAATTATGACGAAGGGCTGCTCTACTCTTCTCTGATTAATGAAGACTATCTTCAGAGTAATACGAACTCGGAGACAGAAATCTTTGATATCTCTGATTATCCTGACGCTGTGAACGGAACTAAGATTATTAAAGACAATGAGGAAGAGAGCGTTATCGAGATTACAAGGATCACGGGTAAGAAAGTCGAAGTGACAACTATAGTCCACACAAAGGGGCTGATCAAGCGACTCAACACCCGTATCCGC
The DNA here is from genome assembly GCA_045221675.1 of Lachnospiraceae bacterium. Lineage (GTDB taxonomy): Bacteria > Bacillota > Clostridia > Lachnospirales > Lachnospiraceae > Chordicoccus. The sequence goes on along the minus strand of JBGUWZ010000049.1, from coordinate 122,130 downwards.
GGTGTAAGAAATATATCAGTGGACGGAGTGAATATTGTCGCGGTTGATACTCCGGGCCATGCACTTTTCCTTAGAGAGCGTGAAATAGGCATGTCGCTCGGCGATGTCGGTGTATTCTGTCTGGCAATTGACAAAGTGCTGAGCGATGATTTCAGTGAGGTACTGTTCCGGTATACAGATCTCTGGCGCACATATCACGTCAACAGAAAGTTCATCTACCTGCTCACAATGTGTGATCTGTGCAAGTACAGTGAAGAGGATTACAACACTGCGTGCGATAAGATCAGGCAGTTCTGCAAGTTCGTGGATGTTGAACACAGTGAAGACGCTTTCGGTACTTCTTTCGTCTATACGACCAAAGAGGAAGACGTAGCGGCTATCATACCGGTAGCAGTTGAATTCAAAGAGAGAATCGGCGTAAATATCACAGAGCTGAGTGACAAAACTCCGTGGTATCACGGTCCGACACTTCTGGAAGCCATTCGTACCAGGATCAATGACCTCCGCGAGGAGATGAGCACACTGATTCCGCAAAATACGCTGGCATCTGTTGACAAGGAAATCGGAAAAACTCGTACTCACGTCGGCAAAGTATGGCGAGTCGCTGTGCAGAACGGAAGCATCGGAGTAAATGATAAGGTCAAGTTCTGCGGCGTCTCAGTTGAAGGGATGCAGGGCATCTTTGACGTCGAGGCAGAAGTAAAATCAATACATGCTGAATATCATGTTTCCGAGGGCGTAAAAGAGATCGACAGGGCATACAAGAATGATCTTGTCTCGATCAACATCAAGAATTGCTATGTCAACGGCAGACGTGTTGACAAAAGTGATATTCAGACTGACCGTGAGACAGTAATTTATTCTGCAAATGAAGCCACAGAGACTTTTAACGAATTTTTCATCAGACTTCCGAATATCGAGTCTGATCTTGACCTGATCGGTGAGGGTCAGGACCTGGTACTCCTGTGGTTTGGCAAAAGACTCACCGCAAAGATCATCGAGGTTCCTGATGACTGCGATGGAATTTATGTCAGACTGACAGACGGTGTCACGCTGTCGATACCTTCAGATTTCCGTTTCCGGAATCTTGCCGAGCTTAAGGAAACTCGTTTATCTTTGCAGAAACGTGTTGATAATGCATATCAGCAGGGACATTATAATTTCCATTATCTCAGCGGTGAATTTGTATTTTCAAGAAGCAGGCTGGTTTAATAAGACCTGTTAACTTACCGGAAGGGGGGCACGGCCCCCCTCCTGCTTAGTATCACCCCTGTTCAAGTCCCGCATACCCGGTCTGCCTTATGATATACTGCCCATCCTCCGACAGAATGAATTCCTTCATTTTCTGCACATACGGATTTGTCTCATCTTTTCGGGTGATCAGGCAGACACTGCCTGTCTGTGGATAAGCTCCGTTCTCAATATTCTCCATAGTTGGATATACCCCGTCGACAGACAGGATCTTTACATTCTTTTCCTGATTCAGGCCTTCAAGAAAATAGCGGAAGGAGTAACCGATGGCTCCGGCTTCATTTGCGTACTGCGCTACCTGCTCGATAACTCCTGTCATAGCGTCCACGATCTCATATGTCTCAGGCTCTTTCATACTTGTACCGCCCATGAAATACTCCATCATAGTCTGAGAGCCTGAATTTTTCGGCCGCTGAAAAGCCCTGATTGCCTGGTTCTTTCCTCCGACCTCTTTCCAGTTCGTGATATCCCCGTGATAGATGGACTTAAGCTGCTCGCTCGTCAGATCATTTACCGGGTTATCCTCCTCCACAAAAAAGACAAAGGCTTCCCGGCCGATTGGCGTGATGTCGAGCTCAACCCCGAGATACTTCGCTTCCTCCATCTGGTCGGCTGACGGCCTGGCTCCAAAGATCATGTCAACCGCATCACCGTATTTTTCCGTGTCATTTCCCCAGTATATAAGCCGGTCAAAAGCCCGGAGCGTGTTCGTGAAAGTGACGATCTTTCCGTTCAGATACTGATTCTCTCCGGATTTCAGCCACTCTTTCTCAATGACGTCAATGTCTTTATAGCAGGCTTTTGCAAATGCCGCATACAGCGGATAACAGGCCTCCGCCCCGTCGAGCACAGGCATATCCTCCTCATTTTCTATAAAGAGATCCGGCAGATGGTCCAGAGTGACCAACTTTGAGTTTTCGCTGTAGACTGTGTAATCGGTGAAATCCGTGCTCGAGAACCCGTGCATGTATTCAAACCCATGTCCCGCATATCTGACCGCAGGTCTGTTCAAGTAGAGGTACGCACTCGTTCCGATGCACAGAATTATGATTCCCAGCGGAATATATCCTCTCCGCAGTCTGAGATCAGACCTGTATGCCAGGAAGAGAAAGACAGCTGCATACAGGATAAACGCGGTCGCGTACATGACCAGGTTCTCACCCATGAGCATCAGCATCAGAGTAATTGGGGCAAATGGAACAAGGAGCCAGGTGAAATATCCCATCACAATGCCTTCCACGCCGCCCTTTGCGATGATCATCATGACAGTAAAGCAGATGAGCAGAAAAAGGAATGCCGCACCGTTGCACATCGCCGCAAATCTCACATTAATTCTTCGGTAAAGAGCCGTGTATATGAGGACTGCGACAAGCGGAACAGCAAGGAGTACAAGTTCGGCTTTTCCGGTCATACACACAAAAAACCCTGCTATACTTGCGACAAACGGGACTGCGATTATATAGGCTGCAGCTTTTGCTGATGTTTTTATTTCGTCTCTCAAAATTATATCTCCGATGTGCTGCGTGACAGGATCACGGGGCTATTCCATCCGAACTGTAGGAGCAGTGTTCTCCGTCTGCGCATATAAGCCGGCAGAATCTGCAATGATCAGCATCTTATTTTGCTCTGTAAAGGAAAGTCACGATCTGTCCCCTCGTACAATTCTCATTGATGCCGAATGTCCCCTTCTTAGCACCGGATGTATAGCCGGTCGTGACCTTCTTCTGAGCTCCCCAGAGAATAGCTTTGTAGAAGACGTGCGTCTTCGGCACATCCGTGAACGGAGACTTTGATACTGCCTTTGAGGCGGGCTTGCCTTTCAACCTCCAAAGAAACATCATGCACTCACCGCGGCTCACATTTCTGTTAATTCCAAATGTACCATCCGAATATCCCTTGGTGATGCCTTTCTGCGCTCCCCAGAGAATAGCTTTATAAAACACATGATTCTTAGGCACGTCTTTGAACGGTGATTTAGAAACATTCTTCGGGGTCGGCTTGCCGGCATATCTCCACAGGAACATTATCATCTCACCGCGCGTGCAGGGCTTGTTGATTCCAAACGTACCGTCACTGTAGCCTTTAGTGATTTCTGCGGCAGCAGCCCAGTAGATTGCCCTGTAATACGGGTGCGCAGGATCAAGTACATCCGAGAATCTGTAACGTTTAGGTGTAATAGAGATGCCGCTATTCTTTGTTCTCTTCACCGTCACGTAATCTAACGCCTCCCTGCACAATGCGTCAAGCTCTGACGTATAAAGCGAGACTCTCAATTCACCATAGCTGGCAGGAAGGAGCATGACCCTGAAATCCGTCTTATCAGTATCTCCTGCGATACTGTAATCAATGCTGAAAAATCCCTTGCTGTCAGCTGTCACATATGTCTTGCTGGCAGACGGCTTTACCCACCACCTTCCATCCGGTCCCTGCAGATACAGCGTGACTTGGTACTTCTTTGGTGAAAGCGCACTACCGTCCTCCATAAAAATGTAACCCTTGAACGGAGAGTCGTCTCCCAGAGCAGGCACGCCTGTCAGCGCAATGACCGGCGTTTTCGGTTTTGGTGTCGGAGTTGCCGTTGGTCTCGGCGTCGGTGTTACTGTCGGCTTGGACGTCGGTGTCGGAGTTGCCGTCGGCGTCGGAGTTTCTGTCGGCGTCGGAGTCGGAATTATGTTCTTAAATGGAGTCGTAGCCGTACCCGCGTACCCATCCTTCAGGACAAGCTCTGTTGTGAGGAATCCCCAGTGAGGTCCGAACCCGCTCTCTGTCTTCCAGGGCTCATCCGCGGAGGAAAAGTACAGGATCTGTGTTCCGGTCTCCAGAGACCACTCTCTCACAGCCTCATAGTAAGCTGCTGCCTCCTCTTCCCCGGTTACAGCGTTTCCGTAATTTCCCCCGGCCGTCGGCCAGCCGGTCTCGCTCACGAGCACCTGCTTTCCGCCGCTGACTCCCCGGAGCGCAGTGATGGACTGTATGAAGGAACCTGCAGCGTCGTTAATATTTGCACCGCCCCAGAACGGATAACAGTTCGGCATGAGAAGATTACATGCTCTCCTCACAGAGGGGTTTTCCATTAGAACATCCACGCTGTCGGAAGTAGTTACAGGAATTGATTCATCGGAGATACTGTTCCTGACATACGATATGTATTCGATGAGCTTCTCAGGAGTCAGCAGCGGTCCGGAAGTGTCCGTTACAAGGAGAGTTTCATTACCCACGCAGGCGACCTGGACAAGACCGCTGTTGCACAGGGCAATCAGCGCGTCCAATTCTGCTTTATTCTCTGATTCAGTACCGCCGAGATACGCTGTACCAACAACGGAAAATCCCATATCGTGTGCAATCCTGTACGCTTTATTGATTTCTCCGCTCGCATTATAAAAGCGAACAGTATCTGCAAATGGAGCGACTGCTTCCAGATGCTTCCTGATCTTCGCTTCACTGAGTGCGCTGCCCGGAACGCTTCCATCTGTATAAAAACCGACGTCGACTCCGATTTTTTCATCCGACACAGGAAGAAGCGCGGAAATGGCCGGTGCTTCATCCGACGGTGTCGGAGCTGTTCTGTTGGGATTCACTGAATAATTCCCATCCGCATCTCGGGTGACCTTTACAAAATCCACGGCACTCTGGCAGAGCGCATCAAACGACGAATCTGAGTAGTATGTAGTTCTCATCTCCGTGACATTTGCCGGAAAGAGCAGGATCCAGAAATCTGTTTTATCTGTATCGCCTCCGCTTGTGTATGGGATACTGAAGCAGCCCTCCGTATCAATCGCGGCAAACGGCCGGTCTGCGGATGGTTTCACCCAATATGTATTCCACTGTGTATCTTTCAGGTACAGGGTAACGTGATAGTCATCAGGCGAAAACTCACTCCCATCCTCCATAAAAACGCTGCCTTCAAAGGGAGATATCTCACCGATTTTTGGCACATGAGTCAGCGCTATGACCGGAGTGTCCGCTGTCGCCGCCACGATTTCTTCGGGGATATCCGCGCTCTCTGCAGAGTAGACCGCGTGAACCCCAACGCTCGAAATGATCAGCAGGAATGCCATCCATATTGATACGATTTTCACAATACCTTTCATTTCCAGTATCCTCCATCACTCATGTAAGCTCTGTCTCAATCAGCACCGGCATCCCGTTTCATTTGATCCGCTTTAATATCAGACCGCTTACCTGTTTCAGCATCCAGGCCAGCAGTACTGTAACAACAAGTGCCGTGATAATCAGCAGCCCGGAATTCCATTGCACCCCAAAACCCGTCAGCATTTTGAAAACTGCCACGTTAAGAATATAGACTTCGTATGAAATACTTCCCAGAAATGCATTTACCCTGTTGCCGACCTTTAATTTGCTGAGCACCTCATACATGAATAAAGTAATGGCAATGCCGAGCACCAGTTTGAGCATATATTCTCCCCAAAAAAACACCGGCTTGAACTTCAGATAAGCAATTCCCAGAATACCGGCTGAGATTCCCAGAGAAATACATTTTATGAGCCATTGTCTGCTCATCCATTTTCTTATCGAATCTGACCATTTCGCTGCAAGTATCCCGTAGGCAAATCCGAGCGGCTCCACTACCCAGATCATAGTGATTTTAAATTTTGTAAAATAGTCAATAAGGCTGAGGACCAGAACTACAAGACACATAATAAAATCCTGCGCCCCGCCCATATTCAGCTTTCGAGGAAGCAACCCATATATGACCCAAAAGACTACATAATATAGGAGCAATACTTTTATCCAATTATTGATGTTCAGGAACGAAAGCACAGAAATCGGATCACCGTTGATCCCTTTGGCTGCCACGTTAAACGCGCTTGCAATCAGAGCCGGGACTAAAATCGGAGGAAGCCTTCTTCTCCAGAAGCCGTCCATATATCCAATCTTATGGTCTATGCTCCACTTTAATCCGTATGCACTGGTCATAAAAAAGAATGTCACTCCAATATAAGCGAAAGAACCAAGCATATCCTGTATGCGATTGTGATAATCTGCCGGAACGTGAACCAGCACGACTATAATGCACCAGAATCCCCTGAGGAATAATGTATCCCCAATCGACATAAAGCTGTTTTTATCCGGGTCGAACTTGATTCCCCACAATGTTGACAGCGCAAGCCAAAGAACCAATATCCCCATTAACGCATATGTTAGCATCTATCTGTCTCCCTGATATCCAAAAAGCAGCACCAGAATCCTCCGATGCTGCCATTCTACTTGTCTTTATTCCGCCAACGCGTACCCTGCGTCAAAGGCTTTCTTGTTGATCTCAATTGTCTTCGGCTTCACCGTGCGCTCGATAACCGCATGCCAGTCCTCTACCGCATAGTCCATATGGCGGGCAGCCATACCGAGGATGACCACGTTGAAGCAGCGCGGATTGCCGAGTTCCATAGCGATTGCTGTAGCATCCGCCTTGTAGACAGTGTGATTCTTCTCGATCTCCTCAACGATTCCCTCCGGATACTCAGCCGCGCCTATAACGACCGGCATCGGATCGATCCGGACATCGTTCAGAATAAGAACGCCGTCCGGCTTCAGGTAGTGAGCATATCTCTTGGCCTCAAGTCTCTCGAAAGCAATGAGAACGTCAGCGCAGCCCGGCTCTACGATCGGCTCCGCGACCTCATCTCCGTATCTTACAAATGTGACGACCGAGCCGCCTCTCTGAGCCATGCCGTGAACTTCAGAAACCTTGACGTCGTAGCCTGCTGTTGTCGCGATTCCTCCGAGAATGCGGCTCGCGATCAGAGTTCCCTGACCGCCTACGCCGACGATCATAATATTACGTGTCTTCATATCATTCCACCTCCTCGATCGCACCGAACTTGCAGAGCTGACGGCAGAGGCCGCAGCCGTTACACTGTGTAGGATCGATGGAGATCGATCCGTCGGCATTTCTTGACAGGGCCGGGCAACCGGGCTTTGTGCATGCTCCGCAGTGGATGCACTTATCCGGCAGGGCTACACACTTCTTCTTTGTGCGGGCTTCCGGAATCAGCGCGCAGGGAGCCTTGGCAACGATGACGGACAGGTGCTCCTCTTTAACCTCGCGCTTGATGGTTTCGGTCATGGCTGTCTGGTCATAGGCGTTGACTGTGAAGACATTCTCAATGCCGATGCCATGGCAGAACTTTTCGAAATCGATTGCCGGAACTGTGTCGCCCATCAGAGTCTTGCCCGTCGCCGGATTGTCCTGATGGCCGGTCATGCCTGTGATGCGGTTGTCCAGAATAATGACGGTGCCGGTGCTCTGGTTGTATACCATATTCATGAGGGAGTTGACACCCGTGTGCATGAAGGTGGAGTCACCGATCACACATACCCAGTTCTTTAAGTAGTCAGCGCCCTTGGCTTTGCCCATGCCGTGCAGGGATGAAATGGAGGATCCCATGCAGAGACAGGTCTCGATCGTGGACAGCGGAGCTACGGCACCGAGCGTATAGCAGCCGATGTCTCCGGCGACGTGAAGCTTCAGCTTTTTAAGTACCCAGAACGTGCTTCTGTGCGGGCATCCCGGACAGAGGATAGGCGGGCGATTCGGTATATCGGAAGCTGCTTTCGCACCCAGCTCCATTCCAAGGAGATTGGTCCGAATCATGTTTGCGGAATACTCACCGAGCTTTGTAAAGATGTTCTTGCCGTCGCACGCGATGCCTGCCGCTTTGACCTGCTCCTCGATGACCGGCATGAGTTCTTCAAATACGATGACCCTGTCGACCTTCTCCGCAAACTCGCGGATGAGGTCCATCGGAAGCGGGTGCACCATGCCGAGCTTAAGCGTGGAAGCTTCCGGCATTGCCTCACGGACATACAGATACGGGATACCGGAAGTGATGAAACCGATCTTTGTATCCCTGATCTCCATCTTGTTGAGCTCCGGCATGTCACATGCATCGTCAGCCAGCTTCTCCATCATGTCCTCGACGATGACGTGGCGGCGGATCGCATTTGCGGGAAGCATAACGTTCTTCGCAATATTCTTCTCGTACGGCTTATCCTCGACTTCTTCTCTCGGCAGAAGTTCGACGAGCCCCTGAGAGTGTGCGAGGCGGGTCGTTGTGCGGATCACGACCGGCTTGTCATATTTCTCGCTGATTTCATAAGCAAGCTTAGTCATGTCCTTGGCTTCCTGGGAATCCGACGGCTCGAGGACCGGAATCTGGGCAGCGCGGCATACAGCGCGCGTATCCTGCTCGTTCTGGGAGCTGTAAAGGCCCGGATCATCCGCGACTGTTAGGACCATGCCACGGCCGACGCCGGCGTAGGCTGCGGAATACACCGGGTCAGCTGCCACGTTGAATCCGACCATCTTCATTGCTGCAAATGATCGCACGCCCGCGACCGATGCCCCAAAGGCCACCTCCGCTGCTACCTTCTCATTCGGAGCCCACTCGCAGTAAACATCATCCTTATACTGGACCAGATATTCGCTGATCTCGGTACTCGGGGTTCCCGGATATGCGCTTGAGACTTTTACGCCTGCCTCGTAGAGACCGCGGGCGATTGCCTCATTACCAAGCATAAGCTTTTTTTCACCCATAATTACTACCTCTTCTCTGTTTCATTTTCATGCGCCAAGGTGGGCGTCATGCGGCCAAAACGGCGGCCGTGCCTTTTGGCTGCGGATGTTTCCGGTAAGATTATTCCGCTGCCGTTTTTATTCTGTAATTCCCATGATTCGGGACTTTACAACGTTTTAATGTAATCCTTGTATACCCCGCCGATGCAGGGCTAGCATCGCCGATACGACCAGCGTCTTATCGCTGAGAAAAATCAGCGCAGATGGAGCTTGCGAAGGATGACCAGAAGTCTCGTCCCCATCGGCAGTCTTCGCATCTCATCGTCCGTCATACCCGTACTCTTCGTGTAAATGACAGTATAGACCAGAACTCCGATCAGGACACAGACCGCTGTCAGGGCAGCGCTCATAATATATCTGTCAAACACCTGTGGAAACAGCTTGTACGGACCCCAGAAAAGTACGCCGACGACAACTCCCATGACAAGGGCTGCGCGCAGCGGCTGTATGAAGAGCCTCGTCATATCGTGCGTATAGCCGAGGATCTTCCGAAGTGCCCCTGCGTTCAGGAGCATGACTGAGAGCGAATATACAACCGTTGACAGCAGAACGCCCATGACCCCCATGCCGGTGAATGCTACAGTCACAAAAGCGACTACAGCATTGACGGCAAGCGAGATTGCCGCGTTGCGAACCGGAATCGACGGATGGCCGAGTCCCTGAAGAACACCGTTCGTCACAGTCGACAGACTATAGAATATTACAGAGACAGCGCCGAATGTCAAAATCAGTGCTGCGCCCGCTACGTCACCGGTCGGATACAGAATCCTGATGACCGGATACGACAGGACCGCCAGTCCGACGAAGGCCGGAATCGCAATGAAGGTCGAAAGGCGCATACACTCGTTGATCTTATCCGTTGCGTCCTGTCGGTCGTTGCTGGCCATAGCCGTCGCCACCGCCGGGATGAGCGCGGTCGAAGTGGCTGAGCTCAGCGCTACCGGGATATTGACGATCGGCTTGAACCGGTAACCGAACAGGGCATACTGGCGGCTGATTTCCATCGCCTCCACGCCTCTCCAGGACATGGCGTAGGTAAAAATGTTCTGATCGACGATCGCGGTCGCGTTATAGATGCATGTTGCAAATATTATCGGCGTAACCATAAGAAATATCGTCCTGAACACTTCGGCGTATGTCTCATCCTTGTCAGATCTGTCCGACGCGACCTGCTTCAGATACATTTTTCTTCTCAGAATGTACATGAAACCCATGAACGCGATGCCGGCAAGGACACCGCTTCCGGTCCCGATCGTGCCGCCTGCAGCGCCGAACTTGCCCGTGAGATTTTCGCTGCCCAGATATGGTCTTGTGAGCAGCCATGCGGCAAATACCGACATGACTGCGTTCACGATCTGCTCCACGACTCTGGAAATGCCGGTCGGCATCATATTGTTCTGAGCCTGGAAATATCCTCGCAGACACCCGAGGAAACCCGACATGAGTATCGTCGGTGCGAGAACCCTTAGTGCCAGGACCGCGTCCGGCTGTTTACTGAGGAAGAAGGGTGCGCCGAAAAAGGCGACAGCCGCTCCGACTCCGCCTACCGCGAGTACATAGTAGAGGGATGCGTGGAAGACGCGCTGTGCGTTCCTGTACTGTCCGACCGCCAGTCTCTCCGCCATTACCTTTGAGATCGCCGTCGGAATGCTGTATGAAGATATCAGGAGGATGATCGTGTACCACTCATACGCGTAGGTATAGTACCCGTCACCTACATCCCCCATGATAAGATGAAGCGGACTTCTGTAGAGAAGTCCTACTACACTGCAGATTAGCTGGGCAGCCATGAGAAACGCTGCCTGTCTGACTACTGCTCCTTTCTTTTCCGCCATATATTCTCCATTCTGCTGCTTTTATTCTTAGTTCCGCCGGTATTGCTGAAAAAGAAAGCGGCTTTCTGTGTCATATGCACCGATTGAGCACTGAGTTCCGTAAATGCCTGATTCAGATATTTCTGATCTGCCAGTCAATCGGCTCTATACCGCAAGATGTTAAATAGTCGTTCGTCTTCGAGAACGGTCTGCTGCCGAAAAAGCCATTATATGCTGACAGTGGGCTCGGATGGACCGATTCTACAACGAAATGCTTCGGATTGTGGATGAGGGCTTTCTTTCTTCTCGCCGGTCCACCCCACAGGATGAATACCAACGGCCTGTCCAGATCCGCAAGCACCCGAATGGCCGCATCCGTGAACTCTTCCCAACCGATTCCCCTGTGAGAATTGGCCTGATGGGCTCTGACAGTGAGCACCGTATTGAGGAGCATGACTCCCTGCTCCGCCCAGTAGGTCAAATCCCCGTTGTTGGGTATATAGCAGCCCAAATCAGAGGACAGTTCTTTATATATGTTGACCAGGGAGGGCGGTATCTCTATGCCGGGATGCACACTGAAGCACAGGCCGTTGGCCTGACCGGTCCCGTGATACGGATCCTGACCGATAATCACGACCTTCACATTTTCCAGCGGTGTGAACTTGAACGCGTTGAAGATATCCGTGCTCGGCGGATAAATCTCGCGGGTCCGGTATTCTTTGAGGACCGTCTTATACAGTTCTCTGTAGTAGGGTTTTGCAAATTCCCCGTGGAGAGCTTTCTCCCACTCACCTGTTATCGCCACAGTATCATCTCCTCCCGCTGCCCGCATTCGGATTCATATCGGGCAGCTTTTTCGTCTTCAGTGCAGCATGTCCCGATTCGCATATCCGGATTATTACAGTCTCACCGGAACTCCGTGAGCTTTCAGATATTCCTTGACCTCGCGGATCGTCATGATCTTGTAATGGAACAGTGAGGCCGCCAGCGCTGCATCCGCCCCGCCCTCATCAAGTGCTTCACGGAAATGCTCTAAAGTTCCGGCTCCTCCGGATGCAATGACCGGAACACCGACAGCGTCAGCAATCGCCCGCGTCAGCGAAAGATCATATCCGGCCTTCGTTCCATCCCCGTCCATCGAGGTGAGAAGAATTTCACCGGCTCCCAGACTGACTCCTCGTTTCGCCCACTCCACAGCATCGAGGCCCGTATCGATGCGGCCGCCGTGCTTATAGACAGTCCAACCGTCTCCGTCAGTCTTTTTCTTTGCATCAATCGCGAGGACAATGCACTGGGAACCGAACTTCTCCGCTCCCTCACGGATAAGTTCCGGATTATCAATTGCAGCGGAATTTACCGAGACTTTATCCGCACCGGCTCTCAGTATCTTCTGCATATCGGCTACCGTGCGTATGCCTCCGCCGACAGTAAACGGGATAAATACCTGGTCACCGACACGCTCCACCATGTCAACGACCGTGTCGCGCTTGTCAGACGATGCGGTGATATCCAGGAAGACAAGTTCATCTGCTCCCTCCGCGTCGTAGATTTTCGCGACCTCCACCGGGTCTCCGGCGTCCATGAGATTCACAAAATTAACACCCTTTACCACTCTTCCCGCGTTCACGTCGAGGCACGGAATGATTCTTTTCGTTAACATATCATGCCTCCTTCCTGAGATTCAGGAAATTTTTAAGGATTCTGAGACCTACCTGGCCGGATTTTTCCGGGTGGAACTGGCAGGCGAACACATTTCCCCGTTCCACCGAAGCCACTGCCTCGTTAGAGTAGGAAGCTGTTGCCTTTACATGTTCCTCATCCGATGCCGGCACATAATACGAGTGGACAAAATAGACAAAAGCACCGTCTTCAATTCCCTCAAACAGTCTTCCGCCGTGGGCAAGATGAAGACTGTTCCAGCCGATCTGCGGGACTTTGAACCCCGGCTTCTCTTCGAATCTCATGCATCTGCCCTCAAAAAGGCCGAGCCCCGGAGCTTCCGGACTCTCGGCGCTGCCCTCGTAGAAGAGCTGCAGGCCAACGCAGATTCCAAGGAATGGAGTGCCGCTGCCGGCGACTTTTCGTACTACATCCTCAAGGCCAAATGCGCGGAGCTTGTGAGCGGCGTCACCGAAATTTCCGACACCGGGCAGAACAACATGATCTGCTCCAAGAATCACCTCCGGGTCCCTTGTGAGACACGTCTCCTGACCGAGGGCCCTGAACGCTTTCAGCACGCTTTTTACATTTCCCGCATCGTAGTCAATTACTGCTACCATGATTTATTTCCTTTTCATCAAAGTCATTTTTTACTTGCCCTCGAGAGTGAACCAGAACTGTACGCCGTCCTCATAATTCTTGACGCCGCACTGCTGATTGTGGCTCTCCATTATGGCTTTTACAATAGAAAGACCGATTCCGCTGCCGCCGTATTCACGTGTTCGGGCTTTATCCACCTTGAAGAACTTATCCCATATCTTGTCAATATCCTCCTCGGGGATCGGATTGCCCGTATTGAACACAGAGACCCTCACAAGTCCGTTCTTTCTTATGATCCTCACATCGATTTTTTTGTCATAGTCAATGTGGTTCAGGGCATTGCTCATATAATTGGTCACGACTTCCTCGATCTTGAACTCATCACCCCAGACATAGACTGGCTCGTCGGTATTAATGGTGATCGAAGCTCCCTTGTCCTCGATGAGCAGCCTCATCCCGGAAATCACACCTTTCACCAGCTGTGTGACGTCAAAACGCTCCATGGTCACCTGATCATTTCCGAATTCGAGCTGATTCAGAGTGAGAAGCTTCCTGACCATATTGTTCATCTTCGAGGACTCATCGATAATGACGTCGCAGTAGAAGTCTCTGCTCTCTTTATCTTCGGCTATGTTATCCTTCAGACCTTCTGCATAGCCGGAGATCAGAGCGATCGGCGTCTTCAACTCATGGGATACGTTGTTCAGGAACTCCTTGCGCATCTCATCAATCTGAGTCTTGCGTTCGTTGTCTTTCATGAGTTCGACATTTGCCGACTTGAGTTCGCTGATCGTCTGCTCCAGCTGGTCGGACATGACATTAAAGTTTTCGCCAAGCTGATCGATCTCGTTGTTGGCGTGACCGGTGTACCTGACATCGAAATTAAGTTTCGTCATCTCACGGGAAAGCTCGGAAAGCTGAACGATCGGCCGGGTGATCCGCTTTGAGACAAGCACGATCGCGATGACCGCGATGATGGTCGTTATGAGACCGACTATGATATAGAAAATATTGGCAATCAGGGCCGCATTCTCGATACTCTCCAGCGGCGAACGGATGAGGAACCACTCCCCGTCCTCCAGGTTGCCCCATATTTCCAGGTAACTTGTAGCTATACGCCGATCCTGCGTGACCTGGATCGTATAATGATCCGTCTGCTTCAGTATCTCCATATCATCCTGATAAAATCCGGAATAATAGCCGAACAGCCTCGCAGCAAGTTCAAATTCATCGCGGCTCGTTACCAGAATAATCTCCGACAGATCAGACGTCGCGACCATGATCTGCATGTTCTGCTGTACCGATACCTGCTCAAGGCTCTTCTCGGAGTCATCGTCATATCTTCCGTTTTCAACCCTGTCATTAAGAAGCTCATAGGTCCTGAGAATTTCCGCTGTCTTTCTGGATCTGTAAAAGTCACCCAGAAACAGGTAATTGGTCAGGCCTACGACAATCAGGGTAAAGCACATGACCCCGACGAACAGGGTCAGAAGCTGTGCCCGTATACTGTTCTTCATAGCACGTCCTCCCTCAGGTCCATGGCGCGTGCGTCTGCCTTACTGCTTTACTTCTTCTCCGCATTGGGATCGAATTTATAACCCATGCCCCAGATTGTGCGGATATATTCTCCCTTTGCACCCATTTTGCTTCTGAGCTTCTTAACATGAGTGTCAATTGTCCGGGCATCGCCAAAGTAGTCATAATTCCAGACGGCGTTCAGTATTTTTTCGCGGGACAGGGCAATTCCGTTGTTCTCGACAAAATACTGAAGCAGTTCGAATTCCTTAAAAGAGAGCTCGATCGGCTTGCCATCGATCGTTACCTGATGAGCTGCCTTGTCGACACGTATACCAGCCACTTCGAGCACATCCTCAGCAGCAGCTTTCCCGCTCCGGCGAAGGACCGCATTTACGCGGGCAACAAGGATCTTGGGGCTGAACGGCTTTGAAATGTACTCGTCAACACCAAGCTCGAATCCGAGGAGCTCATCTCTCTCGTCCGATCTCGCAGTGAGCATGATAATAGGCACCTTGGAAAACTGCCGTATCTCACGAGTCACCTGCCATCCGTCCATTTTCGGCATCATAACGTCGAGAATAATAAGGGCTATATCTTTCTCATCAAAGAAGATATCCACAGCTTTTTCACCGTTTTCAGCCTCAATGACCTGATAGTCCTGCTTTTCCAGGAAATCACGGACGAGTTTTCTCATCCTTGCTTCATCGTCCACGACCATTACTTTCAATTTTTCCATTGTTTGCCCTCCGGTTTCCCGATGATTCCTGTCATTTGCGCGAGTCAGTTCCTGATAGCACTCCCTCATTCAACCAATGATCAGAATAATAATTTTGAACATACATCATCTATCCTACCATACAATGCGGATTCATGCAAAGTTAATATTAAATTCAGATATCAATAGCGATGAGTACTTTGCGCACGTATCTCACGACTAAAGTCGAGAGTATTGCGCGATGAAGAATAAATACTGCTAAAGAAGCCTGCCATGATAGTTATCATATAATTATTTATATGTTATAATTGTTAATAGCTGAAAATCACCAATATATTACGCAGAAAGGAGACTATGATGTCAGTATTCAGAGAAGGATTTTTATGGGGCGGCGCGACTGCGGCAAACCAGTGCGAAGGAGCCTACCTTGAAGGTGGCAAAGGGCTCTCTGTACCGGATATGCTTCTCGGCGGCGATGTAAATACGCCGAGGACATTCTGCCCGAAGATCGAGGAGGGAGTTTTCTATCCGTCTCATGTAGCTGTCGACCTGTATCATCACTATAAAGAGGATATTGCTCTCTTCGGTGAGATGGGCTTCAAGTGCTACCGCATGTCCATCAACTGGGGACGTATTTTCCCGAACGGCGACGATGAGGAGCCGAACGAGGAAGGTCTGGCATTCTATGACTCAGTATTCGATGAGTGCAGGAAGCACGGCATCGAGCCGCTCGTAACACTCTGCCACTACGAGATCCCGTGGGCGATCGTCACCAAGTACGGCGGCTTCTCAAACAGGCGCGTCATCGATCTGTTCCTTAAATATGCAACGACCTGCTTCAGGAGATATAAGGACAAAGTAAAGTACTGGCTGACGTTCAATGAGATCAACATCGGACTTATGGAGCCCACCATGGGCGGCCTTTACGGCCTCGGCATCTGTGACGAATCCGACCTTGCCAGAACCGAGCGCTGCATGCTTCCGGAGCTCAAAGTGGACAATCAGAGAAGATTCTTTGCTCTTCACAATGAGTTCGTGGCCTCCGCCAAAGCGGTCATCGAAGGTCACAAGATCAATCCCGACTTCATGATCGGAAACATGATCTGCCACATCACGTGGTATCCGCTCACACCGAATCCGAAGGATATGCTTGAGTTCCAGAGACGCGACGAAATCTGCAACGACCTCTGCGGCGACGTTCAGGTCCGTGGCGAATACCCGTACTTCGCCAGAAAATATTTCGAGGAATTCGGCGTTGATACTTCCTTCATGGACAATGAAGAAGATCTCGCAATCATAAAAGAAGGCACCGTCGACTTCTATACGTTCTCCTACTACATGTCCAACTGCGTGACAGTACAGGAAGGCGTAGATCAGGTCAAGGGCAATATGATGGGCGGAGCAAAGAATCCGTACCTCAAGGCTTCCGACTGGGGCTGGCAGATCGATCCGGACGGCCTCCGCTACACGCTGAATCTTCTTCAGAACCGCTACCCGAACACACCGCTCATGGTCGTCGAGAACGGCTTCGGCGCATTCGATAAGGTCGAGGAGGACGGTTCCATCCACGATGAGTACAGAATCTCCTACTTCAGAGAGCATATCAAGGCAATGAAGGAAGCCGTTAAGGACGGCGTCAACCTGATCGGCTACACGACATGGGGTCCGATCGACCTTGTATCCGCAGGCACAGGTCAGTACGCGAAGAGATACGGATTTATCTATGTTGATAAGCATGATGACGGCAGCGGAGACTTCGCACGCAGCCGCAAGGATTCCTTCTACTGGTATAAGAAGGTCTGCGAATCCAACGGCGAAATCATCGAATAAACCTGTAAAATAACAAGAGACTGCCGCACGGCGGTGCTGTCACTGTATTTAGGAGACATGTGCACATATAGTCTGCTTAAATACTATGCAGCACCGCTTTTTCATGCGGCAGCCTTTATGGTATTATTAGTTTACTTCTTATGTTTTCCCTTTATGACCAGACGTATGATGACAGCAGCGACCAGGATCGCTCCGACGATCATAAATCCGATAAACGCTGCTATCTCCCTGGTACAGGACCACAGGAGAATACCATCAGGGTCAAAGAGATAAATATCACTGTCTATGTCAAAGTGAAGATTTGTCACCAGACTTCCATCCTCTGAAGCATAGTATCGACCACCTTTTCCATCGACCCAGCCGATTAAAAGCTCATGGTCCCCATCGTCGGCAAAATAGTAATTCACTCCGTCGATATCAGTAAGTCCTCTGGCCTTCACGGCAATCGGCGTGCCCGAATAATAGTACTTCTTATCATGATCTGATACCCATCCGACACTCTGCCTGCCATCCTCATCGAAGTGATACGTCTCACCGTCGATCGTCTTCCAGCCGGTCACCATCTTGGCATTCTCGTTAAAATAATAGAGACCTTTTTCTTTCCCGGTCAGCAGCGATTTCCACCCTTCCTGCACCGCGCCGTCCTTCTCAAAATAATACTTATCTCCATCTATATCCATCCAGCCGGTGACCGTTTCTCCGTCATCCCTGCAGTAATAAAGCCTGCCGTCCACAAGGACGAGTCCGGTCTGTATTCTTCCATCCTTGAACACATAGGTCTTTCCGTCAATTTGTACTGTCTCACTTGCCCCGACACCGTTCTTGTCAAAATAGTACCGGGTGCCCTGATCCTCAACAAGTCCGGTCTGCATTATTCCATCCTGATCGAAATAGCGCAGACGCCCGCCCTCTTCAACGAGACCGCTAAGACGCTTACCTTCTTCATCGAACATGGAGACCTGCCCGTTCATGTCGACAAGTCCGGTCACCATATACCCGAAGTTATTGAAATAGTACCAGTCCCCGTCGATTTCGGTGAGGCCTATATCGAGCTCACCGTTTTCATCATAGTGAAGTTTTCCGTTCCTTGTATCGACCCATACATTGACACGGTCGTAGGTGAGTTCAGGCATCACCAGAACGCCCGGATCCGATGGATTGCCGGCTACTGCTTCCTTAATCAGCTCGAACCATCTTGCGGATGTACTCCTCTGATAATGCATGCCGTCAGGAGTGTCCATGACTTCCATAATGTCATCATATACATCCACATAGATCACGTCACCGGAGAGCCCGTTTCTCATGATGTCGTTCCAGGCTATAATATCAGCATTTGTCACATCGTTCCCACGGTAAATGTCCTCATTAATTGGACACACGGAAAAATAATAGGTCACAGCCCCCCTGGCTGCCCAGTCCGCGGCTTTGGCGTTTATATAGGACACATAATCATATGCAGTTCCAGTGTAGCCTGCGTCGTTGACGCCCATCAGAATGACAACAGCAGAATTGCCGCCGATGTAGTCATCGACCTCCGGCACCGCAACATCACGCATCCAGTACAGTCCTTCTCCGACTTTGTGGGCCCAGATACATCCCTCATCCCCGACTGCAGCGTGCAGATCTTCGGTCCTGGAGTCACCTATGATGACCATCTGTCTCTCGTCCGCATATACTGTCCGGCTGCATAGCAGCATGGTCATTGCCGTAAGAATAAATAGTAACCAGAATTTTCTCAAAACCACTCCTTATCTCTCCGTGACTCATTTACATTTTTCGAATTCTGTAGATAAAGGTCATGCACTGGCCTCTTGTGCAGGATGCGGTATCGCGGAATGTTCCGTCCGAAAAACCTTTCGTAACTCCGCTTCCCGCAGCCCACAGTACCGCTTTGCTGTAAGCCGGTGTGATCTGATCTGCAAATGGACTCCGCGAGAGCCCCGGCCTCGGCTTTCCTAAATATCGCCAGATAAAAGTACATATCTGTCCGCGGGTACATGTTCTGTCCACGCCGAAAGACCCGTCATCATAACCTTTTGTGATCCCTTTTTGATAAGCCCAAAGCACCGCCTTAAAATGGGGATGCGTTGTCGGGACATCATAAAACGGTGTCCTTTTCACTGATTTCGGTGCGGGCTTGCCGGCCAGCCGCCAGAGGAACATGACAGCCTGGCTTCTGGTACATCCGTCGTCAACTCCGAAAATGTTCGTCCCGGTATATCCGTCAGTAATCCCTCTCTGCACTGCCCAGTAGATTGGATTGTAAAACGGATGCTTATTATCCGTCATATCATCGAACCCGTTGACGAATCTCCTGATCAGGGTAAAGTATCTGCCGGTCGAATACTCCTTATAGTGAAGACCGTCGTAAGTATCTATCCCTGCGAGCATATGGGTATATATGTCGACGTATTTTACTTTGGATGACAAGCCTGCCTTCATCGCCCTGTTCCATGCTTTTATGTCCGCATTTGTTATATCTTTCGATTTGTAAGCGGACTCAACGATCGGAGTTATTGAAAAATAATAAGTGACGGCACCTTTTTTTTCCCACTCAGCAGCCTTGCTGTTCAGATATTCACAATATTCATCCGTCACCCACAGATCAGCGCAGTCGTTCACCCCCATGAGTATGACAACTGCGGTATTTTTCCCGATCTTACTTTCTATTGCAGGTATTCCGGTCTTCTTCATCCAGATGATGCCTTCTCCGACTTCATAGGACCATACACATCCGGAATCACCGACTGTGAGATGCATGTCCTCGGTCCTGGAATCACCTACGATAATAAGCTTTCTTGTGTCCGCGCGGACAGTCTGTCCGAAAAGCAGAATGAAAAACACGGATAGAAAAAGCAATAGGATTTTATATGTTTTCATAAATACCTCTTTCAGATAAGCCCTCTCGCAGCGCCCGTGATTTTTCCGCCATCCGACTCACCTGCTTCTGAAACAGATTTTTATCAGCCGAGCTCTCCGGTCTCCGCAGCTTCCGCGACAGAATAACTGTACTCAAAAATGAGTGCGTCAGCCGCATGCTCTTTCTCATCTTCCCAGACGAGAGTGCCATCCTGAGGATTGAAGATAATTCTCCCTGTGCCGTCATCATAGACAGCTGTCTCTGACGACACACTGCCGTCTTCGTTATATACGTAATCAGTCTTCTCGCAGTTTGCGTACTCGACAGTGAATGTATCGAGGTCAAGCTCTCCGCTCATGTTCCAGACACTGACTGTGGAATCATCCTTACTCCACTCGACTTTAAATTCCGCATCACTTTTACCGGAAGCGGAAACGTCCATCTCTGCACCGTCCGCGACATAAGGTCCCACGAAATTCATAGTGGGATTCTGATAATCGTCAGGATATCCTTCGTTATTTCCGTTCGAGTCCGCTGTCTCCTTACTGTCGGCTTCCACCCCTGAGTCCAAAGCTCCGACATCATTCTGAGCCGGGTCGGAGGCTTCCACTGATTCCGAAGCCCCGTCCTTATTCTGGGCGGCAACGACAGCTTCAGGGGTCTGGGCGGGAGGGCTCGCTTCCCCAACCTGATCATTATTCCCGCATGCGGTCATAGCGAGGACAATAAGCGATACAAAAAATGCGTTACATATCTTTTTCATAGTCTGTCACCTCCGGTGAAAAGCATCAGAACCTGCTCTTAAAGTCTCTCTCCGCCTCTCGCAGCATGTCCTTCTTCTGTATATCCGCGCGCTTATCATAGAGCTTCTTACCCTTGGCAAGACCGATCTCGACCTTTACCAGGCTCCCTTTCAGGTAGACGGAAAGCGGCATCAGTGTGAAGCCCTTTTCACGGATCTTCTCACCGAGTTTCCGGATTTCACTTTTATGCATGAGAAGTTTTCGCGTGCGCAGCGGGTCCCTGTTGAAAATATTTCCCTTCTCATACGGCGAAATATGCATTCCGACGATTGAGATCTGGCCCTGTCTGATCTCGACATAGGCTTCCTTGATCGAACAGTGCCCCATACGTATCGACTTTACCTCGGTGCCGGCAAGTTCGATGCCGGCTTCGTATTTTTCCAGTATGAAATAATCGTGATATGCCTTCTTGTTATTGGCAATCATTTTAATGCTGTTTCTCTCTGCCATGATCATTCCTCATAAGATAGATAGTTATCCGGTCCGGGATCCATCTCAAAACTGATAGTTCTCAAAGTCAGATCCGCCCCCACCATTATAACACGAACTGTATCTCCAAGACGATACTCTTTTCCGGAGAGCCTGCCGACCATAGCCTGCTTATTCTCATCGAAAATATAATAATCTTCATCCATATCGGACACCCTGACAAGACCTTCAACAGTATTTGGAAGCTCCACATAAATTCCCCAGCTCGTCACAGATGAAATGATTCCCTCAAAGGATTCTCCGATATGCATGAGCATGTACTGAGCTTTCTTAAGCTTGACCGTCTCCCTCTCGACCTCAGCTGCTCTCCTCTCTGTCATTGAGCTCTGATCTGCAGCCTCATCGAGGATACCCCTGTAGTGGCGTTTTCGATCTTCAGTCATCCGCCCTCTGATACAATCGTGAATGATGCGGTGGATCTGAAGATCAGGATACCTTCTGATCGGCGACGTAAAGTGGCAATAATACCGCGCTGCGAGTCCGAAGTGGCCGTCACAGGACGTAGAATACCTTGCCTGCTGCATGGAGCGAAGAATGATCCTGCTGATCATCGGCTCCGAGGGCTGGCCTTTTATCGCGTTCAGTGTATTCTGTATTTCCATAGGAGTAATCTTCTGCTTTGTCTTCTCAATACCGACTCCCTGCTTTCTGACAAACGCCAGCACGTTCTCGATCTTCTCCGGGTCAGGATCACCGTGAACGCGGTAGACAAACGGGATTTCGGCGGTGTGAAAGTGCTCGGCAACAGTCTCATTTGCAGTAAGCATGAAGTCCTCAATGATCCTGGTTGCGCAGTTCGCCTCCTCGGCGACAATTTCTGTCGGAATCCCCTGCTCATCCAGCTTTACCTTGGCTTCCGGAAAGTCAAAGTCGATAGCACCGCGGCGCGTGCGGCGCGCCCGAATGAGAAGTGAGAGCGCATACATCTCCCGGAACACGGGAACGAACCTGCTGTACTTGTCCATGAGCGCCTGATCATGATCTTCAAGAATAGCCCGGACATCCGGATAAGTCATGCGCTCGTCGACTCTGATCACACTCTCCACGATGCGGTGGTCTTTTACCTTTCCGTTTTTGTCCAGCGTCATGATACATGAAAGCGCAAGGCGGTCACAGCCTGCATTCAGCGAACATATGCCGTTCGACAGCCGCTCGGGCAGCATTGGTATCACCCGGTCTGCCAGGTACACTGACGTACCCCGCCGGAGAGCTTCCCGGTCCAGAGCGGAATTTTCCTGCACATAGTTGGATACGTCCGCGATATGGACGCCGAGAATATAGTCATCGCCCTCTTTTGTGAGTGAAACGGCATCGTCCAGATCCTTGGCATCCGGTCCGTCAATGGTGACCATAGGCCACTCACGGAGATCTTCTCTGCCGGCATAATCCCCCTCTATCACATGGTCAGGGACCTTTTCCGCCTGATTCAGGGCGCGCTCAGGAAAGACCATGGGCAGTTCCATAGCTCTTGCTATAGACAGAATGTCAGTCCCCGCCTCATCCTCATGGCCAAGGATCTCGGTTATAACACCTCTCGGGTTCTCCCATCTGGAACCATAGTCAGTGATCTTGCATACGACTTTATCGCCGTTTCTGGCATCCTTTATCTTTTTCAGGTCAACAATAACGATTCTCGTGAACCCCGTATCGTCAGATATGACCCAGCCCTCAAATCGCTTCCTCCGGAAAGTGCCGACGACCTCGGTCATGCCTCTTTCCACAACGCGGACAATCTTACCTTCGCGGTTCTTTCGGCCAAGACCGCTGTTCAGTACAACGACCTCCACGGTATCTTTATTCACTGCGTCGAGCGTGCGGTCCGAAGCGATGAAAATGTCGTTTGAGCCTGTACTGCCCGCATCCGCTTCCCCGTTCGGAGTCACAAATCCGAAACCTCTGGAATTCTGTCTGAAGACTCCGATGACTCTCGGCAGCTGCTTATCAGCGAATGTTTTCCGTGTAGAGCCTGATTGTTCGGCGTTGCTTCTCCTGCCTCCCATTTTCGCCGCTTTTATACCGCTTTTCTTATGCCCTGCCTTCGATGCGGAAACCGCTCTCTCTGCCAGATATTTCTTAAATTCTTTCCTGTGTTTTCTTTTCATTCTTTTTATCCGTTCTAAATGATTTCAGCCAACAGGCAGATTCGCCCGCTGAGACGAAAAAACCCCTGCATGTCTGCAGGGGCCATAGTTCACAAATGCAATACATCTGTCAGTTGATGAATTTCATGACAAGAACAATAGAGAGGATGAAGAACAGAGCTACCATGACTTTAGTAGCTTTCTCAAGTCCGCCTTCCATAGAACGGCCTTTATTCTGTCCCCAGTATGTATCAGCCGCACCGGCGATCGCGCCAAGTCCGGCATCCTTGCCTTCCTGCATGAGCACAACAACTGTAAGACCAATACAGTCAATTACATAAATAATTGTAAGAACAATTCTTAAAATGTCCATACCACACCTCTTTAACATAAACTAAATGACATGATATCACATTAAAAAATGAAATACAACCACAAATTTTGCAAATGTATCTTGCGTCAGTACCAGTTCAGACAGGATGTAGCCAAGTTTCCAGACCCGGCGCAAACATCATCTTCATCGAAAAACGGGGCTGCCATTGTAAGGCAGCCCCGCAATTACCGTATGCTATAAGTTTTATTTCTCGACGAGCAGAGAGACACCTGTCATCTCTTCCGGCTTCGGAAGACCCATCATGTCAATCATTGTCGGGATGATGTCGCAGAGACGTCCACCCTCTTTCAGATCATACTTCGGATCCGCATTGACGATGATGAACGGAACCGGGTTAGTCGTATGAGCTGTGAACGGCTCGCCGGTCTTCTCATCGACCATCTTGTCGCAGTTGCCGTGGTCAGCGCAGATGAACATCTGGCCGTTGACTTCCTTCAGAGCCTCGACAACGCGGCCTACGCACACATCGACTGCCTCGACAGCCTTGATGGCAGCCGCTTCGTTGCCTGTGTGGCCGACCATGTCGCCATTTGCAAAGTTGACAACGATTGCGTCATAGACGCCGCTCTTGATTGCAGCTACAAGACCGTCGCAGACCTTGAATGCGCTCATCTCCGGCTGCAGATCATAGGTAGCTACCGACGGAGACGGAACAAGGAGACGATCCTCACCAGGGAACGGCTCTTCCTTGCCGCCGTTGAAGAAGAATGTTACGTGAGCATACTTCTCTGTCTCAGCGGTGCGGAGCTGCTTCATGCCGAGGTTGCTCAGAT
This sequence comes from Lachnospiraceae bacterium, assembly GCA_045221675.1. GTDB lineage: Bacteria > Bacillota > Clostridia > Lachnospirales > Lachnospiraceae > Chordicoccus. The sequence continues at coordinate 97,749 of JBGUWZ010000049.1, read as the reverse complement.
ACTCGCCGAATGTATTGGAGATGGACTGCTTCTTGAAAGCAACTTCCTTGTTAGGGATCGTTACATCATAATCTGTGAAGGCTACAAAGTTCGTCTTGACTCTCGGGCCTCTGTCGAAGCCTGTGAATTCATCCATGCAGAATGTGCGGGTGATCTCACGGGCGCGGTCCGGACGGAAGTTGAAGAAGATCAGGGAATCGCCGTCTTTGATCGTTGCGACCGGTGCGCCGTCCTTCTGAACGACGAACGGAAGAACGAATTCATCCGGCTTACCATCCGCATAGGAGGCAGCCATGCCCTTCGGAGCGCTCTCAGCCGGAACACCCTTGCCGTTTACCATAGCATCATAAGCAAGAGTTACACGCTCCCAGCGATTGTCACGGTCCATAGCATAGTAGCGGCCGGAAACCGTTGCGATCTCGCCGACACCGATCATTTTCATATTGGCTTCAAGCGCCTCGATGAAGCCCTTGCCGGATTCCGGAGGTGTGTCACGGCCGTCCATGAAGCAGTGTACATAAACTTTGTCAAGACCTCTCTGCTTAGCCAGCTTGAGAAGACCATAGAGATGTGTGTTGTGGCTGTGAACGCCGCCGTCAGACAGAAGGCCCATGCAGTGAAGAGCTGCGCCGCCCGCAATTGCCTTGTCAACAGCATCACAAAGAACTTCATTCTTGAAGAAGTCGCCGTCATCGATAGCCTTGGAGATACGTGTCAGTTCCTGATAGATAATACGGCCGGCACCCATGTTCATGTGACCGACTTCGGAGTTGCCCATCTGGCCATCCGGAAGGCCTACCGCCATACCGGCTGCATAACCCTTCTTGAACGGGCATGTTGCTTTCAGTTCGTCCATGACCGGTGTATTTGCAAGGTACACCGCGTTGTGCTCATGTGCATCACTCTCGCCATAACCGTCAAGAATCATTAATACTGTTGGTCTCTTTGCGCTCATAGTTTCTCCTTTTCTTTATCTTACGGGCTTAATCCGCATTTTCAGATTTACGGAGCCGCCAAATACGTAACTTATGCATATCTGCACTTAACATTATTTTACTTCACGAGGTAGGCAAAGTAAAGAAACTTTCACACAAAAGCACTGATATTTATGCGGTTTTTCGTGAATTTTGACATATTCGTCCAAGTGCCAACGGGTGCTCCGGCTCCTTTTCCGGCGTCACGTTAGCTCGCGGTATCCCGGTCTGCATCTCATTTTCCTCTTGTGCGTTTTAACTCCTCAACAAGCATCGCCTCGATCCTATCCCGGTCCTTCGGATCCAGTTCATCGCTGCCGAGATCAAAGAATTTCTCGATCACGCCCAGATGTACGCCGGTCTTATAGTTGATCTTATAGTTGATAATGCCCAGACGTTCCTTCAGGGCTCTCATTTCCTGATTGTCCATGTATCCTCCTTCATCAAAGGGGAAAGCAGCCTCTTAAACGACTCACTCCACCTCGATCTGTTTTATATTCATCTCATTTCCCTTAATGAGCCAGGTCCTGCCGCTGCCGCAGTAAGGGCAGATCCTGCCATACTCCACCGTCGGATACGTCTTCCTGCAGTCATCGCACCAGGTAACGGCGGGAATCGTCTCACAGAGAAGCTTCGTACCATTAAACAGGGGAAATTTCTTCGTATACCAGTCCCAGTAGCTGTACAGGTAGGACGGTACTATGCCGGAAACCTCTCCGAATTCCAGAGTGACGGAATTTATTTTCGACACCTTGTTCTCTTCGGCAATTTCTGTCACCTGTTTGACCACATAATTGACAAGGCCGAGTTCATGCATGGCCCTCTTCTCTCCTTATTTATTTCTTACCCTTCCGCTCTGCCATCTGCTTCCTGACGATCTTCACGCTCCGCGAAGCCGCGTAAGCGCCGATCGCCTTGAACTTGTCCTCAGCGGGAATCATCTTTGAGTAGGCATCTCCCATGCTGCGGACCAGATGGATTGCATCGAACTTGCACTGGACGGTGCACATACCACAACCAAGACATTTATTCGTATCCACCACGCTGCGGCCGCAGCCAAGGCAGCGTGACGCCTCGGACTTTATCTGCTCCTCAGTGAAAATCAGACGCTCGTCGCTCATCGAGCGAATCTTTGTCCTGTCCACGCCCTTTACGGCACGGGCGGGCTTTTTGTACTCATCGATCGGCAGCACCACGTCGTCTTTGTTCAGAGGCACGAAATGCCGTGTGTTTCGGTGAATGGTCAGGGACTGACCTTCATTTACAAATCGATGCAGGGACACAGCGCCCTCGCGGCCCTGGGCCAGGGCGTCCACCACGAACTTCTGACCCGCGTAGACATCGCCGCCCACAAAGATGTCCGGCTCGGCAGTCTGGAGAGTTACCGGGTCCGCCTTGGCTGTACCGTTCCGGTTGAACTCTACCTTTGTGCCGACGAGCAGTTCTTTCCACTGTACTTTCTGGCCAATGCAGTAGAGAACGGTCGTGCATTCCTCTTCGATCGTCTCATTATCGTCAAACTTGGGATCAAAGCGCCCCTCGGCGTTTTTGACGCTGACACACTTGCGGAAGCGAATACCCGCGCATCTGCTGTCTTCTGAGATGATCTCGGTCTGTCCCCAGCCGTCATGGATCTCTACGCCGTCTGCCTTACACAGCTCCTGATCCTCCTCGCCCATGGGCATCTCATCATATGACTCAAGGCAATAGAGTTTCACACTCTCCGCTCCCTGACGGACAGCGGTACGCGCGACGTCCGCGCCGATGTTGCCGCCGCCGATGACGACTACGTTGCCGCTGAGCGGAGACGCGGTACCCATGTTCACCTTCTTCAGGTAATCCACGCCCGGCATGACCCCCTCTGCGTCATCGCCGGGGACGTTCAGCCTGCCTCCATTCTGAAGTCCGATGGCAACAAAGAAGCCGGCAAATCCGTCATCACGCAGTTGCTGAATGGTGACGTCTTTACCAACCTCCACGCCGCAGCGGAACTGCACGCCCATTTCCCGAAGAATATCGATTTCCGCATTGACCACATCTTTTTCCAGACGAAAATTGGGGATGCCGGTGACCATCATACCGCCGGGGACGGCGTCCTTCTCGAACACCACAGGCGAGTAGCCCTCGATCGCCAAAAAGTAGGCACAGGCAAGTCCGGCCGGACCGGAGCCGATGATGCCGATCTTCTGCTCGAAGGGCTCCCGTGTGCAGGACACCATAGTCGGCACGTAACGATGCTCTGCGACGAGATCCTGGGCTGCGATGAACTGCTTGATGTCATCGATGGCAAGCGCTTCATCCACACTGCCGCGAGTGCACTCATCCTCGCAGTACTTTCTGCATATGGCTCCGCAGACCGCCGGGAAGGGGTTATCCCGCTTGATAAGCTCCAAAGCTTCCCGATATTTGCCCTCGCTGGCCATCTTAATATAGCCCTGTATCGCTATATGAAGCGGGCAGGCTGCCTTACAGGGAGCTGTGCCGGTCGGCCAGGTCTGAATGACGCCGTTCTCATTCTTGTAATTCCAGTTCCATTTTTCCTCGCCCCACGGAGTATCATCGGGAAGCTCGGCCTTCGGATACTCGATCTCTCCGTCCTTAGTGCATAACTTCTGACCGAGACGCACTGCGCCGGCGGGACATACCTCCACACACTTGCCGCAGGCTACACATTTTTCCGGATCCACCTCCGAAGTGTAGGCGGATCTGGACATGTTCGGAGTATTGAACAGCTGACTGGTGCGCAGAGCGTTGCACACACCGACAGCACAGTTGCACAGACCGAAGATTTTATTCTCGCCGTCTATATTGGTGATCTGGTGGACGTATCCTTTCTCCTCTGCCTTGCGGAGAATCTCCATGGCTTCATCATATGTGATATCATGGCCCATACCGGTCTCCCGGCAGTAATCGGCAAAGTCGCCCACACCGATGCACCAGTACTGTTCGATATCACCTGAACCCTCGCCGCGGATCCGCTGCTGCTTTCGACAGGAACAGATACCGACGCCGATCTGACCCTCGTATTTCTTCAGCCAGTGACTCAGATGCTCAATATCCAGAGATTTGCACTCTGCGGGAATCGCCTGTTCCACCGGGATGACGTGCATACCGATACCTGCACCTCCCGGAGGGACCATCTGAGTGATACCGGCCAGAGGCAGATAGGTCATTCTCTCAAAGAAATCTGCTACCTGGGGAGTTACAGGAGCAATCTCCGGCCGCATGTTCATAATTTCAGCGCTGCCGGGCACAAACATATCCAGGACCCAGCGCTTCTCATGGTTGGGATTCCTGCCGTCCAGATTTTCAAAATGCCATTCCACAAGACTGGCCTGGCACAGGGCTTCCAGAACGGTTCCCAGATGCTCATCGTCATAACCGCTCATCTTTTTGAGCTGGGCGAACGTCCTGGGTTTTCGCTTGCCCATCTTGAGTGCCAGATCAAGGCAGTGGTCAGCGACCTCTTTTCCATACCGGCGTTCGGCATACTGCAAGCCGCAGTCGATGCCCCAGTACTCCGGAGCTTCCGTGCTCATTTTCTCGAGGCCGAGCAGGATTTCTTTCCGGTCAGTGATCACCTTTCCGAGTTTAAAAATTTTTTCATCGCGGCTCATTTTTGCCATATTATTTCCTCCTGTATGCTAGCATCATTATTCGCTGTAAGGCGCCGGCGCCAATTCCTCTTACACAAATAAAGTAACATATTCTGATTCACTCGTGAAGCCTCACACGGCGCTGAAATCACGGGAATTCGCAGCTGCACTTCAATGAAACTGAGGCTTTTTCGCATCAGTGAGTTCCGTCGACCAACAGTAGTTCAGCTGTCCGACGGTAATTCTTGTCAGAGCCGGCGGAATCATATAAAATAACAGGGTGGAGGTGATAACACTATGAACAGCGAGAATGTACGAATCATCGAAATAAAAAAGAGTATCTACGAATGCAACGACCGGGAAGCTGCCAGTCTTCGGTCCGAACTGAAAGAGCAGGGCACCTTCCTGCTTAACCTGATGTCGTCACCCGGCGCCGGGAAGACGACTACACTGCTCCGGACCATTGAATCCTTAAAGGACCGCTATGAGATCGGTGTTATGGAGGCGGACATCGACTCCGATGTGGATGCCAGATCCATTGCCACCACGGGCATCCGCACGATCCAGCTGCATACCGGAGGCATGTGCCATCTTGATGCAGGTATGACCAGACAGGGCCTTATCGAAATCGATGCAGCCAGCCTCGATCTCTGTATTCTGGAAAATGTCGGCAACCTGGTTTGCCCGGCAGAATTCGATACCGGTGCATGTACGAACGCCATGATCCTCTCGGTTCCCGAGGGAGACGACAAGCCGTTGAAATATCCGCTGATGTTTTCCGTCTGCGACGTAGTCCTCGTCAACAAGATCGATGTGCTCCCCTATTTTGATTTCGATATGGACCGCTGCATCCGCAACATCCACATGAGAAATCCCAATGCCGTCATCATACCCATCTGCGCAAAGACGGGAGAAGGTATTGAGGAATGGGCAAACTGGCTCGCAGCCAGCGTAGATGCCTTCAAAGCCTGATCATCAGAATGGCATTTGGCAGCATTCTGCCGCTTTTAGAGCCCCGGAATCAATTTATGCGAGTATTGCCCGCTCTGCCGGGTCTGTGCTGAAAAAAGAGGTCATCACCGCATGGGTGATGACCTCTCTTTTACTCTAACGATAATTCTGTTTATGACAGCTAATTATTTGTTGTAGTGGATAATGTCAGCGAAGGAAGCCTTCAGAGAAGCGCCGCCTACAAGACCGCCATCAATGTTCGGCTTAGCGAAGAGCTCTGCAGCGTTGCCGCCGTTTACAGAACCGCCGTAAAGGACACGAACATCCTCAGCAACCTCAGCGCCATACAGCTCAACAAGGAGTGCACGGATCCAGCCGCAGACTTCCTCAGCCTGATCAGAAGTAGCTGTAACGCCTGTGCCGATAGCCCAGATCGGCTCATAAGCGATGACAACCTTCTTGACTGCTTCTGCATCAACGCCGAGAAGGCCGATCTTGACCTGCTGACGAACGAAATCCTGTGTAACGCCCTGCTGTCTCTGTGTCAGAGACTCGCCGCAGCACATTACCGGAACGATGCCGTGCTCAAGAGCCTTGAGGACCTTCTTATTGACGATCTCATCTGTCTCGCCGAAATAGTCACGTCTCTCGGAATGGCCGATGATAACATACTTAACACCGAGGTCATCAAGCATAGCCGGAGCGATTTCGCCTGTGAATGCGCCCTTCTCCTCGAAGTACATATTCTCGGCACCGATATTGATGTTTGTGCCCTCAGCTGCTGCAAGAGCTGCCGGAAGATCAATTGCCGGTACGCAGAAAAGAACGTCAACATCTTCGCTTGCAAATGCTGCCTTGTTCTCCTCGATGAAAGCCTTTGCCTCTGACGGAGTCATGTTCATTTTCCAGTTACCTGCTGCCAGGATACGTCTTGCCATGGGTATCATCCTCCTTTTTTATATAAGAAATTAGTTTTTATAATATCTGCAGTCCGCGCGTATGCCGCCCCGGGCGGAATACGCACGAACCGATTTACAGTAATCCGTGTGGATAATGCTGATTAATTATTTGTCGTTAGCTGCTGCTACGCCCGGAAGCTCCTTGCCCTCAAGGAATTCAAGGGAAGCACCGCCGCCTGTGGAGATATGGCTCATCTTCGGGCCATAGCCAAGCTGGTTAACTGCTGCTGCGGAGTCGCCGCCTCCGATGATTGTTGTAGCCTCTGTCTCAGCCAGAGCTGCTGCAACTGCCTTTGTGCCTGCTGCAAGGATCGGGTTCTCGAAAACACCCATCGGGCCGTTCCATACAACTGTCTTGGCAGACTTAACTGCATCGCTGTAAAGTTCGATTGTCTTCGGGCCGATATCCATGCCCATCTTGTCAGCCGGGATAGCATCTGCGTCTACAGTAACTGTAGCGATTTCAGCATCGATCGGGTTCGGGAAGGAATCTGTGCATACTGTGTCAACCGGCAGATAAAGCTTCTTGCCAAGAGCAGCTGCCTTGTCGATCATTTCCTTGCAGTAGTCAATCTTTGTCTCATCGCAGAGAGACTTGCCGATCTCAAGGCCCTGAGCCTTAAGGAATGTGTAAGCCATGCCGCCGCCGATGATAAGTGTGTCGCACTTCTCAAGCAGGTTGGAGATAACGTTCAGCTTGTCAGCAACCTTAGCGCCGCCGAGGATAGCTACGAACGGACGAACCGGGTTCTCAACTGCGTTGCCGAGGAAGTCGATTTCCTTCTGCATCAGATAGCCGACTGCGCATGTATCGATGTACTGTGTAACACCAACGTTGGAGCAGTGTGCACGATGAGCCGTTCCGAAAGCGTCGTTTACGAATACATCAGCGAGGGAAGCAAGTTCCTTGGAGAATGCTTCGCCGTTCTTTGTCTCTTCTTTGCGATAACGTGTGTTCTGAAGAAGAACAACGTCGCCGTCTTTCATAGCCGCAACAGCTGCCTTTGCATTGTCGCCGACTACATTGTCATCAGCTGCAAATACAACTTCCTGGCCAAGAAGTTCGGAAAGGCGTGCAGCAACAGGAGCCAGAGAAAGTTCCGGCTTCGGCTCGCCCTTCGGCTTGCCGAGGTGGCTGCAAAGGATGACCTTGCCGCCGTCGGCGATCAGCTTCTTGATTGTCGGAAGAGCAGCGACCAGACGATTCTCATCGGTGATGACGCCGGCTTTCAGCGGAACGTTGAAATCGCAGCGGCAAAGAACGCGCAGGCCTTTTACGTTGATATCATCAACAGACTTTTTATTAAGCATTGGTATCAATCCTCCTTAATAATGGATTCTATGATCAGCACCCTGTGTGCATAATCTTCATTCTGGGTTAGCGGATACACTGTTGGCAGATCCGCACGTTGCAGCCGGCAGGAGGGTTTAACGCGAGCATTACGATCTCTGCCGGGTTTATACTGCAAAAAAGGGTCCGGTCCTTTAGTGACCGGACCCTAGCAGGTCTTACTTCAATTCAATTATTCGGAAAGAAGCTTGCCGAAGTACTTGATTGTGCGAACCATCTGGCTTGTGTAGGAGTTCTCATTGTCATACCAGGAAACAACCTGAACCTCTGTTGTGCCGTTGTCAAGCGGCATAGCCATGGTCTGTGTAGCATCGAACAGAGAACCAAATCTCATGCCGACGATATCGCTGGAAACGATCTCATCTGTGTTGTAGCCATAGGACTCTGTTGCAGCAGCCTTCATAGCAGCATTGATCTCATCCTTGGTAACTGTGCCTTCAACAACAGCTGTAAGAATTGTTGTTGAGCCTGTCGGGGTCGGTACACGCTGTGCAGCGCCGATGAGCTTGCCGTTCAGTTCCGGGATAACAAGGCCGATAGCCTTAGCAGCACCTGTGCTGTTCGGAACGATGTTAACAGCTGCAGCGCGGGATCTTCTGAGGTCACCCTTTCTCTGCGGGCCGTCAAGTGTCATCTGATCGCCTGTGTAAGCGTGGATTGTGCACATGATACCGGACTTGATCGGAGCAAGGTCATTAAGAGCCTTAGCCATCGGTGCAAGGCAGTTTGTTGTGCAGGATGCAGCGGAGATGATGTGATCATCTTTTGTAAGAATGTCATGGTTTACATTGTAAACGATGGTCTTAAGGTCATTGCCAGCCGGAGCGGAAATAACAACATACTTAGCGCCAGCATCAATGTGAGCCTGAGCTTTAGCCTTGCTTGTGTAGAAGCCTGTGCACTCAAGAACTACGTCGACATCGAGCTTACCCCACGGAAGGTCAGCAGCGTTCTTCTCGGCATAGATCGTGATCTCATGTCCATCAACGATGATGGAGTTCTCTGTGCTCTCAACCTTGTCAGCAAGTTCGAACTTGCCCTGTGTAGAGTCATACTTGAGCAGGTGTGCAAGCATAGCCGGGGATGTAAGGTCGTTGATTGCTACGATCTCAAAACCCTCTGCTGTGTACATCTGACGGAATGCCAGACGGCCAATACGACCAAAACCGTTAATTGCAACTTTTACTGCCATAATCGTGAATCCTCCTGTGAAAATTATTTGATATACATTACTTGAGGTATAAAACCCTTGTAAATATTGTACTCAAACTTCACCAAAAATACAAGGAATATTTCATGTTTTTTACGCATTTTCCTCAGATTTTTACGAATTTTGGCTTTCGTTTTACATAATATGCATAATGAGTAAAGCCACAGCTCCGCAAGATATTGACAGCCTCGTCAAATTGCCAGCCGACATGGGCCATCTTGTGTGCATCCGAGCCTATCGTGACCAGTGTGCCGCCCATTTCCCGGTATCTTTTCAGCACCAGCGGGTGGGGGTTCGGAAAACCAATCATCTTCCTCAGCCCTGCCGTGTTGATCTCAATCGCGATATTGTAACGGATGAGGAGTTTCAGTATCTCATCAATTATATCTGCATATGCCCTGTAACTGTATTCTCTTGCCCTGTGACGGCCATATCGCACTACATAGTCGAGATGACCGAGACAATCAAAACTGTGGAACAGACGTACATCCGCAAACAGATCCTCAAAATACTCTCTGAAGACTTCTCCGTCCGTCCTGCCTTCAAATACGTTCGGGAAGAACGGGTCGCAGCCTCCGACAAGGTGCTGGGATCCGATACTGAAGTCAAAAGGATAGTCGCCGAGCAGTTTTTTATACCGTCCTCCGAGGTGCTTTTGCATCCCGAGTTCTACTCCCATCAGTATTTCAATATTCTTTCCGTAGATATCACGAAGTCTTTCAATCTCACACTGATACTCGGTGACATCGAAGTCATAAACTGTGTCCGACACAGGATAATCGAAATCGATATGGTCAGTGAAACAGAGCACATTAACACCGGCAGCGATGGCAGCTCTCACCTGATTCTCCATCGCTGTCTCAGAGTCTGTAGAAAATTGACTGTGTACATGTACATCTGCCCTGATCATCGCCCAATGCACCCCCGAAGTATACAGTTCTCCGCTTTTTCCACTCTGCGCGGTTTGTCTGCATCTTTCATTATTATAGCAGACAAACCGACACGGTTGTAGCGTATTTTAACTAATGCGCATTCTTTCCCGCAGGTCTCCTCCTATGACATAAGGTTGGTACTGCAGCACGGACAAAAAAAGAGACTGCCGCGCTGACCGGTAAAAGGTCCTGTCACAGTACTAACTGTGTCTTTGCCTCTCCGGTTTGCGCGGCAGCCCTCAGGTTCCCGTACTTTGTTTCAGTGTCTCGGATGCGCTTTTTCGTAAACATCACGCATTTTACCGATATTCAGATTCAGATATATCTGAGTTGTGGATATATCAGAATGTCCGAGCATCTCCTGCACACTTCGAAGGTCAGCTCCGTTCTCGATCATATGAGCCGCAAAGCTGTGTCTCAGCGTGTGAGGGGTGATATCTCTTTCGATGCCGGCCTCCTGCGCATATCCTTTCAGCAGCTTCCAGAATCCCTGTCTGCTCATCTTTCTTCCCTGCACATTTGTAAAGAGGACATCGTTATCCGAAGCCTCAGGGAACAAATCTCTGGCATTCTCGAGGTATTCCGTAATTGCTGCTCTGGCTGCATTCCCGAACGGCACCGCTCTCTCCCGGTCTCTGTCCCGGCAGCTGATATATCCCATCTTAAGATTCACATCCGATACTCTGAGGCTGATCAGCTCAGATACCCGGATCCCGGTTGCGTAGAGCAGTTCGAGCATAGCCCGATCCCTCATGCCCTTCGCTGTATCCCGCAATGGCTGCGCAAGCAGTTTTTCCACTTCCGATACGGTAAGAATATCCGGCACTTTCTTTTCGACTTTCGGCGGATGAAGTTCATCGGATGGATTGTCCGCGATCAGATTCTTTTTATGCAGATAGCCAAAAAAAGCCCTGATCGAAGCCACACTTCTGGATATGGATGAAGCTGCGTACTTCTGCTCCTCCATATAAAGCATGTACGAATTTAGATTTGTGGCTGTAACAGCTCCCCAACTGTCAACTGCCAATTCCTTCTCCAAATAGGACGCAAGCTTATCGAGATCCCTCTTGTATGACTGTTCCGTATTCGCCGAGGCCTTTTTTGTCTTGTGCAGATATTTGATAAATTTCAGAATTGCTTCTTCCATGATTTAATCTCCGATCCTGCGGTAATCACAAAAAGCAATTCACCCTCCAAAACATAAGTGGTCTCCCCCGGTCACCTCCGAAACTATGGATTTTTCGAGGTGACAAAACCTATTATACGCACAACTTTACATAAAATCAAACAAAAAAATCATTATTTTTTCGCTTATTTATGCGGAAAATCGGGGTTCACTATATATTGGTTTCCGATAATTTTCTGCCACAAGATATAGAAAATCAGAAGAACATATTTCCCCACATTGTTCGCTCTGTTGTCAGAGATGAATAATGTACAAGGTCCTCGACCGTCGTCGTGAGGCCGGCAAAGATTACTATATCCGGATGGACCCTGTCTACGATCCTCTGTATATTGTCCTCGTCGAACTGATGAATGAACACGCTGCGGTTGAAGCTCTCCGCTATCCACGGGAACATCTGCATCCAGATATATGAATCGCCGACGATCAGTATATCCGGCTTTGATACATCGCCGGTTGTATAATATCTGTAAGAGCGCCAGGGATCATTAGGCTGATAATCAATCATATCGAACCACTCCTGGTGCTGGACTGCTGTCGGCTCCTTTACAGAGTAAGAAACGTCCTCCTCAGAGAACTTCTGACCAAGGACCGTATTAGTTCTCTCAAGGATCTGCATATTGAAATCTTCATCCTCCAGGATCTTTATATCCTCCTTCGGCAGCAGGCTGCTGATCTGTTTCATAAGCGACGCATAACCGTATCTCACACCCTGCGCATTCCAATGTCCTCCGTCGAACGAGCGGTAGCATACAAGCTTGCCGGCAGCCGCGGCTTCCTTAAGCTCATTGTTGACAACATTCATGTTGAGCTCTGGGTAGTTGATCGCTATTGTCTGCATCAGATTGATCTCGGAGTTAGGTCTCACCTGCGTCACATAGCCCTTCAGATTATCGGGATATACATCTACCTTATAAGGGAAGACCGACATTCCGAACTTAATGCCCTGCTCATTAAAATAGTTATTAATGTCCTGCATGCGACTGATGAAGACATCCACCTCATCATTGGTCATGACGTCTTTGTGCTGTAGATTATTCAGAGTGAGATTTTCGGAGTCCAGCGAATAATACCAGTCATTCATGACAATGGCCGAATCGCTGCGGAACTCATTGAGATAACCGTAGTTCAAAGTATTGTAAAATGATTTTGCGATTTCTCTCCCGCCGCAGTTATCATCGATCCAGTTCTCGATTTCTTTTGTCAGCCCTTTATGCGGCACCAGAGATGACGGTGCCTTGGCCTTCCATCTGTTCTCGTCCGCCTGCAGCTTTCCTCCGGTCTTATCCGAGAAAATGAGAGGAAGCGCCAGCATGGCAACAAAGCAGGTTATAACGATCAGATCACAAATCTTATTTCTCATTCATTATCCTCACTTGTTCATCAATAGCGGATATACAGGAATGTCTGGAAAGTACTGCTCATGACTATCATGATGCTCACGCCTAGGAGGGCAAGATAGGCAAGATCCCAGATACGATTCTCACGCATTTTTTCTTCGATTCTGTCCAGGGTAGGCGTACAGCAGATAATACCCGCAAGAAGAGTCAGGACCATACGCTGAGACAGATACCACCTCAGAGTAAATCCGGAATTCCAGGTACTTCCGAGTCCGATCAGAGTCGGCAGAAAAGCCAGAGCCTGGCTGAAATCCTCGAAATAGAAGAACACCCATCCGATCATGATCAGCAGCAGCGTGATAACATGTCGTACAAGCTCGGGCAGTACAATTTTGGAATGCTTTTTCAGATACCGCTCGATACACAGGATAATACCATTCCATGCGCCCCAGATAATGTAGTTGAGCGTAGCGCCATGCCAGAAACCGGCGAGCAGAAACGTGAGGAACAGGTTGACATAGGTATTACCTGATCTGCTTCCGCCGATCGGGATATAGAAGTAGTCGCGCAGCCACTTGGACAGCGACATATGCCATCTGCGCCAGAACTCGGTTATAGACTGGGAAATATAAGGATTATTAAAATTCTCCTTGAAATCAATGCCGAACATTTTTCCCAGGCCGATCGCCATATCCGTGTACCCGGAAAAGTCGAGATAAAGCTGTATAGTATAGCTTATAATTCCCAGCCATGCGAGGGCCGGTGAATTGTTGGCCGTACCGAGAATATCATGTGCGACAACGCCGATCTGATCAGCCAGAAGAACCTTTTTGGCCAGTCCAACAGAGAATCGGCGTATACCTTCAGTGAATCTGGCTGCCGAGAATTCAGGTCGTCCCATCTGTTTCGTGACATCGGAATAGCGAACGATCGGGCCTTCAACTATTTTCACGAAAAAGGACATGAACAATGCAAATGTGACGATATCCCGCTGTGCCTTCACTTTCTCCCTGAACACGTCGACAAGGTAGGCAATTCCCGACAGAGACATAAATGAAATACCCAGAATGAACCGTGCGTACTTAAAGAAAATCAATATGGCCAGATCCAGGACAATTCCAACCGCCAGAAACAGTGTCTCATATCGGCTCTGACCGGCTGTCCTGTATTTTTCTATCAGAATACCGCATCCGTAATTAATAAGAGTCATGGTAAGGAGGACCGGCAGAGCCGACACATCCGCCCATGAGTAAAATATCAGCGAAGCGGCAAGAAGGACCGGCACCTTCAGTCTGGGAAGGAAAAGCGCCGTCGGTATGTATACGGCGAGCGTCCCCAGCAAAAATATAAATAAAAAAGTATTTGTTGAAAATCCCATGAAGAAAATATCCCTTCGTAAAATGTTCCGTTCGGACATTGTGGGGAGCCTTAACCCCCGGCCGCTTCTGCGACCTGAAGCCCGGCGGCTCATGCTGAATAATACTCTAACATATCGGACAAAAAAAAGGAAGAGTGGCATTTCACTCTTCCTTTCTGATTACTTCGCGTAGTCTACCGCACGGCTCTCACGGATCACGCTGACTTTGATCTGTCCCGGATACTCGAGTTCAGACTCAATCTGTTTGGCAATATCTCTTGCCAGAAGGACCATCTCAGAATCGCTGACCTGATCTGGCACGACCATGATCCTGACTTCTCGTCCGGCCTGGATCGCAAATGATTTCTCAACACCCTTGAAACCATTCGTGATATCCTCAAGCTGTTTCAGACGATTTGTATAAGTATCCAGCGTTTCGCGCCTTGCACCCGGGCGGGCTGCGGAAATCGCGTCAGCCGCCTGAACAAGACAGGCGATAAGCGAGGTAGGCTCCACATCACCATGGTGGCTTTCCACCGCATTGATGATAGTATCATTCTCCTTGTATTTCCTGCAGAGATCAGCACCGATCTGAATATGGGATCCCTCGACCTCATGGTCGATCGACTTGCCGATATCATGAAGAAGACCTGCGCGTTTCGCAAGGCGGACATCACATCCGCACTCCGCGGCCATAAGTCCTGTCAACTGGGCGACCTCGATAGAGTGCTTAAGCGCATTCTGTCCGTAAGATGTACGATATCTCATACGGCCGAGATACTTGATAAGCTCCGGATGCAGATTATGAACGCCAACTTCGAAGGCTGCTGCTTCTCCATCCTCGCGCATGCGGGATTCAACTTCCTTGCGTGCCTTCTCTACCATCTCCTCGATTCTCGCAGGGTGTATACGTCCATCTACGATCAGCTTTTCAAGGGCAATTCTCGCAATCTCACGTCTCACCGGATCAAATCCCGAAAGAACAACAGCTTCCGGAGTGTCGTCGATGATAAGATCGACGCCGGTCATCGTCTCTATCGTGCGGATATTTCTTCCCTCACGGCCGATGATTCTTCCCTTCATCTCATCGTTAGGAAGCTGAACAACCGAAATCGTTGTCTCCGCAACGTGATCCACAGCGCATCTCTGAATTGTACTTACGACAATCTCCCTGGCCTTCTTTTCCGCATCGTCCTTTGCCTGTTCGACCAGCTCGCGATACAGCTTTGCCACATCCACCTTCACGTCATCCTGCACTCTCTGGTACAAGAATTCTTTGGCTTCCTCTGTGGTCATGCCCGAGATTCTCTCCAGTTCCTTGACGGCCTGATCGTGTAACTGATCAACCTTCTGCTTCTTCTTCTTTAGCTCATTGTCCCTGGCTGTGAAATCTGCTTCACGTTTTTCCATCGCGTCGGTCTTGCGGTCCAGTGCATCTTCTTTAGACTGGATACGCCTTTCCTGCTTGGAAATCTCCGCTCTTCTGTCCTTGATCTCGCGGTCCACCTCGTTCTTCGCTGCGAGGGACTGCTCTTTCACTTCAAGAAGAGACTCACGCTTCTTGGTTTCAGCTGTCTTGATGGCATCGTCGATAATACTTCTTGCCTTCTCTTCAGCTGTGCCGATTTTCGCGGCGTCTGCCTTTGTCTTATTGTTTATGGCAACCTTGTACGTGATCGGAAGTGCGATTATAAGAGCCAGGATAACCACTATGTACACAATAGTTGGCATATCAGGAGCACCTCCATTATTTAATTTTCATTGTACAGTTATACAACTAATTAAATAATATATCTTTTTTTTAAACTTATGTCAAGCGCAAAGGCATGTCTTGTTACATCATTATGAACAGTCTTAGCTGCAGTTCGGACAGGCAGCATTGATATTCAGAAGAAAGCACAGACATCACCTGTCAATATCCTTCCTCAAAAGAAATGAAATCATGCAGAACTGTAATGATATCAGATCCCGAGAATCCTTTTCGAGCGAGGTAAGACACGACCTTCCTGTACGCCGCGGGATCCGTCATGTCCATGTTTCTCAGTTTCTTTTCGGCCATGGCGCGAATAAGTTCCTTCTCATCCCAGTCACCCGCCGATTCAAAAGCTTCGTCTATGATGTCTCTGGGGACTCCTTTTTGAGCAAGGTCATAGGCGATTCTCACCCGGCTCTTTTTCCCTTTCGCGAAATCAATAAATTTTTCAGCGTACTTTTTATCATCTATATATCCGAAAGATCGCACGTACTCCATAGTACGTGCGATCGTATTCTCGGAATAGCCTGCTTTTTTCAGCCTGTCGCGAAGTTCCTTCTCTGTCCTGTCCATGTCGGTCAGCAGATACAGGGCACGCCTCCTGGCTTTTGTCAGTTCATCCATATTATCCTTCAGTTTCCCCGGTCGCAGACTCCATCTCCTCGGCAAGATCTGACGGCAGACCGTATGCCATCCTCACCTTCTGCTCGATTTCATACATGATGTCCGGATTTTCCTGCAGGAAGTTCTTCGCGTTTTCCCTTCCCTGGCCGATCTTGTCGCCGTTGTAGGCGAACCATGCCCCGCTCTTATCGATGATATCGTTGGCAACAGCAAGATCCAGCACATCACCGGCCTTGGAGATACCTTTTCCGAACATAATGTCAAACTGCGCTTCTTTAAACGGTGGAGCCACCTTATTTTTCACGATCTTGATCCTTGTGCGGTTTCCGATCATCTCCCCCTGTGCTTTCAGAGTCTCGATTCTTCTGACATCCATGCGTATTGACGCATAAAACTTCAGAGCTCGTCCGCCGGTCGTCGTCTCGGGATTGCCGAACATGACGCCGATCTTCTCACGCAGCTGATTGATAAATATTACAATACACTTGGTCTTATTGACCGTCGCTGTCAGCTTTCTTAAGGCCTGACTCATAAGTCTCGCCTGAAGCCCCATGTGGGAATCACCCATCTCACCGTCGATCTCAGCCTGAGGCGTCAGAGCCGCTACTGAGTCGACGACAATGATATCGACCGCGCCTGAGCGGACCATCGTCTCCGCGATTTCAAGTGCCTGTTCTCCCGAATCCGGCTGAGAAATATAAAGATTATCGATATCTACGCCGATATTTTTCGCATAAGTGGGATCCAGCGCATGCTCCGCATCGACAAAACCGGCGATGCCGCCGCGCTTCTGTACCTCCGCCACCATATGAAGGGCGACGGTCGTCTTTCCGCTTGATTCCGGTCCGTAGATCTCTATAATTCTGCCCTTGGGAATACCGCCGAGTCCAAGCGCGATGTCGAGCGAGAGGGATCCCGTCGGAACAGATTCAACATTCATGCTTGCCTCGGACTCACCGAGTTTCATGACAGTGCCTTTACCGAATTCTTTCTCAAGATGACCAATCGCAGCCTCAAGTGCCTTTACT
The DNA here is from genome assembly GCA_045221675.1 of Lachnospiraceae bacterium. Taxonomy (GTDB): domain Bacteria; phylum Bacillota; class Clostridia; order Lachnospirales; family Lachnospiraceae; genus Chordicoccus. The sequence continues at coordinate 80,491 of JBGUWZ010000049.1, read as the reverse complement.
TTCTCGGCGCGTTCTTTCTCATTACTTGCATTCAATGCGTTTTTCAATTATTTATCTCCTGTATTCTATATGTCTTTCGGTGTTATCGGGCGTATCTCCCGAGTTGTGAACATTCGTTCGCTCTATAGGTACAATACTACACTCCGCCTCCGATGTCAACCGGATTTGGCAAAAATATGTTCGATTCGGTTCTTCTTCTGAAACAGTTCCCCGAACTAATTATGTGTTTGTGAAATCGGCGGGAACTTCATCTTCATCGAAAAAATCCGTCTCCCCCTTTTCGGGGGAGACGGCTTAAGAGGAGTAACACTATCAATTTTGCCCCAAAAGGGCATTCCATGCGTTCCTATAAGGGTGATCAGCCGATCAGCCAGTCATACATCTCCTGATACTGAAGAGCCGATGCCTGCCATGAGAAGTCGGCTTCCATTGCACGCTTGACCATCTTGTCCCACTCTTCGCGAGAATCATAATAAACCTTCTCAGCGTAGCGGACAGTGCCCATCATCTCATGAGCATTGTAGTTCGTGAAGGAGAATCCTGTACCTGTTCCCTCGAACTCATTGTAAGGCTCAACTGTGTCTTTCAGACCGCCGGTCTCGCGAACGATCGGAAGTGAACCGTAGCGCAGCGCTATCAGCTGGGAAAGTCCGCACGGCTCGAACTGGGACGGCATCAGGAATGCGTCGGAAGCTGCATAGATCTTATGGGCAAGAGCCTCGTTATAATAGATCTGTGCAGAGACTCTTCCGCCGTACTTCCACTCGAAATGACGGAACATATTCTCGTATCTCTCCTCGCCTGTACCGAGGATAACGAACTGTACAGCATCCTGGCAGAGCTCATCCATAACATAAGCAATCAGGTCAAAGCCCTTCTGGTCTGTAAGACGTGAAACAATACCGATCATCAGGACATCCGGATCGACATCGAGTCCGAGTTCCTCCTGAAGAGCTGTCTTGTTGGCGATCTTCTTTGCCTTGAAATCGCTCGAATCATATCCCTCTGCAAGAAGTTCATCCGTCTTCGGATTCCACATATCATAATCGATACCGTTCACGATACCACGGAGGTCGTTCTGACGGGCCCTCATCAGACCGTCGAGTCCTTCGCCGTAATACGGCATCTTGATTTCCTCAGCGTATGTATTGGAAACTGTCGTGATAGCGTTGGCATATACCAGACCGCCTTTGAGCATATTGCCGTCACGGTTAAATTCCATTTTGTCCGGTGTGAAGTAGTAATCCGGAAGGCCTACGATATCCTTCATTGTCTTGACATCCCATACACCCTGGAATTTCAGGTTGTGGATCGTCATGACCGTCTTGATGCCGCGATAAAATTCATTGGCCTGGAAAGCGTCATTGAGATATACCGGGATAAGACCTGTCTGCCAGTCATGGCAATGGATGATGTCCGGACGGAAATCTATCGACGGAAGGATTGAAAGAGCAGCCTTGCTGAAGAATGCGAAACGTCCGATATCATAAGGCATTCCCGCGTACGGCTTGTCGCATGTGAAGAAATCCTGGTTGTCAATAAAGTATACATGGACGCCCTCATATACGACTTCCATGACACCTACATAGTAGCTGTTCCAGTTAAAGTCCATGTAGAAATGCGTTTTGTACTCAAGCATGTCTTTCCATTTCTGATTCATGAAGGAGTACATCGGCATAATGACGCGGCAGTCAAAGTACTTGCTGTCAATGCATTTAGGAAGCGATCCGACAACGTCTGCCAGTCCACCCGTCTTAACAAACGGCATACATTCAGATGCAACAAAAAGGATATTTTTCATCTCGTTCCAACCTCCCTGGTTGTCAAATTTACTGATACTATATCGTTATTATAAAACACTCTTTTTATAATGTCGACACATTTCCTTCATTTCACGGGCATTTTTTTGTGTATTTTGTGTAATTTCGGCTCCGCCGAGCAGGCGTGCAAGCTCTTCCTCCGATTCTCTTTCGTCAAGGACCTCTATTCTCGTGACGGCACTTCCGCCCGTCACATCCTTCGTAATACCGTAATGCGTGTCTGCCATCGCCGCGATCTGCGGCAGATGTGTGATGCAGAGAACCTGGCGTCCGCGCGATATAACTGCCATCTTCTCGGCTACCTTCTGAGCTGTCCTTCCTGAAATTCCTGTATCCACCTCATCGAAGATCAGCGTTCCCGTCCTGTCACCGGCAGCGAACATAGTTTTGATCCCCAGCATGATCCTTGAGAGCTCACCGCCGGACACGACATTTTTAAGTATACGCCTCTCCTCACCCGGATTCGTGGCGATCATGAAGTCGATCCGGTCGCGCCCGTTCGCAGAATACGATCCCGGCTCATTGAAGCGGATCTCAAAATCAGCTCTGGCAAAATTAAGATCTGCGAGCTGCTTTCTGACGCCCTCCGAAAAGGCCTCCGCAGTTCTTTTTCTGAGCGCGGTCAGCTTGTCACTCGCAGACTCAAGTTCCTTTTCGGAAGCAGTGTATTTCCTGTACAGGGCTGCCCTCTCCTCCTCATAGTTTTCGATCGCGGTCAGCTGTTCTTTTTTCTCCTCCAGGACTGCCAGGATATCGTCCACGGTCCGTCCGTATTTGGACTTTAAGTGATTGATAAGGTCGAGCCGCATTTCCGTTTCCGCAAATGCCTCATCCGCGAATTCCAGACCCTCAAGATAATCCGAAAGGCCTCGGTTAAAATCATTGAGAAGATCATCGACATGTGAGAGCATTGACAGAAGTTCTTCCACGTCGCTGTCGTAGGAAGAGACCCCTTCAAGACAGCGTATGGCGCGGCCGATGCTCTCCCCGGCGCTGTCCTGACTGTCATAGCCGGTCAGATCATGGGCGTTTCCGACAGCTTCCACGATCTTTTTCGAGTTGACCAGCTTCTTATAGGCCTTCTCGAGCTGTTCGTCCTCGCCCGGGACAAGATTCGCTGACGATATCTCATCGACTTCAAACTCAAGGAAAGATTTCTGCCTGTTCCTCTCCTCCTCACTCATCTCCTCGCTCTCGAGCCTCTTTTTCAGCGCGCTGTATACGCTGTAAAGCGATGCGACATCAGCCCTTGCCTGCGCAAGTTCCTCCCGACCGTAAGCATCGAGCAGGGACAGCTGATGCTCACTTCCAAGGAGCTTCTGGTGCTCGCTCTGTCCGTGTATATCAAGAAGAAGTGACGCGCATTCGCGCACATCCCCCACAGGGCGAGTCTCACCGTTGATTCTGAAAATGCTGCGCGTCCCCTTCATCTTTCTCGAAATCAGGATTACCCCCTCCTCCGGATCCACATCCATATCCCTGAGAGATGAAACAGTCTCCGCGTCATCCACTTCAAATAACAGTTCCACAAGACCGTAGTCCGCGTCATCCCGCACAAGACTTCTCACAGCCCTGCCGCCGAGGGCAAGATTTACGGAATCTATGATGATCGACTTGCCCGCGCCGGTCTCTCCGGTCAGAATATTGAGCCCTTCAGCGAAATCAATATCGATCTCACGGATCAGGGCAAGATTTTTAATATGCAGATTTCTAAGCATTTTTTCACCTTACAGTATATTTTTGACAGGCAATCGCGAAACTGTGTGCTGCCGCAAATGCCTATATGTTAAGACGAGATCCCACGGATCCTCTTTATAATATCAGAGGCGCTGTCCGGCTCCCTGATGACCACCATGATGGTGTCATCACCGGCAATACAACCGAGGACATCTCCCCAGTCAAGGCTGTCCAGGGCTGCCGCTGCAGCCATCGCCATACCGGAAACAGTGTGAATGACAATGATATTACCTGCGTGATCAGCAGACACAAAGGCATCCCCCAGCACGCGCTTATATTTCCGTCCGAGATCCACATGACTTCCTCCGCCCAGCGCATAGTGGGACCTGCCGTCAGTCCCGATGACTTTTCTCAGCTGAAGCTGTCTTATGTCTCTGGACACAGTAGCCTGAGTCACTGTAAATCCTTTTTCATTCAGTTTTTCAGCCAGTTCTTCCTGTGTCTCGATATCATAGACCTCAATCAGCTGAAGTATCTGTTCATGCCTTGCGTTTTTCATATGATTATGAACCTGCCATTTTCTGCCGCAGGATCTCAAGGAAACTGACCCCGCTCAACTTAATGATTTTCGTGCTTTTATCAGACTTCTCAACTACAATGCGATCACCGCTCTGCACGGTGATGTAGGCATCGCCGTCGAATGATACGCTGGCTTCGGCCGCCCCCGGTTCGTGACCCTGTCCGATCATGACCGTGACCTGATCGGTGCTCTTGAAAATGATGCTTCGGGTGATCAGGGTATGCGGAGAAATCGGAGTGAGAAGAATTGTTTTCGACTCCGGCGATACGATAGGTCCTCCGCAGGAGAGACTGTAACCTGTCGAACCTGTCGCCGTAGACAGGATGATTCCGTCCGCGTTGTAGGAATTCAGATATTCACCATTTACATAATTCATAAAAGAGACAACGCGAAGACGACCCTGTCTCACAATAACGACATCATTGAGGGCTATGTCACACGCGATCACATCATCATTATGATAAACAGTACCCTTCAGCATCATTCTCTCCTCTATGACATAGGTATCATCGAGAAGATGATCCAGAGCCGAATATACGTCCCTTCTGTCGACTTCCGCGAGATAGCCCAGCGTGCCGAGATTAATTCCCATGAGAGGGATGCCCATGTCCACGACCTTTTTGGCCGCTCGCAGCATTGTCCCGTCACCTCCGAGGACAATGACACATTCCACATCCTCATCAATGTCCATGCCGTCAGCTGAATAAGAGCAGTCCGCCCCTTTATCTGTCAGATAGTCGCCGACCTTCTTGCTGAATGTTCCTCTTTTGTCCTTGTCCGAATTGCGCAAAATCAAAAATTTCTTCATAGCTGTGTTTCCTCATTTCATGTCTGGTCCAAGCCTCGTTAGACAGTCATAAGCGCGTCGTGCCATGTCAGCGGGAGCTGACAGTTACCGACCGCTGAAGACTCAATGGTCAAGCGCGCCGTGGGCATTCTGCACGGTCTCGTCCACATCGATACTGTATGTCCGAAGGCCGTTCCCATCACCCTTGTTCAGATACATCAGATACTCGATATTCCCTTCAGGTCCCTTGATCGGTGAATAATCGAGACCGATCGGGGTCAGTCCGATCGACTCCGCGTAATCCCTCACTTTCATGATGACCTCTCTGTGCACATTTTCATCCCGCACGACGCCATGCTTTCCGACTTTCTCGCGCCCCGCCTCGAACTGCGGCTTAATTAGACACACGATCCTGCCGTCATCCTTCAGCAGATCCCTCACAGGGCCGAGGACCTTGACAAGCGATATAAAGCTCACGTCTATGCTGGAAAAATCCGCCGCAACGCCGATATCCCGAGGGACAACATACCTGATATTGGTCTTCTCCATGCAGGTGACCCGCGGATCATTCCTGAGTTTCCAGTCGAGCTGTCCTCTCCCGACATCAATCGCATAAACATGCATAGCTCCGTTCTGAAGCATACAGTCTGTAAAGCCTCCTGTTGAGCTGCCGACGTCAAGACAGGTGAGTCCGTTCAAGTCCAGTTCGAACACTTCCATGGCCTTTTCGAGCTTGAGCCCTCCGCGGCTGACATACTTCAGCGTTGTCCCTCTGACTTCGATCGAGACGCTCTCATCAAATGATGTTCCGGCTTTGTCCTCCCGCACGCCGTCAACGAAAACGATACCCGACATAATGATGGCTTTGGCTTTTTCCCGGGACGCGGCAAGCCCGCGCTCCACACACAGTACATCCAGTCTTTTCTTCAAATCAAATCCTCCGATTCAAGTCTCACTTCCGGCTTCGGAAAGCCGGCCGATCAGTTATTCGAACGGCACCTCCTCACCGTCCGGCATAAGCGCCTGCATCTTCTTTTCGACCGCGTCGATCTTGCCTCCGACTGCAAGGAGCAGCTTCATGCCCTCCTCATAGAGGCGGAACGACTCCTCAAGCGAGATATCCTCACTGTCCATCTGCTTCACCATCTCATCCAAGCGGGCAAAGCTCTCCTCTATTGTCATTTCCTTATTTTTCTCTGCCATATGACACCTCCGGAATGTTCCTGCTGCTGACATCCTGCACACCGGCTTTTATGATTCCATCCGTTACATGGATACTTAAGACCTGACCTGCTTCTACCTCTGATATGCGCGTCACCGCTTTCCCTCTATCGTCAGAGACGAAAGAAAAGCCGGATTTCAGCCGGTCCAGCGGATTAAGACCCCTCATACGCTCGACCAGCATCGAGTACTTCTTCTGGCGAAGCCTGAGTGTGCGCTCCGCTGTGAGCGACATTCGACGCGATATAGAATCGGCACGCATGCGATTTTCATCGATCCGACGCCTCATAATGGCCGCCATCCGCTCCTCTTTTTCCGCAAGCCTTCTTCTTCTGTCATTCAACTTATTTTTCGGACTCAGAGCGTCAAGGCGTACTTCATAGTATCGAACATCGCCGCGGGCCTTTATAATGCGCCGCTCAGTCCCCTGTCTGAGCCTTCTCCTGTATCCTGCGATCGTATCCGTAAACTCGAAATAGTCGAAGACCGCCAGTTCTGCCGCCGCTGACGGCGTTGGCGCGCGAAGATCTGCGACAAAATCAGCGATCGTGGTATCAGTCTCATGCCCGACCGCGGATATGACCGGCGTAGCGCAATTGAAAATAGCTCTGGCGACAATCTCCTCATTAAAAGCCCAGAGGTCTTCAATAGATCCGCCGCCCCGGCCCGCGATAATTACATCCACACCTGCTTTATCCAGAGTCTCGATCCCACGCATGATCGACTCTGCAGCTCCTTCGCCCTGTACAAGCGCAGGATACAATATGAGCTGTACATACGGATTTCTCCGCCTGCTGATATTCTGTATGTCTCTGATAGCCGCGCCCGTAGGTGCCGTGACGATGCCGACCCGACGAGCGTATTTGGGAACGGGCTTTTTGTACACCTCATCGAACATTCCCATTTCCTGAAGCTCCGCCTTGAGTCTCAGATAACGCTCATACAGGAGTCCCGCTCCTTCCAGGCGAATAGCCTTCACATACATCTGGTAATTACCGCCGCGCGTGTAAACATCAAAATTGCCGGCACAGATAACTTTGTCCCCATTCTTCATAGCGAACGTAAGACCTTTTCTGTTGCCGGCGAACATGACACATGACAATGTACCGGTCTCATCCTTCAGAGAAAAGTAGATGTGGCCGGATGTGTGATATTTAAGATTGGATACTTCCCCACGGACATACACTCTTGACAGGAGGATGTCCTGTTGGAACATTCTCCTGATATAATTATTGATCTGTCCGACAGAATATACGTTGTTCATTGATTCCTCTAAAATGCCTGTCAGGAACAGCGAAGAAGGAGCATGGCTCCTCACTGCTCTTTTCTGACATCTCCGCTTTCCGAATCCTCAGCATTGTTCTTCGCTGCATACTCGGCAGCCTTTTTGTGTATTCGTGATACCTGACCGAGAACTCCGTTCACAAAAGAAGGAGAATCATCCCCACCGTATTTCTTGGCCAGCTCGATTGCCTCATTGATTGCTACCTTCTCGGGGATATCATCGTCAAAAAGCATCTCATATACTGCAACTCGGAGCAGGGCCAGATCACAGCTCGCAAAACGGGATGTCTTCCAGCCTTTTGCGGCCCTGTTCAGGGCTGCGTCGATTTCCGGAATATGATCATGAACTGCATCGTATCTCTTCATGAGATACTCTCTGTCCCTCTCCTCTATGCCGTCGATTCCGTCCAGATAGAGGGTTTTCTGCTCCTCCATATCTTTCTCGACAGTGAAGGCGAAGATAAATACCATTTTAAAAAGATGCTCTCGAAGTTTTCTTCTGTTCACTTTTCCTCTCCATTTTGAAAACGTTTGTTCAGTCGATTATACACCGGTAAGACGTGACGTCAAACCCGCAAGGCGTTAACATTCTGTTAACAATAGGATAAATCCAATGCACTGACGCCTGCGCAAAAACACAACAAGTATATACAGCGGCATTCAGGATCCCGCTATATATACCTGCACACTTGCATATCTCAGCGTGAGATGATTAAGGCTCCGGGTACGATGGACCGCAAAGTGATCCGGGTGGCAGGTGCAAATCCCCCCACCGGGAAGTACGATCTCGCGGAGCAAATGCTCTCAGTTCTCGTCCACGAGAACATCCTCCACGCGGATGTTGACTTCTCCCACCTCGATGCCGGTCATGCTCTCGATCGAACTCTTCACGCGCTCCTGCACGTCAAGGCTGACTTCCGGAACACTGTAGCCGTAGTCGATCGTCAGCGCAAGATCCACATTGACCCTGCCGTCCTCAAGATTCACGCGGACTCCCTTCGACAGAGCCTTCGCGCCCTTTTTCGGTATACTGCTGTTGGTTATATTGCCCGCAAGGGATGCAACTCCCTTGGCTTCCGTAGCCGCAAGCCCCGCGATCACGCATACAACTTCATCAGCGACTCTGACTGTGCCGGTCTCATCATCTTCTCTTATCGTATAGATGTTTGCATTTTCTGGCATTTTGCGTCCTCCCATGAAACTCTTATCAAGAGGATTATACTCCCCATTAAGGTTCGAGTAAAGCAATCTTTTACTCCTCGTCGTCCTGCTCCCAGCCTCCGAATTCGGAAAGCCTCAGTCCTTTATTGCGGTTAAGTGTCATGCCGACACTCCACTCATGTTCAAAGAGCAGCAGCGGATTCCCGCGCATATCCTTGACTTTTTTCATATCTGTCGTGCCCTCGATCTTCTCGACATCGACACTGTCCGGGTCCTCGATCCAGCGGATAACTTCATAGGGAAGCGTTTCCATGCGTATATCAACTTTATATTCCTTCTCCAGACGGAAACGGAGCACGTCAAGCTGAAGCACGCCGACCACGCCGACAATAATCTCTTCCATGCCGGTGTGGAATTCCTGGAAGACCTGGATCGCGCCCTCCTGGGCGATCTCCTCGATACCCTTGGTAAACTGCTTCCGCTTCATCGTGTCGACCTGGCGCACTCTCGCAAAGTGTTCCGGTGCAAATGTAGGTATGCCCCCGAACCTGAAGTTCCTCCCGGGCATGCACACAGTATCGCCGATCGAATAGATTCCCGGATCAAATACACCGATGATATCACCTGCCCAGGCTTCAGATACGACGTGACGGTCATCCGCCATCATCTGCTGAGGCTGCGAAAGCCTTGCTTTTTTGTTTCCCTGCACATGATATACTTCCATATTGGCATCAAAGTGACCGGAAACGATCCTCATAAAAGCCACGCGGTCACGGTGATTCTTATTCATGTTGGCCTGGATCTTGAAGACAAAGGCCGAAAAATCATTAGTCTTTGGATCGATCATGCCTTCCGACGACATGCGCGGCAGCGGAGAGCTGGTCATCGCAAGAAAGTGTTGAAGGAACGTCTCAACACCAAAGTTGGTGAGCGCGGATCCGAAAAAGACCGGCGAGAGTTCACCGCGGCTCACTTCGTCCTGATCGAACTCGGCAGATGCGCCGTCAAGAAGCTCCAGTTCCTCCCGAAGAAGCTCTTCCTCCTCTGCAGTCACATAGCCGGACTGCGCTGCGTTGTCCATCCCGATTTCCTCGATTTCCCCTTCTTTAGTTCCCTTCTGGGTATCGTGGAAAATGAGCAGCTTCTCTGTTCCGCGGTCATATACACCCTTGAAGGCTTTGCCTGAACCGATCGGCCAGTTCACAGGGCAACAGGGTATTCCGAGTTCTTTCTCGATCTCATCGACAAGCTCGAACGAATCCCGGGCTTCCCGGTCCATCTTGTTGATAAAGGTGAAAATAGGGATATGCCGGCGGGCGCAGACCTTAAAGAGTTTTCTGGTCTGAGCCTCAACGCCCTTCGCTCCGTCGATGACCATGACCGCAGAGTCTGCCGCCATCAGTGTGCGGTAAGTATCCTCCGAGAAATCCTGATGTCCCGGCGTATCCAGAATATTAATGCAGAACCCGTCGTAATTGAACTGCAGGACTGAAGAAGTGACAGAAATTCCTCTCTGCTTCTCGATTTCCATCCAGTCGGATACAGCGTGTCTCGCGGTCGCTTTCCCCTTAACGGATCCCGCAAGGTTGATCGCGCCGCCGTACAGCAGGAATTTTTCTGTCAGTGTTGTCTTGCCGGCGTCGGGGTGCGAGATGATGGCAAACGTTCGGCGTTTTGTTATTTCGTCCATGCTAAACCTTTCTTTCATTATGTTCAAGTCTCGCTCTCGAGACAGACACGCGGAATCCGGGGCAGCGTCAGCAGACATAGTTCGAATGCGGATTCCCGCGATTTAATCATCTAAGTATACAATTATCTGACCGGTAAAGAGTACGCTGTTACATGATACGACGCATTCGGGCCGGATCGGAATTCAAATCCGTCTCGCGGATCTCAGTGACTGCGACCTCCAGCGGTATTTCTGTCCATACGCAGGATGCAAAACGGTGATCGATGTATAAGAACTGATGCCATCCATCCATGGGCAGACATTTAAGCTCCCTGGTAATTCCATCCCCGGTCCATTTGACATAGGATTCTTTCATGGCCCAGACGCGATAAAAGTAATCCTGCCGCGCGGAATCCGCAAGATATTTACTATATTCATCCGGGCTCATGATCTTTTTGGCGATCCGGTCAGTATTCATCCGGGTTTTCTCCTGCACATCAATACCGATCTCAAAATCGCTGACAGCGCACATAACAAGATTTCCGGAGTGGCTGATGTTGAAATGAATCTCCGGATGAATACGGAAATATGGCTTCCCGTGCTCTCCCTTACTCCTTGAAAGCTCAGAGATACCTATACGATAAAGACGGGAAACTGCATATTCAAGCAGTCTCCCACCCATTTCACTTATATATTTTGTCCGGACACGCCTGTCGTCTGCCGCGTGTCTTTCATCTATGTACGTGTAGAATACACAGATCCTTTTCTTTCCCTTACAGGTCATTCCTAATTCCTTATAGCCGGGAATCTCATACGCTCTTATTTTCGCAGGGACTTCCGCAGTGTTATTTCTGCAGCTTGCTGACAGCAGCCCTGACACGCGCGATGGATTCCTCTTTTCCCAGAAGCTCCATGAGCTGGGTCGCTCCGCCCGGTGTCATGGCCTTGCCGGAGAGTGCTGTGCGGATCGGCCACATAACCTGTCCGTTCTTCAGTCCGTTGTCTTTGGCAAATGCGATCAGGGCCGCATAGAGCGCGTCGTTGCTGTAGTCTGTGAGACTCTCCAGATACGGAATAACCTTATTGAGAACGTCGCAGGAAAGCTCGACAGTGGTCTTCATCTTCTTATGTACATAGAGGCTCTCGTCGTACTCCGGCACTTCTTCGAAGAAGCCGAGAAGTTCCGGGATGTCCTCGAACGTCTCGATGCGGCTCTTGGCAAGGTCTGCAAGAGCTTTTTTATCCGCCACCTTCGTAACAGTTCTCTCGACATACGGAAGGGCCTTCTCAAGATACGCTTCCTCATCCATCTTCTCAATGTACTTGCCGTTCATCCAGCGGAGCTTGCTCATATCAAAGACTGCCGGGCTCTTATTGATCTTTCTGTAGTCGAACTTCCTGACCAGTTCGGGCAGCGTAAGGATCTCCTCATTGTCCTCCGGGCTCCATCCCAGAAGGGCAACGTAGTTCACGATAGCTTCCGGCAGGATGCCGAGATCCAGCAGATCCTCAAAGGAGGAGTGTCCGGACCTCTTGGAAAGCTTTGCGTGGTTCTCATCCGTAATCAGCGGGCAGTGAACATATGTAGGGACTTCCCAGCCGAACGCGTTATAGAGAAGATTATACTTGGGGCTTGATGACAGATACTCGTTGCCGCGGACGACATGGGTGATGCCCATGAGGTGGTCATCGACAACATTTGCAAAATTATAGGTAGGAAAGCCGTCAGACTTGATCAGGATCATATCGTCAAGCTCCTTGTTATCAACTGTTATGTCGCCGTAGATCTCATCAGAGAATGTGGTCCTGCCTTCCCGCGGGACATTAAGTCGGATGACATAGGGGACTCCTGCGGCGAGATTGGCCTCGATTTCTTCCTTTGGCAGGTGCAGACAGTGCTTGTCGTACATCGCGTACTCCTTACCGTCCTCCGAGACCTTGAGTGATTCGAGGCGCTCCTTCGTGCAGAAGCAGTAATACGCATTTCCGGAAGCGATCAGTTTCTCGGCATACTCTTTGTAAATCCCCTGTCTGCATCTCTCGCTCTGAACATAGGGTCCTACGCCGCCGTCCTTGTCCGGACCTTCGTCAAAATCGAGTCCGGCTTTCTCAAGAGTGCGGTAGATGATCTCCAATGCGCCTTCATAGAAACGCTCCTGGTCTGTATCTTCGATGCGGAGCATGAAATTTCCGTTTTCATGCTTGGCGATCAGGTATGAATAGAGTGCTGTTCTTAAGTTTCCGACATGCATTCTTCCTGTCGGGCTCGGTGCAAATCTGGTCTTGACCATATGTAGTCTCCTTCATAATTTTTACTGTATAAGTACCTTCGCAGGACATTAAAAACCTCAGCGGTACAGACGCATTTCTCAGATCTCGCTGTTCCTTACGACATTTCCCCACAGATCCTTGGCAGCCTTCTTTGAGCGGATCATTCTCGAAACGGACAGGGCTAAGGCCATCTCCATCATCAGGAAGAGGACCGACGTTCCGCCGTAGCTGATAAAAGGCAGGGTCACGCCTGTCGTCGGCAGTATTCCCAGGACTACGCAGATGTTGAGCACGACCTGCAGAGCAATGTGGGAAAATACTCCCGCAACTATCAGAGCTCCGTATAGATCCGGAGCGTTCTCAGCAATAAAGAGGAGTCTGTAGAGCATGTAGATGAACAGGAATATGACGATCGCTCCGCCGAAAATACCCAGTTCCTCGACGATGATCGGGAAAATCATATCGTTCTGAGCCTCCGGCAGCCAGCCAAGCTTCTGCATGCTGTTGCCAAGCCCTTTTCCGAAGATTCCGCCGCTGCCGATGGCGTAGAGGGACTGCATGACCTGATAACCGCCCTCTGTAATGTATTTTTCCGGATTCTTCCAGACAAGAATTCGCCGCAGTCGGAACGAGTCCACCGGTGCGTTTTCAGCCAGCCTCCAGATGATTATCGTCCCGATGACCGCCAGGAGCATCAGTACAACGAATGCAATGATGAAGGGTCTTGTCTTCGGATGCGCGACGAATATGATCAGCACGTCTATTCCCAGAATGATGACCGCGGTGCTCAGATTGTCTGTAAACACGTAGGTGATGAGAGACAGGACGAGTCCGGCCGCAAAAGGCGCCGCGCAGGCTTTGAATCCTCTGAACGCTTTGCCCTGCTGAGCGATCAGCATTGGAATAAAGATAATGACGGCAATTTTCGCTATTTCTGACGGCTGGAAGGTTACTCCGAGATTCAGCCATCTTTTGGCTCCGTTGACCTCCACACCCAGAGGCGTCTTTACAAGAATCATGAGAATCGCCGATCCGATATAACCCACCCAGCCGAGATTCCACAGATAGTGATAATCAACGAAAGAGAAGGCGACCGCAAGGAGGATCGATACTATTGATACCCGTGCCTGCCGCGCGAAAAAATACATATCATCGCCGTGCTGCAGCTCCGCAGTGTAGGCGCTGGTGCTGTAGAGCATGACCAGGCCAAAACCGACGAGCAGCAGAATGACCGCGATTAAATTGTAATCATAATATTCCGCTCTCTGTTTATTCAAACCTTATCACCTGTGTAAAATCATTTTCGGCAATACCTTACAAAGAACTCCCCGGCGTTCTTCATGCGGTCTTTTCTCCGCACATGAAAATATAACAAATCTTCCGCAAAAAGTAAACCCACGAATCTCAGCGGTGGCCTGCAAGGAATACTTTCCTTATATACCGTATCGTATGATCCTCGCCCCGCTCCGCCCACATGCGAAGAAGGAACTCCATCTGAGCGAGCGTCGTTTTGTGAATATACCAGCTCCTGTCCTTTGCGGCCATGAAATACTCCAGAGGGCAGCTGTCGGTGTAGGCGTCTCCTTTATATACTTTGGACGCGCTCACCCGGTCAAAAATCATCTCAGCGACATATCTGCGAGGCATCTTTCCGCCACCGAGGCCGTTCGGGGAATCCAGATCGTAGTCGATCCAGTATTCATAATGGTGCTTATTCCTGCCTTTGTGATGCAGCCACGATCTGGACAGACCTGTCGCCTCCCTCTCCGCGTTATTGGGGCTCCTCTTTCCTTCCTGCCAGTATCTCGCTCCGACAAGGAACTCTTCCGGGCTCAGCTTGGAAAGATCATGCATGATGCCCTGTCTGTAGAGACCTGCTCTGAAGCAGTATCTCATGACAAGATTGTGGTGTTTTGTGATCGTCCTCAGATGTCCTGCTGCCTTATGCAGAGTTATATGTTCCATTATGTCTCTCCCGCCTTTTATTCTCTGCCAATCAGAATTGTAACACTGCGCGGCGGAACGGCAATATACTTCTGATTCTTCGGAAACTCGGTGGTCTCGAACGTCTCCTCTATTTTCGCCGCGGCTCTTTCCGCGTCAGCAATATACTTCTTTCGGAGAGCTTCAAAATCATATGTTATTCCGTTTCCCGGTCTCTTTAAAGTCTTATCCGTTTTTCCTGCTTCTGTTTTTTCTGCTTCTGTTTTTTCAGCTTCTGTTTCCGTCTTTTCTGTTTCTTTTTCGACTTTTTCCCTGCGCTCTGCCTCCTCATGAAGGACAAGCTCTCTGTGGGCTTCCAGCCCGGCCAGTGTTCTTGCCAGGCGCACCTCTATATCTCTCAGCGCGTCTTCCTTAGCCCAGCGCACAAAGCCTTTCCCGGCCTCCGCAAGCCCCTCTTCGTCAGTCGAGAGCAACGTAGACCAGTGTATGCCCGCCGGAAGTTTCGGCAGGGCAAATGTATGACTCTCCCAGTGCGCGTTATAGCACACATAGATGATGTCATCTGTCTGACCGTCGCTCTTTTTCGAGTAAGCACCGTTGTACATGACCGCAAATGAACGGCTCTCGGCGCTCTGATCCGTATACCATGCTTTCGTGTCATGCCATGATATCTCCGGGATACCGTACCCCCGGTAATCAGTCCCCCGCAGTTCCCGCTCTGTGTGGAGGATCCCGTGCTCCTTCCGGAACGCGATAAGCCTCTTCGCGAAATCCGTTATACTCTTATTCCTCTTCGCAAGTCTCCATGATACCCAGCCGACTGTATCGTCGCTCGCGTATGCGTTGTTGTTGCCTCCCTGAGTATTCCCGAATTCATCTCCGGCATAAATGAGCGGCACTCCCTGTGATAAAAGGACATATGCGAGCGCATTCTTAATCTGTTTCTCACGGAGTTCAATGACAGGTTTCTTTCTTGTCCTGCCCTCGACTCCGCAGTTCCAGCTGTTATTGTCGGATGTACCGTCCTCGCCCATCTCACCGCTGGCTTCATTGTGACGGGCGTTATAGCTGACGGCATCCGCGAGTGTGAAGCCGTCCACATTTGCGGCATAATGCACGATCGCATGAGTTGCCGGGTTAGCTCTCTGGGTCATGCGAAATGCCTCAGAGACACCCGCGTCTCCTTTCAGGAACCTGCGCGCTTCAGACTGATAATACCCGTTGCAGATCGCGATATGGCGCATTTTGGGGATTTTTCCCTGATAGACACGTCCTGCATCGATCCAGTCAAAGAAAAGCTTTGTGCGGGCAAGCAGCGGATCCTGCGCGATGGCTTCTTTCGGCACTCCCGCGCCGATCACATGAAAGCCGTCCACATGGTATACCATTTTCCAGAAATGGAGCGCGGACAGAGCGGTCAGCCGGTCGGCGTCACCCGGAAAATACATTTCAAGGATGACCTCGATACCCGCCGCATGCAGAGCTTTTACCATCCTTTTGAACTCAGTGACAGAATCTTCTGCGGACGAGAAGAGCTGTTTCGGAGCAAAATAGCAGTTCTTTTCCGCATATCCCCAGTAATTCTTTTTCGGCATGTCCTTTTTGCCGCTGCCGGCCCTGCCTTTCAGCTCATCGCTCCACTCATAGGCAGGCATGAGCTCGACCGCATTTATTCCAAGGTCCTTAAGATAAGGAATTTTCTGCGTGAGGCCTCTGAACGTGCCTTTAGCCAGCACACCCGACCCCTGAGTCTTCGTAAATCCTCTGACATGGAGCTTATAAATGATCATGTCCGAAAGCGGGATCCCCGGGGATGTGTCATCGCCCCAGTTGAACCTTTCCGGGTCCGTAAAGCACACATCCCCTACGATTCTCCTGGCACACGGGTCAATCACCCGCACACCGTCGATCATATAATAGTAGGCGATCGGAGAAGTATGACGACCGGAAAGGGTCACCGAAGCCATCTCACCGCAGCGCGCACTGACAGGAAGATCAATCACCTGCTCTTCCCGACTGCCGTCCTCTGACGTCAGCACAAGCGACGCCGGAAGATCGTCCGGAATCCTGACCGCGAAGTTCAGTCCTTTCGCAGTCTCATAAGTCCCCGGCATAAGCGGATCGCCGGCGGAAACTTTGTATTTTCTGACCATATAATAACCCTCGATTTGTGGATTGACACCAAAATACCAAGTTATATTATACCTTAAAGGCCCATCAATGACCATTGCTTTTTAGTTCTCAATCTGCTATTCTCTTTATAATAATATAAAGGAGGTCATACTGAATGGCTTTTAATGATGATTACAATATCCCCGAAGATGAAGATCTTGGTACTGTCATTCTTACAATGGATGACGACTCAGAACTCGAGTGTGATATCATTGCAATATTCACCGCTAATGACCGCGAGTATATCGCGCTCCTGGCACAGGATGATGAAGAGGAAGACAGCATCCTGATCTATCGCTTTATCGATCATGGTGATGACGAAGCCCCCGAGCTCGTTAATATCGATGATGACGATGAGTATGACGCTGCAGCGGACGCACTTGACGAGCTGCTCGACGAAGCGGAATTTTATGAGGAAGACTGATCAGGGAAGGTCAGGTCTCCTATACGTATTATAAAGGGCTGCCGCGCAGTGCGGTGCCTCAACATTCAGCAGATATGTGCTGTATGTTGAGGCGTTGCACTGCGTGACAGCCCTTTATCCGTTATATCTCACTTACCGGGACGTGCTCCCGAAGCCTCCGTTCCGGATCTCTGACGCGTCATCATCCACAGTGATCCCGAACGGCATGAAAATTCCCTGCGCAAAGGCTGTACCGCGCTCTATGACGCAGATCTTCCCCTCGTTGGAATCGTTGGTTATCTTTATGAATATATGCCCCTCGTTGTCACTGTTGTAGTAATCACTGTCGATCACACCGACTGTGTTGTTAAGCTGCAATCTGTAGCGAAATCCGAGCCCGCTCCTCGGGAAAAGGAGGAGCGCCCAGCCTGCATCTATTCTGACCCGTATTCCTGTCGGAATCATGACTGATTCACCGGGGGCCAGCCTGACAGAAACCGTTGATCTGAAATCATATCCGGCACTGCCTGCCGTTGCCCTTCGCGGCAGAGCGATCTCCGCATATATCCTTTCGAGCTCCTCTGTCTCACCGAACGTATCCTTCATTGCCCCGGCGAACTGTTCAAAGCTCACTTTCTGAAATTCCGCAATTCTATCCATATATCCTCTCATAGTGAAAACTGCCGTCCACACGGAATCGTATCCGGTGAACGACAGTCATACTCAGTTATTATTCGGGATCCGCTGAAGCGACAACTTTACCGATTGTCGCGTCCTTCGGGCAGTCCTTGATGGAGAAGCTGATGCGTCCCATCTTGTCCTTGCCGAGACAGATTGCGCGGACTACATCACCGATCTGAAGAACATCTTCCACACGGTTAATGCGCGCGTTTGCGATCTTGGAGATATGTACCATAGCCTCCTTTCCCGGAGCGAACTCAAGGAAAGCACCGAACTCCTTGATGGAGACGACCTTGCCTGTGAGGATCATGCCCTTCTCAAAGTCAGTCGTGATGATACGGATCGTCTCAATCGCCTGATCCATCTTGACCTGATCTGTGCCGCAGACAGATACGGAGCCGTCGTCGTCGATGTCGATCTGAACATCATAAGCATCAATGATAGCATTGATATTCTTGCCTTTCTGACCGACAACGTCACCGATCTTCTCCGGATTGATCTTGATCTGAACGATCTTCGGAGCCCACTTGGAGACTTCGGCTCTCGGAGCGCAGATGACCGGCTCCATGACCTCTGTCAAAATGTACTCACGAGCTTCATGTGTGTTCCTGATTGCCTCCTCGACGATCTGACGTGTGAGACCGTGGATCTTGATATCCATCTGGATTGCAGTGATGCCATCGTGTGTTCCCGCGACCTTGAAGTCCATATCACCGAAGAAATCCTCAAGGCCCTGGATATCTGTCAGAACGATATAATCGTCATCTGTCTCGCCGGTGACAAGACCGCAGGAGATACCCGCGACAGACTTTTTGATCGGAACGCCCGCTGCCATAAGTGCCATGGAGGAAGCGCAGATCGAAGCCTGAGATGTTGAGCCGTTGGACTCGAATGTCTCGGAGACGGCACGGATGGCGTACGGGAACTCTTCCTTGGACGGGAGAACCGGAACAAGGGCCTTCTCAGCCAGAGCGCCATGACCGATTTCACGGCGTCCCGGACCTCTGGACGGTTTTGTCTCGCCGACAGAGTATGACGGGAAGTTATACTGATGCATGTATCTTGCCTCAGTGATATACGGATCAAGACCTTCGATGCGCTGAGCATCGGAAAGCGGAGCGAGTGTGACGCAGTCGCAGATCTGTGTCTGGCCACGTGTGAACATCGCGGAGCCGTGAGCTCTCGGGATGAGGTCGATCTCTGCCGCCAGCGGTCTGATCTGCTTCATAGCCCGGCCGTCCGGTCTCTTATGATCGTGAAGGATCATCTTTCTGACAGTCTTTTTCTGATACTGATAAAGTGCATCGCCGATGAGGGCCATCCACTCCTCGTTGTCAGCATACTTTTCCGCAAATGCGTCCCGGATCTGAGAAATATTCTCTTCGCGGACCATCTTATCATCCGTGAAAACAGCCTCCTCCATCTTCTCCGGCGGGCAGATCTCATAGATGGCATCATAGAGTTCCTGCGGAATCTCATAGTGAACATACTCATGCTTTTCTTTGCCGCATTCAGCAATAATTGTGTCAAAGAACTTGATGATCTCTTTGTTCACTTCGTCGCATTTGTAGATAGCTTCAATCATCTTCTCATCGGTGAGTTCATTTGCACCCGCCTCGATCATGATGACTTTTTCTCTTGTGGACGCAACAGTGAGCGCAAGATCGGATTTCTGCTTGAGCTCATAGCCCGGGTTTACGACGAATTCCCCGTCAACAAGGCCCAACTGAGTCATTGCGCACGGGCCGTCGAACGGAATATCGGAGATGCTGGTCGCGAGAGCGGAGCCGAGCATTGCGACAACTTCCGGATCACACTCCGGATCAACAGACATTACAAGGTTATTCAGGGTCACGTCATTGCGATAATCCTTCGGGAACAGCGGGCGCATCGGTCTGTCAATGACACGGCTCGTCAGTACTGCGTGCGTGCTTGCCTTGCCTTCGCGCTTGTTGAAACCGCCCGGGATTTTGCCTACAGCATACATCTTCTCTTCAAATTCTACAGACAACGGGAAGAAATCGATGCCGTCGCGCGGTGCCTTGGAAGCCGTAGCTGTGGACAGCACGACTGTGTCACCGTAATGCATGAAGCAGCATCCGTTTGCCTGTTTACCGACACGTCCGATATCGATCGTCAGTGTTCTGCCTCCGAGTTCCATTGAATAGCTTTTATAATCTCCCATTCTTCTCCTTCTGGCCGATTGGCCTAAAAAACATTGCGGTCATAAGCCGCATAATTGTGCTGTCCTGATCCCCTTCATGCGCTCCATAAATCCTGATCAGGACAGGCGAACCGAGCACACAAAGCAGGGGCAGGTTTCCCTGCCCCCGTATAAATGCATTACTTTCTGAGTCCGAGTCTCTCGATCAGTGTACGATAGCGGTTGATGTCCTTCTTTCTGAGATAAGCAAGAAGGCTGCGTCTGTGACCGACCATCTTCAGAAGACCTCTGTTGGAATGGAAATCCTTCGGATTCTTCTTCATATGCTCTGTGAGGGATCTGATGTTGGCTGTCAGAAGTGCTACCTGAACTTCCGGTGAACCTGTGTCACCTTCAGTACGTCCAAAATCTTTGATAATCTGCTCTTTTGTTTCCTTTGTGATCATTTTACGATCCTCCTTATAAAATTCTTGCCTTTCACCAAGAGACGGTCGGAGACTCCTTTCTCCAAGTGAAGGTGTAGTAATACATGCTGCCCTGTGCAGCGGTTCAAAGTATATCAAATCATGTTGACCGCGTCAAGATTTTATTGATTCTCGAAGTAAATTTCACCTGCCCTGCGATCCTCTTCTATCCTTTTTTTCAGCTCCTCGATCGTCGGGAACTTCATCTCCGGCCTCACGAAATGAAGGAGCTCTACTTTCTGTGTCTCTCCATAAAGATCCTCGCTGCATTTGTACAGGAACGTCTCGACTCCGATAAAGTGACCGTCGACCGTGGGCTTTGTTCCTATATTGGTTATTCCGTTATATACTCTGCCGTTGATCTCGGAGCGCACTGTATAGACCCCGCACGGTGGAAGGATCTTCTCCTGATCCGGAATCACATTGGTCGTCGGAAACCCGAGCGTCCTGCCGAGCCGACGCCCGTGAATCACCTTTCCCGTCACAAAATACGGATATCCGAGCAGGTTTTGAACAGTCTCCATATCACCTCTCATCAGAGCTTCGGATATTCTCGTACTGGAAATATCCTGCCCGCCTTCCCTGACCTTCGATACGGTCTCAACAGTAAAGCCGAAATCTTCGCCCAGTTTTCTGAGAAGCCGGACATCGCCCCGCCTCTGATATCCGAAGCGGTAGTCTTCTCCCACAACGACATGTCTGGCCTGCAGTCCTTCCACCAGAATCCTGGCGACGAACTGCTCCGGCTCCATCGTGATGAGCTCCGGAACGAACGGGACCTCGATAAGGAGCTGCACACCCTTTTTTCTCAGGATATCTCTGCGCTCCTCCGTTGTGAGGAGCCCTATCGGCGACACCTGAAAGCAGCATACGCAGCTGACCGGGTTCACCCCCTCCACTCTGTTTGCTTTTTCGTAAGACAGAACACGGTCAACAAGTTCCATATGGCCCCTGTGAACTCCGTTGAATTTTCCCAGGGTCACGACTGTAGGATAATCATATGTAATATCAATTGTGTCTTTAATAATCAGCATATCTCTAAAGGTCCGTCCCCCGCTCTCATCCTGCAGGGCAATTACTTATCGGCCCCTTCCTCCGTGTCGAAAATATAAAAGTGTTTTTCCAGAGAGAATCGCTTTCCGCTTTTTTTATATATGCCCGCAAATGCTCCGTCAGACAGGTACACCCTCACCATTTTATTCGGTATGTCCCCGTGACCGCGAAGCTCAAAGCGGTTGCCGTTCCTGATATCGGCGTCGAGGCTTTCCGTCACCTGCACACTTGGATAGTCATCGAAAAATTTGTCAATCGGCATGACGAACGAGAGGTCTCCTTCTGACACTTTTTCGCTGATTTCATCCAATGTGAGCGCTTCCCCGATCTCAAACCTGCCTGTCCTTGTCCGAAGAAGCGACTCCATGCAGCCGCCGCATCCGAGCTTCACTCCTATGTCTTCACAGAGGGTCCGTATGTAGGCCCCCTTGCTGCAGGTCACTCTGAATCGGATCCTCGGCAGTTTTGTCTCAAGTATCTCTATATCGGAGAAAGTGACTTCCCTCGCTTTGCGCTCGACCTCGATTCCTCTTCGCGCCAGGTCGACCAGCTTCTTCCCGTCTACCTTCAGGGCGGAATACATGGGAGGTACCTGCATCTGAGGTCCTTCAAATGAAAGTACTGCCGCCTCCGCCTCTTCGGGGCTGACACTCACTTCATATTCCCGGAGCACCGTCCCGGATGTGTCCTGCGTGTCTGTGATACAGCCGAGCCTGAGGACCGCCTCATACGTCTTTGTACCGCGGGACAGCATATCGACCAGCTTTGTGCCTTTGCCCAGACATACGACAAGTACGCCCTCCGCATCCGGATCCAGCGTGCCCGTGTGGCCGATTTTTTTCTGTCCGAATATTCTTCGGCATCTGGCCACGACGCTGAACGATGTCATTCCCTTTTCTTTTTTTACATTAATTACACCATGTACCATTGATCACCTCGCCGGCTGGAAAAATAATGAGCTGAAGCACAGAAAAGCCCAGCCCATCAATACTCAGATATATTTCGCGAGCTCATCGAGCAGCAGCCCGCGGACATCCGGGAGCTCACCCTGTATCGTACACCCGGCTGCCTTTACATGACCGCCGCCGCCGAAAGATGCGGCCGCGCGGCTCACATCCAGGTCGTCATTGCTCCTTAAGGAAACTTTGAATACCGAAGGCTCCGTCTCATAGATGAAGACAGCGGCGAGAACGCCCTTGACCAGCCGCATCTCAGAGACGATCCCGTCAAGGTCCTTTTTTGTCACTTCGAATAAAGCCATGTCCGTCAGGGTAACACTTCCGACTATGACCTTCCCGTTCATATAAAGTGCGCTCTCCTGCAGAACTTTACCCAGTATCCGGCTCTGTCTCATTGTTCTCTGGTTAAAAGACTCATCGATGATCCGGCTTGCCGGAACTCCTCTCTCAAGAAGGTCAGCGGCGACTCTGAGCGTGTTTCCGCCGGTGTTGCTGTACTGGAAGACGCCGGAATCGTGAATTATTCCTGTATACAGCGATGTCGCGATATCGAGGTCGATCTTTGCGGGATCCATGAGCCCGTAAAGTACCTCGGCGCAGGAGCTTGCGTCCGCGTCCACGACATTTATATCCGCAAAATGCGGATTGCTTATGTGATGATCTATGCAGAAGGTCTTCCTTGCGAGCGGAAACAGATTTCCCGCCACTCCGAACCTGTCAGTTGAGCTCACATCACAGGACACAAAGAGATCCCGGGTGGAATCTTCCGGTGCGGAAAAGACAGCTTCCGTAAGACCAGGCAGGAACATAAGGCTTTCCTTAGGTCTCTCGAGATACAGTTCCACATCGATCCACGGACAATTCTTTCTGATATAGTTATAAAGCGCTGTCGTGGACCCGACCGCGTCACCGTCAGGCGCTACGTGCCCGACAATGGCGCAGGTCTTTATACTTTTAGTAAAAACTTCATCAAGCTTCATCATTTTCTTCTTCCGGAGCGCTGCCGGCCATCACCTCATCAATGAGGCGGGACATACGCGCACCGCGCTCTATTGACCGGTCGAGTACAAATGTAAGCTCGGGCGTATTGCGCAGATTGAGTCCGTGGGCGAGCTCGCGGCGAATGTATCCTTCAGCGCTGCGAAGCCCCTCCATCGTCTTTTTCTGCTGCTCCTCATCACCCATAACACTTATGTACACTTTACAGGTCTTAAGATCAGTTGCGACATATGCGTCCATGACAGATGTCATGATTGCGATTCTTGGATCTTTGAGTTCGCGGATGATATTTGCAAGCTCGTGGGCTACTTCCTCGTTGATCCGTCTGCTCTTTGGACTGTTCTTTTTCATTCTCTCGGTACCTCAACCATCGTGTAGGCCTCAACCGTATCCTCGACCTCGAAATCGCCGAAATCTTTGAATACAAGACCACACTCGTAGCCCTCACGCACTTCCTTGACGTCGTCCTTGAACCTCTTAAGGGATGCAAGAGAACCTTCGTAGAGCTTCTCATCCTTGCGGAATACGCGGATCTGGCAGTTCCTCTGGAATATACCGTCTCTGACGTAAGCGCCGGCGATGTTGCCGACACCGGATGCCTTAAATACCTGGCGGATCTCGGCATGTCCGAGGATCTTTTCCTCATAAACTGCCGCACGCATGCCGTTCAGGGCTCTCGTTACATCCTCGATTGCTTCATAAATGACATTGTACAGGTGGACATCGACTTTCTGTGTCTCAGCCATAGCCTTGGCAGTAGCGTCCGGACGTACGTTGAAGCCGATGACGATCGCGTTGGATGCGGATGCGAGTGCAATATCGGACTCGGTGATCGCGCCTACGCCGCCATGGATGACCTTGACAACGACTTCTTCGTTCGACAGCTTGAGAAGTGACTGCTTCACTGCCTCGACAGAACCCTGAACATCCGCTTTGATAACGATCGGGAGTTCCTTCAGGCTGCCTTCCTTGATCTGGTTGAAGAGATCGTCGAGAGACATCTGTGTCTTTGTCTCCTCGATCAGAGTCTTCTTGCCCTCTGTGATGAAGGTCTGTGCAAATGCCTTGGCCTCCTTATCACTGTCAAGAGCAACTAAAACTTCACCGGCATCCGGGACCGAGGAAAGACCGATGATCTCTACCGGCATGGACGGAGTAGCCTTATGCAGTCTTCTGCCCTTTTCATCTGTCATGGCACGGACTTTACCGCTTGCGCTGCCGCAGGCGATGAAATCACCCTGCTTGAGCGTACCTTTCTGTACAAGGATCGTTGCCACCGGACCGCGTCCCTTGTCAAGCTTGGCTTCAAGGACCAGACCTCTCGCCCTGCGGTTCGGGTTAGCCTTCAGTTCGTCTACTTCCGCAGTCAGAAGGATCATCTCGAGAAGGTTCTCGATACCTTCATGCGTTTTTGCCGATACCGGACAGAAGATCGTGTCACCGCCCCAGTCTTCGGCGAGAAGACCGTACTCGGAGAGTTCCTGCTTGACGCGGTCGATATTTGCGCCCGGTTTGTCAATCTTGTTGATTGCTACGATTATATCTACATTTGCTGCTTTGGCATGATTAATAGCTTCCACTGTCTGCGGCATGACACCGTCGTCGGCAGCTACGACCAGGACCGCAATATCGGTAGAGTTCGCGCCGCGCATACGCATGGCCGTGAAAGCCTCATGGCCCGGTGTATCAAGGAATGTGATCTTCTGACCGTTGACCGTTACCATATATGCACCGATGTGCTGAGTTATGCCGCCGGCTTCGCGGTCAGTCACATGGGTGTTCCTGATCGCGTCGAGCAGGGATGTCTTGCCATGGTCAACATGACCCATGACGCAGACAACAGGCGGACGGGCGACCATCTCATCCTCATTCTCTTCTGCTTCCGCAAGAAGTTCTCCGATGACGTCTTCCTTCTCCTCCTGCTCCGCGATGATCTCATATTCCATCGCGATCTCCGCAGCCTTCTCAAACGGAAGTTCATGGTTCACCGTGACCATCATGCCCTTCATAAAGAGATCTTTCACGAGAGCTGCCGGCTGCATTTTCATGGCCTCGGCAAGCTCGCGGACCGTGAGCTTCTCCGGAATCTTGATTTCAGTCACGACTTCCTTTTCCTTCGGAGCTTCGTTCTTCGGCTTATTCTGCTGAAGAGCCTTCGGGATACGGGAGAACTGCTTCTTGCCCTGATTAGGTTTGGAAGACGTGCTGCCGTACTGGCTGTGCTTCCCGTTCTCTCGCCTCTCTTCTTTATTGCGGTCATAATCCTTGCCGCCGTCTTTCCGGTAATCGCGCGTTGTCTTGTGGACAAGAGCACCGTCAGCATTCGCCGCCGGACGGGAAGCTCCGCCCGGTCTTACGCCGCGGCCAATGCCCTGACCCTGACCATACGGGCGTCTCTCCTGACCCCCCTGATCACGGCCCGCATTCTGGCCAAAGGCACGTCTTTCCTGACCGCCCTGACCGTACGGACGTCTTTCCTGGCCGCCCTGACCCTGGCCGTACGGGCGTCTTTCCTGACCGCCCTGGCCCTGACCGTACGGGCGTCTCTCCTGACCCTGACCCTGGCCGTACGGGCGTCTCTCCTGACCGCCCTGGCCCTGGCCGTACGGGCGTCTTTCCTGGCCGCCCTGACCCTGACCGTACGGACGTCTCTCCTGGCCTCCCTGGCCCTGACCGTACGGGCGTCTTTCCTGACTGCCCTGGCCCTGACCGTACGGACGTCTTTCCTGACCGCCCTGACCATACGGACGTCTTTCCTGACCCTGACTCTGACCCTGATTATAGGATGTCCGTCTGTCGCGGTCCTGACCGTAAGGACGTTTCTCCTGTCCCGCTTCTCTCGGTCTTCTGTCGCCCTGCGCGCGGTTATCGCCGCGAACCTGCGCCTGTCCGGCGGGACGTCTTTCCTGACTTCCATCTCTCGGCCGTCTGTCGCTCTGAGAGCGCTGAACATCCGGGGCACTCGCTGATTTCACAGTCTCCTGACGGATCTCAGTCTTGGGGGCTTCGGACACAGCTGTACGCTCCGGCTTCACTGCCTTCGGCTCCTCTGCGGTCTCCGGCTTCGGCGCCGCCGCAGGAGACATATCTTCAGTCTTAGCCGGCTTCGGAGCAGTTTCCGCTGCCGGTGTCTCTGCGGTCTCCGGCTTTTTCCTGCTCTGCGTCTCCTTGCTCGCATTCTGTGAGCGGAAGACACGCACTATTCCCTTCTTTTTGGGTGCGCCTTCTGCCTGGCCTTTATCTTTATTGTCATTTGTTCCTGATGCTGCAGCAGCTGCCGGTCCATCCGCCGATGCGGCTTGTGATGATCCGCCAAAACGCGAGCGGATATTATCCACTTCGTTATCCGGCACAGCCGAAACAGCTGTCATAGTATCATAGCCCTTAGTGTGCAGATAATCAACGACAGCTTTTCTGTCTGCGCCAATCTGTTTAGCAAGCTCATGAACTTTGATTTTTGCCATTCCTATCTCCTTATTCCCTCACACTGTCCAAAAATACTTTAGCAAGTTTATCATCGATAATTGCAAGTGATGATCTCTCTCCCTTGCCGATCGCATGTCCGAGAGTGTCTTTATCCGAAAGTACACAATATGGTATACCGGCATGCGTACACATATCTGTGAAATGTTTTTTTGTATTGTCCGATGCATCTCCCGCTATGACGACCACTCTCGCCTTTCGCGATCTGATTGCCTCTTCTGTCTGAAACTCTCCTGACGCGACGCTCCGCGCTCTCTGAGCAAGCCCGAGATATCCGAAAGCCTTTTTCATATTCATTTTTCGATATCCCTCGCGAGCGATTCTAAAATTTCCTCAGGGATCTCGACCTTCAATGCTCTCTCGAGAGCCTTCGTCCTGACCGCCTTCCTGAGACACTCCGCGTTGCTGCATATATACGCTCCGCGCCCGTTGGCTCTGCCCTTTGCATCCACAATGACCTCACCCTCAGGTGTTCGGACTATTCTGACGAGTTCGTTTTTATTCCTGACTTCCCGGCATCCCAGACATGTCCGCTGCGGTTTCTTTTTCGTAGCTGTCTGCTGTCTCTGACTCATTGAATACCTCGCTCTTCGGTTCTGCGAACTCTTCTTTCATAACATCATCAAACTCTCCGCTTTCGCGCGCCTGCTTCTCTGACTTGATATCAATCTTATAACCTGTCAGTCTTGCTGCCAGGCGGGCATTCTGGCCTTCCTTGCCGATTGCGAGAGAGAGCTGGTGATCCGGAACGATGACTCTTGCGGCCTTCTCATCCGGGTTAGCTTCAACGGATTTTACCTCTGCAGGGCTGAGCGCGTTTTTGATAAGGATCTCCGGATCCTCACTCCATGCAATGATATCGATCTTCTCGCCACGAAGCTCCCTTACGACCGCATTGACGCGCGAACCGTTCTGTCCGACGCATGCACCTACCGGGTCGACATTCCTCTCAGTGGACGCTACCGCCATCTTAGTTCGGGAGCCGGCTTCGCGGGATATTCCCTTGATCTCGACGATACCCTCCCTGATCTCCGACACTTCCTCCTCGAAGAGTTTTCGGACAAGTTCCGGATGTGTTCTTGATACAAGGATCTTCGGACCCTTGGAAGAATTCTTGACATCGAGTACATATACCCTGACACGCTCTGTCGGAGAGAACTTCTCCGTCTTGACCTGCTCATTCTCACTGAGAAGAGCATCTGCCTTGCCGAGGTTGATGCAGTACGCCTTTCCCTGCATTCTCTGGACAACGCCGGTCACAAGCTGACGTACTTTCTGGTAGTACTCATTAAAGACCACATTGCGCTCCTCCTCCCGGATTCGCTGCAATATAACGTTTTTCGCGTTCTGTGTCGCGATGCGGCCGAAATTCTTGGAATTGATATCCACGATGATGATGTCGCCGACTTCGGCTTCGGGATGATCAACTCTGGCTTCCGCAACTGTGACCTGGAGGATCGGATCAACTATATCCGCCTGCGATTCAACAACTTCCTTCTCAGCCGTTACCGAGAAGTCGAACGTCTCGCGGTTAATATTGACATTAATATTCTCATTCTTTCCGAAATTGGCCTTGCATGCCTGCATGAGTGACATTTCAATTGACTCGAGAAGGGATTCCCTGCTGATGTGCTTTTCCTTCTCCAGTAGCTCAATCGCCTCTTTTAATTCGGTGTTCATTATTCAGATTTCCTCCATGTTAAAAATCAAATGCAAGGCGGATATTGGATATCTCTGCCCTGTTGAAGACTGTATCAGTACCGTCCGTCGTGATCGTGACAGTATCGTTATCGTAAGCGGTCATGATTCCATAGAATTCCTTTTCCCCGTTCACTGCCTTATAAGTATGTATTTCCAGTTCTTTTCCCATGGCAAATACATAATCTCTCGGTCGTCTCAGCTGCCTCCCGAGTCCGGGAGAACTGACGATCAGCGTATAGGCATCCGGGATAAAGTCTTCCTCGTCGAGGAGCGGATCAAGAGCCCGGCTTGCGGCCTCGCACTCATCGATACCGACGCCGCCTTCTTTATCTATGTAGATAAGCAGGTTATACTCTCCGCTGACTTTGGCATACTCCGCGTCGACCGGGATGAGTCCCTGCGCCTCACACACTCTGCATAAAAGCTCCCATGCTTTTTCTTCTATAACTTCTTTTCTGCTCACAATTCTTCCTTTGTGCAAAAGTAAGAGCGGGCATCCGCCCGCTCTATAGTCTACAGTATCTAATCATCACATAAAACTATAGCACCCGCCTATTTAAATTGCAAGCACTTTCTCCGCCGAATCTGCGCAAAGTTTCATCGCAAGTTTCACCTTCGGATAACAGTTCAGACAGGCTGCGGCGAAGTTTCATAGGCCGGCCGCAAACATCATCTTCATCGAAAAACGCATGTCCTTTCTGTGAGCTTAAAAAGGCTAAAGCCTTTTATGATCTCACAGGGAAGGACCTGCAATGCTTTTCTCATGAAGATGAATGCTTTGCTGCCGGCAACAAAATACAAGCTGCAGCCTGTCTGAACTGTTTATCTCCTGGTGCCTTTTCCACCTCGTTTTGAGATCTTCACGCGGCCGGGGGATAGCTTTTTGCTGTTGTAGTCGATTGTAAACTCACCCTGACCTCCGAGGAGATATGCTGCTTTCACCTCATCGCCCTCGGCAAGACGGATGCCCCGCACACCGACAGCGGCTTTCTTCATCTCCGGCACCTCGGAGAGCGCAAATCTGATATACAGTCCCATCCCGCTCAGCAGAAATACCGTGTCACATGTATCAGCCATTCCGGCCATGATAACTGAATCGGATTCCGCAAGCTTTGTCGCGGCAACGGTCCTCACGCTGCTCAAAAACTCCGTTCCCTGAGTCAGTTTCACCTGTCCCATCTTAGTAGCCATAAATACTCTCCCCGCGGCGATCATATCCATGGAGCAGACCCACACGATATCCTCTGTCCTGTTAGTGAAATTCGTCAGATTATCGATCGGCACCCCCTTATCGCGCAGCTTTTTCATCGGGATATCCTGGACCTTCACGGTGTGAAGTTTTCCGGTGTCCGTAAATATACCGATCTTATCTGTGTTCATGACCCGGAAAATATACTTATGGTCCGCCTCCAGGGTCTCCCTGTTCTTATCATATGATGCCGCGTCGAGAATCTTGACATAACCGAAGCGGTCCATGGCAAAGACGACCTCCTCCGGTTCTGTTTTCTTTTCCTCTATTACAATTTCACCGACGTTCTCAATTGCCGTTCGCCGTTCTCTTCCGTATTCCCGGCTTATATTCTTAAGGTCCGAGATGATGTCCTCCGACATTGCGTCATAGTCATTGAGGAGGTGCTCGTAATGAGCAATTCGCTCAAGGGTCTCCTTATGCTGGGCGATAAGGGCCTCCACTTCGAGACCTATGAGCTTGACAAGACGCATATCAAGGATAGCCTGAGCCTGTCTCTCGGTAAATCTGAGCTTCGAAGCCAGCTTTTCACTCTTTTTGGTCTTGAACTTAATGTCCTTAGTCTCTCCGTAAATAAGACAGTTCCTCGCCATCTGGGCGTTTCTCGATCCGCGAAGGATCTCGATGATAAGATCGATCACATCGCAGGCCTCAATGAGACCTTCCTCAACTTCTTTCTTCTCCAGATCCTTTTCCAGAAGATTGTGATACTTTCTGTTGGCAACGTCGATCCGAAAATCGACAAACGCCTCGATCAGACGTTTCAGAGACATGGTCTCCGGCCTTCCGTCAGAGACGACAAGCATATTCACACCGAAAGTATCCTCAAGCCGAGTCTTTTTATAAAGGATATTGCGGATATTTTCCGCATCTGCTCCCTTTTTCAGCTCGATGACAATACGGATCCCCTCTTTTGATGACTGGTTGGAGATATCCGCGATGTCTGTAATCACCCGGCTCTCGGCGAGCTGCGCTACATCGCTCATGAACTTACCGATACCGCTGCCCACCATGGTGTAGGGAATTTCTGTCACGACGATCTGCTGTTTTCCGCCCTTTACCTTCTCTATGACCGTCCTTCCTCTGACCCGGAGCTTTCCGGATCCCTCGGCATATATCCGGGGCAGTTCATCCTTATTAACTATAATTCCTCCTGTCGGAAAATCAGGACCTTTTATATACTCAAGAAGCTTTTCTTCCGGAATATCCGGGTCCTCGATAAAGGCACATACCGCAGATACGATCTCTCCGAGGTTGTGAGGAGGAATCGAGGTAGCCATACCGACGGCGATACCGTCAGAGCCGTTAAGAAGAATATTCGGGATCCGGACCGGAAGAACCTCCGGCTCCTTCTCGTTTTCATCAAAGTTCGGAACATAATTGACGACATTCTTGTCGAGATCCGCGAGAAAGACCTCCTGCGTGATCTTCATGAGACGGGCTTCCGTGTAACGCATGGCAGCCGCACCATCTCCCTCGATCGAGCCAAAGTTGCCGTGACCGTCCACCAGGACCTGACCTTTCTTAAAATCCTGTGCCATAACGACCAGCGAATCATATATTGAGCTGTCGCCGTGCGGATGATACTTACCCATTGTATCTCCGACAATACGCGCAGATTTTCTGTACGGTCTGTCATACCTCGTACCCAGCTCGTACATATCATAGAGCACGCGGCGCTGGACAGGCTTCAGTCCGTCGCGGACATCGGGCAGAGCCCTCGACACGATGACTGACATGGCGTAATCTATATAATTTTTCTGCATTATTTCCGAATAATCGGTGCGCAGAATGCGATCTTCAATCTGTCTCATATACTCTAATTAATATCCTTTTTCCTTCTGCGAGCTTCAGACGTCAAGCTCAGCATCCCGCGCATGTTCGTAGATGAAATCTCTGCGGGGCGGGACGTCCGTACCCATGAGCACGCCTGTGATATCCGATGAAAGTCGCGGATCCGCGATCTCAATACGACGAAGCATTCTGGTAGCCGGGTTCAACGTGGTCTCCCAGAGCTGATCAGGATCCATCTCGCCCAGACCTTTGTAGCGCTGGAGCGAGAACTTCTGATCCCGATGAGTCTTTCGATACCTGGCAAGAGCACTGTCATCGTACAGGTACTCTCCCTCTCCCTTCTGTGGCACTACTTTATAGAGAGGCGGCATAGCGACGTATACATGTCCTTCACGAATGAGATCCGGCATATACCTGTAGAAAAGTGTGAGCAGCAGTGTGCCGATGTGAGCACCGTCGACATCTGCGTCGGCCATAATGATGATTTTATCATATCGCAGCTTCGTGATGTCAAAATCATTGCCGTAACCCTCGGAGAAACCGCATCCGAAGCTCGTTATCATAGTCCTTATCTCGGCGTTGGCCAGAACTTTATCGATACTTGCCTTCTCGACATTCAGGATCTTGCCGCGGATCGGGAGTATCGCCTGATAGTTCCGGTCACGGGCTGTCTTGGCCGAACCGCCGGCAGAATCTCCCTCGACGATAAATATCTCGCATTTTGAGGCGTCCCTGCTTATACAGTTAGCCAGTTTGCCGTTCGTATCAAATGAATACTTCTGCCTGGTCAGCAGACTGTTCTTCGCTTTCTCGGAAGTCTTTCTGATTTTTGCGGATTTTTCGGCACAGCCGAGAATGACTTTTAATGTGTCCAGATTCCTGTCAAAATAGTGCGGCGCCTGTTCGTTGACGATTTTGGAAACGCTCTTTGACGCATCCGCATTATCCAGTTTTGTCTTTGTCTGTCCTTCGAATCTGGGGTCAGGGTGCTTAATTGACACGACCGCCGTCATGCCGTTCCGGATATCGGGTCCCGTGAAATTCGAATCCTTCTCCTTCAGAACTCCGATCTCCCTGGCATAGCTGTTCATGACCATAGTGAAGGCTGTCTTGAAACCGGTCAGGTGAGTGCCCCCGTCCGCATTGAAAATATTGTTGCAGTAGCCCATAATATTCTCGTGGAATTCATTGACATACTGGAAAGCTACCTCGACGGTAATTCCCTCATCGATGCCTTTAAAATAGATCGGCTCCGTCAGGACTTCCTCATTTTTATTCATCTCACGCACGTAACCGATAATTCCGTCAGGCTCGTGGTAAGTGATTTCTGTATCCCTGTCATCCCGCTTGTCGCGGAATACGATCGTAAGTCCTGGATTCAGATAAGCGGTCTCATGCAGACGTGATCTGACTTCCGTCGCGGAGAACCGCACTGTGTCAAAGATCTCGGGATCCGGCAGGAAGTTGACGCAGGTTCCCGTCTCTCTGGTCTTCCCCATAATGGGAAGCAGACCGTTCACAAGATCCAGATCCGGCTTTCCCTGTCTGTATCGGTCATGATGGATCGCTCCGTCACGCTTTATCTTAATATCCAGATATGTAGACAGCGCATTAACGACAGAAGAACCGACGCCGTGAAGGCCGCCGGATGTCTTATAGGCTTCGTTGTCGAATTTTCCTCCCGCATGCAGAGTTGTATATACAAGGCGCTCTGCCGGCACACCTTTTTCGTGCATTCCGACCGGGATGCCGCGGCCGTTATCGCTCACCGTGCATGAGCCGTCGCTCTCCAGTGTCACCTCAATATGGTCGCAGAAGCCTGCGAGATGCTCATCGACCGCATTGTCGACGATTTCATAAATCAGATGGTTGAGACCTTTTCGCGAGGTACTTCCTATATACATTCCCGGTCTCATTCTGACGGCTTCCAGGCCTTCCAGCACGTGGATACTGGACTCGTCGTAGATTTCCTTTTTTCTTGCCATATGCTACCCCCTGAGTGATGCATTATATCACATAGAACGCACGTTCGCAAGGGGTTACGTACAAACAGTTGTGACAGCACCTTTGTGCGGCAATGAAAAGACGTTATACATAAAAGATAAAATAAAAATAAAATAACGCTTGCAATCCTTCCGGAATAATGATATTATAATCGAGCAGCAAATAAGGCCGGTTGGTCAAGCGGTTAAGACGCCGCCCTCTCACGGCGGAAACAGGGGTTCGATTCCCCTACCGGCTATTTACTGAAAACCCCGAAGTTTAACGCTTCGGGGTTTTTCTGTTTTCAAAGCACCTGAATCTTCTGCGCAGAATTCTCACGGCTTCAGAATCGTAAGATGAATGCGTATCAGGAACAAGTCATTTCCCTGCACGGTCCGTCCGGATCATATTTTCCCGGTTTCACAATTCCCCATTGTATCAGTAGACTGTTAAAGGAGGAAAACTATGCAAAAGAGCGGATCAGTACTGTTTCTTTTGGTCACCGCAGCCTGCCTCGTCTTATTGTTTCCCCAGTGTGTTTTTGCCGACAGATCCTGTTCTCTCACTGTTCACTCTTATATAAGCCAGAGCGGTGATGAGAGCGAAGGCAGCTATAGCGAAGAACAGAGTGTCCCCGATGACGCGTCTCCCCTTGAGGGGGCCGTGTACTCTCTATGGAAAATCGGCGATGTGGTTTCACAGACTCAAGGCAGCACCGTGACTCTCTGCGCCTGTCACATGAACGACGAATTCACGGAACTCCTCATTCCAGGCAAGCTGCATCCTGTTGGCGAAAGCGACACGGGAGAACCCTGCTATCAGCTGAGCGACATTCAGGCTGCGTGGGATACGGCAGTAATGGATGAGACGGAGCTGACAAAGCTTGTCGGAAAATGCGGAATCACACTTCCGCCTTCCGGAACTGACGGAGAAACACGGGCCGATAATCTGCCGCAAGGACTGTATCTGCTGGCCCTGACGCAGGTCCCGGACAGAGATGATCTTCGTGTTCTTTCAGGACACGCGCCCTCACTGATCATACTCCCGCAGATAAATGCCGGAAGTGTGAGTGCCGAAGGCGATATTATTGAACCGGATGATCTGTGGACATATGACGTCTCCGTTTACCCGAAAAGCAGGACGCTTGAAAGCGGCAAAAAAATGCTTCTTTCAGATATGTCTCTGAGTGATGCGGATGATCGTGAGACCGGGAGCACGATTACTTATATTTCTTATGCAAATCTTCCGGATCTCGGAGACGGCGGCAATTATGACGAGGCGGTATTAGAAGACAATATGACCGACGGCCTTATCCATAAAAAGATCAAAAAAGTGGTGTGCGGAGCCTGGCTCAAAGAAGAGACCATATTGTACGACACTCTGAATACCTATAAAGAGCTCTCCCCCACGACGGATTACACGGTCTGCGGCGGCGAACACGGATTCCGGCTGTCGCTCACGGTTGAAGGGCTCGACAAAATAAATGCGCTCAAGTATAACTCCGGCCTGTATGTAATTTACGATGTTCTTCTCGGTCCCAATGCGGCTGTCGGAACAGATGGGCCGGAAATAAATGAAAGTTCCTGGACCGTCAGTACCGATCGGACCCACGAAAGTTATACACTCCGATCCGCGCCGGCATACGCCGCCTCCTACGGCATTGATCTCATAAAGACGGGGCTTTCGGATGCCTCAGAAGCCCGTTTCCGTGTCAGTTCGGGAAACAGTCTTCTGTATTTCGAAAAGACCGGTGAAGGAACTTATACCGCGCGGGGCACGCTTACCTGCGACGAGTCCGTATCCTCTCTTTCACCCGCACAAGACGGCCATCTCAGAATACGCGGACTTGATTCGGCTTCCTACACGATAATCGAAACTAAGACAGAGGCAGGACACAGTCTGCTGACTTCGCCCCTGACGGTCACATTGGCAGGAAATCCCCTTGCAGGCTCACTCACCGATGCAGCGCTCAGCATGGAAAGCGCAAATCCGGTTCCCCTCTCCGTTTCCGCGGTAAACGGGGGAATCGCAGAGTTTTCTGTGAGCAACGGGAGCATGATCACACCTCTCAAAGCCGGGGATAACGGATACTGGATAGTCGCGGCTTTTATCCTGGTTTTCGGCATTATGCTCCTTGCGGCTCTGATGATCAGAAAACGCCGATCGGACGCGGAAGGCGACCTCCCTCTCGAAGACTCATTATTGAAAAATGCAGAACGGGCGAATGCTGCGGAGGATCAGAATGAAAAAAAAGAGGATCAGAACACATCCGACACCGACTGATCATTTCCTTCGTTTTCTGATCTCGGTGCTGACATATGCACTGCTGTCCGCAGTCGTCTATATTCCCTTTATGAGTCAGATCGGACATATGAGTGAGAGCGTCGTCATCCGAAGTTATATGGAAAAAAGCAGCCAAACGAAATATGATAACATTCAGGACAGAGAATTTCTTCGTGCGGTCGAATATAACAGAAGCATCAATGCCGCCCAGTCACGAACTCCATTCTTTTACCGTGGGACATCAGAAGAGACTGACGCGTATCGTGCTCTTCTGCCCGGGAGCGGCGGTGTGATGTGCATTATCGAAATTCCTTCCGTCGGCATCTGCCTCCCTGTAGGACACGGAACGTCCGATGAAGTTCTGGAGACCATGGCCGGCCACGTATGCGGCACCTCTCTTCCTGTCGGAGGCACATCAGTCAACTGCGTCATCGCAGCACACTCCGGAAGCACTTCTGCCAGGCTTTTCACGGATCTGAGACGTATTGCTCCGGGCGATACG
Organism: Lachnospiraceae bacterium; assembly: GCA_045221675.1. Classification (GTDB taxonomy): domain Bacteria; phylum Bacillota; class Clostridia; order Lachnospirales; family Lachnospiraceae; genus Chordicoccus. The sequence continues at coordinate 44,187 of JBGUWZ010000049.1, read as the reverse complement.
ATACTTGTCCACGTACTTTCCCGCACTCTCACTTACAGAGTCCTCTCTGATAGGGATATATCTGTCGTCCTTCCCTATGACGGCAAGGCAGAGCATGCGGACTCATATGGCTATGATATCCCATATTTTCAGATAAGACCCGGTGAAGATATCCTCACGCTCTACACCTGTACGCCGGTCGGTATTAATTCACATAGACTGATCGTTCAGGCCCACCGGGCTGAAACCGATGAGATAATCAGACCTGATCATGAACTTCGCCCACCAGTCGAACGCTCCAAAAGCATTTTATTATGTGTACTTCTCGGACTGATTCCGCTCCTTTGCGCAATGCTCATGTTCATACGGATTAAATAATCAGGGCTGCCGCACGAATGCGGCAGCCCTGTAATCATCATGAATGTCTCGGCGTCCTTGTCGCGCCGCGCAAAGTGCGAAGCACCTTCGTCACAGCGCGGCTCGAGTCCTCCGGAGGCTTTTAATCTCCTGCAAAGCGCATGGCTTCGATATTATGACTCGCTCAGGCAGTAAGACGGCGTCCTGTTCGGGTCAAAGAAAGACGCAACGTCATTGATGCCGAGAACCTCAAAATCATGAGAATATGTCTCATGAGACGGAGTACCCGGTGTAATTGCATTGTACATGCTGACACCGTCGAGCGCGACACGGCCTGTACGGACATAGTTGGGCCCGAATTCAGTCCATCCGATATTGCCGTCGACGTTGCAGAAGATGTCAAAGCCCTGCTCCTTGAAGTAAGTGAACTTGGCGTTATCGTCTGTGTATCCCCAGACCGGTCCGATATCCGCGCCAAATGCAAATATGATCTTATTGGTCGGTCCGACACATTTGCCGACTGCGACCTTCCACCTCTCGTGGTCGTTCATCAAAGCTTCAAGAGAAGCATCTGTCGCATTCCTGTGGCCGTAAGTGTGGCTAGCAAACGTCCAGCCGTTAGCTTTCATGGCATCCGCAATCTTTGTTGCTTCTGCCACATCCGTATCATAATCATATTCGGGATGCTCTCTCAGGAAGGTCTTCTGGGCTTCGTTGAGGTCAGCACCGTCTACCCCCTGCTTATAATAGTCATTTGTGCGGTAGCCGAAGATGCCGTTATAGCCTGTCAGAGCGACGGTCGGCTTAGCTCCCTTATATGAGAAATCAGGATGATTCTTCATAAAGGTATCAATTCTCGGGACCATATCGTAATCGCCGATTTTCTGGACTCCGTCTGTGTCAGTGAACAGGCACTTTACTTCCCCGTTATCATCGATGACCAGTCTGTCCGCATATCCCTGCGCACCGTTCTCACCGTAGCTGTGATAGTAGCTCAGGTCATCCTCAGACATAATGAGCGGCTTTTTTCCTTCCGGGAGATAGACACCGGTATTCTTCTTGAACACAGTATTGCCGTTCTCGTCTGTTCCCTCCACGATCAGGTCATCGAGACTGATGACAACGTAACCGGCGTCGTACATATCCTGCACCATGACGTCGAATTCACCGACTGTCGTCATAGCTTTATTGTTCTTCTCAACTCGTTCCTCCGTACAGGTCGCGGATGCGACAAGACCTCTGCTGTCATTGATCAGAGAATGCCAGAAGACATGAGGGGTCGTGGCTACATCGACCTGAACGCAAGTGCTCTTCTCAGCGGTTATAGAAGCAAGCTCACTGCTGAGTTCCGCATCAGTGTCGTAACCGTCAAAGCCCTGGATCGTGGCAATAGCGCCGTCATAATCATACTGCATTGCCTGATATCGGGCATAGTCCAGAACTTCCTCCTTTGTCTGCGGATTTGTATTAACATTTTCTACAACAGGCGCAGTGGATGTCGTTCCTTCATTCGTCTGTGTGCTGCCGTTTACGTCAGTCACCGCTGAAGTCGTCTGTGCATTCGACACAGCCGATTCCGCAGGACCGTTATCGTCCTTCCGGCCAAGCTTTCTCGCAAGAGTTATGATGCCAAAGAGTACGACTACAAGGAGTACCAGAAAGATAGCGCGCATTATGAGCTTTCTTCTTCTCTCGCGCCTTCTCCGTGCTTCCCTTCTCGCCCTTCTTCTTCTCTTTTCTTCGAGATCCTGATTCTGTGACATAAGTTCCTCCTTGTTACATTCTATTTAATCAGGCCGGATACCTTGTTCCGTTCCTGTCTTAAGCAGCTTTCATCTAAAGCAAAACAGCAGATGATTACATACGAGTATGCACATATAAAGGTCAGGACAGATACGCGTAATCTCCCGTCCTGTCTGCGTCATAATATCCTTCCATCTGCGCAAGCCCGAGAGTATTCATGATCGACGTTGCCGGCTCACTTCGGTTCCACTCGCGCACATTGAACGGAGTCAGTCCATATCTGCAGGACCATGCGTAAGATGTGCCGTACGCCTCCATGCCGAAAATCTGCGCATTCTCTGTGCAGAAATAGTGATAGCCTTCATCGGTAAAATAGTTGAATTTCTCATTGTTCGTCAGATATTCTCCCGGTTTGTCCGAAATGTCACTGTCGTGCGCAAAGACATATGTATCGACCTCACCGATAATCGGTTCGACCGACGTCTTCCATTTTTCCATATCGACCTTCAGGTCAGTCAGGGTGGATGTGCCGACGATGCGGTCTCCCCAGGTCTTATTTGCAAATTCATACCCGGCTGCACGGAGAGCCTCCGCCACCGCTCTGGCATCCTCCACATCCTTATCATATCTGAAATCCGGATTTTCAGACAGCCAGTCCTTCTGCAGCTGTGTGAGCCCCTCGCCCGTCTGATATGCGGCGTCAGTGCGATATCCGAACACGCCGTTATAGCCTGTCAGCGCAAGAGTCATGCGCGCCCCCTCGTAAGAAAAATCAGGGTATCTCTCGATGAACTCCTCAAGAATCGGGACCGCGTCATAGTTTCCCACTTTTTCCGTGCCGTTCGCGTTCACATAAACGCACTTAATCTTGCCACTCCTCACGATCAGCTTCGAGGCATAGCCCATGTTCTGTGTGGTGTGATGATAATTCACGTTATCTTCAGTGAGAATTATCGGCTTCTTTCCCTCCGGAAGCTTCAGATCCTCCTTCGGAGTGATAAGAACTCCTCCTCCCGGGCTCTCCGTCTCCTCCACAAGGTCGCGCAGGCGCACCAGCATAAAGTCTGCCTCATACAGTTTTTCCAGCAGGACTTTGAATTCCTGCGTCGTAAAGTTGTTGCTGTTGTTGACCACCACCCGGTCCTTCGACGCGTAATTAACGTCAAAGGCGCGGCTGTCGTTGATCAGCGGATAAATATAGAGATGGGGGACTTTGGTGACATCGACGGTGCCGTTTGGGCGAATGAGTCCGTCCGTGCCATCGTCGTCCTTCACCTCAGACTGATCTTCAGCCTTCGACTCGTCCTTTTTCAAGTTTTCAGGGACCCCGGTGATAACAACTACCCCTGTCGCGCTCTCTGTTTTTGCCGGACTCTCCTCCTCGGAGAAAAAGAAATACCATGTAGCCATTCCGACAACAGCGATAAACACAGCTATCAGGACGAACGGAAACGTATTCACCTTGCTTTTCTGCCGTTTCTTTTTTGCCACCTGTTACTCTCCTGCTTCAAGAACTGATACACATAAATTATCGGAACTCAGATGATCCTCCGAATACACAAAATAAACGCTGTCTCCGAACTTTTGAACGTCATAGAGAAGAATCCCGCCCTTCTGGTCCTTTTCCGGGTCGGATTCATCGGGCGTCGCAAGCTCCAGCCTCTCATTCTTTGATACAACTCCCATGTCCCGGTCAAGATGTGTCCTGTAGGCGCATGCCCCGTTATAGGATTCTCCCGGATTGTCGACATCTGAACTGTAGTACAGATACCATCCGTCGTCGGCCCGAAGAAGGCCGGCAGGTTCCTGATCAGAGTCACTCTCCAGCACAGTGACCGGTGAATTCCAGTGACGTCCCATATCCTCCGAGACCGCCATCTGAATGGCAGAGCTCCCCTGGTCCAGAGTCTCTTTCTCAAAGAACATGTACATTTTTTCGTTAGTGACCGTAAGCTTTATATCTTCAAGATTACGGTTCGCGCTCACCACATCCGACAGATAGGTCAGCTTTTTGAGGTCATCTGACTTATAAAAGCGAATCGTATACTGTCCGTTCGATCTCTTTGGGTTGGCATTGTTCAATCGTCCGTCGACAAAAGTCATGCTGATGTAGTAGGACCCGCCCGCTTTTTCTATCGCGGGGTCGATCATGTAGTCTGCTTCGGTGTTGGTGTACAGAATGTTGTTCTGAGATATTTTGTTATAACTATCGAGAACACAGGCTCCGAGCTCACAGTTCGCATTGCTGTAAAGAATGACTCCATCCTCGGGAATGACGCTCAGCCAGTCACAGGAAATCCCCAGATCGTTTATCTTTCCGGTCGAAAGATCGATACCGACAAGTTTTCGATTGATCGTGGTAAGCAGAAAGTCTTCCCTGATGAGCTTGGCATCTCCGGAAGAAGATCTGTAGAACCTGAAAATCAGGTCTGCAGAAGTCTTCGGAGCATCTTGCCCGCATCCTGCCAGCATTATGATACATAAGGCCGCTGTCAGCCATCTGCAAATATTGATTCTCATAGTTACCTCATTCTAACAAACTATTCCAAGTATAACATTTAAGCCCGATTATCACAAGGCATGAATCTCGCCTCTATAGTAAACTCCTCTTTTTATGGTATAATGTACTAAACCTTCCGCTTTCAGAAAAAAGCAGACTCTTTTTTGATTTTGACCTGCCGACACGGTCCGGCAGGACGTGCTTGCGGTACATTATCTTCGGATAAGGAGGGCAAAGAAATGTTGCGGCGCTTTTTAAACCTAAAATTCCTGGACAGCACGACCAGCCTCTACCATTACACGCGCTGCACCAGCGCCCAGGATATACTGAAAAGTCATACCCTATATGCAACGAACACCGAATTCCTGAATGATGTCAATGAAATGCAGTACATACTGAGCGTCCTGGACGAGGTCATGAACGAGATCGGTGTAGCCAGCTGGCGCGAAACAATTCGCCATCTCATCTACGACAACCTCGATGAGTTCCACAAATATGAGTATTATGTCGTCTCTTTCAGCACTTCGCCCGACAGTCTCACACTCTGGTCGGAATTCGGAGACAAAACGGGCTACAATCTGGAATTCGACGGACTGAGTATGCGGAACAGAATCATGAAGAACACCAGGATCTTCTGCGACGGTTTTGTCATCTATGACCGGGCAGAACAAAAAAACTGTCTGCGCCGGCTTATTATCGAGCAGATTCCTCACGAGCTGAGCAAGTCTTTCGGCGATATCCTCGACACATACCTTCCGGGCGGCAACGCCCTCTTTGAGGAGTATAAGCTCACTCTGCAGAAAACGATAGCCCTCTATGCCCTTTTTTTTAAGCAGACGGCATTTGCATCCGAAAAAGAATACCGATTCGTATTCCGCAATCCGCCGAATCAGGTAAGATTTCGCGAGCAGAACGGCTTCCTTCTGCCGTATATTATTATCGATTGTTCGACAGCGGATAAGCTGCCGGTGAAAAGCGTCACTGTCGCGCCGAAGAACCACATCGATCTGGCTCGTCGCGGAATGGAATATTATCTCTCCTCTCTCGGCTACAATGTGCCCGTGAAACTGTCCCAGTTGAAACTTCGCTATTGATACGGGTAATTGCTAAGCTCAGTGAGAAAAGGAATTATATGAGCATTTGTCTACAGTTCGTCATTCATTGAGAGGAGTCGCTATGTCGGATATAATGTGTACCGTTCGCGAAAAATACCACTCTATCACCGGGATTCTTATCGAGAGAAATCTGATGATCACCACCATGGAGAGCGCCACATCCGGACAGATCGCGTCGCTCATAACCGACACTGAAGGTTCGTCCGCAATTCTCAAAGGAGCTTTTGTCACCTACAGCAACGAATCCAAGATTCGCATGGGCGTTCCTGAAGATATCATTCGGACATATTCCGTGTATTCGGTCCAGACAGCCGAGGCAATGGCGGAGCGCTGTGCAGTCTTTTATAATGCGGACATAGGAATAGGTGTGACCGGAACAATGGGCAATATAGATCCCGCAAATGCAGATGCTTCCACTCCCGGCTGCATTTACTATGCTGTATACTTTCGCGGGAACATTTCTTCCTATGCCGTGAAAATCGCTCCTCAGAGTTCACGTCTCCTGTACAAGCTGGCGGCAGCTGATAAGGTCGCGGACACGCTGCTTTCTATCCTGAGTTGATGGTCCATTCCTGATTCGCTTCCTGCCTTCGGCGAGTCACGTCTTGACTTATGTCTATGCCTTTGTTAGAATCCCTTTCGTTAATGATAAAGTTCCCGGGAGGTGGCTTATACTTATGATTAGAAATAAATTACTGTGCGCAGCACTTGCCTTTCTGCTTGCGGCAGGATCTCTTGCGGCCTGCGGACAGACAGAAATCGCTCCTGCCACTGATTCTGTTCCCGCCGAAGCCGACAGTTCTTCATCTGATTCCGAATCATCTGTCAGCATTGTGACAACAATCTTCCCGCAGTACGACTGGGTCCGGGAGATCGTAAAGGATTCTCCGCGAGATATTGAAACTACTCTGCTTCTTAGCGACGGCGTCGATCTCCACAGTTACCAGCCCACTGCTGAAGACATCATGAAGATCGCGACATGCGACATCTTCATCTATGTCGGCGGCGAATCCGACAGTTGGGTCGAGGATGCGCTCGCTGAAGCTGCGAACAGGGAGATGACGGTCGTAAATCTGCTGGGTGTACTGGGAGATTACGCAAAAGAAGAGGTTATCGACTTTGGTATGGAGACCGGAGACGAAGAAGGAACCGCAGAGGCTGAAGGCGAAGAAAAAGAATATGACGAACATATATGGCTTTCTCTGAAGAATGCGGAAGTCTGCTGCGACGCGATCGAAAAGGCTGTTGAGGAGAAGGATCCGGAGAACGCAGGAATCTATTCGGCAAATCTCGCTTTATATAATGATAAATTATCCGCCCTCGACAAGGAGTACGCGGAGACCGCGGACAGTGGATCGACAGATACACTGCTGTTCGGCGATCGCTTCCCGTTCCTCTACATGGCAGATGATTACGGACTTAGCTACTATGCGGCTTTTTCCGGCTGCTCAGCCGAGACAGAGGCAAGTTTTGAGACAATCGTCTATCTTGCAGGCAAGGTAAATGAGCTCGGTCTTAAAGCGATCTGCACGATCGAGAGCAGTGATCAGAAAATAGCGCAGACGATCCGTGACAACACAGAGACAAAAGATCAGGAGATTTACACATTTGACTCTCTTCAGAGCATAAAGGCTGCGGATATAGAAAACGGCGTGACATATCTTACAATCATGGAAAACAATCTGGAAGTACTGAAGAGAGCACTTGGTTGATAGTAAAAAGAAGGGGCCGGCGCCCCTTCTTTTTACTATATTCACATGGCAGAGCTGTGTGTCTGAACATTCATCCGTCAACCGATCGCGAACCACATGTACGTGTCAATACTGAAGCTTTATCTCCACTCTGGTCGGGGCTTTTACATGGTCAGAAAAGACCTTTGCGTCATTCATACTTCCGACCACACTGCCGTAGTGGGTCGGTATTGCGACTGCAGGGCAGATTGTATTGATGAGTTCGGCGGCCTTCTTCGCATCCATTGTGTACTTGCCTCCAATAGGAATAAGCGCTATATCGCATTTTACCTGTTTATTCTCTTTGGTAACATCAGTATCGCCCGCCACATAGATGCGCTTGTCTTCCGTGATCAGAATGTATCCTACCCAGCCGGCACTCTTCGGGTGGAAAGGCTTCAGCAGATTATAAGCGGGAACCGTCTCAATTTTCAGCCCTTCTATCACTCTTTTCTGTCCGGCATTTACAGTCTCTATCTGCTTCACAAGGTGCCTGACTTCACCGGCTTTTGCCAGCATCTTCTCAGGTACGATGAGAATTGTACCGGATTTAGAGACCTTATCTATGTCCTCCGGCGAAAAATGATCGAAATGATCGTGGGTGACCAATATATAATCCGCATCATGAGGTGACTCCTTCATCCGGAAGGGATCGAAGTAGACAACACCCTCGTCACAGCTGATCCTTATACAGCTCTGCGTATATACCGTAATGTCCAGTGCCATAATCATACCTCCTCTTATTAGTACAGATAAACACTGCTGTTTTTCTGTGTATTATTGTACCATGTTCCGTTCCGCCCGGCACCCGAATTCAGGAATTTCTGCCGATCGAAGCGCTATTTGACACACACGCGAAAAAAGCTGATAGATCACTCTATCAGCTGCCATTCACATGCGCGTTATAAATTTTACTCAGCCTTCCCGGCCTGGTCATCCGTTTTCTCCGGCGCCGCCTTTTTCTTCTTATTTTTCAGGCGGTCCGGGATCACCACTTTCTCTTCCTTTCCTTCTACCGCATTCAGGATTTTTTCCACATTCCTCTTTCCATTCCTGATCCCCAGATTCAGGACCATGGAACTCACGGCCCCAAAGATAGCCAGAATCAGGCTGCACGCGATGAACAGGGGATTCCTGTCGGCTGCTGTTACCGCAAAATAGCACAGGGCAGCACCTACACCGGCAGTGGCAAGGGATGCCATATTATACTTTTCAAGGGTGGCGATTGCCTGCATCTGCATCTTGGCTTCCTTGAGCCATGCTTCTTTTTCTGCCTTGGTCATGGAGAATCTCCTTCTTTATTTACTCAAACGCAGAGGGATGGAGATTCGCTCCATCCCTCTGCTGATTCGAAACCGAATCTGATAATAAGAGGTAGGTAAACTTAATAGGAAAGTCCCGGATTGAAGATACCGATCGCGCAGCCGACGATAGCAACTACAAGGAGGATCAGCATAACCTTAATAGGAGACATTTTCTTCTTGGACATCAGATACCAGCAAATGATAATTGTGATTGCTGTAAGGAGGCCCGGGAAGACTTCATCAAGTTTATCCTGAAGTACGAGGAATGTCTCGCCTTCTGAATTCTTAAGTGCAAGCGATGTCGTTACCGATACCCATGTAGCGGAAACAGCACCAATGACGAAACCGCCGAGTGTGGAGACGGCTTCACGAATTGCCATACCCTGATTTCCTACAAGGAATTCAACGGCTTTACCACCGAGGTTGTAGCCTGTGAAGTACAGGTAACGCATTCCGAAGTATGCGAAGAGGTTCCATACGATGATATAGAAGATAGCGCCGAGCGGTGAACCGCCGCCGGACATACCCATTGCAATACCGAGAAGGATCGGGATAACAGTACCGACTACCAGAGAGTCGCCGATACCTGCGATCGGTCCCATAAGACCTGCACGGAGACCGTTGATTGTCTCGTCATCGACTTCCTCGTCACCATTGGCACGAGCTTCTTCAAGACCTGCTGTGATACCGATGATAACAGTACCGAGCTGCGGCTCTGTATTGAAGAATGCGGTATATGTGTTCATTGATCTGGCCAGATCATCTTCATTGTCATACAGTTCCTGGCAAAGCGGAAGCATTGCATGAAGATAACCAAATGTCTGCATGTGCTCCTGAGAGAAGCAGGTCAGATGGCCCCAATACCAATGATGGAACGATGTCGTCAACGCTTTCTTTGATAATTTCTTCTCTGCCATATCAGATATCCTCCTCATCATCATCAAAATCGCCGGATCCGGCTGCAGCTGCTGCGGGCTTTGTGAGCTCAAGAATCTTCAGCTTGTAAACAAGGATAGCGAACATTCCGGCAACAACAGTGGCGGATACGAGGTTAATACCAATACTCTTTGCAAATACAAAGCCTGTCAGATACGGAATGAAATCCGTAACGTTTCTGACGATCTGCTTGAGAAGGATCGCAATACCTACGCAAGGAAGAAGTGCACCGACTGTGAAGAGGGACTTCATTGCAAGACCATCCATCGGAAGGTATGTCTTGATTGCTTCGACAACAGTCTGGCCAAGCATGAGCATGATGACTGTCGGGATCATGGAGAAGCAAAGGTGAGAGATCCACGGCAGGAATCTGTCTGTCATCGCAATCATCTTGTAATTGCGTTTCTCAACAGCGCTCCAGCCCATATGCTGCCATACAAGGTTCATTGTAGCGGTTCCATAGAAAAGGACTGTACCGACTGTACCGACCATGGCACCGAAGGAAGTTGCAAGACCTGCACCTTCGACACTGGCAGGATCAAGACCCTGAGATTTCAGAGCGAGCATTGCCAGCGGGATACCGATATAGGAAACGGCACGAACGTCAGCAGAAACAGTTCCGCCCGGAGTTACCAGCGCGATGTAAACGACCTGCATAGCGACACCGACAAGGATACCGGTGCGAATATCGCCGAGGACGAGACCGCAGACCAGACCACCGACGAGCGGACGGCCCAGAGTATAGTTACCGATAGAGGAACTTCCCATGCCGGGCATGGATGATAAGCTGGCAAAAATTCCGAGAATTAATGCCTGAACTATGCTAATAGACATAACTCATATCTCCTTCGTATATTCTTTTGTTGATGGGAACTTGAGTGAGATCAGTTATAACCGAACTGTCCTCTGAACTTCTTCCAGTTGCCGATCGCAGTCTCTTTGACCAGCGCGAACTCGATCTCATAACCCTTCTGCATGATAGCTTCCAGAGCAGCGGCTTCTTCGTTGGTGATCGACTGATTGTTGCCGAGCTTTGTTGTTCCAGGACGATCGTTGCACGGTCCAATGATGATTGTCTTGACACCCTGCGGATCGAATCCGTTGTCAACAAGGATTCTCTTCATATCAATGGGGTTCTTTGTGATCAGGAAATACTGATCCTTGGAAGCGACGACCTTCGCTGACTTAGCGATGAATTCATCAACGCCCCATACAAAAGTCTTCTTGTCGGACGCACTCTTGTAAGCCTGCTTGAGGACCGGGTTCTTAGCTGCTGCGTCATTGACAGCGATAAGGCCTGTGCACGGATACTCAAGGGACCATCTTGTGACAGTCTGACCATGAATCATTCTGTCGTCAACACGGATAAAAGAAATAGCCATTTTAATCTCCTTTCGTGGCAATTAGATTAGTTGGAATCTAAATGCTTAAATGTCATCATCTGCAGATTCTTCAGAAACTACTTCAAAGACCTTCAGGCCTTCGACGGCATCCGGAAGAATTTCGCTCTTGATATCTTCCAGTTCCATCATGTCTTTCGAGAGAACGGTCGTAAGGACCAGCGGCAGGTTCATGCCACCGATCATGAGCGTTCTTCCGAGAAGTCCTTCTTCCGCAAGTACATTTGCTGCAAATGACAGCGGTGAGCCGCCTACCAGGTCAGCGAACAGAATGATCTCGTCCTCGGGACCGACCACGCTGATCAGCTTGCGGAAATTGTCAGCATATTCATCGGCACCCATTCCGTTCAGAAGGCTGGTGCTGAGAACTTCCGGGCTGTCCTCGCCTGCAAGCATCTTGACAGCATCATGCAGACCGGGGGCTAACATTCCATGACTGACAATAACGACATACTTCATCTGGTGATTCCTCCTTTCTAAATGAATAATAAATTAAATCTTAAATAATTATAAAAAAAAGACTTACTTATATCTTGTCACAAATATCCAAAATGAACAGTGACATTTGTCACTTCCTATCCTGATTATTGTAATATTATACACAAACTTACAAATTCTTATTTATTATACTGTGCAATTTGCACATAAAACCCTATTGAAAATTGGCTTTTTGATCTCATTCAGGAACAATATATGCCTATTTTATGTTACAAAAATCCGCATTCTATGTCTTCAAAACAGGGTTTTTCCGCTGTGCGAATTACATTTGTCACTATCATTCTCTAACCAATGTCATTCTGACATAAAAAGAGCGCCGCCGCTGTCCGTTTTTCGGCATGAGCGATGGCGCTTTAATATCCTACTGCGTTATCTGCTGCAGATGATTATTGATTCTGCGATTGTATATGATCTGTTCCATTCGTATGTTGCCCGAGCCGGCAAGTATTGCGCTGACCGCGATATCGATCTGCTGAAACGCCTCCTCCTTATTCCTGAAACGCTGCCGGTTGACCGAGTGTTCCATAGCCATGGCAAGTATCTTCTGATCGTCTTTATCCGGCTTTTCCACTCCGAACTCATCCTCCGGGGTATGTGTGATCTGTCTGCATACCGAGATCCCTTCTGAATACCTGTAGATATCTCTCTGAATGTTGGGGTCAGAAGTCAGGGTCTTCATCAGTTTCCATGCCTGCCCTTTCTTGCTCGACAGGCTGTTCATGGCAATGAGCTGGGTATTCAGGTTAGAATTATTGTCACCCATGGGGCCCTGCGGCATAGTGTGGATCTCCCATGTGAAATCACCGCCGACGCCCATATGGATCGGGTTGCTGATGTAAGCATTGTAGGCTGAATAACTCATTGGCTGGAACAGAACATTTCCGTCAGAGAAAGAGGGCTGAACATTCGTCATTTTTGCGGTCAGCCCGCCCAGCTTGTCAAGAAAGGTAATCGCTTCAGTGACCCTTTCATCCGTCAGAAAGCACCGATCCCCATCCTCGGAGAAGAGAGTTACGCCGTTGGAGCAGAAGCAGCTCTCCCAACCGTATTCCGATATGCCGAACTGATACCCTGACTCATTATCTCTGGGTCCTGTGACCTGTCTGCAGATATTAAAACATTCCTCCCACGTCCAATCCTGACCGGGCATGGCAATGTTCTCCGCGTTAAGAATCGACGCATTGACGACCATGATCTCCGGCGAGCATTCATACGGAAGCGCATACTGGATACCTTTTCGCTTGCCGGCATCATAAGGCGCATCATAATAGACACCGGAATCAAAAGACTTATCTTCAAGTACGTAGGAAGACAGATCCTGCAGAGCTCCTACATCCGACAGATACTCGAAATCTTCATCCAGGACGAAGAACACATCCGGCGCAGTACCTTTCAAGATCTCATTGGAAAGCCACTCTGAATAATCCCGACGCCGGATGCCGCTCTCAAAAACGACACTGACCCCTGGATTTTCAGCCTCAAAAGCTTCAATAGCTTCGTTCAGAATGACATGGGCATATCCGTTTTTCTCGCCCCAAAGGCTGTCAGAAAACACACCGATTCTCAGAATTCCCGTGTTCTCACTGTATATCCTTCCGAATGGATTCAGGATAAGCTCGGCTGAAATAATGATCATGATCGCTGCGACAAGCAGGGTCAGCCGGTCTTTCTGCCGTTTTGTAAAGTGTTCCATGGTCGATCCGCCTATTTATTCCTCATCAGAATCGTACATACGGGCTGCAGTGTCTGTCTGAACCGCCCAGATACCGAGCTGTGTCCTGTTCTTAAGTCCCAGTTTGCTCAGAATGACACTCAGGCTGTTCCTGATCGTTCCCTCGGAGAGGTGCAGTCTCTGGGCGATCTCCTTGTTGGACATGCCCCGCCCTACGCAGTCAATGATCTTCCACTCTGATTCCCTGAGCTTGCCGGTGAGCTGTTCTCCGACACGTATCGTCTGATTGGTCTGTGCCATCTGAGAGAACATGCGGAAAACTTTACCCGTGATCTCATCGTTCATGATTGACTTGCCGTTGTAGACTTTGGTGATCGCGGAAGTGAGATCCTTAAGCGAAGTACCCTTAAGCAGATACCCGCTTGCCCCGAACTTTATGGCGTTGAAGACAAACTCGTCATCATCAAATGTCGTAAGAATGATTACTTTTATATCCGGCGCTATTTCCTTTACTTTCTGCGTGCAGACCACACCGTCCATTTCCGGCATGCGGATATCCATCAAGACGATGTCCGGCTTGTTCTTTTTTATACTTTCCAGGACCTCCCGACCGTTGGAGACAGTATCTGTCACCGCGAAATTCGGCTGCGAGCTCAGCATGATCTTAAGGCTCTGCCTCATCAGTTCCTGATCATCAGCTATCAGTATATTAATCATCTTCCAAAACCCCTCCTGTACGTAATCTAAGCGGTATAGTCGCGTTCACTATAAATCCGTCGCTGCCGTCAACTGTCATGCTTCCCCCCAGCATATTGAGCCGTTCCTGCATATGGGTAAGCCCGAAACCTCTGTGGAGTTCCGCGCAGCCGACACCGTTATCTTCTATCCGGATCGTTATCTGATTGTCATGCCGCTCGATACGGATATTGATTCGTGTGGGATGCCCGTGCCTCACAGAGTTGGTAATACTCTCCTGCAGAATTCTGTAAATCACGTCCTCCTCATCTGCCGCCAGGTTCGACAAGGAATCCTCACATATGTATTCGAAGAGTATGCCGGTCGATCTGCACATGTCATCAATCATCTGCTCTATGGCCTCATTGAACTGAAGGCGCAAAAGAGCGTCCGGCCTAAGAGCCCTGACAGAGCTTCTTACATCCTTCATTCCCTGCATTGCCGTCTCCTGTATGGCTTCTATCTGTGTCCTTGCAAGATCGGGCCTCACATCCAGGAGAAGCAGGCAGGCTTCAAGACCTGTCACGATACCGGTCAGAACATGTCCGATCGTATCATGAATCTCCCTGGCAAGCCGGTTGCGCTCCTGCGTCTGAGCCATCTCAGCTGACTTCTTTGAGTAATCTTCCAGCATAATATTGGCTTCGGTGAGTTCCTCATTGAGTCTCATGATTCTTGCAGTCTCATCCATCTGATAACGCAGCGTCACGATCAGGAAAATGATGTACATGACAATATTGATGAGCTTCATGGTATTCAGAATACTCTGCAGAATACCTGCCGCCCCCGCATTGTAGAATACCAGGTAATCCGAGAACGAAACGTTTCTGAACCACAGATTCAAAATACCCGAATCGACTATGAAGTAGCACAATATGATTGGCAGCAGGACATGAATTTTTTTCTGTCTTGTATATTCGCTGTGAATAACGTCCGTCATGACCAGTATAATGATACCGGTGTATGCCATACCGCAAACCGCCGTGAGCATGAGGCTTATTACCAGCTCCATGGCGGCCTTGATCAGACTCATGTAGTCCTCCTCCATCTCCGCGGAAAAGAGCATGAGCAGAGTGCCGTATAAAACAAATACGACAGCCATGAACCGCACGCTCTCCATAGGCAGCCTGGGGATCGTCCTTAGGAACAGACCGGCGGAATTACTCCTCGCCATCCCCATAATGGCATGATAGGAAATGACCATTATATAAAGAAGAATCAGAACATTAAGATGTTTCATCATCTTCCAGACTCTTTCAGGACTCGTGACATTGATCTCAAATACACTCATATAAACTCAGCTCCCGGTTCGCAAAGCACACTGTATCACTGCCAGCGGTTGATATCAAATTCCTCAAGATTGTCGTAGCACACCAGGTCGACCGGGACTGTGATGGTCTCGGGAAAGACTTCACTGTCCAGCATCTTGTAGAGAATATCCGCCGCCTGTTCTCCGATCTCTGTCGGAAACTGTGCGGCTGTCGCTTCCATATCACCGGACCGGATCATCATCTTGGCATCCGGAGATCCGTCTACACCGTAGACATATACTTTACCGAGCTCAGGATGATTACGAACAGCAGTCACCACGGCTTCACCCGCAAGGTCATTTAGACTGAAAGCAGTGTCGAAATCACCGCCCTCCTCAATGTACTGCTCGACAAGGGGCAGCGCGATCTCGTACTGACCTTTGCAGCTGATTTCTTTAACGATCTGAAAGTTCGGGTTTGTCCTGATCGCACTCTTAAAACCCTCTACTCTTCTGTAGGCTGATAATGCCGTCTCATGATTCAGGACAAGTATCCTGCCGGAATCCCGCTGCTGCATCATATATTCCCCTATCATATAGCCTGCGCGGAAATTATCGGATACGATCGTGCAATCAGCCTGTCCTTTAGGATCAAGCTCCGTATCTACAACAATGATTTTGACTCCGAGTTTTCGTGCGCGGTCAAGAGCATCTCTCAGCCCGTCAGAGGTGACAGGCGTCACAATGAGTGCGCTGATGCCCATAGAGAGCATAGAATTGATCTGCTCAGCCTGACGATTCGCGTCGAGACCTGGGTCACGCAGGACCATCTGATCTCCCTCCCCCTCGACTCTGACACGAATCTGCTCATTGATAATGTCATAGAACTCATTATTCATGGTCATATAACTGGCGCCGATGAGCCGGGAATCCTCTGTTCCCTTTTCTGACAGGGAGATCAGGTTCATCCCTGTGCTGCCCAGAAAAATCAGAGCCGCAAGATAGACAGCAGCAATCCCGTTGAGTAGTTTATCTTTGCTTCGCATAAAGCATCTCCAGGTCACGATTCTCGAAAATAGACTATTCACGACAATATTACTATTATAAAGTATCACTAGTCGTTTTTGTACTGACTATTGTCACAGTATTCTCGTTTTTTTTCATTCTGACGATTTCACATTAAGTCCAGTTCTCGCTTCAGCCGCTTTCATTTTCCGAATCGTTTTTCCTGCCCCTTATGCGGGTCAGATAATAGCCAAGCTCTAGTGCGCAGCAGGTCATCCAGCCGACCGGATAGCCGAAGCCGACAACATACGGATTATAGACAATTCTGCTGCCGATAAATAAATATAGCTGTCGAATCAGAACAAAGCAGCAAAGCATACAGTACATCGGGACTTTCGACTCACCCATGCCGCGCAGCGCGCCCGCAAGGACATGATTGACCGCGTTGAACATGAGAAAATATGTGTTCATCCGAAGAAACAGGGTGCCGTAATATATTACCTCTTCATCGCGGGTGAAAAGAGCCGTAGCCCCCGGCGCGAAGATCACAAGAAGCGTGCCAATAAAAGCCGTCACTCCGACAGCCATGGTGACAGCCCGGACTGCGCCTGCATCCGCGCGGTCGCGCTTCTCCGCCCCGATATTCTGACCGACAAATGTTGTTGCTGCCTGACTGAGTGAATTGATCGGCAGGAATATAAAAGAGTCCAGCTTATTGTAAGCCCCCCAGCCCGCCATGCATCCTGAGCCGAAGCCGTTAATATAAGACTGCACAAAGACGTTGGATACTGATGTGATCATCGACTGAAGACCGGCAGGCAGGCCGATCTCAAGAATATTTTTCAATATAGACATATCGATCCGAAGATCATGCCATGTCAGCTTATAGATATCATCTGTCCTGCAAAGCAGCATGAGAACGAGAAAGGCAGACAGGAACTGAGACAGGATGGTGGCAAATGCAGCTCCGGCAATCCCAGCCCTGAATACAATGACAAACACCAGATCAAGGACAGTGTTGAGGATACTCGTGAAAATGAGAAAGTAAAGCGGGCGTCTTGTATCTCCGACAGCGCGCAGTATACCGCTCCCCATATTATAGATAAGCAGGCCCAGAGCGCCCGAAAAATAGATTTCAAGGTAAACTTTGGCCTCAGGGAATACATCGTCCGGTGTAGACATAAGGCCAAGCATGGCAGGGACCATAAAAATACCTGCAAATGTAAAGAAAACCCCGAACAGTATCGTGACCGCGATCGTAGTCTCCACTGCCCTGTGGAGATCTTCCATCTTTTTTGCGCCGAAATACCGGCTGATCACAACGCCTCCTCCAATGGAAAATCCATTAAAAAAGAATATCATGATGTTGACGATCATGGTCGTGGAACTGATAGCCGCAAGGGCCTCTTTTCCGACAAAGTTGCCGACAACGATGGAGTCCACCGTGTTGTAGAGCATCTGAAAAACATTGCCAAGAAGAAGCGGTATTGAGAATCCGACCAGGTGGCCTACTATAGAACCCTCGGTCATATCCCGGACAGTAGACTTAGATGATGTATGCATAATAGTTCCGACAGCTCCTTATCGAAAAAACCGCCGCATCATATGATGCGGCGGCTCGCTTTTTCATATTCGATTATCAGCCCTTGACCTGTGCGGCAACTTCCGCAGCAAAATCTTCCTGCTTCTTCTCGATGCCTTCGCCTGTCTCAAAACGGACAAAGCTCTTAACTTGTGCCTTTGTGCCGGCAGCCTTAGCTACGCTGTCAACATACTTCTGTACGGACTGCTTGCCGTCTTCTGCCTTGACATAGACCTGATCCATAAGGACGACTTCGGAGAGCTCCTTATTGAGACGGCCGTTGACGATACCGTTGATGACCTTATCCGGTGCATTCGGCTTCTCGTTCTTGGCAGCTGCGAAAAGGACTTCCTTCTCTTTCTCAAGGTACTCAGCGGAAACTTCTGCGCGTGTGCAGTACTCCGGACGCATAGCGGCTGCCTGCATAGCGACGTTCTTAGCCATCTCGGCAAGCTCCGGTGTGCACTCGTCAGCTTCAACTTCTACGAGAACAACGATCTTGCCGCCCATATGTGTATAGGATGTGATGAATCCGTTATCAGCAGCGACTCTTGCAAATCTGCGGACCTTCAGGTTCTCGCCGATTGTTGCGACATGCTCTGTAACGAACTCTGCCACTGTCTTGCCGTCTTCAAGTGTTGTAGCAAGAAGAGCGTCAACGTCAGCTGCGTCTGTAGCCATGATCTGCTCAGCGATAGCCTGAACAAATGCCTGGAACTTCTCATTCTTGGCAACGAAGTCTGTCTCGGAGTTAACTTCGACCGCGACTGCCTTCTTGCCGTCTGCGGAAACGAGAGTCTTGCAGAGACCTTCTGCAGCGATTCTGTCAGCCTTCTTGGCTGCCTTCATCTTGCCGTTCTCACGAAGGAAGTCGATTGCCTTTTCCATGTTGCCTTCGCATGCTGTAAGAGCCTTCTTGCAGTCCATCATGCCTGCACCGCTCTTCTCACGAAGCTCTTTTACCATTGCAGCAGTAATTGCCATTATAATTTCCTCCTAAATACTGTGTTCAAATCACTCAGCGGCAGCTTCGGACTCTTCATCCGGATATGCTGTGTAGCCTTCTGCCGGAACATCCATAAGGCCCTGATTAGCCTCGATGACAGCGTCAGCCATCTTGGAGACGATCAGCTTAACGGCACGGATAGCGTCATCGTTGCCCGGGATGATATATGTAAGCTCTTCCGGATCGCAGTTCGTATCGCAGATGCCGATCAGCGGGATGTTAAGTGTATGAGCTTCCTGTACGCAGATACGCTCCTTCTTCGGGTCAACGATGAAGATAGCATCCGGGAGCTTCTTCATGTCGCGGATACCGCCAAGGTTCTTCTGAAGCTTCTCAAGTTCCTTCTTGAGCTGAAGAACTTCCTTCTTCGGCAGGACTTCAAATGTGCCGTCCTCTGCCATTGTCTCGATATCCTTCATCCTCTTGATGCGGGACTGGATCGTCTTGAAGTTTGTCAGCATACCACCGAGCCATCTCTCGTTGATATAGTACATACCACAGCGCTCAGCCTCTGTGCGGATCGCGTCCTGTGCCTGCTTCTTTGTGCCGACGAAGAGGATCTTGCCGCCGTCCTTGACGATATCAACGACTGCATTGTACGCGTCGTCGACCATGCCTACGGACTTCTGAAGGTCGATGATGTAGATGCCGTTGCGCTCTGTGTAGATATACGGCTTCATCTTGGGGTTCCAGCGTCTGGTCTGATGTCCGAAGTGGACGCCTGCTTCGAGCAGCTGCTTCATTGAAATAACACTCATTTTGTTTCTCCTTTTTATGGTTTTTAGCTCACCCATATGTTTCCTGCCGGCATGACCCAGTGGGCACCGAATGCCGGAATCCGCATATGTGAAATTTGCAACAGACGATATTATAGCATGATAAAATAAGGCAAGTCAACAAACTTCCAGTTATATAACGTTCTTTTTTTGATCAAATTTAAAGATGTAGAATCCCAGAGAAATCGCCGCTGCCGCGCATAAGACAAGCGCAAACAGATATCCGACATCCGAGACCAGGTCCCGTTCAAGCAGCGCATTCAATATGACCGCATATAGATTGTTGGCCGCATGGGCAGCAATGGCCGCCCAGATCGTTCCGTAATGCTCGTACACAGCTGCCAGCACAATGCCGAAGAAGAATGCAAATACCCCCTGGGTCAGATTCTGATGATACACCCCAAAGAAAATGCTGCTTAAAAGTACAGCCCACCATACACCCAGAAAATCTCTGATCCTTCGATATACAAGCCCCCGGAAGATCAGCTCCTCACAGGCCGGCCCGATTACGCAGAGACTGATGAACTGGACAGCGAGGCTCACATTCTGAAACAGGGATGCGTTGATTTCAGCTCCGGCCTCGTCATGAATCAGCACTCCGAGCGGCACCTGGATCGTATCCGAAAAACCGATTGAGAATAAAGCGACGATAAGGACCGATACCACACCGAACGCATTGAGATTAAGGATGCGCTCTGTCCGCCCGTACGTCATCCTCTTTCTCTCATCACGCCTGTACATAATATAGAAAAAGGGGATCAGGATAAAGTCTACAATGCCTGTCAAAACGACCAGAAGCGTGTTATCGAACTCTATCTGCGGCAGGAATATCTGCAGTCCCCATATGATGGCCATATACAAGATGCTGGAGACGATGAACGCAAATGCGACCGGTACCACAGAATTAAATATACAGCGAAATATACCTCCGTCTTCAGGCATGACAGATGGTTTTATGATGTAACTAATTCCGTCAGTGGATTTTTCACTTCCGAGGGAACTTCCGCCCGTTCCCTGCATTCCGCTTCTCGCCTGTCCTATAAGAACATTTCGAAGCTCGATCGGACTGTCTACGATGCAGGCCGGCCACTCAGCCTCAAGCTCATCTCGGGATCCGAAACCATATGTGACACCGATACAGTCTATCCCGGCGCTTGCGGCGCCGATGCAGTCATACTTTCTGTCACCGACCATCACGATCTCATCGCGAAGGTCCTGCATGCCGAGCTCGTAGATCGTCTCCTCGATAAGTTCATACTTATCTGTGCGGCGGCCATCCATATCACTTCCGACGACGGCTGTGAAATACTCATCAATATTGAACATGCGAAGGATCTGTCTGCAGAACATCGTCGGCTTTGATGATGTGAGGGCAAGCGTAAAATGCTCCTCATGAAGCTGGCGGAGCACACTCTTTATCCCGTCATACAGATAATTCTCGTAAATCCCTTTCGGCCTGTATCGCTCGCGATACCGCTCGACTGCTCTGACTGCCTCCTCCTCGGTCACCCCCGCAAAACTCATGAACTGTTCTTTGAGTGGAGGACCCACAAAACACCGCAGGTCCGAAAGAGGGACCTGCATGCCGAACTCCTTTTCCAGTGCATATTGCACACTTTTTGTTATTCCTTCGCCGGAATCCGTAAGAGTCCCGTCAAGATCGAATAAAACTGTATTCCACATTCCACTTTACTCCGCGGTTTCCATTGTTCCGTACTGGGAGAAATACTCGTCAACACCGCTTACAAGTCCTCTTACGATCTGTTCCTGTCCGTCTTCTGATGTGAGGAACATATCTTCATCATAATTGGACATGAACCCCATCTCAACAATAGTGACAGGCATTTCTGCCCAGTTGATCCCTGTCATATCATCCTGATACAGGTTATCCAGAGCTTTCTGACCGGTCTCCGCACACTGAGAATCTCTCATGATCCTTGACAGCGCCTGACTGCGCTCTATTACTTCTTCGCTGAGATACGGATTGGAGGATGTAGGCGCGTAGCACAGAACACCGTTCACAGAACTGCTGTCCGAGCTGTTGCAGTGTATACGCAGAAAAATGTCGGCATTGGCATCCGCGGCTATCTGCGCGCGCTGCACATTGGACATAGTCACATCATTGATATCTCTGCACAGAACCACCGTATAACCGCGGGCAGTCAGCGCATCCCGCAGCTTCAAAGTCACGTCAAGGTTCACCTGATACTCATATATGCCGGACCATTCACCCACAGTCCCGCTTGTAACCCCCTGCTTCATATTCTCAGAGCCGGGTCCGTTCGGCTCCAGATCCGTGATCTGATTTGTCTCATGTCCTGCATCGATGCAGACAATAAAGCCATTGCCCTCGGTCTGGCTTTGTCCGGTTCCCGCATTCTCAAGCGAATTGCGCGGTATCGGTGTGACCAGATTTCCGTTCTGGACCGCATCCGCATACTCACTGACATTGGGTATCGCGGCGACTGCTGCTCCCCGGATTACGTCGGATGTCGCGCGAAGGGCGATTGCCAAAGCTTCAGGATCGGCGGATTCAGTGAGATTCGAGTCAGAAAGGCCGCTCTCTGCCGCGGCACTCACGCCGCTCTCCGACGCGGCTTTTTTTGCCTCCCGCTCAGCCCTCGCCGTCTCTACTTCCGTATGAAGCCTGCCGGCCTCGAGACCGATCAGGGTCCCTGCCGCGCCGAGTACCAGAACGCCTGCTATAATTGTGAGAATCATAAGGATATCAAGTTTTTTATTTTTCTTTTTCATGTGTGACCGCCCCGTCTTTTTTACATAGTCCAAAATGCAGTATAGCACACATGTGTTGATTTCTTCAATTGCCTTTCAGGAACTAAAATAATAGATATTTCCCCTGCAGTCACGGGCACTCACCCTGTAAGGACCGGTATATAGTTTTGAAGTTTCAATATAGAGAGTCCTGCCGATATATTTCCATCGCACTTCCCGCCCGGAAGCACACACGAAAAGAGGAACAACTTCTCCGTCACTTTTGAGATATGCGAACGGCCTGTACTTTACCTTTTGATCACCGTCAGCATCCCTCCCGGCCGTTACTCTTCCGATGGAATTATCCTCTATCACCTCAAAGGAAATTCCTCCGCTGCCCCGGTCCTCCCAGAACGGAATTGTTTCAGTTATACCGTGCTCATCGTCATCCGGTATGTGTGCTTCCGCCCGGGAATCAGCAGGGGGGTCCTCCGGAATGTGCCCTTCCTCCTTAGATTTGCCGTCATACAGCCCGCCGTCGGACTCTGACGCATCACTGCCATAGGCTCCGCCAGTGTTCTCTGGCGTGCCGCTTCCATGCGTCCCGCCACTGATCTCTGTCACATCACTGTCATAGGCTCCTGGCGTGCCGCTTCCATGCGTCCCGCCTCCGGCCTGACCCACATCACCGGCATCAGGCCCGGTACTTGCGCTGTCATCGTCATTGATCCCTGCCTCACCGCTGTCCCGGGCGTCACCGCCGATCCACTCTCCGCCGTCTGCCCGAGATTCGTCCCCGGATGCCGCATCTTCCGGCAGCGCCCACTCCTCCGGTGTCTCAAAGCGCCATGCAGGCTCCACGACAAATGTATAGCGGATATCGGTGTCCGGGTTCGTCATGTGGACATATACGTCAGAAGTTCCTTCCGAGAGCGCAATCACAGCCCGCCCGCTGCCGTCCGACATAAGAACTTCCGGATTGCTGATCACGCAGCTCACGCTCTGGTCCGACCATATCTCAAGAAGGCACGGTAAGACCATAGTCTCTCCGACCGTTAGTATAAATTGCTGATCGGCGCGTACCGGTAAGGCTGCGCAAAAAATCAGAAGGATCAGCACAACTGCGGTTTTCTTCATTTTCTCAGTAATCACACCTCGGGACATATTATCTTCGCCTCCTTTTCATAATTCAGGTCTCGCCGCCGTTCTCTGCCTGAAAAAAGACTCACATGCCCAGATTTCCAATGATCTTACTGTATTGCATCACAGTCTCATTTTGGGCAGCTCCGTCAATGACAAGGACTTCTTCCAGAGCCTGCCTTGCTGTTTCCGGATTCCTCTCGTCATATAACCTCATAGCAATAACTTTGATCCATGCGGAAATTTTCTCCTCATCGGAAGGGTCTTCTCCTATAAATTCTGCCAAAAGCCGCTCAGCACTTCCCGTATCGCCCACGATTCTGCACAGGTCCGCAGCCTTAAGCCTCAAAAATCCGAGTTCCTCTTCATCCGCTGTCTCCATGAGCGCAAGGATCTCTGCTATGGCCTTACGGTATTGCAAATCACGCTCATCCTCGCTGTCAGCCAGACAGCCGGCCAGCTCGTAATAAAGTATCCTCTGATCAGTGATCTCTTTTGCAGTTTCGGCATCCGTATACTTTGTCAGGCTGCCTGCCTTCATAACCTCTGCGCGGAATTCGGCAAGATCCCCTCGAACGTCTGCACCGCTGTTGTCCGCCAGTTCACGCATGATCCTGTCAGCAATCTCCCTCGACGATTCGAGGGACGCGATTACGCGGGTCCCCGCGTCTCGCTTTACGGCATCCCGATATATTCCCCTGATACAGGCGGTAAGAACAGTACAGAGCAGCAGCACAGTTCCGGCGATCACTGCTATTCTCTCCGCTCTGTCCGCCCGTCGCATCCGCATAAATTCTTCCAGCACTGCCCCGGCATCAGGATACCTCGATCCGGCGTCTTTTTTGACAGCTTTGCCCTGGACTTTCCTGATCTTCGCGAGGACTCTTCTATCAAATACCCGCCCGATACCGCGCGAGTTCACAGTTTTTAATGCGAGCTCACCGAACGTGACTCCAAGGCTGTAGACATCCGCCGTCACGGAGCAGACTCCGAAATGCTGCTCCGGGGCAGCATAGCCCCGCGTGCCCAAAGGCAGGCTGCCGGTCTGTTCACCCACGATAGCTATATCGAAGTCTATCAGCTTTATGTTTCCACCGTCCGTGACAATGAAATTATCGGGCTTTATATCGCGGAAAATGACGGGCGGTTCCTGTCCGTGCAGGTATGCAATAATCCCGCTGATCTCAATGCAGACGTCAAGCAGCTGCTCAGCAGACCGAATGCGTCCTGCTCCGGCGAATTCAGTCAGAGTTACCCCCTCAATATAGTCCATGATCTCATAGATGAAATACTCATCCTCAAGCTCCTCCACGATTCTCGGCAGAGCAGGATGATCGAGCCCTTTAAGTACGAACAGGCCGTCCCTGCCGCCTTTTTTCGACTTCGGCAGTTCTTTCATAGCCCACTTTTTCCCTATCCGGTCGTCAAGAACTACATAAACGCTGCCGTATCCCCCGCTCCCGATTTTCTTCAGCACCTTGTATTTGCCTATCTTTTTCACACTGCAGCCTCCGCGATTTCTGAAATAAAAAAAGGCACAGCTCGTTTGCTGTACCTTTTGTCACAGTATACCGTAATTCGGATCAGTTTGCAACTGTATACATTTTACCTTGCAGGCGATGGTCTGCTATGTGTTACTCTTCACGGCTTTGGATCACATATGGTCAGGGGCTTCAAATCCGAGTATATCGATACTCTTATTCAAGACCCTTAGCACGATTGAGAGGAGCCTCAGATAGCTTCCGCGTCTTGACTCATCCTCCTCGGACAGAATCTTGGTGCCGTGGTAAAAGCGGTTGAAATCATTTGCAGTCTCATAAATATATGCACAGATCTTGTGCGGAGCGAGTTCCCCGTAAGCCTCTTCGATTGCTGTGCCGAAGCGGGCAAGATCCAGCATGAGGGCTTTCTCGGCGGGGTCTGCCGGGGCAAGAAGTTCTCCGTCTGCCGCATAGCCCAGTGAGCATGCCTTCTCGAGGATAGATTTTATACGAACGATCGTGTAGAGAATATACGGACCCGTATTGCCCTCGAATGCCGTGAATTTCTCCTCATCGAACACATAATCCTTGGATGCCTGATTGGACAGATCCCCGTACTTAATTGCTGAGAGCGATACGATTTCCGCCGTCCCGTCAGCATCCTCCTTACGTACATTCTTATTCTCAGCGATCTTCCTGACCATTGATTCTTTGATCTGATCCAGAAGTGTCTCAAGCCTCATGACACCGCCCTGGCGTGTCTTGAACGGCTTTCCGTCCTTGCCGTTCATCGTTCCGAAACCGACGTGAACCAGTTTTGTGTTCTCACCGACGAGATGGGCTTTGCGGGCCGCGCGGAATACCTGCACAAAATACAGGGACTGGCGCTTATCGACGACGTAGATGATCTCATCCGGGCATATATCTTCCATTCTCTGGACAATGGTCGCAAGATCCGTTGTATTGTAGAGAGATGCTCCGTCTGATTTGAGGACCATGCAGGGTGGAATTTCGATCTTATCGTCCGGCTCCGCGACATCGATGACCAGGGCTCCCTGATCATAGTGAGCATAGCCTTCCGCTTTCAGCTTCTCTACCATCGGAGCGATAAAAGGCTGTACTGTGGATTCACCGTTCCACAGGTCGAAAGAGACATCCAGTCTTTCGTAGTTCTTCTTCAGGTCTGCCACCGACAGTTCCATGATCTTAAGCCACATAGCGCGGTAGCCCGGCTTTCCCATCTGTAAAAGGTGAGTGGCCTCGAGCGCTTCTGCCTTGTATGCCTCGTCTTCCTTGGACTTTGCTGAAGCGCAGGGATATACTTCCTCGAGCTCTGCCAGAGTAAACGGCGCTTCCTTCGGGTAATCGTCCATGCTCTCCGGCGCGTCATCCCGGAAATAAATAAGATCTGGCTTTCGGAGTTTCATCTCAGTGATTATGAGACCCATCTGAAGGCCCCAGTCCCCCAGATGGACATCGCCGATTACATCATCGCCGCATGCCCTTGCGAGCCTCTTTATGCTCTCACCGATGACAGCACTGCGCAGATGACCGACATGCAGGGGTTTGGCAACATTCGGTCCGCCGTAATCGATCACGATCTTCTTCGGTGACTCCGCCTGAGGTATAGACAGATACGGATCTGCTTCCATCTGACCGAGCAGATCAGCGAGAAATTCACCGGTGACATTGATATTGATAAAGCCCGGGCGGACTACAGCAGCATCAAATATCTTCTCTCCTTGACTTAGAGCAGCCACGACATCATCAGCGATCATGAACGGAGCCTTGCGATATTTTTTTGCGGCTGCCAGAGCTCCGTTGCACTGGAACTCGCACAGGTCCGGGCGGTCCGAGAGACGGACCTCACCGTAGGACGGATCGTAGCCGGCCGCAAGAAAAGCCTCCTTCAGCTTTGATGTGAGTACATTTTGAATTTTTTCCATATACTTTCCTTAATCTCTTCCGTAGTATTTTCCGTAATATTTTCCGTAATAGCCCTTGCCGGATTCCATGTTGACCTTATTCATGATCACACCGAGGATCTTGCATTCAGACATTTCAAGCTGTGACTTTACCTGCTGGGCAAACTTATAGCTGACTTCGCCCGAAGCGATGACAAGAGCGACCCCGTCGCACTGTCTTGACACGATAGCTGCGTCAATGACAGAGCCGAGGGGAGGCGTGTCGATCAGCACGTAGTCATAATTCTTTCGTAAAGCTTCCAAAAGAGCTGAAAAGCGCTTGCCTCCCAGAAGCTCTGCCGGGTTCGGCACATCGGGACCGGAGAAAATCATCTGAAGTGTCGGGTAATCCGTCTGGCAGAGGCATTCACTTATAGTCCCCTGACCGGTCAGGAAATGGCTGAGTCCCTTGAGTTCGGCGCCCTCGACAATATAGCGTCCGAGAAGCACTGATTTTCTGAGATCGGCATCAATCAGCACGACTTTTTTGCCTGCCTGAGCCATGGACTCCGCAAGACGGGCAACAATTGATGACTTTCCTTCATTGGGAAGACAGCTGGTGATGCACACTGCCTGTACATTTTCACCTGCAAATTCTACATTTGTACGCAGCATTTTTATGGCCTCATCGAACTGATAATGCTGCGTTTTGTCCTTTAATTTTACGATCGGCATCCTTACTTCCTCTTCGCTTTTCTCTTTCTGCTCTTCCTTGTTCTGCTTGTCTCCATAGCTTCATCCTCCCTGGGGATGACACCGAGGACAGACAGACCGAGGTATCGCTCCACATCCTCGCTGTCCTTGATCGTGTCATTCAGCATGAAACGGATCACGATCAGTATGACTGCCAGCATTGCGCCGAGAACAGCCCCGAGGAACGTATCTCTCCGAACCGACGGGCTGGACGGACTCACGGGCAGGTCCGCCTCCTCAACTGTATTGACCGCCTGGATCGCCATGATCTTTGTAATA
Source organism: Lachnospiraceae bacterium (assembly GCA_045221675.1). Classification (GTDB taxonomy): domain Bacteria; phylum Bacillota; class Clostridia; order Lachnospirales; family Lachnospiraceae; genus Chordicoccus. Next base: position 16,331 of record JBGUWZ010000049.1, on the reverse strand, counting down.
TACTCTGCCGAGGATACACGCACAGCATCCGCGATCGCCTGCGCCATTGCGGGATCTTCATGAGTGACGTTGATGACAATGTATCGGGTGTCCGCAGGGTTCGTGACCGAGATCGTCGCTGCAAGTCGGTTGGTCGTCATGCCAAGCCCCAGTTCATCGATGACCTCCTGCATGACAGGGCGCGCTGTGACCAGCTGCAGATAGTCCTGTGTGAGATACGTAGAAGAATTCAGGTCGGCTGTATTGACGATTTCAGAATTCTGGCTCGTCCTGTTCAGAATATATACCTTTGTGTTAGATGTATACATGGGTGTCACGAAGAATTTCGTGAACACATAAATGAGGCCGCCGAAAATGACAGCTGCCAGGATCACCAGATACATCTTTGCCCAGACAGCGGCTATGACCTCCCGCAGGTCAATCTCCGCTTCTTTTATCTGCTGATTATCATCCATTAAAAAATCTCCTCCGGCATGATTTGCCCGGCGGAGCGCCGGGCATTCTTAGTGCAATGACCTAAATTATAATCGGATTTTGCGCAAAAGCAAAGGATTATTTCTCATCGACACGCTTTTCCGAATAATTATCCGGTATCTCATCTCCCCACGGTGTTCCGTCGAGATCGTAGGGAGTCGACTGGTAGACATAATAGTTCAGCCAGTTGGTATAGAGATTATTGGCATGGGCTCTCCACACAAGAGGAGGCCTCTTTCCGGGATCGTCATCCGGGAAATAATTCTTCGGCAGGTCAATTTCGATACCCTTCTTCTTATCGCGCTCGTACTCGCGGCGAAGCTGCATGCGTCCGTATTCCGGATGGCCTGTGACAAATATCTTTCTTCCGTTTTCCGCCATGCAGAGGAATACACCGGCTTCCTTCGACTGGGCGAGAATCGTGAGTTCGGAACAGTTGGCAATGTCTTTGGCAGGAACATCCGTATATCTGGAATGAGGCATAAGGAACTGATCGTCAAAGCCCCTGACCAGCGGAACTTTACGGTTGAACACCTTGTGCTGGAACAGGCCGAACATCTTCTTTTCCAGACGTTTCTTCTGCAGACCATAGTAGTAATACATAGCTGCCTGCGCCGCCCAGCAGAGATAAATCGTCGATGTGACATGCGTGTTGATCCAGGAGAATATCTGTGAGATCTCATCCCAGTAGTCGACTTCCTCGAACTCATAAAGCTCGACAGGTGCGCCTGTGACGATCATGCCGTCATAGTGTTTCCTTTTGATCTGGTCAAATGTCACATAGAAAGTATCAAGGTGGCTCTTGGATGTATTCTTTGAATCATGCGAGCGCATTCTCATGAACGTACAGTCAATCTGAAGCGGTGTGTTCGAGAGTTCCCTGAGTATCTGGAGCTCTGTATCCTCCTTGATCGGCATAAGATTCAGGATAAGGATCTGAATCGGGCGGATATCCTGGTGTATCGCGCGGTTCTCGTCCATGACAAATATATTCTCTTTCTCAAGTATCGCCCGTACAGGCAGATCATTCGGTACTTTAATCGGCATTATATTCTCCTTCCTCCAGAGCTCTCAGGAATTCCTCCTCAGTGATGATCGGAATGCCAAGCTCACGGGCCTTTTTATTTTTTCCGGACATGCTGCCCGGATCATTGTTTATAAGAGCAAACGTTTTTTTCGAGACACTGCCGGCACACTTCCCGCCGCGTTCCTCGATAAAGGCTGTAAGCTCATTTCTGTTCTTGAACTTATGTACATCGCCTGTGACTGCAAATGTCTTTCCGGTCAGCTCGCTGCCTGCCTGCTTTACTTCTTCAGCCATTGTAAGACCGGCTGCGCTCAGCTTTTCCATAAGCTCCCGGTTCTCCGCGGCCGAGAAGAAGCTGACGATTGCGGCGGCAGTAGCAGGACCCACGTCCTTGACGGAAAGAAGCGTCTCGCGGTCAGCCTGCATCAGCTTTTCAAATGAGCCGAAATGCCGCATGATCGTCCTCGCGGACGTGCTGCCGACATTTTCAATGGCAAGGCCCGCAAGCAGCCTCCACGGCTCATTCTTCTTGGAATTTTCAATGGCAGCAAGAAGCTTGTCCGTACTCTTTTCAAGTCCGATCAGCTTTTTATCCAGCATCTCCTGCCTGTGATCTTTCAGAGTGTAGATATCGGCTATACCTGCCAGCAGTTTTTCTCTGACAAGCGTCAGCACGTTCTCCTCGCCGAAACCCTTGATATCCATCGCGCTGCGACCGACGAAGTTAATGAGGTGACGTTCAAGCTGGGCCGGGCAGTTCGGGTTAATGCATTTCTTATCCGACATGCCCTCTTCCTGTACTATAGGACCGCCGCAGACCGGACACACATCCGGGAGCCGAAAATCCGAAACACCCTCCGGCCGCTTCTCGGGGACAGATCTCTTTATCTTCGGGATGATCTCTCCGGACTTATAGACAACGACAGTGTCACCTATGCCGATATGGAGATTATTTATGAAATCCTGATTGTGGAGTGTAGCCCTCTGGACCGTCGTGCCGCAGAGCCTGATCGGCTCGAACACGGCTGTCGGGTTCACACGGCCGGTCATCCCTATTGTTATTTCAATGTCGGTAATGACCGTCTCCTTCTCCTCCGGCGGATACTTGTAGGCTATGTGACCGGCGCTGTATTTCGCACCCGCGGGGAAATCGTTCCTGTAAGCGATCTGGTCGATCTTGACAACCGCTCCGTCTATATCGTAAGCCAGATCTCCCCGCATCTCGCCGATCCTGTCGATCTCGGATATGATTTCCTCGTCGGTCCTGCATACAGCAGACGGCGCCGTCTTTATACCCAGAGCCCGAAGCCGCCTTAGACCTTCGAAATGACTGTCCATAAATTCCGGACTCCCATCCTGAACATTGAAGATAAAAAGGGAAAGACCTCTCTTTTTTGTCATAGCGGGATCCAGCTGGCGAAGGGTCCCTGCCGCGCAGTTTCGGGGATTGGCAAATGTCTTTTTGCCCTGAAGCTCCTGTTCCTCGTTCGTCCTGTCGAAGTCAGCGTGGGTCATATATACCTCACCGCGGATCTCGAGATAAGGCTCATCCGTGTCAATGCTCTCCCTGACATCGGGGATGACACGCGCGTTGACCGTGACGTCCTCTCCGATCATACCGTCTCCCCTGGTCTCCGCCAGAGTGAGTATTCCGTTCGTATAGCGCAGTGTCATGGACAGTCCGTCAATTTTCTGCTCCACACAGAAGACAGCATCCGGATGTATCTCCCGCACTCTGTGTACCCACTCAAGCACATCTTCTTTATCAAAGACATCCTGGATGGAAAGCATTGGAACATTGTGGCTGACCGTGACGCCTGCAGTTCTCTTTACACTGGCACCTACAGTCTGAGTCGGCGAATCATCGACCAAAAGAGACGGATCCTCGCGCTCCATAGCCTTGAGGCGCAGCATCAGCCGGTCGTATTCATAGTCGGAGATAAGCGGTTCACCGCTCTCGTAAGCCTCATTATATTTTCTGATCTCAGCTGTAAGATTTTTGTACTCGCTGAGTTTCTCTGTTTCCTTATTCATTGAGTATGACCTCATCTGCCTTTGTATGTCACAGGCCGCCGGTCAGTCCCCGGCCTCACTGCCAGTCTTCTCAGTTCCGCGATCTCCTCATCAGTGAGAGGCCTCATAGCCCCCTCTTTCAGGTCGCCGAGAAGAAGATTCATTATGCGGATTCTTTTTATCTCAAGCACCGAATAGCCTTTAGCAAGACACATTCGCCTGATCTGCCTGTTAAATCCCTGTGTCAGGATAATTGAAAATTCCTTTTTGCCAAGGCGCCTCACACGGCAGGGCCGGGTCTTCACCACGGTCCCTTTCCTTCTGCCTTTTCTGTCAATTTCATTTGTCATGTGCCTGCTGTCATCGAGCACGATCTCCATGCCGTTCTGCATGGCCATGATGAACTCGGGTGTGAGGACTTTGTCCACTTTCACGATGTATTCTTTCTCATGATAATTGGAAGCCCGCATAATCATATCGTTAAGTTCGCCGTCGTTAGTCAGAAGAACAAGGCCGGTCGAATCCCGATCCAGCCTGCCCGCATAGGAAATGTACTCTTTGAGACCGGCGTAATCAATAACGTTGCCGCTGATCTTCCTGTTGCCAGTACATATGATTCCCCTGGGTTTATTCAGCATATAATAAAGCTTCTGCTGCTTTTCGCCGGTGATTTCTTTCCCGTTCACAAATACGCGGTCACCCGGACTCACCCTCTCCCCGATCTCGGCGGAGACAGCCACATCGCTGCCGCTCTTTTGAATCATCACCAGGCCGTTCTCGATAAGATGGTCGGCTTCCCTGCGGGAGCATATCCCGGCGGCGCTGATATATTTATTTAATCGAATACTTTTCTGATCCATTCTTTTCCTGCTGCTGTCACACTTTTTTCGAATCATTACGCACCCGGAGTCAATCCTCACGTTCTGTCCAAGCCATGAGATCGTCACACAAAGGCACAGATCAGGTCTATCATATCATTTTCAAGACTTGAATTAAAGAAGAAAAGTGGTATCATCTTCAAATATAGAAAATTTACGGGGGGTTATATTGAATAAAGCAGAGCGCAGAGAACTGCGATTGAAGACAAGAAAACTTGAGGCACTTATCTGTCTCATCGGAATGATGCCTGTCCTGATCTGCCTGCTGACATTTTGCGCCTACCTGAATGCAACGTATCCGACGCCCAAGCACAGGACCCGGACCCCGATCTATGATGGGTACCGGACCGGATGGGGGGTGGACATCAACGGATGGCATTATACACCCAAAGAAGGTCCCAGTCCGGTCTCCTGCTGGTACACGGTCGACGGACATGATTACTATTTCAACAACTACGGCTATATGTCGACCGGCTGGGTCTCCGTGGACGAAAAGCTCTATTATTTCGACATCACAGGTCAGAAACAGACAGATATGTGGGCGACGGACGACAACAACGTTACCTATCGCCTTGACGATCAGGGAACTCCTGTGGTCGGCTGGTACACTGATGAAGACGGCAGCCGCTACTATTTCGATGATTTCGGCGCTATGCAGACCGGATGGCTGGAGCAGGACGGCACCAGGTACCATCTGGGTGATGACGGTGCAATCGAGACCGGCTGGATCTCGGACGGCGATCTCACTTACTACGCGGATGACAGCGGTGAGATTCAGACCGGATGGCTTGTGATTGACGATAAGACCTATTATCTCGGGGATGACGGTGCCAGAAAGACAGGACTTCTGACTGTGGACGGCAGCACCTACTACATGAACAGCGACGCGGTCATGCAGACAGGTCTTGTAGCGGTCGACGGAATCATGCACTATTTTGACTCTAAAGGGATCATGCAGACCGGATGGGTCGAGTCGGGCGATGCCAGATACTACTTCGACGGTGACGGAAACGCCGTAAGCGGCTGGAAGAACCTGGACAACAAATGGTGCTGGTTCGATGGAAACGGGAAGTATGATCCGGGTCGAAAATATGACAGCGCCCCTATGGTCGCGCTGACATTTGACGACGGCCCCGGCGAATACACGAATCAGATCCTCGATCTGCTGGGGAAGTATAATGTGAAAGCCACCTTCTTTATGATCGGCAATCAGGTTTCCGAATTTTCATCAGCGGTGAAACGCGAGCATGATATGGGCATGGAACAGGGCAATCACTCGTGGGACCACAAGACTCTGACCCACCTCACGGCTGAACAGATTTCTTCGGAGATATCAAGAACCAACGACGCGATCCGGTCAGTGACCGGATCGAATCCGACACTCTTCCGCCCTCCGGGCGGCGGCTACAACGATCTGGTCATAGCCAATTCCTTCGGTATGCCCATGATCATGTGGTCTATTGACACGCTCGACTGGTCCCACAAAAACGCTCAGACCACCTACGACACTGTCATGAACAGCGTACAGGACGGAGATGTCATATTAATGCATGAAATTTACGAGCAGTCTTACGTAGCTGCCCAGATTCTTATTCCGGCTCTGCTGGAGCGAGGATACCGCCTTGTCACGGTGAGCGAACTCGCCGCGGCGCGCGGCCACACTCTGAGATCCGGCATATCTTACGGGAGACTCAATTAATCCCGATGTATCCCACCGGAGACTGACCCGGATCCGGCGGCATCCTGCCGGATGCTGAATTCGCAGACTGAACTAAAGACTGAACTAAAAGGGCTGCCGCACTTAAGACGTGTTCCTTTTCATATGGCAGATGCTATTTGCAAATGTCTGTCATATGAAAAGGAACACCGTCTGACGCGGCAGCCCTTTATCATTCAATTATTGTCCGGATCCTCATTACTGTGAACAATCATCCGAAATCGACGAACCTGGTTCCGATATAACCTTCACCAGCCTCACAGGAGACGTGATACCAGCCTTTCGAAACCTCTCCGATCACAGTGATCGGTGTACCCTGTTCAAGCACCGTGACGACCTTGTAATTGTAGCCGGCACCGGCTCTGAGGTTGCAGGTAGAACCGATCACAGCTTTGTGCTCAGATGCTCCGTCTTCCGGGAATTTATTATTATACCCCAGTCCATCGTCGGAATCAGCATCCTCTTCTCCGCCTTCTTCCTCGCTCTCCTCCGGAGCAGGTGCCTGCTCAGCCTCTTCGGTGCCGGCAGTCTCCTCGCTCTGAGTCTCCTCATTCTGAGTCTCCTGAGCTTCGGGAGCGGCTGTTTCGGGAGCCGCCTGCTCGGAATCTTCGACTTCGGCCTCCGCGGTCCCCGCGGATTCCGCTGCTGCCTGCTCATCGGCATCAGCCTTCTTTGATGCTTCCGTGATCTCATCGATCAGAGCCTTCACGTCATCCTCGGCTGATATCTCATTCACGTATGCTGTCAGCTTCTCATCCGAAGACGCGTCAACGACGATCTTGTAATCTCCCGCATCGTCTCTCTTTACATACAGCCAGGAAAGCCCCGGATGCTTCACGTAAAGACTGGGATTGATATACTCATAAGACGCGTATACCACGTAACTCGAGTCATCCTTCTCCGGTCCCTGCTTGACATAGGATTTGATGTTAGAGTACTCTGTCTCCGAGTTCTCGATATCCTTCACATCCTGTTCCGTCAGATTGTCGGAAACCGCTCTCACGCTCTCCACATTCTTGCTGTTGAGAGCCATATAGTATGTTGTTACAATACCCGAAATCTCAGGAATCTTGTTCTCCGTCAGCGTTCCTGCAGACTCAGCCAGTGATGCACCTGATTCGATCTCTTCCGCCGGGATTCCTGTCACTGTTGTGGCTGCCCCCGTATTCTCCGCGCCGGAATTGCCGGCCGACATTCTTCCTGTGATTGCGCGCACACCGAAAAAAATACCTATACAGACTACTGCAATCGCGCATATCAGCATGATATAGCGGAGATTGTCAGAGACCCATTCTCTGAAATTATCCAATTTTTGCCTCCTCATGTCATATATTGTATAAACGACACATAATACATCGCTATATTACCATATATAGTTTTCTTTTGCAACTAAGCCGCTGATCTGCGAGTGATGCAAATCAGACCGGAACCGAAACAGTTCGAACCGCTCTAAGCTCCACGCTGGATCATGAAACTTAATTACTGCCTGGCTGAACTAACCCGAAATTCTTAAGAATTCCCGGCGCTGTAAAAATTATGCTTGATTAAATATGGCGAAAGATGTAATATATCCTGTGATGGGGATATAGCTCAGTGGGAGAGCGTTCGGTTCGCATCCGAAAGGCCGTGAGTTCGAATCTCATTATCTCCATAGACAGCCTGCCGTTTGGCGGGCTGTTTTATAGCTGCGTCTGTAGCTCAGTGGATAGAGCACTGGATTCCGGTTCCAGGTGCGCGGGTTCGACTCCTGTCAGACGCATAGATAAAGGGCTGTCGCAAGCGACAGCCCTTTCTTATGCGCAAAACAGCGCCATATCAGCTTTGGAATCGACCAAAGCGGGACGGAAAAAGCCGCCGGCCCGCTCAGAACAGACTCAGTTCATCCTTTTCCCTGTCATAATAATATACACGATTTGAAAGCACTTCATAGTCCGGAACGCATTCCTTATTAATCTCGGTGACCATGCGCTCAAGCTCGAACCCGGAAAATCCTCCGGTCGCGGGGGTCACGATGACCTCGTGCACACTGCTCGGAAGCACAAAGAGATCCTCCTCCATTACCCCCTCAAATTCGCTGAACACATTGTCATAGAGCATGGCTGAAGCCCCGAAGCAGCGACTCTCACTGGTCAGTATGTACATCGGGACTACCGGATCCGGCACGTCACGGGCGTTCTGTGAATTACCGGCAAGCATATCTACCATCTCCCTCATGGTATAAATTCTGGGAGGTTCAAAAGTCAGCATGTTGGCGTCTGCTGTCTTGTCGAGGTCTTCCGTGCTGATCTCCCAACGCCGGGTATCCGAGTTTCGGATCGTACAGAAGGCAGAGGGAAAGCGACTGTCGCGTATCTCATAGTAATAGATTTTAGCAAGATCAAGGAACTTCTCATGGGGAACATCTGAAAGCAGCTCCTCATTCATCGCGCAATTGACCAGCCGGTATCTGATCCGATCCTTTAAGTTATCAAACTTAAGGAACTCATCCACGTCGATCGGAAAATCAACTGAGTAATGTTTATTCTCCTCCAGAATGATCCTTACGATCGCATCCAGAGATAGTCCCTCCCTGTAGCGGCCGTAATACTGGTTGATGTAGATCGTGGGAGCAATGCATTTGCCCTCAGGCATTATGGTAAGTCCGTCGAGTATCACCCCGTTATTCTTTCTGACCGGTTTAAGTGTCACTTCGGTGCCGCTGTCAAACTTATCCCTCACCATGCTGTAGATCCGCGCTCTAAAATCCTCGTAATTCATATATATCTCCTTTTTTATTTATTCGGGAATATTCAGCAGAATGCATTTCGCACCGCTGCAGCCGGAGACTCATGAGCCGAGGGAATGATGGAAGGTAAAAAATAGTGGTAGAAAATTAAGAAGCCTTCCCGGATTTCGGGAAGGCCTCGTAATTTATACTCTTGAAAGATATTCAGATGATCTTGTGTCGATTTTTACTACGTCGCCGATGCTGACGAAGAGCGGAACCTGAATCGTAGCGCCGGTCTCAACTGTCGCCGGCTTTGTAGCACCCTGTGCTGTGTTGCCTGCAAATCCCGGCTCTGTGTCGGTTACCTCAAGTTCTACGAACAGAGGCGGCTCAACGCTGAATACATTGCCGTTATAGGAGCATACCTTTACAACATCATTCGGCTTGACGAACTTCATAGCGTCGCCGATGACGTCTGCATTGATCATGATCTGATCGTATGTCTCCGGATCCATGAAATAGTAAAGATCTCCGTCATTGTAGAGATATTCCTGATCCTTGCGGTCAATTCTTGCTGCCGGGAACTTTTCTGTAGGGCGGAAAGTCTTCTCAACGACACCGCCGTTGATAACATTTCTCATCTTTGTACGAACGAAAGCAGCGCCTTTGCCCGGCTTTACATGCTGGAACTCAACAATCTGCATAACCTGTCCGTCGATTTCGAGAGTTAAACCGTTTTTAAAATCACCTGCTGATATCATGTGTAATCCTCCTTCATGGTGTACAACTCATTTTATAATAAAAACAGAATGCTTGCAAGAAGTTTGTTAACGTCTTTGGATGATTTGCCGCCGTTAAAGAACTATAATAACAGCCTGTCTGAACTGTTACACCAATTGAGCCGGCTCCAGATATCCCGCGCTATGTCTTCCACGCTCTTTCCGTCCGTCGCGACAGTGATGTCCTGCGCTGCCTCATAATACTCTCTGCGGGCATTTTGCAAATGCAGTATGCCTTCAGGAGAAAAACGTCCCGAAAGGACCGGCCTCGTCTCAGCTTCCTTAAGCAGCCTCTGATAAACGGTCTCCGGCGAAGCTGTGAGGAGCACGATTTTTCCCAGGCTCTTCATCAAGACGATATTTCTGGCTCTCAGTACCGCGCCGCCGCCGCAGGATACAATGCAGCCGCAAAGTCCGGCAAGCGATTCAATAAACTCCGTCTCTAAATCCCTGAAGCGCTTCTCTCCGAACCGCTCAAATATATCCGGAACGGACATGCCCTGCCGCTTTTCTATCTCCTCATCCATTTCGATCACACGCCGTCCGCATATCCGTCCGAGCTCCTTAGCAGTAGTGGTCTTTCCCGCGCCCATGAAACCGATGAGGAATAATGTGTCTGCCTTCCTCATCCTGTCATGACGCACAGAGAGAATTTTCCGAAGCTCCCGGGCTTCCATCTGACCCGGAGCGCTGGCCTTTCCGTCAAGACATGCAAATGTCACAGCAAAGCCGCAGACTTCACCGTATGTCCGCGTCATCTGTCCAAGCTCACCCATCGAGATGAGGATTGCCGGAATTCCAAGCTTTTCTTTCGCTGTGAGACCCGCAGCCAGCACTTCATCGACGTCCTCCGCAGCCTGCGGCATATAAGCGCCCTTGGCTATATCCGCTCCGCTGTCTCTCATTTGCTCCATTGCCGCATAAATAGCTGTACGGTGCGGGGTCGATGCAAAGTCGTGCTGGGACATGACAACGCGGATGCCGAAACTTTTGGCCTCTTCCGCCAGCATCTGCGCAGTGGATATACCATACTCTTCTGCTTCAGCGGTTATTCCTGTTCCGAGTTCAATGTCGATAAGGTCTATGCATCCGCTCGATATCGCGATCCTGAGAATATCCAGGTATTCTTCCGGGTCCACGTTCAGCCTGCCTCCTTCGCGCTCTGACCTCAGAGTAAACAGAATAGGTCCCGCAAATGCCCCTCTCAAGTCAAGGAGAAGGGCAAGAAGTCTCATGGTGTCATGAATCCCCTCGAACGCGTCCGCGCGAAGTTCAATAAGATCCGCCTCGCCGCGCGCACAGGCGGCCTCGGAGCAGATTTCTGCCTCTGTCCTGCCGGTAACAGGTATTGCGACAGCAGGCTTACCGCCGCCGAATGCGATATTTCTAACCTTAAACATTTTTCTTTTTCCCTTATTATGATATGATTAACACGCCGATGGAAGTCCTGCTTACAAAGCGGCCGAATTCAAATTCCGGTTCTCAAAGGAGTGTACCATGCAGAAATACTATCTTGTAGGAAGTCCGATCTCTCACAGTTTCTCCCCGAAAATGCACAATATGGCCTTCCGCCTCACCGGCATAGATGCCGAATACGGGCTCTTTGAGGCTGATGAGGCTGCTCTTCCGAAAGCCGTCGAAACTCTCATATCCTCCGGTGCCTGCGGCTGGAATGTCACCATGCCGGACAAGACCGCCATGTGCGGTTTATGCGACGAGCTCTCCGAGGCCGCCCGGGTCGGACGCTCCGTGAATACGGTCAAAGTGGTCGGCGGAAAGCTTTTCGGAGATACGACTGACGGCCGCGGTTTTGTTCGAGCGGCAAATGAAGCCGGTTTTACTGTCGCCGGAGCCAACATCACTCTTCTCGGCACCGGCGGAGCGGCATCCGCAATACTGATTGACAGTGTACTGACCGGTGCAGATCACATTTTCGTGTTCTATAACCGAAAATCCTCTGTGGACCGCGTCAAAAAGATAACGGATGAGCTCTCAGACCGCTACAGTACAGTGATAAGCTTTCACGCCCTCTCCGACAGAGACTCTCTGCGAAAAAATATAGGGCTTAGTTCCCTGCTTGTAAATGCCACGAGCGTCGGTATGAAAAAGAGCCCTGAGGATGTCTCCTATAAAGATGCCTCTCCTGTACCTGACACATCATTCTTTCACCCGGGTCTTAATGTCTTTGACGCAATTTACAACCCGCGCGAGACTTTCCTTCTCAGGATGGCAAAAGAGCGCGGCTGCAATATCGAGAACGGTCTTCCCATGCTGCTCTATCAGGGTGCGGAATCCTTCAGGATCTGGACCGGGCAGGAATTCCCTGTAAAAGAAATCAGGGATGCCCTGTTCTGAGTTTATCATGATCCGGGCGGGATTTGATCTCCATTCTGACTTTTATAACTGCAAAGCAGCATAAAGATGGCGGCTCACATTGAGCCGCCTTTCTTTACACACTAAATATGGATCTATCCGCGCGTTTATTCTCCGGATGTTTCACTTTAATTGCTCTCCACGGAGGCGATGATCTCGTCACAGATCTGATCGACGTCCTTGCCGTCAACTTCGACCGTTACATTTGCAATACGCCTGTAAGCAGGCTCGCGCTCCTTCATCATCTTACTGACACGCTCTTCAAGATCACCGGCTCGCAGCCACGCGTGTTTTTCCTGCTTTGCCAGCTTGGCGACCACAGTATCAAGTTTTACTTTCAGATAATAGACTGTTCCAAGTTCTTTCAGATATTCAGCGTTCTTAGGCATCAGAGCAAGACCGCTGCCAAGAACAATAACAGAACGCTCTACTCCGGACCGAAGTTCGATCAGGATCATTGTCTCCATAGCCCGGTAATACGCATCTCCGAACCTGTCATAGACTTCAGTCGTCCTCATCTTCAATTTTGCCTCTATCATCTTATCGACATCAACCAGAGGCAGCTCCAATCTCTTCGAAAGCGCTTTTGCCACCGCGCTTTTTCCGGAACCCATAAACCCTTCGAGAATAATGTTATCCATAATGCTGTCCTTTATTCTGCTTAGATTGAAATCATATAAGTAAACAACTCTATCGATTCTATTATACTCTTTTTATGTGAATTGCTCAAATAATTTTATCTCATTGAGGAAAGATTCACTCTATTGTCAGATTCTTTCCTTCATGGGGACGTAATCTGCCCGGCTTGAAACGCTCACGTAAGCAGGACGTATGATTTTATCCATATTGATAAGCTCTTCCAGCCGGTGCGCGCTCCATCCGACGATTCTTGCGATTGCAAATATCGGCGTATACAGTTCGACAGGCAATCCCAGCATGTCGTATACAAGTCCGGAATAAAAGTCAACATTCGTGGATACGCCCTTGTAAATATGACGCCTCTCGGCAATGACCTTCGGTGCGAGGCGTTCGACTCTGCTGTAGAGGTCATACGTCTCCTCCTCTCCTTTTGCCACTGCCAGCTTCTCCACATACTGCCTGAATATCTTCGCTCTCGGATCGGAAATCGAGTATACCGCATGACCAAATCCGTAAATAAGCCCTTTCCGGTCAAATGCCTCTCTGGAAAGCAGCCTGTTCAGATAGAAGCGGATCTCATCGTCGTCCTTCAGATCTTTTACATTTTCCCGGAGATCTTTGAACATCTGCATGACTTTGATGTTAGCGCCGCCATGCTTCGGTCCCTTCAGGGAAGCCAGAGATGCTGCCACCGCTGAGTATGTATCCGTTCCCGAGGAAGTGACGACGTGCATTGTGAATGTCGAGTTATTACCGCCGCCGTGTTCCATATGAAGAACCAGAGCAAGGTCCAGGACCCGTGCTTCGATCTCAGTATACTTCTTATCCGGGCGGAGCATCCTCAGTATGTTCTCCGCAGTTCCCAGCTTTCTGGACGGATTGTGGATATAGAGACTGTGACCGAGTTCATAGTGGTTGTAAGCCTGATAGGCGTAGACCGCCAGCATCGGGAATGTCGCGATGAGGTTGACGCACTGGCGGAGTACATTTTCGAGGGATGTGTCATCCGCGTATTTGTCGTAGGATGCCAGTGTCAGCACGGATTTCGCAAGTGAATTCATTATGTCCTTGCTCGGCGCCTTCATTATGACATCTCTGGTGAAGTTTGTGGGAAGGGATCTCCCGGTGACCAGCATTTGCCGAAAATCCTTCAGCTGCTTCTCATTCGGCAGGGAGCCGAAAAGAAGCAGATATGTGGTCTCCTCAAACCCGTAACGTTTTTCGTCTATAAAACCGCTTGTTAGTTTTTCGATTGGGATACCCCGGTAAAAGAGTTCGCCTTCTATCGGAATCTTCCTGCCGTTTTCATATCTGAAAGCATTAATTTCCGAAATCTGTGTAAGACCGGCGACAACGCCGTTGCCGTTCAGATCCCGGAGCCCCCTCTTGACATCCTTAACTGCGTATAATGTATGGTCGATAGTAGACTGCGCACGGCAAAGCTCAGAGAGCTCCACATGCTCGGGGGTCACTTTCTTTGAATATGCTGCCATTTGAGTACCTCCTTTTATTTATTCCTCTGCACGGAAGAAATGGCACAGCTGCCTCCCATGCAAAGTCAGTCAGCTAATTGTGACATTCTATCATAAAAGGGGCACTCTGTCACGAAAAACACAGCCAGAGTGTATACAATAGAGGCTCAGCATCTAATTATTCGATTGTTTTCAGCGGAATATCAGTTAAGTCCAACTGTGAGATAGCCTTACCTTTAAATATAAAGGATGTCAGCTGCAGGTTGCTGTGTATTCTTTCCACACGACAATGCAGTTCATTCTACAATCGTATTATGCAGTGTTCCGATTCCCTCGATCTCACAATCGACGGTATCGCCGACAGAGAGAAATCTGGGCGTATCAAATCCCATGCCTACACCTGCCGGAGTCCCCATGCTTATGATCGTACCCGGAAGAAGTTTCATTCCTTGGGACAGTTCCGCTATGCAGTAGGGGATGTCAAATATAAAGTCATCGGTGTTCCCGTTTTGTCTAAGTATCCCATTGACATAAGATTTGACCTGCAGGCACGGTCTGCCCGGAATCTCATCCGCTGTGACGACCCATGGTCCGATCGGGGTAAAGCCGTCAAGACTCTTGCCCAGATACCACTGTCTGTGACCGGTCTGCACGTCCCTTGCGCTGATATCGTTGAGGATCGTATATCCGAAAATGTAATCATACGCATCCTCCTCCGCCACTTTATAAGCTTCCCTGCCGATGATGACAGCCAGCTCAGACTCATAGTCCAGCTTCTGTGTTACGTCCGCATGGGCGGGTATGCCTCCGAAATCGGCCACTGCCTCCCCCACTCGCTTGGAAAAGTAGATCGGCAGTTTCTTTTCGCCGCCGAAAGCCCGGTTCGAATACCTCTCCGCCTCCTTCGTATGTGCCCGGAAGTTCTCACCGAGACAGATCACATCCTGAGACGGCCGCGGAATCGGCGCGCACTTTACAATCTCACTGTAGGGAATTCCTTCCTCATCCGGTGCAGAGAGGAACTCCGTGATGATCCTGCGGTCCTCCTCCGTCAGTCTGGCCACCAGATCATTCATATTAAAGTAGGATACACCGATATCCGGCAGCGAGTACACGAGCTTTCCGTCATTTGAAAGAACCCCGAGAGTCTCATAACCATTATCCATAAAAGTTAGCAGCTTCATATTTTTCTCTCCAAAACCAGTTTATTCTCGCCCGCGGAACAAGTTGGCAGGTTTTGTCTGCGCCTGCAGCACAGGGTCGCGGGTCTTGGTCAGCTTCAGCCGACACAATTTCCATCTGAGTCCCAGCGGCCTATGTTCCGCCGCAGCCCATGAAAAACCCGGGGCAGGATGCATATCCAATGCTCTGCCCCGGGCCTGTAAATCCACTTTATGCTTCTGCTTTCCACAGACCGTGGAGGTTGCAGTAATCATATGCCGCTACAACTTCGTCACCTTCCGCGAGCGCGAAAACTGCTTCCGGAGCTTCTTCCGGAGCCAGATCTGCCTTCATGATGGTTTTCTTTGTCTCCAGCGCGATCCACTCGATATAGTGAGCCGCAAGCATCGGATGAGCCACGGCTCCGACTTTCACAACGACCTTGCTGCCGTCCTGCTCGATGACCGGAACATGCTTCTCCTGGGCTGCATCTGTTGTGTTGGCTGTGAGTTCCTCAAGCGGCTCACCGCAGCACTTTACCGGACATGTGCCCTTCTTGAGTTCAGCTACCATATTTCCGCACTTTTTGCATACAAGAATTCTCATATTGTCTCCTCCTGAAAGTGAATGATGGCACCGGGTGCCGATAAACATATATGTATATTATACTACAATGCTCAGAATGCGTACTATGTTTTTTGAAGAAATCGAAAGATTTCATTGGACCTATCTCCCACCGAACCGACCGACGTAGGCGCTACGCGCCGAGGAGACAGAACCCACTGGGTTCTGTCTCCTTCCGCATGAAAAAACAGCACCCCAGGCAAAACTATCATGCGGAAGATGGGGTGAGGTGGAAAAAGAAAAAGGTCCGGGGGACCTTTTTCCCACCGAACCGACCGACGAAGCCCGTCAGGGCGAGGAGACCTTGAACCATGGGTTCAAGGGCCTCCTCGGCCTGATAAATGAGAAAGAGCTGAGGTATTTACCTCAGCTCTTTTTCATTTATTGATGCGGAAGATGGGACTTGAACCCACACGCAAGCATTATGCACAAGATCCTTAGTCTTGCTCGTCTGCCAGTTCCGACAC
>JBGUWZ010000048.1:0-8078 GCA_045221675.1 Lachnospiraceae bacterium | reverse complement strand
AGACCCGGAGGGGCTTAAAGCCCGAAGGGCTTTGATACCACCTCCATAGGACGCGGTTCAGCACCGCATGGGGGTGGAGGTTCATTTCAGCCTTGCCTTCAGTAAATTATCAGGTTAAACCTTGTAATCAAGAAGCCGGCAGTCGATCTTGTAAAATAACACACATATGCAGTACCACATAAAGGTCTAATCAAAGTGCATAGGCAGTCTCACTGACTCGTTTTTAATTAAATCAGCTTAGCGCTCAACTAAAATTACTGCTTTGAAGCAGTCACCTTTGTAAGAATCATAGGACATACTCCTTTCCCGGCATTTCGCCATTTAAGTTGCTTTGTTTCGCGAAATATGGTACGCTATTTCGCGAAACAATTAGTGTGAACACGCAAGTAAACGGAGGGTCATCATGGTTTATATGTCCGTAAATGAAGCCGCCCATAAATGGAATATCTCTGTCCGGCGGGTACAGCAGATGTGCAAGTCCGGCGAAATACTGGGGGCCGTGAAAAAGGGCCGCTCCTGGGTCGTGCCGGAAAACGTCCTGCAGCCGGTCCGCAAGCCCTCGAAAACATCCCGGTCCCTGCTGCCGCTCCCCGTCGGCATATCCAGTTATGTTGAGGCGGTATCGAACTACTATTATGTAGATAAGACGCTCCTGATCCGGGATTTTGTCGACACCCTTCCCAAGGTATCTCTGTTCACAAGACCGCGCCGTTTCGGCAAAACACTGAACATGGATATGCTCCGGGTTTTCTTTGAGAAGACAGAAGAAGATACTTCCTGTTGGTTTAAGGATAAAAAAATCTGGTCGTGCGGGGAGACATACCGGAAGCACCAAGGCTGCTACCCGGTCATCTTCCTGACGTTTAAGGATGTAAAATACGCTTCCTGGGAGAATGCTCTTTCCGATATCTCCGAAATTATCCGCATGGAATACTCAAGGCACGCTGAACTTCGAGAAAGCGGGAAATGCACAGATTATGAAAAATCCTTCTATACAAAAATCATATCAGGGGCTGCCGAAGAAGTGGAACTGGCCAGGTCGCTCTCCGTTCTTTCCTCCATGCTGCATAAACAAGCCGGCATGCCGGCTGTCATCATCATAGACGAATACGATACACCGATCCAGCAGGGACACGAAGCAGGATATTATAAAGAAGTCATCGGATTTATCCGGAATCTTTTTTCCGGGGCATTTAAGGACAACCCTCACCTGGCATATGGTTTCCTTACCGGAATTCTCCGTGTGGCAAAAGAAAGCATTTTCAGCGGCATGAATAACCTGAAGGTCAATACGATCATGGATGACCGCTTCAGCGCCTACTTCGGATTTACCGCAAACGAAGTCGAAGAAATGCTGGCATACTATGGCTGTCCCGAAAAAATGCCGGAAGCAAGATCATGGTATGACGGATATCGATTCGGAAACAGCGATGTGTTCAATCCCTGGTCCATCATCAATTATGCCGATGAACATTTCTTCCCGAAAACGTTCTGGCAATCCACAGGAAACAATGCGATCATTGGTGATATTCTGAAAACAGCAACCCCCGAAACCATGGAATCCCTGAAAAAGCTCCTTCAAGGAGGGCAGGTCACCACTTACGTTGATACCGGTGTGATTTATCCGGAAATCCTTCACAATCCATCAAGCATATACAGCTTCCTTTTAATGACAGGCTACCTAAAAAATGAGGGGATTTCTCCGCAGAGCGACGGGAATTATATCTGTAACGTCTCCATCCCGAACAAGGAGATCTCCTTCGTATATGAGAAAGAGATTCTTACACGGTGGTGCATTCCGGAAACAGAATCTACCGCTGCCCGCATACAGCAGGCCTTTTATGAACAGGATGAGGCTAAGCTTGCGAAATACATCGAAGAGTATCTCCGGCAGACTGTCAGCTTCTTTGACACTACAGATGAGATTTTTTACCAGGGACTCGTTCTTGGGTTTATCGCCATTTTAAATAACCGCTATTATGTTCGTTCCAACAGAGAATCAGGGGATGGAAGATTTGATATTCAGCTGATCCCGAAAAACAGCAGCCTGCCGGGAATCCTGATGGAGCTCAAAGTTTCAAAGGACGAAAATGCTGATTTGCGCAAACTGGCTGAAGGTGCTCTCTTGCAAATCAAACAGAACCGCTATGAAACAGACATGATTTCCCAGGGAATTAAAAACATTTTCCAATACGGTGTGGCTTTCCGGAAAAAGGACGTGGAAATAATCCTGAAAAAACCGTGATTGACCGGCGTCGCACCATAAGTCATCTGAGGGACAGCATACCAGCCGCCGTCAGCGAGGTCGCCGTCAGAATGAGGCTGTGAAGAAACTGATTCGTTAATTCACAGCCTCTTTTCGATACATCAAGTCGAGACAGTACATTTTTTGTTTTTGGAATTGGCTACTGTTTTTTATAGCTTGATGACAGTCGAATCCAACAAAACAAGCTCAAACTACTGCAATTTGAGCTGGAAATCACTCAGAAACGGCAGTAGAAATAATTCTTTTTTATTTTCTACTGTCATAGCATAAGCAGCTGACGCAAACAAATAATTCCGAGTTTTTTCACAGCTTCATTATTTTCCATAGTTGCATAGGCCCCGATTACTCACAGCCTGCACACCATTATAAATTCTTCCTCGTTCTCATCTATGGTTTCGAATCCGACATGCTTATACATCGAGGCCGCATAGTTCGCTTTCTGCACAGCAAGCGACGCCTGCCGAAAGCCGTGCTCCTTAAGCAATCCAAGCATCCGGCGCATCAATGCTGTCCCGATACCTTTTCCACGATATTCTTTATATAGTGAAATCGCAAATGAGGGAGTCTCGTCATCTACATGCCCATAATCATGCATAATCCTAGTCCACACAGCTCCCACCACACGGCCACCCGCCTCGGCTACAAGACAGTGGTCCGCGGGACCGGTGCCAAAATCATCATAATAGATCCGCAGCTCCGGACGCTCCACGATATCTCTGGGCGGAGCCTCTACACCTTCCGGAATGTAGATTGCCTCGTAGAGGAAGTCCTTCAGTAAAGCATGCTCTTCGGTCATCAGTTTTCGAATTATTACACCATTATGCATTTCAACTAAGTCCTCCACATCAGCGCATTGGTTTAGTCTGCTATTACTTCTCATATTATTAGGCTTGTAGAGATAGTTTGCAATACTATACCGACAAACGATGTTATATTTGCTCCAGTTATGATACAATAAGCAAGCCAGTGCCTATACATACAAGAACAGCTATCATTTAGCGGGCGGCAAATATATTTTTCAATGTATCTATTGTCTTATTTCAACAGTATTAGAGAGGGGTATGATATGCTTGATAAACTTTTTAACTTTATGATTAGTGTACTGTGTTTTTGTTGTATTTTGTTGGTACCACTAATGATTCTAACTGATTTAGGCGGAAGAAATTATAGTCACCCGGTTATCACCGCTATTTTGCTGTTCGTTGTCAGCATGTTCATATTTAGGAGAATTTCTCCTATTGCCAGTGTTGTAGTCTGTATAGTTGCCTACATCGTCGTTACAGGAATGAACGGTGGTCTGGAAGTATCTGAAGAGCTGATGACAGATTTATCTCCAATCATCTCTGTAGGCATTGGCTTTGCTCTTTTGTACGGTCTCTTTCTGCGTCCTCGAAGCGGTGGGTCCGATAGCTCATCCGGCAGCTCACAGAAATCAGGCAGGCAGGAAAGCCGCCGAAATTCCGACTATGATGCCGAGAGACAGCGTGACAAGCAGAAGGCGTGGGGACAGCCTGTTGGAAGCGGAAGCTGCCCTTATCTGCTGCGGATAGAGTCGGGATATTATGAGAGTTGGAATTGCTACAGATGTGCTAAAACCGGCGGCACATTTGATGATGATTTCTGCCGTAACCTTTGCTACTATGAGTGGAACTATAAAAACTGCAATGTTCGAAATTAAGTATTGGCGCTTTTCTTCGTAAAAATATAGCACCTGTGCAAATAGGATTTTCCTATCCGCACAGGTGCTTATTCATTTTATCTCCTTCTTATGCATCAAGTCAGAGAGACGGTTATCCTGCACTCCGGTTACTTACAGCCTGCACACCATTATATATTCTTCCGCATTCTCATCTATGGTTTTAAATCCGACATGCTTATACATCCTGACCGCATAGTTCGCTTTCTGCACAGCCAGCGACGCCTGCCTGTAGCCGTGCTCTTTCAGCAGAGAGAGCATCTCCCTCATCAGTCTTGTTCCGATTCCCCGCCCCCTGTATTCCGGAAGCAGCGATATGGCAAATGACGGCGTCTCGTCATCCACATGCCCATAATCCTGCATGATCCTTGTCCATACGGCTCCCACCACGCGGCCATCCGCTTCGGCCACAAGGCAGCGATCCGCAGGACCGGTGCCAAAATCATCGTAATAAATCCGCAGTTCCGGGCGCTCCACGATATCTCTGGGCGGAGCCTCTACACCTTCCGGAACGAAGATTGCCTCATACAGGAAATCCTTCAGTAAGGCACTCTCTTCGGCACACAGTTTTCGGATCATGACACCATGATGAATTTCTATCAAATCCTCCACATCAACACATCGGAATCCATTCTCCAAGAGGAGCTGCGCAGTCACGCCGGCTCCGTCTACCAGTGTTCCGGAGAAAGTGCCATCATACCGCTGCTTAACGCCGCAGCTGGGGCTTCGCGACTGCAGCACGATCAGGTCCGGCTGTTCACGCACGGCAATCTCCAGGCATTTCGCTGCACCGGCACGGAACTGGGCATCTACGATCCTGCCGTCCCTGGCTGTGACCACACCGTCTTTAATCTCAGCGGGGATCCGCGGCGTCGGGAGCCCGCCCATTTGCTCCGGGCAGACAGTGATCACGTCATTGTCCGCCATCAGCCGGAGAACCTTCTCATTTCGGTTGTTTCCACCGTTATACTTACAGTTTTCGCCCGTTAGACAGGCGCTGACCATAAT
Source organism: Lachnospiraceae bacterium (assembly GCA_045221675.1). Taxonomy (GTDB): domain Bacteria; phylum Bacillota; class Clostridia; order Lachnospirales; family Lachnospiraceae; genus Chordicoccus. The sequence goes on along the minus strand of JBGUWZ010000048.1, from coordinate 3,108 downwards.
TTTCATTGATACAGCTCCTTCAGTACTAACACCGTATTATTTGCCTTTCAGAACTTCTAAAGCCTTGTCAAAATTCTCCTCTTTCACAAGGACGTAATCCGTGTTGTAGGTAGAAATCGCAAAAATGCTGATTTCATTTGCAGCCAGCGTCTCAGCAATCCAGGCAAGGATCCCTATCAGGGAAAAATCCAGCGTGCCGCACACTCTGAGCCCTCTCCAGCCGTCCTCGCGGACCACGGTATTGTCCGGGACTATTTCCGCGGGACAGACAAGCGAGTTTTCTTCATCTGTGGTCGCGGTGAAGACAAATGGCTGAGCTATATCTATCCCGGAATAATCCGATACCTTGCAGACAGAGAAGCGGGTGTCCAGTGGTTCGAGGGATATATTGGGGGCGGTTAATTTCTTCTTCATCCTGTCAGCGGGAAGATTACCGGCGACCGGTTCCATCGTGAACATTTTCCCCCATGCGGATGCAATAAAGTCCGTGAGCAGACTCTCATATTTTCGGAAACTGTCTGGGTGAAGAACGAAGATGTATGATCTCTGTGTTCCCCTGTGGCAGGTCACAGCCAAGATCTGGGCATCTCGAAGATACTGACGGATCTCTATCTTTGCCTGCTCCCAGTCTTCCGCTTTCCGGCGGCCTTTATGGCAGTAATAGACGACATCGCGACCAGCGCAGTAATACTCAGCGACCTCTTCCGGCAGGACATACTTCTCGCTGCCTTTATTGCTCGCCGCTTTTCGATAACTGATACCATTATCGGGATCCGCAAATATCAACTCTGCATCCTCCAGAAGCAGTGTCGAATTGTTGAACCAGAGGCGTCTGTCCCATTTTCTTGCATTTGCCTCAAGAAGTCCGGGCTTCAACATTTCACTGAAATAGGCTGCCCCGGGAATTATCCCGGCATCTTCAACCATCTCTACCGTTTTATCTTTGCGAAAAGCGATTTCTTTAAGGGCATCGAATAGCTCCGGGTCATAGTAACGCTCATCCGGATTCTTCAGATATTTCGTAAACTTGCCGTCTGAAGACCCGTCGTCATCCGTCAAATACCAGTTAACGCCAATCTTTATTCCGCGGTTTGCCAAAAAGCGCAGAAGGCCGAATTTGCCATAGTCTCCGATATCACCTACATATTGGTTCTTCATATGTTTTCTCCCTCAGTAATACTATCTTCGCCAAATTTTGCAGCACATATAATTCTCTATAATTCTCGCCTTCATGCCGAATACATTATTGATTATACATCATACCCGCTGCAACCAGCGCGAACAGACCTACAGCAAAGCCAACACCGAAGCAAATAAAACTATACGCAGAATCCGTGATGCCAAGAATCCCGGCTGTGATTAATAAGCTAAGCCCGATTACAATTAGACCGATTCCGGATAATTTGCAAAAAGCCTTTCTGTTCTCAGGAGAAACCTTATCCACATGATAATCGTGCAATATGGTAATCATTTCCTTCTTCCACAGCAAGAAGCCCAGAACGATAAGAAGAACGCCGACCCCGCCGGTAATTATTACTCCGATTATTAGACCGATCATATTGCAGGCCTCTCAATCTCCTTCTTATGCATCAAATGAATGCCGATATGCCCGATTCCCAATATGATAACCGCAACACCGAGAAGAATGTTCTTCCCATATATGGCCATGAGGCAAAAGGCCAGTACCGGCAGCGTTGCGCCCGCAACCGGTATGCCAAGGATGCTGCTGTAAAAGTCCTTCATGGTCTTTTCGCTTCTGAAGTACCTGATCCAAAAAATCTCATATAGTATCATCAGTGCAAATGCCATCACCAGCCACCACGACCAATTCGACCACGGCTTAATGTTGAAATCAGAAAAAACCAGAGCAATGCCGGAAACCAGAACTTCTCCGACTCTCTCGAAGGCTAACAATACCTTATTTTCGTTGACGACATATTTTTCATAATCCTTCGGCTGATTCTTTGTCCACATGATGTTTGGCAGCATCAGCATGACAAGGAAAATCAGGCCAACATACGAAAATCCAAAATGCATAACTTCTCTCACTTCTTCTTTTAGCGCAGCTCGCGCTCTTCGTCGATAATCTCCGCCTCACAATTTTCCTCGACAAATCGTGAAATACTTTCCATCAGACTGTCTGCCTGGGCATTGTGCGGAACGATGGCGGCAACACCGATCACGATGATCTGATGCGTGTCCTGCTCATTGATTTCAGCCGCAGAAACATGGAATCGGTTCTGCAGCTTTGCGAGTATGCTTTTTACAATCATTCTTTTTTCTTTCAGGCTGTGGACCCAGGGGGCGTGGAGCTTGAAAGTGATAGTAGCTATTATCATAATTTATAATTTCAGCCCTTTATACAGCATTTTTCGATATGTCTTCACAGCTGAGGCAGGCTCCAGAATCCGGATATCTCCGACAAACCCAAACACCCAGCTATAGAATGTCGGGCTGTCCGCCACCTGCGCTCTCACACGGAAATATTCTTCATCCGCCACCCAGGTCTCCACCTCTTCGCCAAAATGGTCAATCACATCCCGCATGCGCTCATTCCGGCACTCAAGAACCACCTCAAGAGACTCCCCGACATTCATCCGGAACTGGCGGTTCACGTACTCCTCCACGCCGAAGCCATCTTCAGGGAGTATTGACGGCTCCTCGGTAATCTCCGCATGGCAAATGCGATCGATCCTAAAATTAATTACAAATGGCTCCGGATGCTTCTCCGAGTGTCCAATCACATAATAATGATTGTCATCCCACACCATGGCAATCGGGCTCAAATAGTAGTATTCCCCGTCATTTCTAAGGATCTTTTCCTTGGTCGGCAGATAGTCATAATACTGGAACCTGACCTGCCTTCCTGTATTTATGGCATCCGTGATCACATCAATGGCATAGTAGATCTGCTCGTTGTCCGGCTTGAGTACATTTGCCGTATACATATAGCGGACGAGCGTCTCGGCCTGCGGTTTACTCACAAGCTTTGACAGCTTTCCAATCAGGACATCACTTTTCTCCTTCGTAATAAATCGGGACGCGGCGACCGCATCGATGAGCATCTTTACTTCCGGCACTTCGAAAATACGACTTGCCATGTAATAA
>JBGUWZ010000047.1:0-10476 GCA_045221675.1 Lachnospiraceae bacterium | reverse complement strand
CTCTGATTGATCAGGAAAAAGCTTTCTTCGCAGCCCGCCCGCATAAAGAGCTGCTGCCATAATAGCTGTTATAAGATCCGCGACCGGCTGCGCGGCAATAACGCCATAATACCCCGCCAGACGGGAGGCAATAAACAGAACCGCGAGAAAAACCACTCCCTGACGGCTGACAGAAAGGATCAGAGAATAGAGAACCTGTCCGGTAGATTGCGCAAGGATGGTCATGAACATGACGACCGCTACAAGGACAAGGCTTGCTGACTGCACCCTGAGCATCAGGACACCTGTGTCGACCAGTGCCGCGTCTTTCAGAAAAAGACGGATCATTCCCGGAGCAAAGACAAAGAATACCGCTGTCAATGCCAGCCCGAGTCCACACAGGAAACGGAATGTAAAGCTCACCAGTTCAGACAGACGCTTCCTGTTTCCGGCTCCGTAGAGATATCCGATGATTGGCTGGCCTCCAAAAGAAAAGCCGACAATGAAGAGAACGGCAACCATAATGACCTTAAGAACGACACCCATTGCAGCGATCTTATCATTCCCATAAGGAAGAAGCAGCTGATTGGTCATCACTATGCTGAAACTCTGTGTCAGGTTTGTAATCGCAGCAGGTATGCCGATTCCAAAAATCTGTCCCACCTGTGCTACCGAAATTCTCATTTCTCCCGGACGAAGTGAAAACATAGGACAGAACCGAAGCCAGATGTAGAGATAGTATAATACTGTGACCACATATCCCATTACTGTCGCAATTGCCGCTCCGCTTGCTCCCCAGCCAAAAACGGAGATCAGGATCGGGTCCAGGACTATGTTGACTACTGTCCCGGCAACAGAGCCGATCATGGACTCCTTGGATTTGCCTACTGAGCGCAGGAAATTGGCAGGAACGAAATTGAAGACGATCAGCGGCGCACCTAATGCCAGCCACTTATAATAGTCGTAGGCATAGGTGAAGGAACTGGCGTTGACGCCGAGCAGCGTAAGGATCGGCCTGCTGAACAACAACATAACTGCACAGACTGCGACGCCTGTCAAAATAGCGATATAGGCACTGAAAGTACTGCAATGGCGCACAGCCTGCGCATCCTTCTGTCCCAGCAGACGCGATACCAAAGTGCACCCGCCCTGCGCATAAATATTTCCAAACGCCATAAGAAGCGTAAAGACCGGCGCGCACAGTGAAACGCCCGCGATCAGGTTGACATCCTGCGTCCGGGCAATGAAATATGTGTCCGCGATATTGTATAACATGGTGATAATGAACCCTGTCACCAGCGGAATGGAAAAAGTGAAATAAGCTTTAGCTACAGATCCCTGTTCAAAAATCGTTTCGTCCATGTATTCCCTCCTCTCTCAATCATGACTCGCAGAGCGAGCCTTAATGAAGGCGTTCTAAAAATCCGATACTGTCAATTATCCATAGTATAAAAAAGACATGTTATAATAAAAGTGACACATGTCACTTTTTAATATATAATTGACTGGATTTGAAAAAAGGAAAACGAATGAAAATCATAAGAGATCCGGAGACAGTATATAACTGCTATATAAAAGAGCATATAACAGATTTTTGCTCGCAGCCTCCTTCAGCGTTTCACCTGCGCTTCTATGAGGAAGGTGAATTCCTATGTTCTCCGATGCAGCCCGCAGATTGTCTCCTTCTGCTGTTGGACGGAACGATTTACCTCTACGGCCTGAATCAGAGCGGACGCTATCTGCCGATTAGCGCCAGATCCGATGTAATGCTGCTTGGAGATTTTGAGTATGCGACGGGCACAGAGACGCAGTTTTTTGCAGAAGCCCGCAGCCGGATCCGGTGCCTTGCTCTTCCTATCGAACCAAATCGGGCAGCCTTGGATAAAGACATTAAATTTCTCCACTCGATAATTCGTTCCCTGACAGATAAATTTTCCTTCCAGTCCGAGATTGAAATTCCCTCTTCCACGATCGAAGAGCGGCTTATGCGCTATATGCAAATATCCGGAAACCATCGCATTGAGGGCATCGAAGCCACCGCATTAGTGCTTCGCTGCAGCAAGCGGCAGCTTCTTCGCGCTTTGAAGAAACAATGCGAAGCAGGTAAAATTGAGCGTATTGGACACGGAGTATACGGTTTGATACATAGCTGATATAAGTTATCAGCCAAAAAAATGGCCGGAAACAGCATCAACTACTGTTCCCGGTCCTTTTATGCGCGTCCGCGAGGTGACTCGAACACCCGACCTACCGTTTAGGAGCGGGTTTGTCACCCAAAAAAGCAAGGAAAGGAGGGCTTTTCCGTGCCTCAATTTTCGTTGTCACCCAAATAATCTGGCATGTGCATGGGTGGATAGACCCTTTATGAGCCCTATCTTCTTCTCATCATCTTACTGATCTCTGTTGCTGCAGATACTATTAGCATCTCCAAATATTTATAAGTATCTGTGAAAAGGACAGCGTCAGGATACAGGAAATGGAGGAGACGCAATATACATTATGATACAGATAACAGCCAGAACTGCCTCCACTGCGAATTGTGTTAGAATGACTCCGTTAAGTCCGAACAATCTGTTCATAATGATAACGCCGGGAATGAAAAGCACTGCATTGCGCATCATTGTTACAGCCAGGGAGTTCATTGCTTTTCCAAGGGCCTGAAAATATGCCGTTACCATGTTGATCACGCCTATTACAGGGGCGTGCCAGCACAGGAGCGTCAGGAACCATGCAGTCTGATTGATCAGCTGCTCATCAGCGAGGAACACATCCAAGGCTTACTTAAGTCCCCTGCATCCTTCCACTTATCTCATTTTACAGGTTTTTCTTACTGACGACGGCACAAACAAAAGAGGGGGCCACATCCCGACGCTCCGGAACATAGCTCCCACATTCATCCTTCTCTATTCCTGTGATCATTCGCAACTTCGATCAAATGTCGAAGCTTCCTGTCTCAGTGCCGTTAATCACATAATATGCCTTCGCTTCCTCAGGCTTCACGTACAGCTGCACTTCCTTGAAATCTGAGGAATCCTTCTTCAGGTCGAATTCCCATACATCCTTCGCGATCTTGACAAGCTGCTCCTTGGTGTACTCTCTGCCGGCGAACTGGATGGAGATGTTCTCCTTCACGGCTGCTTTTCTTGTCCTTGCAGTAGTCTTCTTGGCTGCTTCTGTCTTGGTCTCAGTCTTCTTCGCTGCTGTCTTTTTAGCTGCCGTCTTGGGTGCGGCTTCCTTTACGGTCTTTGTCGCTGCTTTTGTTGTTTTTGTCTTCTTTGCCTCTGCCATGGCTTCTAAACTCCTTTTCAACTTCTTTTGCCCCTTTTGCAGTTTGCAAATCTGCTATGATCCCCAAAAACTTAGAACAAAATAGCGCAGTTATCAGGATTTGTCAACTTTTCTAAATTTGAGTCCCCTGAACTTTTCTGGATTTATGTCCCATGAAAAACTGTTCCCTGAAATGCTGGATTTCCCGTTCTTCGGCCCCTCCGGTAAAAATGATCGACATAGATTTATTGTTAATTGAATCCTTCAAAAGTAAAATGCCAACTCTCTTTACATCTTCATGATCCAGCCCGGCTGTTAACTCGATGGCAGGAACCTTTTTTTCTTCAAAGAACTGCTCGATCTTTTTTCCGAGCTTCTTTTCTGATGCAACCATAAGCTCCTCCCCCTCTTTGGTGAGATATATATCAGCCGGAAACATAAATCCCCTCTTAAACTGCACTGGCTTCGGATTTGAAACGCCAATCTCCGGGCGAATTAACTCCCCATTATGAAGAAACTCGTGCAGGAATTTATACATTTCCGCTGTGGAATCAAACCTGGCGGAAAAGTATTTGTTCTGACTGATGTTGAAGACTTTTCCATTTGGCCTCTGCACCCTTAGATTATTTGCCTTAACCGCTTCTATTAACCTTTTCTCGGCCCGTTCTCTTGCTTCCCAGTCACTTCTTGTTTGTCCGTATCCCATTTTTTCCTCACATTCTCACTGCCACTACGGTGATGTTGTCTCTTTCTTTCCGCTGCATGTTTGCTTCCACCGCCCTTTCTGCGGCGGCTTTCAGTTTCTTTTCCGTATCCATCCTGACCCCGAAGATCTGCTTCATCTCCTCTGCCGCCAGCCTATGCCGGAAACCGTCACTGCATACGAGGAATACGTCTCCTTTATCGTATTCTCCCACGCCGTATTCCGGGACCACGTCCCCTCCGGCACCGACGCACTGCAGGAGGATGTTCCTGTCCGGATGTATTTCTGCCTGTTTCCGGGTGATCCTTCCGGAGTCGATCAGCTGCTGGACGACTGTCTGGTCATGGGTCAGCTGCAGGGTCTCGTCATCCGTGATCCTGTAGACCCTGGAGTCCCCGACATTAACGCACAGGTACTTGCCGCCATATGCGACCACTGCAGCAAGCGTCGTCCCGCACTCCCCGTTCTCCTCACCATATTCAGCTATCCTTTCGTCTTCGTCCGTGATCAGCCTGTTCAGGCTTTCGACCAGTACCTCATCCGTGATCCCCCCTTTCACAAGGAGCGGCAGATAGTTATCAAACCACGCCGCAAGCGCCTTTATCATCTCGCCACTGGCAACCTCCCCGTTACGGAGCCCGCCCATGCCGTCACAAACCGCCGCAAGCATAAGGTCACCGTTCCCGGTCGACGCCTGCTTGTACAGCGCGCTGTCCTGGTTGATCTTCTTAACGGTTCCCCTGTCAGAGCATATTGCGTGATACATATCCGTCCTCCGCTGTTTCTACGTAACCCTGCCCAAGTGAAACTCAAATTCGACATCTGACAGTTTGAAGCGGCGCCCGTCTTCGAGGTACACCGCCTTATACTCCGGGATCTGCTTCCCTTCGTAGTAGGTGTAGTTCGTGGACGCCTGGTCTTCGATGTAGTATTTCCCGCCAATATTCCTGATCAGCGCGTGTACGCGGCTTACTGTCGGCTCCCCACTGATGCAGTAATCAACTTTGCCTTTTTCCTTTCCGATCACAAAGTCCTTTTTGCTGATCGGGATGCGTTTCCCATTGCTGAGCCTGATCAGGTACGCCTTTCTGGTGAGCACCGTCGTATCAGAACTGCCGTCCTCACTGTCCGCCTCCAGATCTGTTGCCTCGTCTTCCGTGAATTCATCCTCGTCCGCATATTCAAGGTCATCTTTCCCCTTATCCCGGGGGATCCTTGTGTCCCTGTCCTTTTCCCTTCTTGTCATGTCGGCGAATTCATCGTCCGCGTACTCAAGGTTTCCACGTTCCTCTTCGGAAAGTTCCCTGAGGATCTCCTCGACATCCTTTACATTCCTGACTTTTTTCCTCTTAAACAGTTTGCCTGGCCGGATCATCCTTTTTTTTGCCATGACCACAGCTGCGCCAAGCATGCCTACAAATATCGCGACAACGCCAATGATAATCCTGCCTGGACCATCCATGAACCCGGCAAACCCGCTGAACTTTCCTTTCGACGTGAGTCCTTCATATGCAGCATTTAGGGCATCCAGTGCGTCATCAACTTCCTTCTGCGACGCGTCCTCCCTGACATCGACAGATTTGGCCTTTTCCAGTGCTTCTGCCAGTGCTGCCGCAGATGCGTCTGTATATTCCTCCATATTCACGGAAGATGCCTTTGATATCGCCTCTTCCAGCATGGCCTTATCAACAGCATCCATCTCGGCGCTATACAGGTCGTCCATAGTCTCTTCCGTCCGCTGTGCTTCTTTTTCTGCCTCCATCTGTTCGCTTGAACGGAAGTCCACCCCGTTCATTGACAGGAATGCTTCCAGCGCCTTTTCGCTGAAGCTGGTCAGATCCTGCGCATCGCTTGCGACCAGACCGATCACATGCCCGTTGTCATCATAGACAGGCGCTCCGATCGGCGCTCCTCCCTGCGTGTCCATCTGGAAAGCAAAGCCCGCAGCCTGCTCCTCGTCGATGTACACCGTCCCGTCAAATGTGCGTACTGAGAACTTCTCCCCGGTGTCGGCAGCTGTCTTTGCATGGATCACGGTCCCTTCGGCAAGGTCGTCCACGTTTACCTTTGAAAACACGCAGGCGGGGATGTCCATCGTCTTTTTCGTCACCAGAAGCCCGAGCCCGCTCTTCATGGAAGAGTCAGAGATTTCAATGCGATTTCCCGCCCTGTCGCTCACATAGTACGTGACATGCTTTGCCGCGTCCTCCCCGGTCAGGAGGTTGATGCCGACTCTTTTATATGCCTCCCCCCTCTCCTTGACGATCCTTGCAAACAGCGCGCTGTCAGATGCTGTGTCGATCAGGGACTGCCTTGTGAGGATATACCTCGGCCCCACAATGAACCCGGTCCCCCTCATCCACTCATCAAACGACCCGTCGTCAAACTCATACCCGATCCGGATCAGGAGGATGTCGTCATCGGCGACCATGGCACGCTCATTTTCGAGTGCCTCGCGGACGGAAGACTCCGGATGCGCCGGATCTTCCTTCTGAGATTCTTCAGATTCCGGCGATCCCGGCTCTTCTACTCCCGCAGCCTCCGTGCTCTCCTGGGTGCTCCCTTCTTCTGATTCCTTCCCGGCATCATCCCTGTCCTTTTTCTGTTCTTTCTCCTCTTCCGCACGCTCCTCCGCATATACCTGCATTCCTGCTGCTGCGGGGGATATGGTGATCATTGCCGCAATGATGCATGCGGCGATCCTGTATGCAGTTTTCTTTCTATTTCTGAAAATACTCATCGGCCTCTCGCAGGGCGTCCTTTCTCCCTGATCCTCCTTCCTGTCAGCCGCATACCGGCCCTACTATATATATCTAAGATTTTCTCGGAAAACGTGCATTTTTCGGCTGATCGCGTGCCCGGACAGAAAAAGCACCTGCCGGATCGATTCTGGCAAATGCCTGTCAAACGGACCTGCCCTGATCTGAAATCACAGGAATTAACTATCCGCCTCAAGCTCTCCTATGGCGCGAATTCTTGAACTTCTTGTGGGGGATGTTATAATGACAGCATAGTTAGTTTAATCTAATATAATGTGTTGTATTTATGGGGGAGAGCCATGGAAAACCCGATGCTGGACTGGCGGCGAATCATACATTTACTGAAGCTCGGCCTCTTCGCAGGGATCATGGTCCTTATCGGTGACATGCTCCTTGGATGGGGCGTTGCGGATCCCACGGCAAACGGGATCCCGATGATGCTTACAAGATATCTCTCCATCCCGGATGGAAGAATCTTCGCTTCCGCACTGCTCGGGCTCATCGGGATCCCTTTGGAATGCCTGTGCTGGTTCGCTGTCTACCGGATGATCCGGCCGTATTCCGATAAGGACGCCCACGCATACCGTGCCGGGATCATCGGCTGTCTGGCCTTCGGCGGCTGCGGCGTGCACGTACCCAGCTGCATGGCGGTATACCTTCTGAAGCATTTTTATGCGGATGCCCCTGCAACGGCCCCGCATCAGATGCTGCGCTGGCTCGACTGGTTCCTGCTTCCTGCGACTGTCATCTTCCTGTTCTTCTTCCTGCTGACGGCAATAGTCCAGATCAGGGCTTTCAGAAGCGGACACACTCCCCTTCCCCGCTGGTGCTGGATATTCTCCGTGCTGGCAGGCATAGTCTGGGTGGTCGTGATGCGCCTCCTTGGCGACCATGCCCTGACCAATGCTCTTGCTACAGGATGGATCAGCATCGGAAACCTGTGGATGATGGGTGGTCTGCTGGTACAGGCCAGGAAAGCTGCGGGATGACGGCCCTGATGGCATTTATCCATTGACGGAACGAGGGCGCAGCACATGTTTTCATGATTGTAGGAGAAAAGAAAGTGAACTATATCGGAATGCCAATGGGGATGTGGGCGCTGTTCAGAGGGTCCTTCCGGGACAAGCTTGTGTCCGTTCTTGGATACAGCGAGAAAGAGGCTGATCAGATTACCGCATCAGCAAAGCCGAAATACAGGAAGATCATAAAAAAACTGCCTGAATTTGAAAAGGCGGACCGGTTCAAGATGAACATCGTGAACTGCGCCATGCTGTCGGCGTTTCTCTTGAGCATGGAGAAAAAGCCGGACCTTGACCGACTGACGGAATACTATGCACAGGCCATGATGACCAGACCGATGAAACAGTTCTGCAGGATGGCTGGGAAAGACAAATTCAGCCAGAATGACATAAAGGCGATGAAGGCAACCGCCGCGCTGAATGCGGCAGACCGCAATCCTTACTCCTGGAACATGGAGTTCCTGCCTTATCCCGATGGCAGCGGCTATGAAGCGAGGTTTTCAAAGTGCGGAATCTGTGTGATGATGAAAGAACTGGGGCTTTTTGAATTTGTTCCGGCCATGTGCCATCTGGACTACACCATGAGCGAGGCCGGTGGCGCAAGTAATTTCATCCGGAAATACACGCTGGCCTCTGGCGGCCCTTACTGCGACTGCGGGTATAAAAAAAAGGATCGGCCTTAAGATAACAAAAACAGTCAGCCGGGCTTTTCGTGCCCGCAGGCTGACGTTACATCAGAATCCGGCCCCTAAATTCCTGCCAACAATATTCAGCAAGGCAAAATTATGAGCAAAATGACAACTGACGAACTGAAAAAGACAGCCCGGCGGATGCTCTGGATCATCCCTGCGATGCTGCTGGCCATGATCGGCGACTACTGCATGGGGATCGAGCCAAAGGACAGCTATGCCATTTCCGGGATGATCTCCTCGGGATGGCTCACGATCGCCGACTGGCGAATCGCGGTGTCTAATATCGGCGGCCTGATCGGCACAGCCTGCTACACGCTTGCCGCACTGCCCTTCGTGGCATTTCTCCGCACCCTGCTTCCCGGATGCGGAGACGTCTGGGACCGGAGGTTCCTGAGACTCTACATCACTGGGCTGATCCTGGGCATCATGTGCTTTCTGTATTTCCACATTGCGTGCGGGACGCTGATCCACAACTTCAATCTGCTGTACGAAGCTGCCCGCGGAAATACGGATCTCGCGGTGGGTCTGTGGAACCGCTCCTACCTGGTACAAGCGGTCCCGTACTGGGTTACTTTCTTTTCTTTCGAACTCGCTGTGCTGATCGGCTGGATAGCATTGATCCTGAGAGGAACGTTCCCCCTTAAGAAGACGTGGATCCTGGCATCGCCGCTGATCATCGCCGGGATCGGCTACCTGATGGAGATCCTGATCCCCTGGCCGTTTAACGGCTTTGTCTCCGGATTTGAGAGTTTTGGGTGGATCGTCATGTTCCTCGGCGGAAGAAAACTTGTTTTGCAGGCCGTACAGGACTGCATGGAAGGAGCCATTTGAATTTTCCGGTTGATCTTCTTGACACAATGAGGCCCCTGTATCTCAAACAGGGGCCTCTAATAATTCGTATCCTTCTTTAGTGTATCTTCCGTCTGACAGTGGGATTAGTCTTTATAATCGTAATCCCATATAAAAACCAGATATAAAAATACCACAACACAAGTGTAACAGCAGGATATTCCAAACCGGCTATCTTCATGACTATTGCTATTATGAGAATAACCAGTGAGAAATAATGCACACTGATACGCTTTTCTTTTCTATCCGCTATTAGATGGATGATCGTTGCAAGCAGGAACGTATAGTCCATGCAAACAACAAATATACCTACAGGGCCATACCATTTCAGCGTCATCCCCTCGTAGAACACGCCTGCAATCGCAAGCGTAGTGGCTGCAAAGACTATCGCGTCGATGATTCTGGAGATTTTTTGTAATCTTTCCTCATTGGCAATGATCATTATATCACTCCGTTTCTGCTGCTCATCGCCTGTCAGTACATGTAAGGTGCTTCCGCCCCGTCATACCATTCGTAATGGCAGTAGTGTACGTCATCCATGTTTTCCAGTGTAAAATCAGGGAACAGTTTCCGGTACAGGGGCAGGTATTGTACCTTTTCCTCCTGTGTCAGCAGTCTGACGCAATCATTCTCATGGTACGTGTTCTCCTCGAACGGAAGGGGCACCATCTCATCCAGGTAAAAATCAAGAAACGGCCCCGGAACGGATTTTACAATGTCAGGGTACAGGTTCAGGCTCAGCATCTTCCTGCGTTCGTATCCTTCTTTCCCCGAAAGCCATTTCGAGTACTCATCGTACTCATAGCTGTCGCACATTGCTTCTGCAAAGAACCCCGGCTCCCAGTTGAAATCCTCTTCATGCTTCTCAAGGAACTGCTCCCACTCCCGGGAGTATACGAACCCGAGAGCGATAGCCGGGATTCTGAGTACTGTGGTTCTTCTCCAGCAAGACATCTGTTCTTCCTCTCCTGTCTTTGTATGCCGCACTGCTTTCTGCCCTGCGCTTATTTCCAGTCCGCTTCTCCTCCCAGGTAATAGCAACGTCCGCCCTTCTCACCAAAAGCCATATGCAGTGGTTTGCCGTCCCGGATGCCGGTCTCCTGCCCCATGATAAAGCCGTCTTCCATTATTACCGCAGGGTACCACGTCCATAGGAGCGAAGCCCGCATGGGCGTGGGTGAATGCGGCCTCTTTACCCCGAAAGCCGG
>JBGUWZ010000046.1:0-10862 GCA_045221675.1 Lachnospiraceae bacterium | reverse complement strand
AAGGAAAGGGGCGAGTACAAGCAGCGATTTGTGGGCTATAAGTTCAGGCACCTTCTGAAGCTGGAATTTGATTCGGACAACAAGCGGTTGGGGAAGATATTATATGCACTTGCAAACTGCTCGCTTAACCCTGAATTTAGGATTGCCTATGCGGTAAAGGACACGGAAGCTGCTAAGAATACACTGCTCGGTAAAGCAGTAAAAGACGCAATGGAAAAAGCGGAACTGCTGGCAGGCGCAGCCGGAGTCATGCTGAAGGATATCCAGAGTATTGATTATTCGTGGGGAGAGATCAATTTTGAGGTCAGTCCCATGCGGAATGATATGATGACGGAAAAACGGATGGCACTGATGGCAGCAATGGAGAGTTATGATATGGATATAGAGCCGGATGATATTGAGGTGTCGGATACGGTGACGGTGGTGTGGGAGATTGGGTGACGGTGTAAAAACAGAACGTTTTTAATATCAGAAAAATAATAATGTATATCATACGAAGGAGTGTGCAAGAGTTAATTCTAGTTTTACCCCAAAGGGGTTGAATTTAAAAATTCACATTACGGGTCGGCAATATTGTCGAAACTAAAGAAAAAGGTGGGCAGTCCGTACATGCGGACACCCACCTTTGGCATACTATAGACATAAATTTACAGGAGGTGCTACAGGACGTCCGAGGATAAGGACAACTCTTTTGCGCGAGGGAGCAGGGAAAGAGCATGAAAAAGTGAGCAGCATATAGTTAGTTTCCACATCAGTCAGAGAAATATCGATTCTGCAACAGAAAGGAGTTTTAAATGAATACGAAAAGAATTTGGAACTTATGTATTATGTTAATTGCAATGATGATCTTCTGCTCATTAGTGGCTGGCTGCAGTAGTTCTTCAAGCACAGGCGTCAATGTTGATGATGATAGTAAAATAATAAGTACAGCAAGTGTGGTAGATGCCGGTGAAGACAGCAGCGATGTTACCAACAGTGTTGTGGTACAGGATGAGAACAAAAACCAGATAATACCAACAGAATTATCCGGCACAAGGACCTTCAAAAATATGACCTACGCAGAACCGATAGAGTGGACTCCGACAGATGCGGAATCAGGGATTTATTATTATCCATATGCGGGTTCAAGAAATGGATTAGTGTATGTTTTTTATTCAGAGTTCCCATGTGCGTTAGATGATTCAGTAAATGACGCATATAAGGATTTTGTAAAGGGTTCTTTTAACACAGAACAAGACACAATTCTTGAAGAAAAACCGATGGAGATTTCAGGACTTAAAGCTTATTATGTCAGAGGTATATCTCATTCAGGTGATGAATATGATCTGGATTGTGAGATGTACGTTGTTCATGACGGCTCCTGTTTATACGCTTTCTTATTCGGTGAAAAGAGCTCATTGTCCGAAGAATTTCGGGCGTATTCTAAGCCAATAATCGATAGTATCGTTATCGCCCCTTCTCAGGCTGAAGCAGCGGAGCAAAGTCAACAAGAAAACACGCAGGAACCGCAGGAAGAACAGCAAGTGCCTGCAGATGACGGTGCAACTTTGGGACAGAAAAATGCCTTAAAACAGGCACAAAGCTATTTGTCCTTTAAAGGTTTCTCCTATTCAGGCCTGGTAGAACAGCTGAAATTTGAAGGGTATTCCGATGAAGAGGCAACCTATGCAGCAGATTATTGCGGCGCAGATTGGAACGAACAGGCACTTCATTCTGCCAAGGATTACCTTTCATTCAAAGGATTCTCGGCAAGCGGATTAAAATCTCAGCTCGAATATGAAGGCTTCACTTCTGATCAGGCTCAATACGGTGTTGATAATTGTGGCGCTGATTGGAATGAACAGGCTAAAAAGGCAGCCGAAAGCTATATGTCCTTTACGTCGTTTTCGAGAGAACAGTTGATTTCACAGCTGGAGTTTGAAGGTTTTTCTCGGGAACAGGCAGAGTATGGAGCGACGGCAGTAGGATATTAAACTTAGCAAAAAAGAACAAATGGGAGAAGAACAAGCATGAAAAAAAGAATTATCTCAGCTATTGTTATTGTATTGGTTAGCATTGCTTTATTTGCATGCGGGGGTTCGTCTATTGCCCCGGATCAAGGCCAGACAACGAATACGGAAGCATCGAGTACAACGAGCGCCGTTGAGTCAAAGTCAGATACTTATGATGATGTTGCTTCTGAATCAGCTGAAACGATTGAATCAGATGTGACCGAAAACAGTGAAGAAGCGGCTGATCTTGAACGCGATTTTCCAGAAGGAGAATATCAGGAAATCGGTGACGGCCGATTCTATATTCGAAACGCAAGCGGAACAACTGAAAACGGCGATGAGATTATAGTTTATCCGAGTATGGATTCATATCCGTTTGCTTATGTAGATTATGAGCTGTGGGATATGGACGGAAGCATTCAGACATTTGTCTATCTTGATGGATTTGAAATGGATCGAGTGCAGGCAGGGGCTGGCTATCAGGCCTCTATGAAGCTCGTGGAGAAATGGGAAGTCGCTGAAGGAACACATAAAGTAGAGGCTGTTCAATATGCAGGGAATGATCCGGCAAATGAGATGACGTTTTACAGGGCTGCCGAATTTAAGGTTGCAAATTAAGTGGCAAGAAAAGACATTGGTTGTTTGAGTTAATTGAACCCCTCCGGAAAGGCTTCAGAAGTTTTGGAGTCATTTGGAGGGGTCCTGTTCTGTAAAATCTACTAATCAAACTTTAGACCAGTCGGCGGGCAAGTTGTTGGCTGGGAAGCGGACTTTAAACCTGTTGGAGGGAGGGTCATGTTGCGCTAATCGTGTTTTGGATATTGCTGCGGGAGAGTTGTCGGTGGCTAACTGTACTTTTTGAGAAATTCGACTGCCCAAAATGAGCTATTTTGCTTGCCATCGGCACGCCGTTTATTCATTTCAGCGATTTTAGACTGCTCGATGAAGCTGGATTAAGGAATTTTAGCACCTGATTTTTTGTGAATTCAAAAAAATTGACTGCCCAAGTTCGAGGAAGCTTGCAGGCAGGTCAAATTTTCCTCTCCGTGACCCTGAAACAGGGGGGAGGGTCACAAAAAATCCAAAACGAAAGAAGGACCCGGGGCTCGTATGATCAGCTTGAACCCTTGGTCCTTCTCTATACGATGACGGTCTGGATGGGGATACTTTTTCTTTTCTCCTGCAGAATTGCCCTGCATGTTAATTTATGGTACTCTAATTGTATATACGAAAAGAGTATCACAATTGAGCCATTGTACGAACAAACAAAGAGTATCACAATTGAGCCATTGTACGAACAAACGATGACGATCACAATTGTTAGATTTCATGAACAAAGAATGGCGACCACAATTGAGCCATAGTACGAACAAAGAATGGCGACCACAATTGTGATATTTCATGAGCAACCAATGGCGACCACATTGGAGATGACGAAGTTCACTGGTGACAGCTGGCACAGCCAAAGCCCGGTTTCGGGCATACACATCAACTACGGAGGTCAGATCATGCGAAAAAAATATGCAACTATTCTAGCCTTGTTCCTTACACTCATTATGATATTGTCTGTACCGGTATCTGCCCCGGCTTCCGATAAAACCGGTGAGATCCAAGGTGCCGGGAAAGTCCAGACAACTATACCGGCTGCATCTTACGCAGAGGGAACTGACGCTCCGGCAGCTCACGCATTCCAGCCGGAATCTGCTGATCGGATCATTGACTATGGCGTCATAGAGCCTGTCATTGAGGTCAATCCGCTGTATGCGGATATTCTTGATCCGGATGAGATAGCAGAATGGATAGCAGATGAGGACGTCTCCGACGAGCCTTTGGTCAGTGCATCCGAACCTGTCGTGGCGACGACGGAAGAGGATTTTGCACTGCTGTACAGACAGGCGTTTGAAGAAATGATCTCCTCACATAGGACTTCCTGCGAAGTGACCTACGAGTATACGCAGGCGGACCCGATCTCTGACAAGAAGAAGGATGAGATCAGAGAACGGATCTATCTGATTGCCAATCAGAACCGTTTCATTCACAATGGCAATCCGACTGCGGGAGACTACGCGAGTTTTCAGTATTCTCACATGACATTTGGCGGTTCTTATTATACGACCAGCGACGGCACTTCATATACTTTGTCTTTTACATACAATACTGCGATTTATTATTACACGACAATTCAGCAGGAGGCGGAACTGACCCAGCGGCTGAATGATGTGATGAGCGAACTTGATCTGGATTCACGGACGGATTATGAAAAATAAAGGCAATTTACGATTACATCACTGAAAATGTGGAATATGACTATGATCACCTGTATGATTCTTCGTATGACCTGAAGTATACAGCATATGCGGCCCTCGTTAACGGAAAAGCTGTCTGTCAGGGGTATGCCTGTCTGTTTTATCGAATGATGCTTGAGGCTGGGATTGACGTAAGAATCATTACCGGCAACGGCGGCGGAGGGACGGATAGCAATCATGGCTGGAATATTGTACGTCTCAAGGGGCTTTATTATAATATGGATACTACCTGGGACGCTGGATTCTCACCGGAATACTACGAGTTCTTTCTTCGCTGTACCGACAACTTTGAGTGGCACACGCGAGATTCGAAATATGACACGCCGGAGTTTCACGCCAGCTATCCGATGGCGTCGTCGGATTATGTAGTCGTTCCTTCTGACATATCGACGGTGACGCCAACACCGACGAGCACGCCGACGCCAACACCGACGGTCACAGCGACACCGACGCCGACGAACACGGTGACGCCGACCCCGACGACCACGCCGACGCCAAAACCGACGGTCACAGCGACGCCGACGACCACGCCGACGCCAAAACCGACGGTGACGCCAAAACCGACGAGCACGCCGACCACGGGCAAGCAGTTTGATGATGTCAGGGATCCTAAGCATCCGTACTATAACGCAATTTATTGGGCTGTCGATCATGGAATTACAAAAGGATATTCCGGAACCAACCTGTTTGGAATCGATGATTCCTGCACGCGAAGCCAGGCGATGATGTTTATCTGGCGAATGGCCGGTAAACCGGAACCGAACATGCGGAAGAAAAATCCATTCTCGGATATCACTCCGTCACATGCCCACTATAAGGCAGTTATTTGGGCTTATCAGAATGGGATCGCCAAAGGTTTCAGCAACGGCACCTACGGAGTCAATCAGGCCTGCAGCCGTGGTCAGATCATGACCTTTATATGGAGATATGCGAATCAGCCAAAGCCGAAATCAAGTGTAAATCCATTCAAGGACAACATTACGCCAGCCTTCCGCACCGCTATTCTCTGGGGAAATGAGATGGGGATCACGCGCGGATACTCGGACGGGACCTTCAGAGACAGCGCCCCCTGCACCAGAGGCCAGATCGTGACCTTCCTCTATAGAATACGGAGCTGGGCATACAAGGGCAAGTGAAAGACCGGCAGCAGTACATAGGAAAAGAGGAGTACATGGCAACAGACCACATTACGGACATCCACTGCCCCGTGTGCGGAGCCCCCGCCGAGTTCGATATCGTTAGGCAACAATATCTGTGTGGCTACTGCGGGGGAAAAGTCGAAATCGGTGCGGCGATTCGGGAAAAGCAGGGCTTCCGCGAAATGCAGGCGGCAAAGCTCCGAAATGATGTCCGTAACTACAAGATGTTTTCGATTTCCTGCAACCGATGCGGCGCTAAAGTTGTTTTTGGGGAGAACGAAGCCCTTTCGACCTGTCCGTTCTGCGGTCAGGCTCTTGTCCGGAAAGAGTATCTGAATGCAGCCGGTATCCCGGAGAGCGTTATCCCGTTCCGGCTGACAAGGGACGAAGCGGTGCAAATGCTCCAACAATGGTGCACTCAAAACCCGCGCAGGCGGGAGGCAGGAAAGCTGAAGCCGCTGCTGCCTGAGCTGAAGGGCTTTTATCTGCCATATGAACTGGTGCGGGGGCCGGTCCATATGAATGTCCAAAGGATGGATGGCGGCAGCACATATCGGTTCGAGGGCTTTCTGACAGGTGAGTTCGTGAATCGTTCCGCCCAGCTCGATAATTTGCTCCTTGATGGAATGGAGCCCTTCGATACAGCGGATCTCGTAGAATTCGATTTTGCCTATGCCGCCGGTCAGAGAGTCAAGACTCCGGACATCGGCGATCAGTATCTGAAAAAACGGGCTGATTCGGAGGCAGAAGCTTTATACACCCCAGCTGCCAGGAAAGCGATGCAGACCAAAGCCGTCAGTGTGAAGGCGGATGTATCGTCCGCAGTCCGGCTGCCGGTGCTTCTGCCGGTGTATTACATATGCTCCGGAAACGTTATGGCCGCCGTCAACGGACAGACGGGTAAGGTCAGTGTCCGGGCGGAGAAGGATTCTCATTTCATCTTTCTTCCCTGGTGGCTCAAGGCAATTCTGGCGACGTTGGTTTTTAGCGGCTTCTTTTTAGGCGCTTTCATTCTTTTTGGGATGAATGCGATGGAAGGTCTTCTGATCACGGCTATGCTGGCGGTCTTTTTCCTCGTGGTCACCCTCTGTCTTTACAGCGATACGACCAGGAATCGTCTCCGGGTGGTGTCGGGAAGAAAGATTTATACATCGGGTGAATCGAATTACCGAAGAGTGGAAGGGACGCTCGAGCCGAGCGAAAAGATGCTGGAACGGAAGATCGTAAAGCCAGTCTTTTTCAGCAGAGTGGGGGGAGAGGTGCGACCGGTGGAGATGACATTTGCATCACCCGGCAGAATGCTGAGCATGTTCCTTCTTGCTGCGGTCGTCCTGTTCCTGCCGGTCATCATTGCGCTCCTTCTCAACGGTTTTGACTTTCGGGGGCTGAATCTTGGGGGTTCCGCCGTGTGGTTCTGCATCATGGTGCCGGTCGTGCCGATCTACCTGCTGAAATTCGGCATTGTGGAGCTGTATGAAAGACCATTGGTTTACATAATTGATGAAAATGGGAAGCGAAAACGGTACAAAGAAAAACGGCCTCCCCTGAACGTGAAGGAGATCGTGAAAACAATCCTTTATCTGCTGGTCGTCCCGCCGGCGAGCCTTGCGGTGTGGTTCGGCATCATCAGTTTCTGCGTCATGTGTTATCTGACAGCCTTCGGCTGGGATTGAAATGAGGAAATGCTATGGATTACAGACAATTTGGAGGAACTTATTATATCAGGCTTGACAGGGGGGATGAGGTTATATCGTCGGCGGTGTCATCGGAAGAAAATATGATGAGGAGACGGGGACAGGGTTCTGGGATTTTGGGGAGTAGACGGGGCTGCTTTTGAGGGAGTTTCTTTTGTAGAGTAGTTCAGGACTGCTTATGCGGGAGTTTCTTTTGAAGAGTAGTTCAGGGCTGCTTATGCGGGAGTTTCTTTTGTAGAGTAGTTCAGGACTGCTTATGCGGGAGTTTCTTGTGCAGAATAGCTCGGGGCTCCTTTATATGGAGCAAAGCTTATTAATATCGTGTCTGCTAAACTATCAGCACGCAGCGCACATCATTGTGAGAAAGGTCCGCTATGTTCGATGCACTAGATACTAAGCATTTATTATACATTCAGGACCATCGCAGACCTTTCCTGAATCCAATCATGATCTTTATTACAAACGCCGGCAACGCCGTATGGTTCACTGCCGGCTTTTATCTGTGGCTGTCCGGAACGGATCCGGGCACCGGAAAGTACATCCTTGTCACCCTCTTTGTGTCCTGGGGACTCACGTCGCTGGTCCTGAAACCGCTTATTGGCAGGAAGCGCGCGTATCACCAGATTCCGGGGCTTGTCTCCATTATTCCCGAGCCAAAGGATAAGGCGTTTCCGTCGGCCCATGCGGCGATGGCTTTCGCAGGTGCATTTGCCATCATGCTCCGCATGCCGGCTGGCGTCGGAGCAGCAGCCATTTTGTTCGCGACCCTCATGGGTTACTCAAGAATGTATGTCGGCGTGCACTACCTGAGCGATGTGCTTGGTGGGGGCGTGACAGGGTTTGTGTGTGCGGTTCTATTCAGGCTTTTGGAGTTATATTTGGGTTGATAAAATTGGGTGAGCAGCCCCAAAATGTCGGAGCCCAGCCTACGATGGCAATAGCCACAGCTCTTGCAAACAGAGGACTATAGGGGAAAAGTATGAAGATTATATGAATTAGCACAAAATTAATGAAAAATATTCAAAATGTGTTAACCTGAATAAAAATTTATGATATAAGAGATGCATAGAGAATAAAGAGCGATATTTCAGAATATTTACGCGCCTGTTAACTGTTTTTGAAATCTTCACCGCTCCATGAATCCTTCAAAAGATTCATGGAAATCCGGAGCTTCTAAAGGAAAGGGGGATAGTATGAAGAACAAAGTCGTTTTCTTCGGCGAGGCCGACTACGGAAAGACCACACTGATCGGCTACATGCTTTCAAAGGCTGAAAACATCAACATGGACAGGGTCGAACGGCGTATAAAAGAAAAGCTAGGAAGCAACTATGACGAAGGTCTGTTATACTCCTCCCTGATCAACGAAGATTATCTGCAGAGCAACACTGTCTCCGAAACGAACACATTCGACCTGTCGGAGTATCCGGACGCAGAAGAAGGTACCAAAGTCATAAAGGATACAGAAGAGGAGAGCATAATCGAAATCACCCGGATCGCAGGGAAAAAAGTCGAAGTGACAAACATCGTCCACACAAAAGGTCTCATAAACCGACTTAACACCCGGGCTCGTGGAGTCAGGAACATCTCCATCGACGGCGTCAGCATCGTGGCCGTAGACACGCCGGGTCACGTCCTGTTCCTGAGAGAAAGAGAGACGGGCATGTCCCTTGGCGACGTCGGCGTTTTTTGTCTGGCGATCGACAAAGTGCTGAGCGATGATTTCAGCGAAGTGCTGTTCCGGTACACCGACCTGTGGCGGACGTATCATGTGAATCGGAAGTTCATTTATTTGCTCACAATGTGCGACCTCTGCGAGTACAGAGAAGAAGATTACATCACAGCGTGCAACAAGATCCGCCAGTTCTGCAAGTTCGTCGATGTCGAGCACAGCGACGAGGCCTTCGGAATCTCCTTTGTCTACACGACCCGCGAGGAAGACGCGGCCGCCATCATTCCGGTCGCGGTCGAATTCAAAGAGCGGAACGGCGTGAACATACTGGAGCTGAGCGACAAAACGCCCTGGTATCACGGCGTCACGCTGATCGAAGCGATCCGCACGAGAATTGCGGAGCTGCGCAGTGAGATGAGCACGCTGATTCCGCAGAACACGCTGGTTTCCATCGACAAAGAGATTGGTAAGACCCGTACCAACGTCGGTAAAGTGTGGCGTGTCGTCGTCCGGAACGGGAACATCGAACTGAACGACAAAATAAAACTCTGCGGCGTCTCCGTCGGAGGTATTCAGGGGACCTATGACGTGGTGGCGGATGTGAAGTCGATCCACGCAGAGTATCACCCTTCTGAGGGAATCCGAGAGGTTCAGATTGCAAATAAAGACGAACTCGTCTCCATCAACATCAAAAACTGCTATGTCAACGGCAGACGTGTCGATAAAGGAGACATCCAGGTCAATAAGGAGACCGTCATTTATTCTGCAAATGAAAAAACCAAGAAACTCAACGAACTATACATCAGGCTTCCAAATATCGATTTCGAGCTCGAGCTGCTTGAAGTCGGTCAGGACCTTGTACTCCTGTGGTTCGGAAAAAGACTGACCGCGAAGATCATAGGTTTCCCGGATGACCTCGATGGCATCATTGTAAGGCTGATCGACGGCGTCTCGCTGACGATCCCGGAGGATTTCAATTTCCAGAACCTGGGCGAGCTCAAGGAGACACGCCTGTCGCTGCAAAGGCGCGGTGAGAACGCCTACCAGCAGGGCCACAACAATTTCCACTATCTCTATGGTGAGTTCGTGTTCTCACAGAGCAGATATGTAGAATAGAAATGCTAATGATTTTGAATTTTAAATAAGGAGGATTCACCATGGCAGTTTACAGATGCAGAGTTTGCGGGTATGTATTTGATGAAGAGAAAGAGGGAAGAAGTATCAGGGACATCGATGTATGTCCGCGCTGCAAGCAGCCGGATGATATGTTTGTCCTGGTAGAAGAAAACTCTGATGAAGACGAGCAGCCGCAGTTCTTTAAGGGATAAAGAAGAAGCCATTTAGCCGGTTAGGCGGGGAGGCAGAACACCCGCCGGATGATCGTGGCAGGTTCCTGCCAGAGAAGTACACAAGAGGTGCCCATGAAACGTGTTCTGTTAAAATCAGTTTTTGATGCATTTGATTATGTCATGCAGCACTATTATCCGGCAGGACTTGAAGAACTGGTGGAACGCTCTGACACTTACGCCGTAATCTCCATTCAGGATACACATAGCGGTGGTTTCGGGTTTACATTTGCGAAAAACCAGTACTGCAAGGACGTACTCACATTGTACTTTGATGATATTACGCAAGAAGTGGAGGGGGCTGTCCTGTTCACGGATGAGATGGCGGGGCAGATCATTGATTTCATAGAGGCAAATGTAACCGCCGACACCCTCCTCGTCCACTGCTTTGCGGGACAGTCGCGTTCGCGGGCGGTGGCTGCATTTGCAGTACAAATGCTGGGCGGGGACAACTCAAAGTACCTGAAGCATGGGGGAGCCAACATGTATGTATATGATACGCTGCAGGTGGTGTGGATGCAGAGGGTCCTGCGATGATTTGTGGTGGCGGAAGTGAGGACCGGCTATTGATGATTTTTGGGTTGTGAAATGACTTAATTCTTAAAGTAAGAAGTAGGCTGTCGCGTTAATGATATGCTCCCTTCTAGGTAGACAAGAGAAATAACTAAACCTCTAACTACCTGGAAGGGAGCACTTTTTATGTCTATGAGCAAGAT
>JBGUWZ010000045.1:0-6856 GCA_045221675.1 Lachnospiraceae bacterium | reverse complement strand
TCTAGCTGATGTGTTCATTATTAAACTGAATCCCTGTGGTCTCCAGTTTATAGAGAATAACTATAAATCAGACGGTTCTTTGCGTTTTGCCTGAAATCTGAGGAGCTGTTGACGATTTTCCATGCATATTATATTATCTGACAGAGTGTGGAATTTTCACTTAATTTAACAACGGAACGCTGCTTAGAATCAATAAACATAGGGAATTTTTGAAAGGGACTATACTATGGAAGTTAAAGCTAAATCTATTGATCTGACAAAGGTGCAGGAGCTGGCTGAAGAGTCTTTCCGCAAAGGCTTTTTCTGCTGTGAGGCAGTCATGGAGACTATTATTGATCAGTTTGAGCTGGATGCGCCGCGCGAGCTGATCGGCATGGCCTCCGGGATGGCGGTCGGCGTCGGTAAGTCCGGCTGCATCTGCGGCGCTCTGAACGGAGGCGTGCTTGCAATTGGTATGATTTGCGGGCGCTCCGAGCAGAAGGGACCGATGGATCCCAAGGTCGTCAAATGTCTGAGCATGACAAAGGAGCTTCATGACTGGTTCAGAGAGAATAATACCAAGAAGGTCGCATGCTGCCGCATCCTTACCAAGGAGTTCGACATGTCTCAGGGTCAGCATAAAGCCCAGTGCATCTACTATACAGGCATCTGCGCGGCCAAGACGGCCGAGATCCTTGCCCGCGAGTTTGGCATCCCGACGACAGGCGAGATTCGCGTGCTTACGCATGATGAGTATCTTAAGACGAGAGTGACGCCGCTCGGCGCATAAGTCTATCGAATCACGAATCAGGGACGGTTCACGTGGGAAATCCAACGTGAACCGTCCCTTTTGTGTAGCCTTTGTTCCTATGAGATGAGGCTTCGAGGAAGTATTCTTTCTGTCTCGGTAAAGAATGAATGTAGATTTACGAGCCGTGTGCAGTTATAATGGAAAAAGTTTGTGTTAGAAAAACGGTGTGCCTTCAGTAGTCGCCGTAGATAATTAAAGTCTTGCCCGAAAATACGGTGCAGGATTTGCAGCGGGGACTTAACAGGAGAGAAAGCGATGAAGGGGGAGTGACATGAAACCAATCTGGAAAAAGCTGCTGGCGGCGGGCTGCGCGGCAGCGGTGCTTATCACGTCACAGGGAGTTCCGGTGGAAGCAGCTGCGGATATGTATGAGACGCAGGCAGAGACACTGCCGGCAGATGAGGAGTATAAAGAAGCGGATATTGTGGAAGAAGCTTCGGCTGCAGCTGACGTGTCAGACGAAGTGGCAGCGAGGACGGACGTAAATGCAGGGCCTGACGCGGCAGGGTCTGATGTAAATATAAGGTCTGATGCAGCCCTGCCGGATGGAAACATACAGCCTAATGCAGCTGGGTTGGATGGAACCGCACAGCCAGGTAGCGCTGAGTCAGAAGGAACCGCACAGCCAGATGTATCTGAGTTGGAAGAAAACGCATACTCGGATGCGGCTCAGTTTGATCCAGCCGGACCGGAAGCAGCGAATGGGGCTGATGGCGCGGACTTGGAAGGGGAAGCATTTGCAGATAACGGCGAAGACGCTTTAGTCGGAGCCGCGGGATCAACCAACTTCTCAGATGTACAGGACCCATCGCATCCCTACTACAAGGCAATCTGCTGGGCGGCCGCCACAGGAATCACGAAGGGATACGAGGATGGCACGTTCGGTATCGACAGAGCCTGCACCCGCAGCGAGGCGGTGATGTTCCTGTGGCGCATGGCGGGAAAACCGGCGCCGGAGGCAGCTTCGGACAGCCCGTTCAGCGATGTGCCGAAGTCGCATCCGCACTACAGGGCTATTCTTTGGGCATCTCAGAAAGGTATCACAAAGGGCTATGAGGACGGCACGTTCGGACTGGATGAGACCTGTACCCGCGGCCAGTGCATGATGTTCCTCTGGAGATTCAAGGGAAAGCCGCTGCCGAAGTACGTATCGGAGTCTCCGTTCAGTGACGTGCCGAAAAAGCACGATTTTTACTGGGCGATTGTCTGGGGTTCGCAGAAGAATGTCACGAAGGGATTTGAGGACGGGACGTTCGGCGTTGACTTGGAATGCACGCGTGGACAGATCGTCACGTTCCTTTATCGGACAATAAAAACCGGATGGGTGAAGGTGAACGGGAAACTGCGCTTCTTTGACTCGTATGGCCGGATGCTTGCCGACTCGAAGGTGCCGTTTATTAATTACCTCGACATCATGTCGACATCTAAAAAGACGAATCAGATCATCATGGTCGTCGACCATACCCTCACTCTGTTCAGTAAGGCAAATGGCAAATGGACGAAGGTCATCTCCTCCTACTGCGGCTACGGAAAGAACGGTTTTAAGCTTGCAAGTGAGCGCCGCGAGGGAGACAAGACGACGCCGGTCGGAGCGTTTACGCTGCCGCTGGCATTTGGACCCGGAAAGAATCCCGGAACCTCGATGACGTACCGTCAGATCACAAAGAATTCTTACTGGTCGGGCGATTATGATACGTATAATACATGGATCGAGAGTTCCTATAGGGTTCCGGGCGAGCATTTGATTGATTATGTGGAGTATAAATATGCGATGGCCATCGGCTTCAACATGAATCCCACGGTCTATAAACGCGGGTCTGCGATCTTCCTTCACTGTAAGAGCGCTGACCGTTGGTATACGTCAGGCTGCGTGAGTGTTCCGGAGAATGTGATGCTGACGCTGATGAAGAAGACGAAGAATGGCGCGTATATGGTGATCGTGCCGGAGAGGACGATGCTTAGGAACTATTGATGAGAAAAGGCAGTTTTTCAGTATGATGGAATTGCTGTCTGGAAATTGAACTGAGATACAGATGAAAATACAGCCCGGCGAGAGGTCTCAATCGTAAGATTAGGAACTTTCGTCGGGCTGTTTGTGAATTTAGCGAAGCGAAGACCGCAGGGATTCGTTTTGGAATTATGTCAGCTGGCGCTGACCCGAATCCCGCGCCAAGTCTCGCAAGTGAGACTTGAATTGCGTGTGTTTTGCTCACTTCAGAAATTTGTTGCAATGGTCAGGGGGACAAAAGTCATATCCCCGGCGGTTGAGGTCGGCAACCTTCAAAGCCACCAGATTGATATCCGACTCCATGGCGGCAGCGATGAATGCGGCGTCGTTCCCCTGGTAGATATATTCAAGAATTTCGTCATCCGGGAGTGAAATCTCCGCGGCGAACAGGTTGGCTTCGTATTCCATCCGGCTCACCGTCATATCCGTGAACAGGCTGAATTCCTGAAACATCTGCGCTTCTTTCCGGTGAAGGGCGTGGTGGCCAAGCTCGTGGAGCAGGACGATTTTGCGCGTAACGGGATCCAGGTCTTTCTTGATGAAAATGAACGGATTCCGCAGAATTACTTTATAGACTCCCTTCAGCTTTATGAAGTCTGCATCGTGGATTCTTACCCCGAGCTCGCGGGCGAGGCACTCCGGGTCCCGGGTGCCATAAGTGCGGACATAGTTCCGGGCTTTTTTTATTATCTTCGCGTCGTCCATGATCGGCATGATGCCACACCTCCCCTCCGGTTCGTTTCAAGGAATCCCTTCGGGGTCATTATCTCACAAACATATGTTCTGCACAATGCCTAATTTTAGATTGGGCGTTTTTTTGCGCAGACTGTTTTTGAGCATGATTTGCGCAGGTGTAAAGACTTGGGTGCGCAACCAGGCTGCAGGTCATTTTTTCGGGGAGAAGCGCCTATTTGCCTCCTTTGCCTCTATATATGCCTTCTGCACTTCGTACATCAGGGCATCCATATCTTCCTCTGACATTTCCCCGCCGGCGAACAGGCCGGTCAGTTCAGCCAGAAGTTCCTTTGCCTCTCTCTTTCCGCGGGAGCCGTACTGCTCATTGGCTGAGACAGCGAAGGCTTCTGATTCTGTGAGGAGATAATTCTGCTCGACATTGAAGAGGGCGGCAAGCTTTGCGTAAATCGACCTCTGCTTGGGATAGCTCTGTCCTTTTTCATAGCTCTGTACTGTGCGCGTGGATACGCCGAGCTCTGCGGCAAGAGCAGCCTGGGACATGTGTGCTCTCTTGCGGAGCAGTTTTACTTTTTCGCCGAAATTCATTGGATACGACCTCCTTTTTGGCAGTGCGGCTAAGATCCGGGGTGTGCTTTTTTCTGCGGAGAAGCGCATTCATCAGCAGTGTCCGGCTTGAAAGAAATCTGCATGTGTTTGAAAATATGAAGATAATCTTCTAGTTTATCATAAACGGATTTGCCGCGCGTGTCAAGGTGGTTAAGTGAAGACGAAGATTAACTTGTTGTTTTTGGTATGAAGACTTGACATGCGAAATATAACTGCATATAATGCGGTTAACAGGAAGATAATGTTCACCATAAAGAAGATAAACTTCAGCAATGGTCTGATAAGCAGCCCGGCGCATTCTTGCGACTGCAGGGTTGAGTGAGGCTTTACTTCCGGGTGAGTAGGTTTCATTTGCAGGTAAGGCTTCGACTTCGTGTGAGGCTTCATTTGCAGGTAAGGCTTCAATTTCGTGTAAGGCTTCATTTGCAGGTAAGGATCCAATTTCGTGTGAGGCTTCAACTGCAGATGAGACTTTAAAAGAGAGGAGAGTAGAAGATATGGAGGACCAGAAAACATCCGGAGACAGGTCGAATTATAAGTTATATGTCGAGGTAGGCGTGGTCTATTCACCGGCAGGAGTCATGGAGCCGAGATATCTTCGTCTCACCCCGGGCGGTGAGAAGTACATGATTGACCGGATTTACCGCCATCAGCGGCTGGCGAGCCGCAAGGCCGGGGGATGCGGAATCTGTTATTTTGTGCGGGTCAAGGGACAGGATGCAAGGCTGTTTTATGAGGACTCGCCGGACGCGTGTCGGTGGTTCGTTGAGAGTAAGTATCCGGTGTGAGAAGTTTTGCGCTTTATTTTGTTAGCAGGTTTACTTTGGCAAACGAGGTCTAATTTAATTTGGCAAAAATATTATCCATCCCCCAAAGTCTCTCGTATATATAGATGTACGAGGCAAAGAAAGCCCGAAAGAAATAAAGAAAGACAAACAAAAAATCAAAATAATAATTCGAATATAAAAGGAGAAAAAGAAATGACATTTATAGATGCTATCGCAACATGTTTCAGAAAGTATGCAGATTTCAACGGCCGCGCAAGAAGAAGTGAGTATTGGAAGTTCATGCTCTTCACTACGATAATTGAAGCTCTCTCAGGAGTAATCTTCAGCACGATCATTCCGCTTACAGTAGAGATTGGCGATGCAGAGATCAGCCTTGCATATATTGCCGTATATCTGATCTTTATCCTCCCGAAGCTTGCAGTCTCTGTGAGAAGACTTCATGACATCGGCAAGAGCGGATGGTTCTACCTCATCTCTCTCATCCCGGTTGTCGGCCCGATCATTTTCTTCATCTGGTGTGTAAAAGACAGTGAGGCTCGTACGAACAAGTATGGACAGGACCCGAAGGAACAGGAGGAGTTCTGCACGGCAATGCAATTACAGCACGTATAACAGGATATAAGAACCCTGAAACAAGGGGCTGCCGCATATGGGCAGCCCCTTATTTATAGCACCAACGACAGTACAAAGACAAAAAAGATATCTTCAGACTGTTGTTATGAACATGATTTTTTCTGAATTGACAGTAGGAAGAGTAAAAAGCCTTTGAAAACACTGCAACTTTTACTTGCTTTCAGAGTATAAATGGCAGGGCAAAAGAGAAAGCCCACTAAACAAGAAAATCACAAAATTATAGATAAATAAAGGAGATTAGAACCATGACAGATATGAACAAGATGGGTGTTGAAGCACTCGAGAACGTAGCAGGCGGATATGAGAAACATACAGTACACAACGATGCAGTATCTTACGCAAACATCCGTAAAGCTCCGGGCCTTGATTCCAAGGTTTTCTTCACAATCAAGAACGGTGAGCAGGTCATAACGACAGGCAAGAAGGTCAAGAAAGACGGCTATGTATGGTACGAGATTATGCTGGCAGGCGCTTATGACACAGGTTGGATTGCAGGCAGTCTGATTGGTTTCTGATCAGTAATTTCACAGATAAGAAATAAACAGTAAAAATCATCGGCGCGGGCTCCAGAGGGACCCGCGCCGATTTTATGTCACTATTTATTACAGCTTTGCTATATATTTCTCTCTCTCCTCAGCTGGAATCTTCACTAAGTCCATAGCTTTTTCCGCAGAGATTTCTAATGTTTCCATCAGATTTTTTATACTGTTTAAGTTAGCTATTTCAGTGCCTTCTTCTCTGCCCTCTTTTCGACCTTCTTCGCGCATCCGCTCATCCCGTTCCTGCAGCGTCATATATTCCCGCCTCCATTCTTCATGTGAGCGCGCCGCCAGGACTCTCTCGTTCAGCCTTTTTGTAAAGTCTGATTCCGTCCTCTGATCCGTCAGATACAGAAGGAACTTACTCATCTCATCAGAGACATCCCCCTTGTCCCCCCGTGCTGACAGGATGACCTTGAAGATACCGTCATCATAGTCTATTGTCGCATCTTCCTCGCAGACAGACCTGATACTGTATTTATGAAGTCCGGCTTCAGGATAGGGGTTCTTCAGACAGATGAAGATGATAAAGCTCTTCTTCAGTTCTTTATACCTGGCGCCACGCTCGATCATATTCAGATCGATCATTCCCTGATAATAACGCATCCTTCTCGGTAGGTCTTCTGCCACTGTAGTCTGCATCTCGATGTCGTATACCGTAGATTCATCATCCTCCATATACACATCGAACCGGACACCTT
The DNA here is from genome assembly GCA_045221675.1 of Lachnospiraceae bacterium. Taxonomy (GTDB): domain Bacteria; phylum Bacillota; class Clostridia; order Lachnospirales; family Lachnospiraceae; genus Chordicoccus. Next base: position 95 of record JBGUWZ010000045.1, on the reverse strand, counting down.
TGCCGTCCGCTGTTATCTCAATGGCCTTCTGGCGGTCGATGGACACGATCCTCCCGATCTTCCGTGAAAGAATGAGTTCAGTCAGTTCCCTGCAC
>JBGUWZ010000044.1:0-93152 GCA_045221675.1 Lachnospiraceae bacterium | reverse complement strand
ATGCCGGTAAGGATGACTCTTCTTTCTTCCAGAGTCAGATGCTTAAAAGAGTTCGATACACTCATGATAATACCTGCCTTTCCGGCGGCTGTTGAACTCATAGAGTGTAAGACTAAATGCCACATTAGTGTAAGTAGAATTTGGTGAAAGACTAAAATCCACTTCACCCCCTTCAGAGTGGAAATAAACTTTTCACTTCAGCTAAATAATAAAGTGTTGCAATAGCTGTGAAAACTCTATGTATGAATTGACAAGGGTAATCGCCGATAATATAATATATCCAGGTATATATTTTTACCATGGAGCATGCCGGAGATGTTAATATATGAATGACATCAGCCGGGACTAGGCAAATTATATAAGGAGGGGTATAAATATGAAATCCAAAAAGGTTACCAAGAAACTCCTTTCTCTTATAATTGCCTCAATAATGATCGTGACCATGCTGCCCGTATCGGCTCTTGCGGCCGAATCGGATGTCATGATTGAGGATCAGGCAGAGGCTATTGTGGAGGAAGCGGCAGATGTAAGCGGTGAGGTCGTTGAAGAGGCGGCCGAAGTGCCGGGCATCGAGGAAAGTGAAGACGCTGTCATTGTTAATGAATCTGTTGATGAAATCGCAGATGCAGATTCTGAAGAACTGGCAGGTATTACGGAGACACTTTCCTTCACAGCATGGGGCGTAAAGTTCGGATCCAAAATGCAGTTTGACGCTCAGCTTACCGGTCTCAGCGTAAGTGCTGTTGTGCCGGCAACGAGAATTGCCACGGGATCCTGCATGACAGCAGATATCATTGATGTGAGCGCATATGAAGATGCGGTCGCAAAAAAGAATTACGGCAAGTCCATTTCCGGCATGTATGGTCTTGAGCTCCACTTCTATGACAAGAAGGGCAAGGAAATCAAGCATATCAATACGTCCGAAATCAATGTGACAGCCGATGGCCTTGGTGCTGATTCTTATTTCATCGGTAGAATTGAGAACGGTGTCAAGAAAATCCAGAGAGGGACAGAGCCGACATTCTCGTTCAAGGAGAAGAAGGCATCTACTTATGTGATCGCCGGTCTTGTGGACGACGGTCTTGTTCGCGCGTCCGGTGAGACAGACGGCGAAGGCAACAAGCACTTCAATCTGAATGACGAGAACGTCAATATTGAAGTTGTCGCACCGGAGGGCGCATTTGCAGATGACGTTGCGATGGAAGCGAGCGACGCTACAGCACCTGCTCAGGATGGTGAGGAAGAACTTGTCGGAGCGTCCGATTCTGATTTTGTCGGTGCCTATGAGATCTCCTTCTATAATGAGGACGGTGCCGAGCAGCAGCCAGCCAAGGAAGTGTCGGTCACCATTAATATGCCTCTTGACATGACAAAGAGCTACGAACTTATCCATATCGCGGATGACGGCGAGCGCAGCGTTGTGGAAGGAGCGGTATTTACAGAGAGCGGTGTCAGCTTCGTGGCGGATTCGTTCTCGGTCTACGGGGTTAAAGAACGTGGGGCGGCAGCTGCCCCCGGCTCAACGATCACACTCAATGTATCCGGTTTCGGACTTAAGGCAGCAGGCCCCGGTATTGCAGCCAACAAGACAGTAGCGGATAACGATGGGGACGGCATCTATGAGTTGGCCCTTAACGTGACAGGTCAGTCGGAACAGAGTACTACCACTGAGGCCCAGAAGCAGAATGTCGTTCTGGTCATTGACGTGTCGGGCAGTATGAATGAATTTTACAACAGGGTTAAGTATACGTACGATCCAAACACATACAACCAGCATCCGGCATATTATGTTCAGCTGTCCAATGGTGAATATACACGCGTAACATATGAAAGCAATGGTTATGCTGGTGCCGGCTGGTATGCAGGACTGCTGAAAATTGGTGGCATCATTGATAGCTTCATGGGTATAACCGCTAGCACCCAAATCTATTACGGCGAGACCAGACTTGACGCCACTAAGAATGCAGCGAATGCTGTAGTTGACGCACTGCTAGCTTATAATATCAACGATGATAACATAACAGACATGTTTGAGATCAGCGTTGTGAAATTTGCCAATAAGAATGCAGTAGCTGGAACAAATCAGTCTGTAGCCTCCAACGGTACGGAAACAATTATCTCAAAATCTACAGATGCCACTGCCATAAAGAATGCAATTAATAGCTTGGAAGCCGGCGGCGGCACTAACTGGCAGGCGGCTTTGACACAAGCTAAAGCCGAAGCTGACACTAAACTCAACGCGACAAATGAAAAGACTTCGGTCATCTTCCTGACAGACGGTTTCCCGACATACTATGGCAACGACAATGGAACCGGCGGCGAATCTAGTGGTAATATTCGCGATAGCTATGCTAATGCCCGTGATGCTGCAAGAAATATTGTAAGTGAAGGATACACGCTTTATAATATTTTCGCGTTTGGCAGCGACACCACGACATATGACGGACATACCGGATATGAGTATCTGTGCGGGCTCACGAACTATGCGTACGGAAACGACAGTGCTGATCCTTGGAGCAAAACAACTGACGAAGTTAAAAATTATTGCTTCAATGCTAAAAACCCACAGGCGCTGATCGATACTTTCACGACCATTGTTGCCCATATTACCAATAATGTAGGTTATGCCGGAGTCAGTTTCTCTGACGGTGTGTCGCTCGGAGCGACCAGCACATCCGTTGCGGTCAACGGCGCGGCTAAGACAGAGTCCATGCGCTATTCTGTAAAGGATGCAAGTAAAAAGACTGTCTTCACTATGACAGTTGATAAGAATGGTAAAGCCACCTTCGTCATACCTAACGGGGATGGGACTAATACTACTCTGGTCGACGATGAACCCGAAAATGTACCGGTAACAATCGGTAGTGAGACGAAAAATTACCCCGTCTATTCTGTCACCGTAGGTACTGGTGAGGCTGCAAAGACCTACAGCATGTCTTCGGCAACTATAGACGCAAACACAGGTATGGTGAAATGGGATCTCTCAGGCCTGGGTATTCTTGAGAACGGCTATACCTATACCGTGGCATTCGATGTATGGCCCAATCAGATTGCTTATGACATCGCCGCTGACCTGAATAACGGCATCTATGCAAGCGTTGATGCAGCGCTCACAGCCTATGGCATAACCGACGAGACTGAGAGACAGCATATAAAAGACGCGCTTCATCAAGAAGATGACGGCAGCTACTCTCTGTACACTAACTATAAACAGGAAGTGGAGTATTATCCGGCTACATTAACAACCGATGACGATGGAAATGTAAGCTGGTCTTACGGAACTAAGAAGACTGATAATCTCACGCAGCCGGATCCGATTCCACTTCAGGGTTCACTGCTGCCCCTGAGAAAAATCTGGGAATCAGGGCTTTCAGCAGAAGAGTATAACGAGCTTCTCTGGAAAGACGGTGTAGAAGACGGTACATCCAAAGAGTATAGTATCAACCTCTATGTGTGGAAAGCCGATACAGAAGAAGAACTTGAAACCAAGGTCAACACCGGTATGACGGCATCCAACCAGCCATATATCACAGAGCAGCTTGGCTGGGATGCAGAGAGCAATGCATATGTATGGGAAAAAGATGTTGCAGTTGCCCCCGGCATGATGACGAATCTTGATGAGGCGAGAACACTCGGATATGATCCTGATAACAACCCGGACAAGGTTCGCACATTTACTAACAATGAAGGTATTGAACTGGAATACTACGTCGTTGAGGAAGGTCATTACTACTTTGTGACTGAGGATGGCTCAGATCTTCATTTCGAGCTGAATACTGTTCTTTATCACCCGATGGTCGTCGACGGCACACTTTACAATGTCGGTTTCGGACCCGATCAGGCCGTTGAGAGAATGGATCCGATGTACGCTGTCGTGGCAACAAACAAGCTGAAAGGCGGTCTGAATATTACTAAGGTTGTTTCCACGACACAGATCAATGTAACCGATGGAGAAATCAGCAATGTTACTGAGCCTAAGGATGACGACGGTGTTAAGACAGTAACTGATGAGTTCACCTATGAGATCAAGCTCTGGAAGCTTGACGACAGCGGTAACAAGAATGCGGTTTACACATATAATGATCAGATAGAGAACAATAAGGAGATTTCGGGAAGTATCGGTTACCGTATTATGTCGGGGCCTTCACTAAATGAAGAAGACGGAAATCTCCAGTACGAAACGACCGTTCGCGGCGCGATTTTGACAGAGGACAGCGCCAATGCCGATCTTGCAAACGATAATTTTGCTACGATAGCTAACGGCGAGACAACTATTAAGCTTACTGCGCCGGCCAACGGTGAGATTCGTATTGTCAATCTTCCCGCCGGAACGAAGTACAGTGTGAAGGAAATTGTTGACAGCGCAGGCGCCTACACCTATGCGGCTACAGAGAGCAAGCTGCAGGAAGGCACCCAGATCAAGGACGGAATTGTCACGACAGCCAACAGCGTGAGCGGAAGCATAAAGGGCGATACCGCAAACCTTGAAACATTCTATAACTGGGCAGCTAACTTCTACGTATATCATTCCAGCGATAAGACGATCGAGAAGATCTCCTTCGCGGATTCTCGTGTCGTTGGTGAATATGACGCTGATAAGGGTTATACTTACAGCTTTGATATCGTGAGCGAGACAAAAGATTCTTATTTGTACGGCGGTTATTATAAGGCTTATGCAGGAGCTAAGATGACTGCCTCACAGATTACATCTGCGGAATATACTGCCGATAAGGATGGGAAATACTGGGCTACTGATACTGAGGGAACTGCATATGACGCAACAAAGGCAAATGTATGGGTGAAAGCGAATGCTTACACGGATGCTAAAAATGCTACGACAGGAGAGGGTGGCACCGGTACGGCGATGTCTCCTATCACAAGTCATATCTACTACCTTAAAGAGGTACCGAACGGTTATATTCGTCCGTATATCCATTATACGTATGATGAGCGCAGAGCTGACATGCCGTTAAAGAAGATATTCGCGATCACAGCTACGGATGACGTGAACTACAGTAAGGTCGGATTTGTCATCAAGCCCGCCAAGGACATGACTGCAGCAGGCACCAGCGGCCTAATGGTTGTAATCACGAAGCCTGATGGCACGATTGATGCCAAGCTCTCGGCTAAGAATGTTTTCACGTCAGCCCAGATGCAGAAATATTCACCGAAGCCGATGGGAGCGCTGAGCCGCGGCTACTTGTACATGCATGATGCTTCAGAGTACATTGGAGCAGGATTTATATTCCAGCCTTGCTGGGAAACTCTTGACAAGGTACTTGTGGACGGCCTTACGATCAGAGAAGTGAATGATGGAACCAGCGGTGATCTGACAAGTGCAAGCGCTATCGGGGTTACCGATACGGCTGCCGAATAATTAAGGGGGTGGAGTAATGATCTTTGATGAAGAAACATTGTTATTTCTTTTTGATGAAACAGGCATGGACTTTGATGAATGGGTCGCCAATACCGGTTACGATGAAGGATGGACGGACCAGCAGATTTATAATGCACTTCCTAGTGAAATTCTTGGAGTGTTACCGGAAATTGGAATCAATGTTTCCTGGCTACACGGCGGCATGTAAAACACGCAATTGAAAACGACAGGGATGGGTTTTATCCCATCCCTGTTTTCTTGGAGATTGAAATGTATTTTTATCATGGGAATTTTTCCGGGAACTATCTTGCATTTGAATTTCGGTACGCGGATACTGGGAGACACTATGGAGACGCCTTAAGAGCGGCACCTCCAACGGAGAAAAGCATCATCATACCGGAGAAGGATGTTAAGAGCTGGATGGAGCGGTGGAACTTTACGGATCCTTCATACGCGGAATATGTGCTGAGTTTGTGCTATGCCTGTGATCGGTTGATGAAAAGGCACTTCACTGTGTTCCACGGGGTCTCTTTTTTATGGAATGGGCGCGCGTACTTGTTCACAGGCCCGTCCGGTACCGGGAAGACGACCCAGGCAAGACTGTGGAAGTCTCTGTTCCCTGGCGAGGTGGAGATCCTGAACGGTGACAAACCGATTCTTGAGGCAGGGACTGAAGGAAACATCCTCGTCCATCCGTCCCCCTGGAAGGGAAAAGAAGGTTATGGGAGGGATGATATAACAGCACCTCTGGCCGGGATCATTCTTCTGCGGCAGGCGAAGCGCAATAGTATCCGGAGGCTGTGGCCGGCGGAAGCAGCGCAGAACCTCTTTGGCCGAATATGTTCAACCTTCAATACAGAAGATGAAATATTGAACGCTGCCGAAATTTTGAACAGTATTCTTCGGAGTGTGCCGGTATGGCTATTGGAGAACAGGGGAGATGAAGAATCTGCCCGAATGACAAGGCGCGAATTATTATCAGAGGAGTAGCAATGGGATACAGGCTGAAAAAAGAGGTCGTTATTTTTGAGGTATGTGGCGGCTGTTTCATTTTCCCGAGCAGGGCTGCGCAGACCCTCGTCCAGGCGATCCTGCCGCTGTCGGAAGAATTGAGGGCTGTTATCCTCAGGGAAGATACATCCAGAGAGGAAATGTCCAGCCTTTCTCCTGAGACGGAGCAAAGGCTTAAGCGGTTGGCGTGGGCAGGTTATATAGAGGAGTATTGAAATGATCACACCATCTCAGGAATACTTCCTGCAATCTCTTTCTGATTTTCTTCGTGGATCGGCCTCCGAAGTGGCTTCACCAAACGGCGATCTGCAGTCGGAAGACAAGACCGGAATCAAAAACGGCAGTGTTATGGATATGTCTGACTGGATGGATGTACTTGAATTGGCAGAAAAGCAGGCTCTGGAGGGCGTGCTGTATTATCAGTGTAAGACCCTTATGCCGGAAGACGTGAAACGGAAATATTTGAAACAGTACGTTGGGAATGCGATCAGTTCCTTCAGACGCAAAGCTATTGTCAGCGAGCTGTCCGCGCATTTGGAAGAACAGGGGGTTCGTGTCATATTCATGAAGGGGTCCGTCATCCGTGATTACTATCCGGTACCATTACTGCGCAGCATGGGTGATATGGACATAGTGATCCGCCCGGAAGACAGGAAGAAAGTTGATAGGATCCTGCGCGATGAGATGGGATATGAACGGTTCATAGACAACCATGCGGTATGGACATATTGGAAAGATATTATATACATCGAAGTTCATGACCATATGTTTTACGAGGAACTTGCGAACAGGGCCGATTATAGAACATATTTTGATAAAGTATGGGACCACTGCCATAAGGGTGAGGTGTTCGGTATTTCATCGGACAGTATCTTAATTCCGGATGAAGAGTTTCATTTTCTATATCTAATGACACATACTGCAAAGCATATCATTAATAGCGGCAGTGGGTTCCGGGCTTACATAGATATGGCTGTAATCAGTAAAACAGGTAAATATATGGACTGGGAGTACATTGAGAAAGAACTAACAGGGCTCTCTCTTCTGACTTTTACCAGAAACTGCCTGGCACTGTGCTGCAGGTGGTTTGGTGTAACTTCGCCGATGGAGCTGGCAGAATTGGATGAAGAATTTATTCAACAGGTGACGGATAAGACTTTCCGGGACGGAGTTTTCGGGCTTGAGAATAGAGAAAATGTAGAGGCAAATGCTGCCAAGCAGATCAGGCGTTTCGATGGACCATATTATTTAGGTGCTTTGAAACAGACTTTCAGGCGACTGTTTCCCGCGTATAAGGATATGCAGCTGATACCGTGGTACTATTATGTGGACGGGAGACCGTGGCTTATGCCATTTGCCTGGGTCTACCGGTGGTTTTACTGCACAGTCGTGAAAGTAAAACCCAGCTGGAGTTTATTGATCCAGCCGTTTGCGCATAAGAAAGAAGTAGAAAATCGCCAGAGATATTTAGCAAAATGGGGGTTATAAATTTTCGCTATAGGAGGTTAAGAATTTGAACAGTAAAACTAAGAAAATTATCGTAATCATTGTTGCAGCTGTCGTGCTGATAGCTCTGATTGCGTCGTTGACCGGCAAAAAAGCAGGCACTACTGCGGCAGATGATGCCGTTACAACCAGCACTGTCAGCACAACTGGCACAACAGGAACAACTGACACAACAGGAACAACCGGTACAACAGGCTCAACCGATACAAAAGACACAACCGGTACAACCGGTACGTCGACGGATAATACGAAAAATCAGGAAAATGATTCACAGGGGAATTCTGATAAGAACACAGAAATCGGCTCTGATGGCGATGAGAGATCAGACAGCGATGAAACAGATAATGAAGAGGGTATAGTACCTGTGGATGAGATAGAGATTGAACTTGAAGAGGGAGAAGTAAGCGCGGGTATGTAATTAGGGATCGAGGGGCTGTCGCGACACCGTTTAGTGCGACAGCCCCCTGTTTGATTTACGATACCTGCTTACAAAACATAATGATCATGTATCCTCATATACTTCAATTGTTTTCCCGACTTTAAACGAAACCACATACCCCTGCTCGAGGACCCGCACCTGTTCAAGGAGAAGCATGATTTCTTCTTCGCGGTAGTCTGTTTCCGGGACAAAGCAGCCATTTATTTCGTGAGAATGTATGAAATACAGAATGTTCGCCAGCTGACCTTCTTCATAGGATAGGCTGGCTTTTTTTTCATTTAAGAGCTGTTTATTGCCTTTTAAAGATATCAGCCGGGAAGAGAGAGACTGAGCCTCCGCTGCTAAAGAGGCATCCTCCTTATCTAATTCAAGGCGGGTGATGCAATGCGAAAGATGATCCTGAAGATCAAGAATTGTTTGGGAAATACTGTTAATTTCTGTCTGCATTGAGGAGATATTTTGAAGGAGAATGCTCTCACGCTGCTGAAACTCATTCTTTTCGGTGGCAAGGCTATTCAATGCGTCGAGGATGGCAGCATGGACTTCATTTTCTTTCACACTGCGCCCCGGGCAGGCATCCTTTGACTGAAGATGCATTTTACAGCGCCAGATTGTGCTTTGGGTCGGAATCTTGGAACGCATACGGCGATAAGAGGAGCCGCAGCAGCTGCAGATCATTCGACCGGAAAGTGCGTATTTGCAACTATGGACTTCACGCATACCGCTTGCGGAGCATAGATGTTCCCGGCGGAGGAACTCCCCCTGTGTCTGTTGGAATGTTTCGCGGGAGATAATTGGTTCATGATTGTTTTCAACGTAATACTGGGGCAGTTCACCCAGATTTTTGACCTTTTTTTTCGTCAGAAAGTCGGTGGTGAAGGTCTTCTGCAGCAGTACGTCGCCCATATATTTTTCATTCCTCAGCATGGAGCGTATCGTCGAATCATGCCATTTACCTCGCCCGGTGGCAGTGGGAATCCCGTCCCTCGTCAGGTCAAGGGCAATCTTACGTGTGCTTTTTCCGGCTAGAAATTCTCTGAATATTCGACGCACGATGTCAGCTTCTTCCTGAACTACAATGAGATTTCCGGAAGAGTCTTTGGTGTATCCGAGAAAGCTGGAATGATTTAATCGTACTTTTCCCTGTTGGAACTGGTAATGAATCCCCATTTTGACATTCTGGCTGATAGACTGAGATTCCTGCTGGGCTAAAGAAGCCATGATTGTAATGAGGACCTCCCCTTTGGCATCCAGAGTGTTAATATTCTCTTTTTCAAAGTATTGTTGGATGCTCATCTTGTAAGAGGAATTCTATGAGAATTGGTTTTTAAATTTGAAAACTGGCATTAGTAATATAGATAGAGTCAAAATATAGATATGATATGCATATTGGTATTATTACATAAAATAATAGAAAATAAAAGTATATTTTTAGTGTTGAGATTTTTCAAGGCTCTTCGGGTTCCTGCCCTGAACGGCATGGCAGGAATGCCAGGGCGTTTTTAATTGAGGCAATTGTGTATAAACAAAGATGCGGAAAGTTTTAACGGATTATTAATGATTTTGCATATTATTGTCTGACGATGTTCACGAAACTTTAAGAAACATAAACGGCATAATGTGATATTATATGGTGACCTGAAGTGTATATATGGTGTTGGATGATTTCAGCTTTGCTGAATAGAATTCCAGTCGAAGTCTCGCAAACGAGGCTAAACTTCAGGAATTCCTGTAAAGGAAAGGAGAGTATAAACTATGAAACTGAGAAAAATTGCATTAGCCCTCGGCATGTCCGCTGCCCTCATTATGGGCGCGCAGCCGGTCCTCGCATCAGACCAGCTTCCCTATGTAGCACTCGGAGCAGATCTGAACAGTGAACAGCGGGCGACCGTACTGAAACTTCTTGGCATCACAGAGAGCGACCTTACCCATGACACTGTTGTGACAGTTACAAATGCAGAGGAGCACGAGTATCTTGATTCTTACGTAAGCTCGAGCGTGATTGGCACCAGAGCCCTGTCGTCCTGCAAAGTTTTAGAGGAGGGCAAAGGCCACGGCATCACGGTGGAAGTCCACAACATCACCTATGTGACACCGGCCATGTATGAAAACGCGCTTGCGACCGCCGGAATGAAGAATGCGTCTGTCGTTGTTGCGGGACCGGTGCCGATTTCCGGTACAGCAGCCCTTGTCGGAGCGATGAAGGCATACGCACAGATGCACGGCACTCCAATTTCACCGGATCTCATTGACACTGCAACCGATGAGCTCGTAACAACGGGAGAACTTGCGGACTCCCTGGGTGATTCTGAGGAGGCGGCGGAGATTATTGCAGCTCTGAAACAGGTCGTTGCGGAAAATGATCTGAAAACAGATGAAGATATCAATAACGCAATTGATGAAGTAGCCGGGAAGCTTGAGATTTCACTGTCCGAGGAGGACCGCCAGCTCATTCTTGACCTGATGGAGAAACTGTCAGCGCTCGATCTCGATGCGGACAATCTTGCGGAGCAGGCAAGGGGCATTTACAGTGAGCTGCAGCAGAGAGGCTTCAGCCTGTCGGACTACGGAATCACGAAAGAGGAGGCTCAGGGACTTCTCGCAAGGTTGATCCAGTTCCTTAAGGAGCTGCTTGCGAGCCTTGGAAACAAGTGATACCGGGGAGCTTCCGGAGCAGCTTAGTAGACAAGATATTGTAAATATCAACAATAAATAAAAATGCTGAAATAAATAATTGTGAAAAAAGTACAAAAAAAGTTGGTCTTGTTCATAGTTTGTTCATATTTTGATGTTATTATAATCATACAAGATAAATGACAACCACGTGAGCAAGCCTCACGACAATTTTTCATAATAATTGCCCCGGTGGATTTCCACCGGGGCACTCCTCTATTATGCGGATATAAGCGTGACTGCAAAGATTTAGGAGATAAAAAGAGCGCAATCCTTATTTTGTGGATTGCGCTCGAATATTTTTTTATAGATTAATAGTTGGTCGCTCTTCTCTCGAAGTAAGCCTTCGGATGTGCACATACCGGGCAGATCTCCGGCGCTTCCTTGCCGATGATAACTGCACCGCAGTTGCGGCACTTCCACTCCTGAGTCTCGTCATCAGCAACGTAGGTCTTTGCAGCCAGAAGGTTGGCAAGGATCTGACGGTATCTCTCCTCGTGGCGCTTCTCTACCCCTGCGACAAGCAGGAACTTAGCTGCGAGGTCCGCAAAGCCCTCTTCCTCGGCTTCTTTCGCCATGCGGACGTACATGTCTGTCCATTCCTCGTTCTCGCCCGAAGCAGCTGCCGCAAGGTTCTCCTCAACAGATCCGATTCCGCCGAGCTCTTTGAACCACATCTTGGCGTGCTCTTTTTCCTGATCAGCTGTCTCAAGGAAAATAGCTGCGATCTGCTCGTAGCCGGCTTTCTTAGCCTGAGACGCGAAATATGTATACTTGTTGCGAGCCTGGGATTCGCCTGCAAATGCCTCTAATAAATTCTTTTCGGTCTTTGTACCTGCGTATTTGTTTGCCATGATAAATCTCCTTTCTGAGTCTATTGCTACAGGGAATTGAGAAACAACGTGCACTTTTTATTGTGTGCCGTGTATAATTTCCTGCTCTTTTACTATGGCTTTAATCTAACATAGAGGCATAGGGTTAGACAATACTAATGAGATATAATCTCATTTACTGCCAAATAAGACAGGCGTTAGTAACAGTTCAGACAGAGGATTCTGGTAATTCGATTATCCGACGTTTGCTCAGAATCCCGAACCTGAGAGCAGCACGTTGAGAACGGCATGTCTAACTCTTACGGCGCTCTTGCCTGTAAACGGCAAAAAGGGTATACTTGTATTTTAATGATAGGCAAATGCTGTGAAAGACGTTTGTGCTGTCTTTCCCGGAGAAGAATAGGAGAGAATTAAAAAGTGGATATATTTATCTGGTGGCTGACAATTACACTTTTGGGAACGGGCTTCATGCCTCTTTCAGCCTGGGTATTCCGCCATTTTGATGACCGCGGGTGGCTGTTCTCAAAGAGCCTGGGTATCTTCCTTACAACATGGGTGTTTTTTGTGCTGAATACAGCGCATATCATCTCGTTTATCCAGAGGAACTGCCTGATTCTTACAGGATTTCTGATCGCCCTCAATATTTTTGCCTTCTTCAAACTGGATATGAGGGAGATATTCCGAGGCATTGACATTAAGCTCATCGCAATCGAGGAGGCCATGTTCTTTGTCGTTCTGGCTGTCTGGGTGTATATCATAGGGTTCAAGCCGGAAGCCTACGGCACTGAGAAGTTCATGGACTACGCCTTTATGACTTCCATGACGAGATCTCTCTATATGCCGTTTGAGGATATGTGGTTCTCCGGGGAGAGCATCAATTATTATTACGGTGGACAGTATATAGCCGCATGGCTGGTCAAGACCTCCGGCATAGGCGTCGGTGTGGGCTACAATATCATGCGGGCGACCGTTGCGGCATTCTCTTTTGTTATGCCGTTCTCCCTGTGCTATCAGCTTATTTCTGACCGCCTGCAGGATGGCCGGAAGTGGGCCAGATGGGCTGCCGGACTTATCGGCGGATGGGCTGTCGCTTTCTGCGGCAATGTTCACTACATTCTGTACGGCATTATCAAGGAGCTTACAAATTCGGACTACAGCTACTGGTTCCCGGATTCGACGAGATACATAGGCTATGACCCGGATCTGCCGGACAAGACGATCCATGAGTTCCCGGCCTACTCGACCGTGTTGGGCGACCTTCATGCTCACTACATCAACGTCATGTTCGTGGTCTGTGTTACGGCGATTGCCTATGCATGCGTCCAGAAGATCGCGAGGGAGAAATCGCCTGCAGCCAAAGCTGACTGGAAGGTCCTGCTTGCCGAGATCCTGAGACCGGAGATCATTCTCATAGGCATTTTCACAGGTGTCTTTAAGTTTACGAACTACTGGGATTTCCCGATCTACTTTGTCGTCTGCGGTTCACTGATTTTCTTCATGAATCTGAGAAAGTATCGTGATGACCTCACGGGATTTGCCATTGTCATGGGAGGACAGGCGGCCGCGGCATTCCTCATCGGGACGGTTGCATGTCTGCCGTTCACGCTGACATTTGATCAGATTTCAACGGAAATTGGATTCACCCACACCCACACAGTTTTTTATCAGTTTATGGTGCTGTGGGGGCTCCCGATCATTTGCACACTGTTCTATGTCATCTGTCTGCTTCTTGAACAGGGAAGACTCCCTTCAGCGAAAAAGTCGGTGGACGACACAGAGAGTTCGTCCGGGAAGAAAGCGGAAAAAGCCGGTAAGCCGATTGCTTACCCCGACCTTGCCGCGCTGCTGCTTGCTTTGTGCGCGCTTGGCCTGATTTATATGCCGGAAGTCATCTTCGTCAAGGATATTTATACGGGCGAGCACTACAGGGCCAACACAATGTTCAAGCTCACATATCAGGCCTTTATTCTGTTCGGCATGGTAATGCCTTATGTGATCATTCGGACGCTCACGGTCGTGAGGAAGCTCTGGGCGCAAGTCGTGAGCATGGTGCTCTGCTTCATTCTTCTCATGACGGGCGGATTCATAATAAGGAGCTCAAAAGACTGGTTCGGAAATGTCATGGACAGGAGCCTCAGAATCAGCACTGACGCATCCGTGTTCGTGGACCAGTCATTCGCATCGGACTTTGATGCTATCGCATGGCTCAATAACACGGTCAGCGGGCGGCCGGTCGTCCTCGAAGCGCCCGGCGACAGCTACACCGGCTATGAGCGCGTGTCGGTCGCGACGGGTCTGCCGACGGTCAGGGGCTGGTATGTGCATGAGTGGCTGTGGAGGAGTGACACGGATCTGCTGAATGAGCGCTCGGCGGACATTGAGACGATCTACACCGGGGAAGATGAGCAGACGGTGCGTGACCTGATTAAAAAATACAATATTTCTTACATATATATAGGTTCTCTTGAGAGGTCGATGTATGCCAATATCAACGACACGCTGCTGCAGAGCATAGGCACAGTGGCATATTCGGACGGCGTGTCGACGTATATATTGAAGGTGGCGGGCTGAGATATACGCTCTGTGAGGAAGCAAGGATTCGGTTTGGAAGATGTCAGATGCCATTGATGCGAATCCTGTGTAAAGTCTCGAGGACGAGACTTAATCTGTGCAGATATTCAGTAACTGGCTTTGATACGACGGGAGCAGTTCAGGCAGGCTGATTTGATACTCCGCTGCCGGCAGCAAAGCATCCATCTTCGTGAGAAAAACATTGCAGGTCCGACTGAGAGATCAAAAAATGCGAAGCATTTTTTACGGCTCGCAGGGAAGGACCTGCGTTTTTCGATGAAGATGATGTTTGCGCCGGCTCTTGAACTTCGATGCAGCCTGCATAAACTGCTTCTTATCATTGATAAATCTGTGGAAATACGGTATATTTGAAACGTACTTTGTTTTTAGGAGGAATGCATAATGCAAGACAGAGGCAAATACTACATCACGACTGCGATTGCCTATACATCGGGCAAGCCGCATATCGGAAATACATATGAGATTATTCTTGCTGACTCTATCGCAAGGTTCAAGAGGCAGCAGGGCTATGATGTTTTCTTCCAGACAGGAACAGACGAGCATGGCCAGAAGATCGAGTCCCGCGCCCACGATGCGGGTCTCACACCGAAAGAATTCGTCGACAAGACCGCCGGCGAAGTCCGCAGGATCTGGGATCTGATGAACACATCCTACGACAAATTCATCCGCACGACAGATGAGGATCATGAGAAGCAGATTCAGAAGATCTTCAAGAAGATGTATGAGAAGGGCGACATCTACAAGGGCGAGTACAAGGGTATGTACTGTCAGGAGTGCGAGTCCTTCTACACGGAGTCACAGCTCGTGGACGGCAAATGTCCGGAGTGCGGCGGCGAAGTCACCCCGGCCTCCGAGGAAGCCTACTTCTTCCGCATGAGCAAATACGCTGATCGTCTGATTGAGCACATCAATACACATCCGGAATTCATTCAGCCGGAGTCCCGCAAGAACGAGATGATGAACAACTTCCTTCTTCCGGGCCTTCAGGATCTGTGCGTCTCCAGGACTTCCTTCACATGGGGCATCCCGGTCGACTTTGATCCGAAGCATGTCGTCTATGTGTGGCTTGACGCTCTGTCCAACTACATCACCGGCATCGGCTACGACGCGGACGGAAACTACGGAGACAATTATAAGAAATACTGGCCGGCAGATCTTCATCTGATCGGCAAGGACATCATTCGTTTCCATACAATCTACTGGCCGATCTTCCTTATGTCACTCGGCGAGCCGCTTCCGAAGCAGGTGTTTGGTCATCCGTGGCTCCTTCAGAGCGGCGGCAAGATGAGCAAGTCCCGCGGAAACGTTATCTACGCGGACGACATGGCCGGCATCTTCGGCGTCGACGCGGTCAGATATTTCGTGCTTCACGAGATGCCGTTTGAAAATGACGGCGTCATCTCCTGGGAGCTCATGGTCGAGCGCATGAATTCTGAGCTTGCCAACACGATGGGCAACCTTGTCAACCGCACGATCGCAATGAGCAACAAGTATTTCGGCGGTCTGGTAGAGAATACTGGTGTCAGGGATGAGAACGGCATCGATGATGATCTGCATGCCAACATGACAGCTCTTGTCGGCAAGGTAGAGGGTCACATGGATAAGCTCCGTGTCGCTGACGCGCTGACGGACATTTTCAATCTCTACAAGAGATGCAACAAGTACATCGATGAGACAGAGCCGTGGAAGCTGGCCAAGGATGAGGCTGCCAAGGACCGCCTTGCGACAGTCCTCTACAACCTGCTCGACGGCATCACGACAGCGTCGACACTGCTTCAGTCGTTCATGCCTGAGACGGTGGAGAAGATATTTGCACAGATCAATGCGGCACCGGTCGACATCGATGATCTGACCCATGTCGGCAACTATCCGTCCGGAAATAAGGTCACAGATAAGCCGGAGATACTCTTCGCCCGCATGAAGCTTGAAGATGTCATGGCATTGGTGGAGAAGATTGAAGCTGCCCAGAGAGCGGCTCTGGCTGCTAAGGAAGAGCCGGAAGCCGAGGAAGAAGCTGCCCCGATAGAGCATAAGCCGACCTGCACATTCGATGATTTCACAAAGTGCGAGTTCCGCGTCGGTGAGATTCTTGAGTGCAAAAATGTAGAGAAGTCCAAGAAGCTGCTCTGCTCCAAGGTAAAGATCGGACCGAACGAGACCGTTCAGATCATCTCCGGTCTTCGTCCGAAGTATCAGGCTGAGGACATGGTAGGAAAGAAGGTCATGGTCATTGTGAACCTCGCACCGAGAAAGATGGCAGGTCTTGAGAGTCAGGGAATGATCCTTGTCGCTGAGGACGCAGACGGAAATCTTGCCCTCATGACACCGGAAAAGAAGGAATTCCCGGCAGGATCTGAAATCGGCTGATGTGAGATCTTTGCGCTGCTGATGGCTTCCGGAAGCTGCCTGGCCGGATCTCAGCTGCGACAGTTGAATAAAAAGACGAGTAATGAGGTCCGGATTCATTTTTGTGAGTCCGGACCTTTGCGCTGCCACGGAGTAAAGGCGGGCCAATAATAAGAGGAATAAGAAAATGATTATAGATACACATGTGCACTACGATGACGAAGCCTTCGACGAGGACAGGGAGGAAATCCTGTCATCACTCCATGCAAATGGAATCGGCTGTGTCATAGACATCGGCTCTAGCGCTGAAAGTCTCCCGAAAGTACGGGCGCTGACGGAAAAATATGATTTTGTCTACGGCGCTGTTGGTCTGCACCCGGATGAAGTCGGGGATCTGACTGATGGGGTGATGGCCGATCTGCGGGAGGATATGAAGAACCCGAAGATTCTTGCGGTCGGGGAAATCGGTCTCGACTATTACTGGAATAAAGAGGCCAAAGAGATTCAGAAGGAGGCTTTTCGAAAGCAGATTCGACTTGCTCAGGAATTCGGGAAACCTGTCGTGATCCATTCCAGGGAGGCTGCGGCTGACACGCTGGAAATCGTGCAGGAGATGTACGGACCCGGCTCAAGCGGTGAGCATATGGAGAGGAAGGGAGTCATGCACTGTTATTCCTACGCGGTGGAACAGGCACGAATTTATACGAGAAAGCTCGGCTTTTATCTTGGAATCGGAGGCGTAGTCACCTTCAAGAACGCGAAGAAGCTGAAGGAGGTCGTAGCGGATACACCGATGGAATATCTGATCCTCGAGACCGATTGCCCGTATCTCGCCCCGGTGCCTTTCAGGGGGAAGAGGAATTCCTCCTTATATCTTCCGTATGTGGTGAGTGCGATTGCCGAACTTAAGGAGATATCTGATGAGGAAGTCATCCGGATCACAGCTGCAAATGCCAGGCAGCTGTTCAGCATACACTGAATGTCTAAGGTCATACCGGATCATGACAGGTAAATAGTTCCGTTAATGAGCATCGCTTTGAAACTGTAAAGTGCATATGCATTTATGGAAAAAAAGTGCAGAAATAAAGCGAAAACAGCCAAAACAAATAAAAAAATAACTGCCATTCATTTACAGAAAGGGTTTATTGCATTATAATATATACAATAACCGTCATTAAAAAATGATACTTTTCGTTAATATGCACATAGCACAAACTGCATGCATATGCAGATAAAAAAAGAGGTAAATGGTATGGAGAATGAATATCTGTTTTCAGAGCTGGACCAGTATCTGTTCGGACATGCGACGCACTATGATCTGTATAAGAAACTCGGCGCGCACCCGATCAATATTGATGGAGTCGAAGGCACGTATTTCGCGGTCTGGGCTCCGAACGCTCAGCGTGTTTCCGTAATCGGCGAGTTCAACGACTGGGATACAGAGGCCAATATCATAGAGAATAAGGATGATATCGGTGTCTGGCAGGGCTTTATCCCGGGCGCCGTGGCAGGCCAGATGTATAAGTACTTTATCATCGGCTATCAGGGTGAGCATCTTTATAAGGCTGATCCGTTTGCCAGCCAGGCAGAGCTTCGTCCCGGCACAGCATCCGTCATTGCTGACATGAGAAATCTTAAGTGGTCGGACAGCGCATGGATGAAGAAGCGTCAGGACTTTGACATCCAGAAAGACCCGATGATCATCTATGAAGTACATATCGGATCATGGTGCAAGCATCCCGAATCAGCAGGACGCGGTGTTGACGGTTTCTACAACTATCGCGAATTTGCAGAGAAAGCCGCGGATTATATCAAGGATATGGGATACACCCACATCGAGCTTATGGGTATTGCGGAGCATCCGTTCGACGGATCCTGGGGCTATCAGGTAACGGGCTACTATGCACCGACATCCCGCTACGGCACACCGAATGATTTCCAGTATATGATCAACTACTTCCATAAAAAGGGAATCGGCGTCATCCTTGACTGGGTACCGGCCCACTTCCCGAAAGACGCGGCAGGTCTTGCGTGCTTCGACGGCACAGAGCTCTATGAGCACAAGGATCCGCGCCAGGGCGAGCATCCGGATTGGGGCACAAAGATCTTCAATTACGGACGTCCGGAAGTTAAGAATTTCCTGCTTGCCAATGCCCTCTACTGGATCGAGTACTTCCATGTAGACGGTCTCCGCGTTGACGCGGTCGCTTCCATGCTGTATCTTGACTACGGCAAGAAGGACGGCGAGTGGGTTGCCAATAAGTACGGCGAGAACAAGAACCTCGAAGCCATCGAGTTCTTCAAGCATATGAATTCCTGCCTGCTCGGCAGAAATAAGGGCGCTGTCATGATCGCTGAAGAATCCACAGCCTGGCCGAAGGTCACAGGCAAGGTCGAAGAAGACGGCCTCGGATTCTCCCTCAAGTGGAACATGGGATGGATGAATGACTTCCTTGAGTACATGAAGCTTGATCCGCTGTTCCGCAAGGGCAACCACTACAAGATGACCTTCTCAACTTCCTATGCTTACAGTGAGAACTATGTCCTCGTTCTGTCCCACGATGAGGTCGTTCACCTGAAATGCTCCATGTGGAGCAAGATGCCGGGCATCTACGAGGACAAGTTCCACAATTTACGTGCTGCATACACCTACATGGCAGCTCATCCGGGCAAGAAACTCCTCTTCATGGGCCAGGAATTCGGCCAGCAGAGAGAGTGGAGTGAGGCCAGAGAGCTCGACTGGTTCCTTCTTGACACAGAGCTGAATGTTCAGCTGAAGGACTATGTCCGTACTCTGTGGAAGATGTACAGCAAGTATCAGTGCCTGCACGGAACAGACTACGATCCGCTCGGATTTGAATGGATCAACGCCGATGACGCTGACCGCTCGATCTACAGCTTCATGCGCAAGTCTTCCGACGGCAAGAAGAATCTTCTGTTCGTCCTCAATATGACCCCGCTTGCACGTCCGGATTATCGCTGCGGTGTTCCGGTAAAGACGAGCTACAAGCTGATCCTGAATTCCATGGATCCGAAGTACGGTGGAACCGCTCCGATCTCCAAGAAGACCTACAAGGCTGTCGAGGGAGAGTGCGACAACAGACCGTATTCAATCGCTTATGATCTTCCGGCTTACGGATGCGCGGTCTTCGAGTTCGATTATGTCGAGGACAAGCCGAAAAAAGCGGCTAAGAAGACGACAAAGAAAAAAGCAGCAAAAAAGGCTGAAGAGTAAATCATACGAATAACCACAATGAGGCTGCCGCTGATCGCGGCAGCCTTTTTATCTGCAGACGCAACAGTTCAGACCGGCTGTAAGACATTTCCTGGATCCGGCAGCAAGCATCATCTTCATCGAAAAACGTCGGTCCTGCCATCTGAGCTTAACAATGCTTGCGCATTGTTGATCTCTTCAGTCGGCCCGACAATGTTTTTCTCATGAAGATGAATGCTTTGCTGCCGGAAACGGGTTGTAAGAACAGCCTGTCTGAATTGTTACCTTGTAGTACGTAACAGACATACAGAAGTACGGAAGTGTTTATCGACAAAACGCGATGATTTACTGTAAAGTAATAATAGGAAATTCAACAGAAAAGAAAGTTGCGGGAGAGGAAATAATATGGATTTTCAGAAGTTTTATGACGGTAAGGCGTTCGACGTATACAAGTATCTCGGAGCGCACCCTGAGAAGGATGGAGGCGTGACTTTCAGGACATTTGCACTCAATGCCGACAAGGTAGCAGTACTCGGCGAGTTCAATGGCTGGACAGACACTTTTATGTCAGACAGAGAGAGAAAAGGCTTTTTTGAAATCACGATTCCGGAGGCTAAGGTCGGGCAGATGTATAAATACGCGGTTTACAGCAAGCTCGGCCGCATCGAGCACTGCGACCCGTACGGTTTTGGGATGGAGCTGCGCCCTAATTTCGCGTCGATCATAAGGAATCTTGACGAGTACTATTTCTCAGATGAGAAGTGGATGCAGGAGAGAACTCTCAATTACGATAAGCCTCTGAATATTTATGAGCTGCATTTGGGTTCCTGGAAGCGCAATGATGCTGACCCGAACGGTTGGTACAAGTATGATGAGATCGCGGATGATTTGATCGCGTATTTGAAAAAATATCATTTTACTCACGTTGAGTTCATGCCTCTGGCTGAGCATCCGTTTGACGGGAGCTGGGGATATCAGCAGACCGGATTTTTCGCGCCTACATCCCGCTACGGCACGGCAGCGCAGCTCATGAAGCTGATCGACAGGCTGCACAATGCGGGCATCGGCGCTATTGTCGATTTTGTCCCGGCGCATTTTGCAAATGACTACTACGCTCTCAAAGAATTCGACGGCACCGAGCTCTACGAGTACCCGGCAAGCGACGTCTCCGACAGCGAGTGGGGAACACGCAATTTTATCTATGCGCGAAGGGAAGTCATGAGCTTCATGATGTCCGCGGCCAATTACTGGCTGGCGGAGTACCATTTCGACGGCCTGCGCATGGACGCCATAAGTCGCGTTATCTACTGGATGGGAGACGAGAAGCGCGGTGTTAACGAGACGTCTGTCGATTTCCTGAAGCAGCTGAATGAAGGCCTTCACAGGCTTCATCCGACGGCCATGCTGATCGCCGAGGATTCCACATCCTATCCCGGCTGTACGAAGCCGACCTGGGTCGGTGGGCTCGGATTTGATTACAAGTGGGATCTTGGCTGGATGAATGACACTCTGGACTACTTTATGAAGCAGTCGGACGAGAGAAAGAATGTTCCGGAAAAGCTCACATTCTCGATGTACTATTTCTACAACGAGAGACATCTGCTTCCTCTTTCCCATGACGAGGTCGTCCACGGAAAGAAGACAATTATCGACAAGATATTCGGCGACTACGATATGAAATTCCCGCAGTGCAGATCCCTTTATCTCTATATGATGATGCATCCGGGAAAGAAGCTGAATTTCATGGGCAATGAGATTGCGATGTTCCGCGAGTGGGATGAGACTAAAGAGCCCGATTATTTCCTGCTGAAATACCCGAATCACGATTCCTTCCGGAATTATTTTGCCGAGCTCGGAAGGATCTATTGCGAGTATCCGGCTCTCTATGAGATGGATTACGACCCTAAGGGCTTTAGATGGGTCACGATCAATGACAACGGCAAGAACCTGTTCGGGATAGAGCGCTACGATAAGACGCAGAAGAAGAATGTTATTGCTATCTTTAACTTCTCGAACAGGAAGCAGACCTACTGGCTGCACCCGGAGAAGTCGGGAGCTCTCGTGCCGATCCTCAATACGGACTGGGAGCGCTTCGGCGGTCAGACGAAGGAGCTTCCGCCGGAGGCTGCTCTTCTCAGGGCGGATTCCGTGAGTGGGGTTGAGATTGAGCTTGCGCCGTTTGGCTCGATACTATTTGAAATAAAATAGTTTAAGATGGTGATTGTTCAAAGGCAGCAGAAAGCCCTGAATATGGCTAATCTAGCTGCCTTTGCCATTGAGCTGGAAGATGGTGATTTGTTCAAAGGCAGCAGAAAGCCCTGAATATGGCTATTCTAGCTGCCTTTGTCATTGAGCTGGAAGATGGTAATTTGTTCAAAGGCAGCAGAAAGCCCTGAATAAGGCTAATCTGGTTGCCTTTGCCCTAAAGCTGAAAGAAGCCACCTCTCACAGAGGCAGCAAAAAGCCTGAAATGAGCTAATCTAGCTGCCTTTGCCCTAAAGCTGAAAGAAGCCACCTCTCACAGAGGCAGCAGAAAGCTTGAAATATGACCGATCTAGCTGCTTTTGTGCTAAAAATGTTATTTCCAAACGGCCTCCCTGTATTTAATCGATGAAATCTTGTCAGGTGGCTGGATTTTTGCTAACTAAATGGGGCTGCCACTTTGTGACAGCCCCATTTAGTTCACTTATCTTTGGTTCCCATATCTCTGATTTAGTATATATCCGGATCGTAGCGCTTACGTCTTGCATCCATTTCCTGCTTCATTCGGCCAAACTTTAGGATGGCCTTCTGCGTGAGCATCGAGTACACGGAAATCATGATTGCGACAAGTACCGAGAGCGGCAGGAGCAGCAGCGACCACCACATGAAGATCGAGTGCATATCGTAGAAGTTCGGGAGCAGAATGACTGCTCCGAGGAACACTACGGAGCTCACAGCCAGCACGAACTTGCGGTAAGGAGCAAGCGGCCAGCAGACGCTGGCGACGACGAGCATGGACACGAGCCCACCGAGCATCAGGTTGAAGGTCGAGAAGATATCGGTGGTCCATGGGAACATCGCGTTCAGGATCTGCACGACCAGCATGGACGTCACCATGGTGAGCGCGGCCGGCAGGGCGGTCTGAAGAACATGTTTCAGGAATCCGCTCGTGGTCACATCCTCCTGCTGCTCCAGTGTGAGCAGGAAGCTCGGCATTCCGATGCCGCAGAGATTGATGAGTCCCATCTGCAGCGTCGTGAACGGGTACGGTGTCTTCAGGAGTATGAAGATGACCGAGAGCAGGCAGGAATAGATCGTCTTTGTCAGGTAGAGGGAGCTGACCCTCTCGATGTTGGCAATGATCGTCTTTCCCTCCTTTACGATATCCTTCATCGACGAGAAGTCGGAATCCATAAGCACGATGTGGGCGGCCTGCTTTGCAGCCTCTGAGCCGGATGCCATCGCGATACCGCAGTCAGCATCCTTGATCGCAAGGACGTCGTTGACGCCGTCTCCGACCATGGCAACGGTCATGCCGGCAGCCTGCCATGCCTTTATGAAGGCCTGTTTCTGCTCCGGCTTGACCCGACCGAACACGCTGTATTTCATGACGGCCTGCTGGAAGGCAGTGGGATCCTCGGGGAGCTTTGTGGCGTCGACATATTTTTCGGCGCCGGCGATGCCTGCTTTTTTGGCAACGCTGGAGACTGTCAGCGGGTTGTCGCCGGACAGGACCTTAATGGCGACGCCCGATTTTGCAAAGTATGCAAATGTCTCCTTCGCGTCCTCCTTGATCACATCCGATATGATGATGGCTGCGATCGGAGTGACTGTCCCCTTGTCTCCGGTCTCGGGATCGATGCCTTTGGATCTGCCGAGAAGCAGTACGCGGTAACCCTGCTGTGAGTAGTTATCCACGACGTCGAGGGCGGCCTTGTTATTCGGTACGATGAATTCCGGCGCTCCGAGCACATAATCACCGTGTCCGTCAAAGGATACAGCCCTGAATTTTCGCTCGGATGAGAACGGGATGATGCCGCGCGCATCCCAGCCTTTTGTCTTGCCGAAAGCCGCGTTCAGCGCATCCTGCGTGACATTCGTGTCGGTGAAGGCGCTGTTGATGTGGGCCATGATATCCATGACCTGATCGCGGGTCACGCGGCCCATGGGCAGGACCTCGTTCACGCGGAGCTCTCCGGTCGTGATGGTTCCGGTCTTGTCGGTGCAAATGATATTTGCCCGGGCAAGCGACTCTATGGACGGCATCTCCTGGACGAGGGCTTTTTTGTTGGCCAGCCGTCCGACGCCGATGATGAATGAGACGGAGGTCAGCAGGACCAGGCCTTCAGGAATCATGCCGATGATGCCGGAGACGGTGCGGATGATTGCATTTGCAAATACCCCGCCGTTCGCAATCATCTGACTGCGATAGAGAAGCAGGCCTACCGGAATGATAATCACGGAAACGACCTTGATGATCCGGCCGATCGTGCGCTGCATCTCGGAGCTCGCGCGCTTCTTGTGGGACGCTTTCGCGACCAGCTGGGAAGCGTAGCTCTCGCTGCCGACCTTGTCGACGCGCTGCAGCGCGGTGCCGGCTATGATGAAGCTGCCTGACAGGACCTGATCGCCGTCTTTCTTTTTAACAGCCTGCGACTCGCCTGTCAGCATTGACTCGTTAACTTCAAGCCCGCGGCAGTCGAAGACTCGTCCGTCGGTGACGACCTGGTCGCCGGGTCCGAGCTTTATGACATCGTCGACAACGATATTGTCGACCGGCATTTCTTCTTCGCTGCCGTCCCTGATCGCGATGACTCGCGCCGCCGTGATCACTGTCAGGTTGTCTATGAGTGACTTGACCTTCAATTCCTGAAAGATTCCGATCGCGGAGTTTCCTATTATGATGCCGAGGAAGAGCATGTTCTTCCACTGGCCGGTCGTCGCGACAAGGATGCCGAGCAGGATGTTCAGAAGGTTGAAGTAGGTCAGCGTGTGGGAGAGCACGATCTGCCTGACCGTCTTCTGCCCCTTGCGGACGGTCACATTGATGAGGCCCTCCGCCTCGCGGTCGGAGACTTCTTCAGATGTCAGACCGTATGTGAGATCGGGGTCATAGCGGATGACCGGGTTGTGTACGACCTCGGGCTCCTCCGGTTCTTCGGATTCGCCGTTTTCCGTGTCGCTTTCATTGTCCTCCGAATCGTTGTAGTCAGGATATTCGGATTCGTCGTCTGCCAGATCGTCATCGTAATCCTCATCCTCGCTGGCAGTTCCCTCTTCAGAGCTGCTTTTTGTGCCCTTAGGGGGGGCTTTTTTTCCGTGGCTCTGAGATTTCTTTTTCTTCTTTTTATAGGTGCGTGTCTTCCTGAAGATGTTTGACAGAGAGAATCTCCCGGAAAACTCTTCGTCGTCCGGCTCCTCTCCGTCCTGTTCGTCCCCGTCTTCGGAGCCGGTATCTTCTTCCTCGATGTCAGCGAGGAACATGTCATCGCCGTTGTCTACGGTTTCCCTGTTATCAGCTTTTGCGGCGGTCCGATTCCCCCTGGCTTTCGCGGCGGTCCGGAACTCTTCAGCGTCTTTGCCGGTCCGGAACTCTTCAGCGTCCGCGATGCCATAACGGTCGGTGTCTTCGATGCCGTAACCTTCTGAGAAATCAGAGACCAGAGTTTCATCATCAGGCTCGTTATCTTCGTCTGTACCTGCGCCGTCAAGATCGGTCCACAACAGGTCGTCTGATGAGTCATAGCTCTGCGTATCATTCGATGAGACATAGTCCTGTGAATCATCTGGGATGATCATGTTCTCAGCCGCAGAATCAATCATGTCTTCCCGGACAGTGTCATCCTCTGCCATGTGATGGATCACGTCTTCCCGGACAGTGGCGTCCTCTACTCGGGAATTGGTTCCTTTGTTAGAGATGGAAGTGTCTTCAATCGAAAAATCATCTATTTCATCCGACACCGTGATCTCCCCTGTCAGGGGATCGATCATTCCGACTGGCTGGGCTGTTATTTCAGGTGTGCGCTTCTTGCGCCTGCGGGCGCGGGGAAGCTTGCGGTGCCGCATGGACCCGGAGAACAGGACCTCATCTTTTTGATGTGTTTCTTTATCAGTGAGTGACATAGAGATGAAATCTCCTTTGTAAAGTGTGTCGTGGTGAGAGCCTGTCGACCAGTTCTCACTGTGCTCTATATGAAAAACGATAGATTGGCATATATAGTTGATTATAACTGTTAACATCACAAAACGCAAGTTCGATACTGAAGGCCTTAATTGGGCGTAAATGGCGTAAGTGGGCGTAAGTGGCGCTATAAGTGCTGAAGCGAACAGTTAATTTCAATTCTGAAAGATGCGATATGAATTTTGTCGATGTGCGACGCTGCCGGCAACTCAGACAGACTGCGAATAGATTCGGTATTCGGCGCAAGCATTATCTTCATTAAAAAAATCAAGAATTGGCGGCGAGAGTGCGAGGGCGTTCTTGAATGCTGATCATAATTGAGAAGGCACACGGATCTGATTTGCTATGGCAGAAGCGAATAAGAAAGAGGAATCCTTACTGCCACTTTAACTTGCTTAATTTGCTGAGACAGTAGAGAATCGGGAATGAATCATGCCTGCTGTCGGTTCAGAGTGAACCCCTCCCCTTATCAAGGACACGGAGGGGAAATATTTCAACTGCTTTATTTCCCTGACAGTAGCGGATCCAGAAAGGATCTTTTCTACTGCCGTTTACTCGACTCTGACAGTAGCGAATCCAGAAATGATTCTTGCTACTGCCGTTTTTGAGTGGTTTTCAGCTCTAATTGCAGTAGGTTGAGGTGGTTTTTCCAATCCGACTGTCGTCAAGCTGTGAAAAATAATAAAAGTTGCAGTGTTTTCGAGAGATTTTTGCTTTCTCTACTGTCAGTTCAGGAAAATCTACTTTTGATCCGGCAGTATGGACAATACCTTTTGTCTTCTGTACTGCAATTTTATGTGGCTTTGGCAGTTTATAATAAACAATGCGAGATATGAACTGTCGCCCCGGATCACGGCCAACAGTAGCTAAGAGAAATACCCTGCAGCCTGTTATAATACGTCACACTTGCAATCGCGCTCCTATCTGGTATAATTGAAAAACCGCGGTCAACTTTGAGCGCGGCAATACCTGCGCAATAAAGCCGGGAAGGAGAACTCTATGTATATTATTGTCGGACTGGGCAACCCCGGTAGAAAATATGAAGGCACCCGCCACAACATGGGCTTCGATGTCATCGACCGCCTTGTATATAAGAACAATATCCCGTACAGCGGCAGCAAGTTCCACGCTGTGTACGGCACAGGCATGATCGGGACGCAGAAGGTCGTCCTCGCGAAACCGCTCACCTATATGAACCTCAGCGGAACAGCAGTCCGGGAGCTGATCGATTTTTACAAGATCGATCCGGAGAGCGAGCTCATCGTGATCAGCGATGATATAGACCTCGAGCCCGGCAGGATCAGAATACGCAAGCAGGGATCTGCCGGCGGGCAGAACGGGCTCCGGCACATTGTCCAGTGCCTCGGAACCCAGAAGTTCATCAGAATCAGAGTCGGCACCGGCGGCAAGCCCAAGGGCTGGGAGCTCGCTGACTGGGTACTCTCGAGATTCACGATGGATGACCGGGCTCTTGTTGACGACGCAATCGTCAGAGCTGCGGACGCAGTCGCCGCGATCTGCACCGACGGAATCGACAAAGCCATGAACATCTATAATGTTAAGGCTTGATATGCTCAGAATCTAATGCGCCATACAGTATATAGCGCAGATCACATCAAACATGTCAGGCGATAGTTCGGACATACTGTCCTCACATTTGAGTCGAGAGCTTAATCGAAAAACAAGTCGGATTGGGGTAGGCGATAGTTCGGACAGGCTGTCCTCAAAGTTCGTTTACCGGCGGCAAAGCATCCATCTTCGTGAGAAAAGCATTGCAGGTTCGACCGAGAGATCGCGTAGGCGGCTTGTCGCCTACGCAAGCTCGCAGAGAAGAACCTGCGCTTTTCGACGAAGATGATGTTTGCGCCGGTTCATGAAACTTCGTTACAGCCTATCCGAACTGTGAGCCTGTTTGAACTGTGAGCCTGTTTGAACTGTAACCGGGATGAAAATCAGTCGAGGAATAGATATATGCAGACATTTATCAAGCCGCTCACAGAGCTGGCCGAATTTACGGAAATACGGGATCGGATGCGGAAAGGACGGGGAATCTATGCCCTGACCGGCTGCATCGATGCCCAGAAATCGCATATGGTACACGGCCTTTCGGACGGAGCAAAGCTGGTGGTCGTGATCACTGAAAATGACCTCACCGCCAAAGCAGCTCACGAGGATCTGCGTTTCTTCGAGCCGGATGCCCTGCTGTACCCTGCGAAGGACCTGCTTTTCTACCAGGCAGACATCGCGAGCAATTTCCTCGACATGCAGCGAATGCGGGTCTTTCGCTCTATTGCCGAGGCGGACAGGACCGTTGTCGTCCTGCCGGTCGCGGCTCTCATGGATCAGGTCTCGACCAGAGAATCGTTCCTGGACGCCTGCATATCCTTCGATCTGGAAGACGAGACAGATCTTGACTGGATCAAGGAGACTCTGGTCCTGAACGGTTATGAGAGATGCGCAGAGGTGACTCTCCCGGGTCACTTTGCCGTGAGAGGAGACATCGTGGATATCTGGTCTCTCACGGAGGAGCATCCGTTCAGAATAGAGCTCTTCGGCGATGAAATCGACTCGATCAGGTCTTTCGACGCGGAATCACAGCGGTCAATCGAGGAGCTCTCGCGTGTCCTTATATATCCTGCCAACGATCACATAGGTCGTCTCGGGACCTTTATGGACTGGCTTCCTAAAGCGGAGAAGGGTGCAAATGCAGCCACCGCAATTTTCATCGACGAGCCCACGCACGTCGCGGATGCCGCGAAGGCCGTGGAGACTGAATTCAGGGAGAGCATTAAGAACCGGATCGCCCAGGGAAATTATAAAAAGGGTGATCAGATTCCTGAGATCAGGAGCGCGGACGAAGTGATTGCCGCTCTGAACAATCGTTGCTGCGTATCCCTGTCCATGCTCGAGCTTGCCAGGGGAGCCTGGGATATCAGAGCCAGTTTTGGCGCAACTGTCCAGGGAATGGGCTCCTACAACGGGAGCTTTGAGATGCTCTCGGGGGACCTTCTCAAATATAAGAAGAAAGGGTATCGAATCGTCGTGCTCTCCGGCTCACACACGAGGGCGAAACGACTTGCCCAGGATCTGGGATCCCTCGATGTTCCGGCATTTTACACGGAGAACGGCGATCTGGAACTTAAACCGGGACAGATCGCGGTGGAGTACGGACATGTGAGAAGGGGCTTTGAGTATCCTCTGATTAAATTTGCGATCATATCAGAGGGAGATATTTTCGGAGCACGGCAGAAAAAGAAAAAGAAGAGGACCAGATACACCGGTGAAAAGATCGCAAGCTTTGCAGAGCTCCATGTCGGGGACTATGTTGTCCACGAGAACCGGGGCCTCTGCATCTACAAGGGAATCGAGCAGGTCAAGGTCGACGATGTCCTCAAGGATTATATCAAGCTGGAGTACCGGGACGGGAACTTGTATATTCTTGCCACCCAGCTGGACGTGCTGCAGAAGTATTCGAGCTCGGAGGGCAAGGCTCCCAAGCTGAACCGGCTGAATGGCCAGGACTGGGAGAAGACCAGGGCCAAAGTCAAGAGCTCGGTCAAAAATATCGCGAGGGAGCTTGTCGATTTATACGCGGCGCGCGAGAGCGCGGACGGTTTTGTCTACAGCGCGGACACGGAGTGGCAGAAGGAATTCGAGGAACTCTTCCCGTTCGAGGAGACGGAGGATCAGCTTTCGGCGATCGAGGACACCAAGAGAGACATGGAGAGCCGCAAGATCATGGACCGACTGATCTGCGGGGACGTCGGCTACGGCAAGACGGAGATCGCCCTCAGAGCTGCATTCAAAGCTGTCCAGGACGGCAAACAGGTGGCTTATCTGGTTCCGACAACGATCCTGGCCCAGCAGCATTATAAAACTTTCATGCAGCGCATGAAGGATTTTCCGGTACGCATCGATCTTCTGTGTCGGTTCCGGTCCTCTGCGGAGATCAAGGCTTCGCTGAAGGATCTGAAAAAAGGCCTGGTCGATATTGTGATCGGGACACATCGGCTGCTGTCTAAGGATGTGGCCTTCAAGGATCTCGGTCTTCTCATTATCGACGAGGAGCAGCGCTTCGGCGTCACCCACAAGGAGAAAATCAAGAACCTCAGGAAAGATGTCGACGTCCTTACTCTCACCGCGACCCCGATTCCGAGGACGCTTCATATGAGTCTTGTCGGTATACGCGACATGTCGATCCTGGAGGAGCCGCCCCAGGACCGTGTGCCGATCCAGACTTACGTTATGGAGTATGATCCGGAGATGGTCAGAGAGGCTATATGCAGGGAGCTTGCAAGGAACGGGCAGGTCTACTATGTCTACAACCGTGTCCGCGATATAGCGGACATGGCAATGCGTATACAGAATCTGGTGCCGGAAGCCAGCGTTGCATTTGCCGATGGACAGATGAACAAGAGAGAACTCGAGGACATCATGGTGGATTTCATCAACGGCGAGATTGACGTGCTGGTCACTACGACGATCATCGAGACCGGCCTCGACATATCCAATGCCAACACTATGATCATCCATGACGCGGACCGCATGGGTCTGTCCCAGCTCTATCAGCTGAGAGGCCGTGTCGGCCGTTCGGCAAGGACTGCTTACGCTTTCCTCATGTACAGAAGGGATAAGCAGCTGAAGGAAGTTGCGGAGAAGCGACTTGCAGCCATCCGGGAGTTCACGGAACTCGGCTCGGGCTTTAAGATTGCCATGCGCGATCTGGAGATCCGCGGAGCAGGCAACCTGCTCGGCAGCGAGCAGCACGGACACATGGATCTGGTCGGATATGATCTCTACTGCAAGCTGCTTTCGGAGGCGGTGAGGGAGGCCAAGGGTATTCCTGCCAGGGAGGAATTCGAGACTGTAGTCGATGTTGTGATGGACGCATTCATCCCCGACAGCTATATTCCGAACGAGTTCACGAAGCTTGATTTTTATAAGAAGATAGCGGCAATTGAAAATGAGCACGACTACGAGGACATGTCCGATGAGCTCATGGACCGCTTCGGCAATCTGCCGCAGCCTGTTCAGAACCTGCTTGCGATTGCGGATCTGAAAGCCGCTGCACATGCGGCCTCGATCACGGAAATCAAGGAGCGGCCGAGGGAGATAGCGCTCTCTGTGCTGGCAGATCCGACATTTGACCGGGCGGAAGTGCCGAGGATCATAGGGTCGTTCGGAGGTATGTTCGGCGTTCGAAACTATCCGACCGGCACAGTGTTCGTCTATAACGGGGAGCGGGGAACAAGGCAGATGATTGCAAATTTGAAAAGATTTACATCAGAACTTGCCCGAACCGCACAAAGTGGTTATAATGAGCATTGACTTTTTGTAAAGCGCAGAAAAACTTTCCGAAGCATGGAGGTTAATTATTATGAAATTGTTTAAGAAACTTGCGGCAGCAGGTCTTTCCGTGATCATCGCGGGCAGTCTTCTTGCCGGCTGCGGCAGCACTGCGGAAAAAGCGCAGATCGATGGAACCAGGACCGTTGTGACAATCAATGAGGATGAGGTTCCGCTCGGAACACTCAGCTTTCTGGCAAAATATCAGCAGGCTCAGATGTACGCAATGTACTCAGCTTATTTCGGAGCAGCCGAGATCTTTGATATGGTCATGGACGAGTCATCCGGCGAGACTTACGGCGAGACTCTGAAGGGCTATGCGCTTGACTCGATCGAGGAGATGGTCCTCCTTCGTCAGCACGCTGAGGAGTACGGTGTCACTTTGACAGCCGAGGAAGAGGAGCAGATCGACAAGGTCGCGCAGGCTTATATTGATGAGAATTCCGAGGATGTCCGCGCCGCTATCGGTGCCTCTAAGGAGAACGTGATTGAGCTCCTTACGCTGCAGCTCATCAAGAGCAAGATGCTGGAGCCCATGGCAGCGGATGTTGACACAGAGGTCACCGATGAGGAAGCGCAGCAGTCAGGTGTCACCTATGTAAAGATCGACAAGGCAACGGAAGAAGACTTTGCGAACGAGAATTCTGACGAGTCATCCCTTGCGGACTCTTCTGTAGCTGCAGATACTGATGTGGCAGCCCAGGTGGAAGCTGCAAATGCTGAGAAGTACAGCCAGGCAGAGGCCGTCCTCGCGGCAGTCCAGGCATCCGGAAATGTAGCGGAAGCAGATATGACCACGATCGCAAATGAGATCAACGAGGACCTCTACGCCCAGACCGGTCAGTTCACGACACACAATACAGAGGATACCGTCCTTGACATGGCAATTGTCGAGGCAGTCGCAGGCCTTGCTGACGGCACACTGGTCGATCACGTTGTCGAGGCCTCTGACGGAACGGCATGGTTCGTTGTCAGGTTCGACGCCGCCTATGATGAGACGGCAACACAGGAAATCAAGGATGAGAAGGTCACCTCCCGCAAGCAGGAGGCTTATGACAAGCTTTATACAGAGTGGAAAGATTCTGCGAAGATCACTGTCGACGATGCAGTCCTTGCGACACTCATCATCAGTGACATGAGTCCGGTCACGTTCGGCAAAGATCCGCTTCCGGAGGATGACAGCTCTGTCGCTGCGGCCGTGGAGAATGCCGATGCATCCGAACAGGCAGCTGAAGAATCTGTTGCGGAAGAGGCAGCCGAGTCCGCTCCGGCAGATAATTCTGTAGCAGAGGGCGCAGCGGATGAGTCCGTTGCAGCTGAGGAGAGCGCAGCAAACTGACAAAAGTATAGGAGACAGCCGCTACTGCAAAATGTGGCGACTGTCTCCGTTTTTGTGTATTGCATTTTTGGCCAAAAGAGGCTACGTTTAGTATATCCCGGTGTGAGACGCGCCGCCGCTTGAGGTGACAGGCCGCAGATTGGTCTCACAAAAGGACCGGACCGATAAGGGAGGTGATATGATGGATAATGATAAAACGATTATTGAGCGCCTGGTCAGGATAGAGCAGGACGCACAGTCAATCTATGATGAAGCCAAAGCGGAGAAGGAAAAACGGCGGCAGGAACTTGAGGCAAAAATGGCTGCATTTGACTCAGAATCTGATGCCGAGCTTTCAGAAAGGCTTCGCGCCGTGAAGACCAGACTGGTCAGGGAACACAGTGAAAATACAGACAGAATGGAAGCAGATATGACCAGAGCTCTTCGGATGCTTGATAAGGAATTCGCGTCCCAGATGAAAAAGGATGCGGATGATATTGTTAAGGAGATCCTGAAATGAACAGTTTGCTGGAATACAGCGGAGTTGTCACGAAGATCCGGGCCATGCAGAAGAATCTGCTCACAGATGATGATTTCCGTGAGATCGTGGCCATGCCGGACGTTGCGGCGGTCGAGAGTTACCTTAAGAAAAATCCGGCTTACGCGGAGGCGTTCGGCAATATCAACGAGAGCGATATTCACAGGGAGGCTCTGGAAGCTGTCTTCGGCAGCATAGTATACCGCGATTTTGCGAAAATATACAACTTTGCGGATCCGGATCAGGAAAAGTTCCTGAAGAAGTACGCGAGAAGGTATGAGATCAGACTTCTGAAGAAGTGCCTGAAATACGCGATCGCGGGCAGGGCTCCCGGGGACGAGATTCTCTGGCACAAAGACTTTTTCAAAAAGTTTCTGAGTCTCGATGTGGAGGCCCTTCACGAGTGCACGTCTCTGGACATGGCCCTTCGGGCGCTGGAGGATACAGAGTACTATCCTGTTCTGATGAATGTGCGCACGAGCGGCAGAGCCGAGAGTTTTGACTATGAGACTGCCCTCGATATGTACCACTTCAGTACAATCTGGAAAGAACGGGAGAGGATCGTCTCTGGGGACAGTGTGAAGGCAATCAGCCGTATTTACGGGAGCCGCTTTGATATGCTCAATATATGGTTTATCAAGCGGGCAAAGCAGTATTATGAGATGCCGGAGGCGGAGATCTACGCACTGATCATACCGGTGCTTTACAGACTCAGACAGGATGACATAAGGGCTCTGGTCACGGCGGAGAGTGAAGATCAGTTCGCGGCTGCCCTTGCTCGGACCTAC
The DNA here is from genome assembly GCA_045221675.1 of Lachnospiraceae bacterium. Taxonomy (GTDB): domain Bacteria; phylum Bacillota; class Clostridia; order Lachnospirales; family Lachnospiraceae; genus Chordicoccus. The sequence goes on along the minus strand of JBGUWZ010000044.1, from coordinate 59,008 downwards.
TACGGAAAGCAATATGAGAATCTTGCGCCGGATAACCTGGAGGATATGTACGGATACGTCCTGCGCGATGTGCTTCGCCAGGAGGCTAAAAAACATCCGTATTCTGCAGCCACGATGTACCGGTACCTTTATCTTAAAGAGCACGAGGGAGAGAAGCTTGTCGCGGCGGTCGAATGTGTCCGCTACGGCATCGATCCCGACGAGGCTTTCAAATATATAAACGCAGTATAAGACCGGAGGGAAAAAATGATAGCGAAAATGAAATTCGTCAGTCTCTCGGGTCCTAAGGCGGATATTGACCGCATGGTCAATAAATATCTTTCCAAATATGAGATACACCTGGAGAACGCTCTGACAGCGCTCGGGGAGGAGCAGCACCTTGTGCCCTATGTGCAGAAAAATCCATATAAGGATCTTCTTGCGACAGCGGGCATTTACACGGAGCTGCTTCCGTCGGGTACAGAGGAGGGACCTGAAATCCCGCTGACAGACGCGATCGATCTCATCGGGGAAGTGGACAGCCGTCTTACCGGACTACGTGAGAAAAAGAGCGAACTCGACGCGGAGCTTTTGGAACTGCGCGAGTCGATGAAGAAGATCGAGCCGTATCAGGGACTTGAGTACGATCTGAGGGAGATTCTCGACTTCCATTTTATCTCGTACCGTTTCGGCAAGCTGCCGAAAGAGTACTTCGAGAAGTTCAAAACGTATGTGGATGAGAACACGGGAGCGATCTTCCTTGTCTCGGGCGAGGACGACAAGTATGTCTACGGCGTGTATTTTGTCTCCAAGGAGGAAGCTCACAAAGTGGACGCGACCTACGCCTCGATGCACTTTGAGCGACTCTTTATTCCGGATGAGTACAGCGGAACTCCGCAGGCAGCCTACCGGATCCTGAGCGGGCAGGCGTCGGAGAAAGAGAAGGCGCTCCGTGAAATCGAGAGTGAGATGGCTGACCTTCTGACTAAAGAAGGCGGAAGCCTTCTGGCGGCGGAAAAGAAGCTGCGGGATCTTTCATCCAACTTTGACGTGCGGCGTATGGCAGCCTGTACCGAGTCAAAGAAGGATACTTTCTATATCCTCTGCGGTTGGATGGACGCAGATGACGTGGAAAAATTCAGAAATGAGATCGCGGATGATCCGAAGGTAGTCTGCCTTGTCCAGGAAGATGAAAAGAAGATGAATATAGAGCCGCCGACGAAGCTCAAGAATCCGGCCTTTTTCAGACCATATGAAATGTATGTCAAAATGTATGGCCTGCCGAATTACAATGAGTTCGATCCGACGATCCTGGTTGCCCTCACATATTCATTTATTTTCGGCATCATGTACGGCGACGTCGGTCAGGGGCTCTGCCTCATGATAGGAGGCTTCCTGCTGTATAAGAAAAAGCACAGCGACCTTGCCGGAATCATCTCGATGGCAGGAATATTCTCTACGATTTTCGGATTCATGTTCGGAAGTATTTTCGGATTCGAGGAAGTCATCCCCGCACTCTGGCTCAGACCCAGAGAGGAGATGATCACACTTCCGGGCGTCGGTTCGATCAATACGATCCTCGTGTGCGCGATCGTATTCGGAATGTTCCTCACTCTGGTCACGATGGTGCTGCATATCTTGAACTACTCAAAGCAGAAGAATATCGAGGAGACATATTTCGGAACGAACTCATTTGCAGGAATCATCTTCTACGGTCTCGTTGTAGTCATGATCATCCTCGTGTTCAGCGGCCATACAGTCCCTGCGGCATCTCTCTTCGGAGTGCTGATCGCGCTGTCAGCCCTTGCCATGTTCTTCAAGGAGCCGCTCACTAAGATCATAGAGAAGGAAAAAGGACCGAAGATCGAGGGCGGCCTTGTCATGTTCCTGGTCCAGGGCTTTTTCGAAATGTTTGAAGTCTGCCTGTCCTATTTCTCAAACACGCTGTCATTCGTGCGTATCGGAGCATTTGCGGTCAGCCATGCGGCAATGATGAGCGTCGTGCTCATGCTCGCGGGTGCGGAGAACGGCGGCAGCCCGAACTGGGTCGTAGTTGTTCTGGGCAACCTGTTCGTCATGGGAATCGAAGGCCTGATCGTCGGTATCCAGGTGCTTCGTCTTGAGTTCTATGAGCTCTTCTCGCGCTACTACCGGGGTGATGGGAAGCCGTTCGTACCGTCCCTGCGAATGAAAGGGAAGTAATGCTTTTCTTACGAAGATGGATGCTTTGCTGCCGGATAAACGAACTGCGAATGCAGCCTGTCTGAACTGCTGCAGCGAAGATTCATATACCGGCGCAAACATAAAAGAAATTTAAAATATTATCAGGAGGTCATATCATGACACTTGCAATTCAGATCGCTTTATGCGCAGCACTCATACTCAGCATTTTCGTCCCGGGACTCGTTTTCCTTAAGGGTGAGAGGACAAAGGGCAGATTTAAGTCAGCCCTCGCAATCAATCTGTTCACATTTTTCGGACTGCTGATCATCGCGACGGTAGCGCTTTTTGCCGGCGCAGCTCCGACATTTGCAGACGAAGCCCAGGCGGCATCCGGATCGGGACTTAAGGAAGGCCTCGGATACATCGCGGCAGCTCTTTCCACCGGCATCTCCTGCCTCGGCGGCGGCATCGCCGTTGCGAGCGCGGCATCGGCAGCGCTCGGCGCGATCAGCGAGGACCAGAGCATTCTGGGTAAGTCCCTTATTTACGTAGGTCTGGCAGAAGGTGTGTGCCTCTACGGTCTTATTATTTCGTTCATGATCATCGGTCAGCTGGGCTAAGACAGATCTTTTTGGCAGTGTACCGGTGAATGTTCCCTCAGGCGGGACCAAGTTTGGAGCATTATATGAAAATGTTTTTGATCAGCGACAACGTGGACACCCTCACAGGCATGCGCCTTGCGGGTATCCCCGGGGTCGTGGTGCACAAAAAGGACGAACTCATGCGGGCTTTTGATGAAGCCCTGGCGGACAAGGATATCGGGATCATACTGCTGACCGAAAAATTCGGCAGAGATTTTCCTGACTATGTGAACAGCGTAAAGCTGGCTACTAAGATGCCGATCATCATCGACGTGCCGGACCGCCACGGCTCCGGCCGCCGCAGCGACTTCATCACCGCTTATGTCAATGAAGCGATAGGATTAAAATTATGACGATAGATGAAAAATTAGATGCTCTCTTTGAGCAGGCGACAGAAGACGCCCGCGCGGAAGGCAAGGCCCTGCTCAAAGAGTATCAGCAGTCCCTTGATGCTCTCTATAACGAGCATGTAGCGGAGCGGCAGATGAGGGATCGTCAGACGCTCAAGGAGGAGACTGCCGCGATCGTGAGGGATACTAACCGCGAGTTTTCCGAGCGGCAGCAGGAGATACGCCAGAAGATGGCGAAGATTCAGGATGAGATCAGGATGACGATGTTCACTCTGGTCAGGGAAAAACTGGAAGCATTCCGGGAGCAGCCCGAGTATGTGGAGTATCTGGTCCGCAAGGTCTCCGAGATCAGGGATTTCGCGGATGGCGATGAGGCTTTGGTCTACATAGATCCGGCTGACGAAAAGTATGCGGAGATCATTGAAAATGCGACCGGAGTGAGAACGGTCGTCTCGGAGGAGAGTTTTGACGGCGGCGTGCGTGCAATTATCAGGAATCGGAATGTGCTCATGGACAATTCCTTCAAAACGCTGACTGCGGACGCCGAAGAAGGCTATGTATGGGTCGGAGGTGGTGACTGATGGCAGAAAAAACAGGTGTGATCTACGGCATCAACGGGCCTGTCATTTACCTTAAGGACGCCGTCGGGTTCAAGATGGCGGAGATGGTTTATGTCGGCGCGGACCGTCTTGTCGGCGAAGTGATTTCTCTTGCAAATGATATTACCACCATTCAGGTCTACGAGGAGACCGGCGGTATAAAGCCCGGTGAGATTGTTTACGGGACGGGCGATGCCATGTCCATAACGCTGGGTCCCGGCATCCTCAATAACATTTTTGACGGTATTGAGAGACCATTGGAGGCAATCGCGAAAGCTTCGGGCAAGTACATAGCGAGGGGTGTCGCTGTCGACTCGCTGGACCCGGATAAACTGTGGGATGTCACGATGAAGGTCAGGGAGGGGGACGTCATACGCGGCGGCGCCGTGATAGCGGAATGCCCCGAGACTCCGTCCATTGTCCACAGGTCAATGATGACTCCGCTCATCGCGCAGGCGACTGTCCGGAAAGTTATGCCGGACGGCAAATACACGGTAAATGACACGATCGTAACTGTCGAGCTGCCGGACCACACTACAAGGGAGCTCACCCTTGCCCAGAAGTGGCCGATCCGTGTTCCGAGACCTACAGCCAAAAGGCTTCCGGCAAGCCACCCGTTGGTCACCGGACAGAGAGTTCTCGACACGGTCTTCCCGATTGCACGGGGAGGTACAGCAGCAATACCGGGAGGTTTCGGTACCGGAAAGACGATGACGCAGCACGCAATCGCGAAATTCTCGGATGCCAATGTCATCATCTACATCGGCTGCGGCGAGCGCGGCAACGAGATGACGGAAGTCCTCGAGGATTTCTCCGAACTGGAGGATCCGAAGACGGGCAACAAACTTATGGCCCGCACGACGCTGATCGCGAACACATCAAACATGCCGGTCGCTGCCCGCGAGGCATCCATCTACACGGGCGTCACACTGGCTGAGTACTACCGCGATATGGGCTATGATGTCGCGATCATGGCAGACTCCACATCCCGCTGGGCGGAAGCGCTGCGCGAGCTGTCGGGCCGTATGGAGGAGATGCCCGCGGAGGAAGGCTTCCCGGCTTATCTGGCATCCCGCCTTGCCGCTTTCTATGAGCGCGCGGGGGAGATGACCACTCTCTCGGGAGCTGTCGGATCCGTATCTATTATCGGGGCTGTCTCACCTCAGGGAGGAGACTTCTCGGAGCCTGTCACGATGAACACCAAGCGATTTGTCAGGTGCTTCTGGGGCCTTGACAAGGCACTGGCTTACGCCCGCCATTATCCGGCTATCAACTGGATGGAGAGCTACAGCGAGTACGGCATGGATTTTTCAGCATGGTATAAGGCCAACGTGGATCCCAGGTTCAATGAGTACCGGACCCGCATTGTCGCGCTGCTGAACGCCGAGGATAAGCTCATGGAAACGGTTAAGCTGATCGGCTCTGACGTCCTCCCGGACGATCAGAAGCTGACGCTTGAGATCGCCAGAGTCATTCGTCTGGGTTTCCTGCAGCAGAACGCTTTTCACCCGGAGGATCAGAATGTTCCGCTCATCAAGCAGTTCAAGATGATGGAGACGATCCTTTATCTCTATGACAATGCGAGACGGCTGGTCGCGGAAGGTCATCCGATGTCTGTCCTTCGGCAGGATACAATATTTGAAAAAGTCATCGCCATCAAGTACGACGTGCCCAACAGCCGCCTGGATCTTTTTGACGATTATAAAAAGAAGATCGACGAGTTCTATGAGAACGTGCTCGTGCGGAACGCGTAAGGGGGGATCATATGTCAATTGAATATCTTGGTCTGAGTGAAATTAACGGTCCCCTGGTCGTTCTGGAAGGCCTTCGGGGAGCCGCCTACGATGAGATCGTCGAGTTCAGGATGGAGGACGGCACAAAGCGCATAGGACGAATTATCGAGTGCTATGAGGACAGGGCTGTCATCCAGGTATTTGAAGGCACGGACGGCATGTCACTTCGAAATACGCGGACAGTCCTCACCGGTCATCCGATGGAGATTGCCCTGTCTGAGGACATCCTCGGAAGGACTTTTGACGGCATAGGCCGGCCGATTGACGGGCTGGGACCGATCGCCGCAAAGGTGCGGGTCGATGTGAACGGAATGCCGCTCAATCCATGCCGCCGCGAGTATCCGCGAAACTATATCAACACGGGAATCTCCGCGATTGATACGCTGACGACACTGATCCGCGGTCAGAAGCTCCCGATCTTCTCCGGCAACGGTCTGCCCCACAATGAGCTGGCGGCCCAGCTGGTGCTGCAGTCCAACCTTGGCGGGGACAGCAATGAGAAATTCGGTGTCGTATTTGCAGCTATGGGTGTAAAATACGATGTCGCCGAATATTTCCGGAGGACATTTGAGGAGAGCGGCGTGTCCGATCACGTCACCATGTTCCTCAATCTTGCAAATGATCCCGTCGTCGAGCGCATCATCACCCCGCGCGTCGCCCTGACGGCGGCGGAGTATCTTGCCTACGAGAAGCACATGCACATCCTGGTCATCATGACGGATATGACTTCTTACTGTGAAGCACTGCGCGAGGTCTCTTCGTCCAAGGGTGAAATCCCGTCCCGCAAGGGCTATCCGGGTTACCTGTATTCTGACCTTGCGGCTATGTACGAGAGAGCCGGGATCGTGGCCGGGCAGGAGGGCTCTGTCACTCAGATACCTATCCTGACCATGCCCAACGATGATATCACCCACCCGATTCCCGACCTTACCGGCTACATCACGGAAGGCCAGATCGTTCTGGACAGAAACCTGAACGGTCAGGGAATCTATCCGCCGATCTCTGTGCTGCCTTCGCTGTCGCGACTCATGAAGGACGGCATCGGGGCCAGGTACACACGCGAGGATCATCAGGCGGTGGCAAATCAGCTGTTCTCATCCTACGCAAGGGTCACAGACGCGAGATCGCTCGCGTCCGTCATCGGCGAGGATGAGCTGTCTGACGTCGACAAGAAATATCTGAAGTTCGGCGAGGCTTTTGAGCGGGAGTTCGTCGGCCAGGGCCACTATGAGGACCGTCAGGTCTGTGATTCTCTGGATATCGGCTGGAGGCTTCTGGGTATACTCCCGAAGACGGAGCTCGACCGTGTCGACTCGGCGATTCTCGATAAGTACTACAGAGAGATGAAGTAATATACGGAGGGCAGAGTATGGATCCGAATGAGGTCCCGACAAAAGGAAATCTGATGCGGGCGAGGAATTCCCTGAAGCTTGCCAGACAGGGATATGACCTTATGGATAAGAAGAGGAATATCCTGATCCGGGAGCTTACTGCCTACACGGAGGAAGCAAGGGATATCCAGGAGGTCATCAATGAGACCTACCGCAAAGCGTACGCCTCGCTTCAGAAAGCCAACATGCAGATGGGGATAGAGAACGTGCAGACAATCGCCGAGACATTGCCGGTCGACATGTCGATCGAGGTCAAGACGCGAAGCGTCATGGGCACGGAGATCCCTCTTGTCCGCTATGACGCGGAGCAGAACCTCCGGCCTGCCTACGCGTTCTTCAGGACGCGCGATTCACTGGATGAGGCGAGAGCTGCATTTGCCCGCGTCAAGGATCTGACCGTGAGGCTTGCCCAGGTGGAGACGGCGGCTTACCGGCTCGCGGCAAATATTCAGAAGACGCAGAAGCGGGCCAACGCGCTGAAAAATATCACGATCCCCCACTATGAGGAGCTTGCGAAGACAATCGGGGCTGCACTGGAGGAGAAGGAGCGCGAGGAGTTCACTCGGCTGAAGGTCATAAAGAAGCAGAAGCAAAGGAAACAGAAGGCTGGTGCCTCCTGATAGGAGGAGTATTCGCAGACGAGAAAAAAATCCCCGGACAGGTTCGATCCGATTCCTGTCCGGGGATTTTTTCAGTGTCTGATCAGGTAGTCCTGTACGCTGGTGACTGCATTTGCACCGTCAGCGCAGGCTGTGATGATCTGGCGCAGCTGTTTCTTTCTGAGATCGCCGGCGACGAATACACCCGGAACCGATGTTGCCCCTGTCTCATCGGCGATGACGTAGCCGCCCTGGTCAAGATCCAGTTTGCCTGAGACAAGGCCGCTGATAGGCTGGATGCCGACAGCGATGAATACTCCGTCCACCGGTATCGTGCGCTCGGAGCCATCCTTCTTGTCGACAGTCACGATGCTTTTGACCTGTCCGTCGCCGTCTATGGACTTCAGTGTGCTGTCCCAGACCATCTCCACATTGGGCATGGCAAACAGGCGGTCCTGAAGGATCCTGGCGGCGCGGAGCTCATCCCGTCTGTGCACAACATAGACCTTGTTGCAGAGGCGCGCGAGGAAGATTGCGTCCTCGACCGCCACATCGCCTCCGCCGACGACGGCTGTGTCCTTCTTTCTGTAGAAAGCACCGTCGCAGGTGGCGCAGTAAGATACACCCATGCCCGCGAATGTGTCTTCGCCGGGAACCCCAAGCTTTCTGTGCTCAGCGCCCATTGCGAGGATAACGGTCCGGGCTTCATATGTTCCCATATCCGTTGTGACTTTCTTTACATCCCCGTCGAGATCAAGCTCTGTGACGGTCTCTGTCACGAACTCAGCCCCGAGATTCTGTGCGTGCTCCTGCATCTTCATGGACAGATCGGGTCCACTGATGCCCGGAAGCCCCGGATAGTTGTCAATTTCATATGTGTTGACGACCTGGCCTCCGCCCATGAAGTTCTGCTCGATGATGATGAAGTCGAGCTTCGCGCGGGTCGCATAGATGGCTGCGGACATACCGGCGGGGCCGGAACCGATGATGATTAAATCGTACATGTGAACCTCCTTTATTCAAGAACCTGTCATTTTCAGGTCTGGTCCGAATTGCGGCTGTAAGCCGATATCGTGCGTTGCTTCTTTTCTGATATTCTAACATGAAAGACCGGAAGATTAAAGAGAAATATTTTATAAAATATAATTTTGTAAAAACACTTTCTGCATGTGGACCGGAACGCATTAAAGAAAAATGAATTTTTCATTAAGCTCTGATGAAAAATGCTGAAAACTGACCGACTTGCCGTTTTTTTATGATAATATGTATGTGGTTATCTAAACCCCGGCATAAGAGGTCTTTATCGGGAGTAATCAGTCACATGTTTAAAACACGGAGGTAACATATGTATTGTGAAAATTGCGGCGCGCTCCTCACAGGCGGCGGAAAATTCTGCCCTGAATGCGGAGCGGCGGTCAATATAAAAATTCAGAATCAGTATAGAAAAGAGCTGGAACAGGGCGGTATGGCTTTTGCATATATTCCCGAGGAAGATCCGGCTGTGAGGACTAAGACGGCGGAGCAGGCGCAGCGCTTCGATGAAAGTTATAGTGCGCCGGCTGAAGATATCTCCTTCGGAGGCCTGAAATCCGGGAGTTTCGGCTACAGCACGGCAAATGATCTTGGATTGGCAAACCCACGGACTATAGCTAATGCGCAGCAGAATGCCCCGGATTATGGCTACAGTGAGGATACGATCCGGGCCGCAGAGGCCGAGCTTGACCGCCCGTCGAAGGCCGAAGAGTACAAGAAGACCTCGACAGACTGGAGGGACCATGTTGACAGCGATAAGTTCCGTGAACAGAACGCTAACGGTCAGCCGGTGCAGTCACAGCAATATGCCAATCAGCCGTTCTACAATCAGCCCCGGTACGGTTACGGACAGAAGCAGGCACCAAATATGTATGATGTCTACGGGACGCAGTACAGCGACAAGAGTTACATTGCCGCCGCTCTCCTCGCATTCTTCCTGGGTGCCTTCGGAGCCCACAACTTTTATCTGGGATACACAAGAAAGGCTGTTATTCAGCTTGCCATGGGTCTTATGACCATCTTTACTCTCGGAATCTCCGGTATTGCCGTGGGAATCTGGGCGTTCGTGGAATTCATTCTTCTGCTGACAGGGAGCATAAACACGGACGGGAACGGAAGACCGCTTAAGAGATAATATGAAATGATGATATGAGCTTTGGGCTGCCGAAAACGGCAGCCCTTTTTTCTTTTCGGTGTCAGGCCCATACTTGCGCATTCAGAAAACACACAAAGTGTTGACGTAATGTGCGGTATTCCGGGTAACTCATTATGTCACTTGGAAAAATCCACAAAATAAATGTTCTGCTTGACAAAGAGCGGTTGACGTAAGAAATCACCACAAAACGGTGGATAATGTGGATAATTTTGTGATTAACTCGGTATTTTATGGATTTGTGGATAATTTTCCTGTGGATAAACCGCATATTAATAATTACAACGTCAACTTTAGCGCGTTGAAATCTGAGGCGAAAATTCGGCAAAGTGCCGAAATTTATCTTTTTTGAGATTTGGACTGTACAAAACTTTATGTGAACCTTGCGTTCAGGGATGTCCGCGAGGCCTGAATTTGCGATGATATTGCGATATTAACGGCAGACCGAAGATAATTGTAAGCTAATTGTCAAAATTATTTGCTGTTTTTTCGTCATTGTGTACATTGCAAATGATTTATACTCAGAATAAAATAACATTTATAGTACATTAGTGAGAAATAGTAACTATTCAGGGGTACTGAATAGTTACGAGGAATAATCAGATGACAATAGCAGAAGTTCTGGATGTATTTTATGACCTCTTCGGCAGTGAAGGGGATATTGGCACGTTTTTTGCGCCTGCGCGGCTATCACTTATCGGTCAGCACACGGATTACAATGGCGGACATTGTTTTCCATGTGCCATCACCCTTGGTATATACGGAGCGATCAGGCTTCGTGAGGATCATAAGATCCGCATGTTTTCAATCAATTTTGATGATCAGGGAATAGTGGAGGACACGATTTACGATCTGAAACCGCTCATCCGCGAGAACTGGGGATCTTATATAAAAGCGATGATCTGGGTGTTCAGGGAAAACGGACATCCTATTGACTGCGGCTTTGACCTGGTGGTCGGCGGAGATATTCCGTTCGGAGCCGCACTGGCTTCCTCCGCTGCCCTTGAGTCGCTCGGAGGCGTCATGCTCCGCGATATGTACGGGCTCGAGGATGTCACTAATGTGGACATAGCCAAGATGGGTCAGATTGCCGAGAGCGATTACATAGGTTACTACAGCGGCATCATGGATCATTTTGCATGTATGATGGGGATTGAAGACCGGGCGATATATTTCGACGCGAAGACTATGCGCTATGAGTATCCCCCGTTCAAGCTGGGCGACGCCAAGCTGGTCATTGTCTACAGCCAGATCGAGCACGTACCGGACCGGAATATGCACGCCGAGAGAAGGGCTGAGTGCGCGAGGGCGCTGAAGAGGCTCAAGCAGAATGTTCATATAAATTATCTGTGCGATCTCTCGATAGACAGGTTCGAGACGTTCAAGGACATCCTGATGGATGACCTCCTCGTAAAGCGCACGAGGCATGTCGTCTATGAGAACCAGCGGACTATACAGGCCGTCTCCGCCCTTCGTGCTCACAATATCGCGAAATTCGGCCGGTATATGTATGCGTCCCACCTCTCGCTGCGCGACGATTATGAGGTGACCTGTGAGGAAATTGATTATCTGGTCGACACCGCCATGGGTATCGACGGGGTCATCGGAAGCCGCATGATCGGCAGCGGTCTCGGCGGCTCGACTGTCAACATCGTCAAGGAATCCGCCATCCCGTCATTCATGGAAACTATCAGCCGGGAGTACAAGAAAAAGACCGGGCTGTCTGTCGATTTTTACGGCGCGTGGCCGGCGGAGGGAGCGAGAGCGATTTTGCCATAATCTCGCACGTTTTAAAGGTGGTATCATTATCACCTTTATTATATTATATAGAGTGACAGAAAGAATATGGCCCGCCGGAATCAGTCCGCATCTGCCATGGGTCCGGAGATGAAACCGGCATATGCCGGCTGATATTCACGCGAAGTAACCGCATGATCAAAGAGAAGGAAGGCAGTTATATGCTCAGCACATCAATTAAAAAACTTATAACATACGGTCTGGAATCCGGTCTTCTTCCGGAAAATGAAGTCTACTACGCAACCAACCTCCTCCTCGATTGTTTCCATGAGGAATACTATGAGGAGACGGAGGAGACCTTTGCGGATGTTGATCTTGAAAGCACTCTGGCAGAGCTCCTTGACGAGGCGGTCGCCCGGGGCATAATCGAGGACGGCATCGCATCGCGGGATCTTTTTGACACGAGACTCATGAACTGCCTGACACCGCGTCCGGCTCAGGTACAGCAGACATTCTGGAGCTTATACGAGAAGTCACCGAAGGAGGCGACGGACTGGTTCTATAAGTTCAGTCAGGATACAGATTATATCCGCCGCTACAGGGCCAAGAAAGACCTTCGCTGGAAAGTGACCACCGAGTACGGCGATATAGACATCACGATTAATCTTGCAAAACCGGAGAAGGATCCGAAAGCTATCGCCGCAGCAGGAAAGGCAAAGTCATCGAACTATCCGAAATGCCTGCTCTGTGCTCAGAATGAGGGCTATGCCGGGACACTGACTCACCCGGCGCGCGAGAATCACCGCATTATCCCCATAACCATCAACGATACGAAGTGGGGGCTTCAGTACAGCCCGTACGGCTATTACAATGAGCACTGCATCGCATTCAACTTTGAGCACACGCCGATGGCGATCAACCATGCAGCGTTCTGCAAACTGTTCGATTTTGTTCGTCAGTTCCCGCACTATTTCCTGGGCTCCAACGCAGACCTGCCAATCGTCGGCGGCTCGATTCTGGCCCATGATCATTTCCAGGGCGGTCACTATACATTTGCAATGGCCAAAGCAGGCATAGAGATTCCGTTCACCGTACCGGGATTTGAGGACATAGAGAGCGGAATTGTCAAGTGGCCTCTGTCCGTTTTCCGTATTCGCGGCGAGAAGATCGAAAGACTTGTGGAGCTTGCGGACCATGTGCTCGCGGCGTGGAGAGAATATACGGACGAGGACGCATACATTTATGCGTACACGGACGGTGTGCCCCACAATACGATAACACCGATTGCTCGAATCGCTGACGGTAAGTATGAACTAGATCTGACCCTGAGGAACAACATCACGACGGAAGAGAGGCCGCTCGGCGTCTACCATCCGAGACCGCAGTACCATCATATCAAGAAAGAGAACATCGGTCTCATCGAAGTTATGGGCCTTGCCGTACTGCCGTCCCGACTGAAGGCTGAGATGAGCGCGCTCGGTACTCTGCTCGCGGAAAAGAGAGCGGAGGGTGTCTCCGATGAGGGCATTGCGTCCTGCGTCGCGGCCGACGAAGTTCTTGAAAAGCATGCGGACTGGGTGAGGGAGACCATCCTTCCGAAGTACAGCGATATCAATGTCGGGAACGTGACGGAGATCATCCGCACGGAGATCGGTCATGTATTCACAGGAGTCCTTGAGGACGCCGGCGTTTATAAGTGGAATGAGGAAGGTCACAAGGCATTCCTGAGGTTCCTTGGAACTTTGTAATTCAGGCATGAAAGTGAGATAAATGGAGGACTACAAATGAGAATTCTTGTTACCGGCGGAACGGGTTTTATCGGAAGCCACACATGTATTGAACTTATCAACGCGGGTTATGACGTTGTCATCGCGGACAATCTGTATAACTCAAAGGCGCTCGTTGTTGACCGCATTGAGGAGCTGGCGGGAAAACGCCCGAAGTTCTATGAGGTCGACGTGACAGACAAGCCGGCTATGAACGAGCTGTTCGATAATGAGAAGATCGACGCGGTCATTCACTTCGCAGGCTACAAGGCGGTCGGAGAATCTACAAGAAAGCCGATCGAGTACTATCACAATAATATCGAGTCCACACTGGTCCTCTGTGACGTTATGCGGAATCACGGTGTGAAGAAAATTGTCTTCTCATCCTCCGCAACGGTCTACGGCGACCCTGCCTTCATCCCGATCACCGAGGAGTGCCCGATGGGTGAGCGCACAAACCCGTACGGTGAGACAAAGGCCATGCAGGAGCGCATTCTGACAGATATCTGGAGAAGCGATAATGAGTGGCAGGTCATGCTGCTCCGCTACTTCAACCCGATCGGCGCTCATGCCAGCGGCCGCATCGGCGAGGACCCGAAGGGAATCCCGAACAACCTGCTTCCGTATGTGGCTCAGGTCGCGACCGGCAAGCTCGAAAAAGTCCATGTATTCGGCAATGACTATGACACACCGGATGGCACGGGCGTCCGCGATTACATCCACGTAGTTGACCTGGCTAAAGGGCATGTCGCCGCGATAAAGGGCATGGATACACTTCCGGGTGTTCAGATCTTCAATCTCGGCACCGGCAACGGCTACAGCGTGCTCGATATTATCAAAGCCTTTTCAAAGGCCTGCGGCAAGGATCTTCCGTACGTTATCGATCCCAGACGTCCGGGCGATGTCGCTACCTGCTATTCGGATCCGACGAAAGCCCGCGAAGTTCTCGGTTGGGTCGCGGAGAAGAATCTGGAGGATATGTGCACCGACGCATGGAACTGGCAGAGTCATAATCCTAACGGATATGAAGAGTAAACTTTATCACGGACTTAAACGATAAGATGTGTCCCCGCAATGTATGGCAGATGTGATTTGCAAATGTATGCTGTGCGTTGTGGGGACTTCGTCTGTGCGGCGGCGCTGCCTGTGCGCAAAGAACAGCCCTGACAATTGTCCATTGTTGGTGTATAATGTCAGCATGAGACTTAGAAATATACCAGAAGCGAAAGAAATAGTGGCAAATAGCCCGTATGTGATCAAGAACCCGGCGGAGCGGAGAGGAATGTGGAAGACCTTTTCGGGAGGACCGCTGTATGTCGAAATCGGGACCGGCAAGGGCCGTTTCCTGATGGAGCTTGCCGCAAGGCATCCTGAAAATGAATACATAGGCGTCGAGATGTACGAGAGCGTACTTATGAGAGCCTGCCAGAAGATGGAGGGGAGAGCGGCTCGTGACCCGGCGTCAAAATCTATTGAGGCGATGGAGAGGGAGAAAGCTTCGCCAAAGATGCGGGAGAGCGAAGATGATGCTGCATTTGTTCCTCCGCAGAACCTGCATTTTCTGCGTATGGATGCGAGGGGGCTTCCGGATGTATTTGCAGAAAACGAAGTTGCGGGCATCTATCTCAACTTTTCCGACCCCTGGCCAAAGGCCCGACACTCCAAGCGACGGCTCACATCTCACGAGTTCCTTGCCCTCTATGAGAAATTTCTGATCGACGGGGGCGTGCTGGAATTCAAGACGGACAATCGGGCGCTGTTTGACTTCTCTGTAGAGGAATTCAATGAAGCGCCGAACTGGGAGCTTCGCGCCGTCACCTATGACCTGCACCGTGATGAGGTGATGGGGGAGGGCAATATTATGACTGAGTATGAGAGAAAATTCTCACTGCTCGGTAATAAGATCAATAAGCTGATTGCGGTTTATAAACGCCCTGCGGCGAAGGAACATGCAGAGACGTAAAGACAGGGAATAATCTCTTCGGAGGAGAAAAAATCGCGCCTCGAAAGAATGGAAGAATAAAATTAAATGTGACAAAATATAATTGCCAAAACGAAAGTTTTGTGTTATATTAATTGTATCACAAATATAGAACATCGAAGCCATGGGAAGTGTCCGTTGACAGCAGATTCGTACTTCTGATATGGCCTAAACGAAGGAGGTATAGTATGGTAGTAAAAGTAACATCTGATACATTTGAGAACGAAGTCCTTAAATCTGAGCTCCCGGTCCTTCTGGACTGCTATGCTGACTGGTGCGGCCCGTGCAAAATGATGAGCCCGGTCGTTGACAAGATGGCAGAGCTTTTTGACGGCAAAATGAAGTTCTGCAAGCTGAACGTGGATGAGGACGGCGACGCTGTAATGCAGTACAAGGTCATGTCCATCCCGAATTTCCTGTTCTTCAGGAACGGCGAGGTCGTGCATAACGCGGTCGGCGGTATGGCACCGAAGCAGTTCCAGGAGCTCATTCAGAAAGTCATCGGCTGATACCGAAAGCCTTGTGAGACGACAAACAGAGCCATGAGAGGTGGGAGATCATCTTTCATGGCTCTTTCTGCTGTATAAACCCGGCAGATTTGGATATAAAAAACAGAAGACCTTTGAAGTCTTCCGTTTTCACGTGTGCCTGCGCCTCCGGGGACTCGAACCCCGGACACCCTGATTAAGAGTCAGGTGCTCTACCAACTGAGCTAGAAGCGCATTTAATTTTTGCGTCTTTCCTTGACGCAAGTGTTATTATATGCGAGTGTCGGGAAAAATGCAAGCACTTTTTTTATAATTTTTCAACTTTGTTGCAGCAGCCTTTATTAAAGTTTTATAAAACCGACTCTATTTCTTGCCAATGCCATTTTTACGTATTATCATTGCTGTATGTGGGCGAAAGCCCATGATTTTTACGATGAAACGGAGTTTTATATATGGGTAATTTCTTTCGCAGGCTCGGTGACCGATTTCGAAATTTTATGATCGGGCGCTATGGCACTGATTCATTTGGCATGTTCCTTGTTTATGCCCTGCTAGTGATCATCATCATCTCGATGTTTCTGAGGGGCGGCATCGTCGGAACAGTCCTGAACCTCCTTACATGGATCATTTTCATTTATACATGGTTCCGGATCCTGTCAAGGAACTATGCGAAGCGTTCCGCCGAGAACCGTTGGTTCCTTGAGAAGACGGCGGCGATCAGGAAATTCTTCCGGATCAAGAAGAAACAGCAGTCCGAACGCAAGGAATACAAGTATTTCAAGTGCCCCGATTGCGGACAGCAGCTTCGCGTACCGAGAGGCAAGGGACAAATCAAAATCACCTGCAGAAAGTGCGGCAGACAGTTCACGGGCAGGACCTGAACCGGGCTGCCAGGCATACACAGGCAAGATCAGGCAGGGCTTGAATAACGGGCAGGAGAAGCGCCATTCAAGTCGTGCCTCATTTTTTTAAAGAGATTATCATTTCTATGACATGGCCGGAGGTACAGCATGTTCGGATATGTAATGGTCAATCAGGACGAACTGAAGCTCAAAGATTACAACCGTTACCGCAGCTTTTACTGCGGTCTCTGCAGAGTCCTTGAGAAAAAATACGGCATATCGGGGAAGCTCGAACTGACATATGATATGACTTTCGTTGACATACTCCTAAACGCCTACATGGAGCTGCCGCTGAGAAGCGAGCGCCACCGCTGCATGGTCCATCCGGTGAGAAAGCAGGATATGCTGTTTAACGAGATCACCGATTACTGTGCTGACATGACGCTCCTTCTGACCTACTATAAGATGCTGGATGACGTCAACGATGACGGAAGCGTGATCGGCAGAGTCTTTGTCAGAAAAGAGAAGAAAAAATTCGAGAGAACCGCAAATGCATATCCACGTCAGGCCAAGGTCTTCGAGGAGTCCGTAAGGAGCCTCGCACAGACAGAAGAGAGGCGCGAATATGATCTGGATAAAGTGGCGGGATTCACGGGCAATATGCTGGCGGAGCTGCTCGTCTATAAAGAGAGCGTGTGGTCGGATGAGCTTCGGAGGCTGGGATTCTATCTGGGCAAGTTCATTTATTTGCTCGATGCTTTCGAGGACCTGGAGAAGGATCTGAAGAAAGGCGCATACAATCCCTGGCAGCCGAGCAAGGACAGGAAGGATTTCGACGCTCTGGTGGAGAACACTCTCATGATGATGATCTCCGAGTGCGCGAAATCATTTGAGCGGCTCCCGATTGTTCAGGACGTCGATATTCTCCGGAATATTATTTACTCGGGTGTCTGGCAGAAATACGAGGAAGTCAGGGAAAAGCGCGAAAAGAAAAGAGAGGAACAGGAATGATAGCTGATCCATTTAAGGTGTTGGGAGTCGATCCGGGCTGTACAGATACCGAGCTCAAAAAAGCATACAGAGAAAAAAGTAAGAAATGGCACCCGGATCAGAATCCTGATAACACGGAGTATGCCGAGGCCAGATTCAAAGAGGTGCAGGAGTCCTATCGCCAGATCCTCGACGCCCGTGAGCGCGGAACGAGCGGATACGGACAGCCCAAGGGCCAGAGCTATCAGCAGACAGGCGGCCCGGGATACCAGAGTTATGCAAATTACGGCGGCACGGGAGCATTCAACGAGTATTTTAATCAGTGGCAGCAGTACTCTGAGCAGCAGAGAGCGCAGGAAAGCGCGGAGACCAACGAGGAGAGAGCTGCGCGCAATTATATTAACAACGGATATTTCCGGGAGGCGCTGAACGCGCTGAACGGCGTGCCTGAGATCAACAGAAGAGCTCGCTGGTATTATTACGCAGCCATCGCAAGCCGCGGTGTGGGCAACAACGTCACCGCCCTCGATTACGCGAAGCGGGCGGCGGACATGGAGCCGGATAACCAGATGTACACGATGCTGGTCAACCAGATGACCAACAGCGGCACGTGGTATCAGAATCAGAACCGCTATTACGGCTTCGGAGGCATGAACAATGTCAGCCAGCAGCAGTGGTGCTACTATCTGTGTCTGGCCAACATGCTCTGCAACTGCTGCATGGGAGGCCGCGGGGGATTTTTCTTCTTCTGATTAGTTAATATGTCTGTTTGACCGGTCACTTGGACCGGTCTTTTTTATATGAGACTTGAAATCGGTTCAGACAGGCTGCGCTTTTCGATGAAGATGATGCTTGCGCCGGACGTTGGAAGTTAGCAGCAGCCTGCCGGTGATGCGGAATTTAACACTTTAAAGCAAAAGATGGTTAAAGTGGTTGCAAATTCGACTCATTTAAGGTATCATTGACAAATCAGGCAACGGAGCCGGCAAGTTCTGACAGAAAGCTTGTCGGTTTTTTAGTGAGACAGGTGTTTGGCGCAATATCCGCCGAAACTATCTGGTCTGTCACTGCCGTTAAAAATCTTCAAGAGGAGAGGAGAAGAAAGATGGAAGGTTTTATTTCTGTTCTTGAGGCAATCGACGGTGTCGTTTGGGGACCGATCATGCTGGTCATTCTGGTCGGTACGGGCATCTACCTCACGATCCGCACAAATTTCCTCTGCTGGCGCAATCTCGGCCACGCAATCGGAAATACATTGTCCAAAGAGGCTCGTGAGACGACCGGTGAAGGAGACGTCTCCCCGTTCGCTGCCCTCTGCACCGCACTTGCGGCTACGATTGGTACCGGCAATATCGCGGGTGTCGCGTCCGCGCTCGCAGTAGGCGGCCCCGGCGCTCTGGTATGGATGTGGATTTCAGCCGCATTCGGCCTCACATCCAAGTTCACGGAGTGCGCGCTGGCTGTACGTTACCGTGTGAAAAATGAAAAGGGCGAGATGCTCGGCGGTCCTATGGTCTCCATGGAACGCGGTATTCCGCTTGTCTACGGCGACAAGTTCAAGGGATTCGGACGCGGTCTTGCGATTGCATTTGCATTTTTCGCAGTCATCGCATCTTTTGGTATCGGCAACCTGACGCAGGGCAACTCCATTGCCTCCGCAATGCAGACGATCGCCGGTATCCCGATGTGGGTCGTCGGTATTGTTGTCGGTCTTGCGACGCTGGCTATCGTTGTCGGCGGTCTGAAGTCGATCTCCAACGTGGCATCAGTTATCGTTCCATTTATGGCGATATTCTATTTCTGTGGCGCTCTTATCATTGTTGTTATGCACATCACAGCGGTCCCCGGCGCATTTGTCACAATGATCCGCATGGCATTCTCCCCGACAGCAGTCGGCGGCGGTGCAGCCGGTACTGTAGTTGCTTCTATGGGGCAGGCTATGAGCAAGGGTGTTGCCCGTGGATGCTTCTCAAACGAAGCCGGTATGGGTTCCGCAGCTATCACAGCTGCCGCAGCCACATCTGATGACTACATCAAGCAGGCATATATCAGCGAGACAGGTACATTCTGGGATACATTCGTTGTCTGCTCAATGACTGGTCTCTCGATCCTGACATCCGGTGTCATGGAAGAGGTTGTCGTTGATGGTCAGACCGTTCTTCAGGGTGCTCCGCTCACGATCCGCGCGTTCGAGTCGACACTCGGCGCTCCCGGCGCATGGCTCGTCGCCATCGCACTTGCGCTGTTCGCTTTCTCAACAATTCTCGGCTGGGAATACTACGGCGAGAAAGCTCTCGAGTATCTTACACGCAGCACCAGTGCCGCAATGGCATACAGAATCCTGTTCTCAGTGATTGCTTTCGTGGGCTGCGTATCCGCATTTGAGGTTGCATGGGATATCGCTGACATCCTTAACGCCCTCATGATCGTTCCGAACGCGATCTGTATGATTCTTCTGATCGGCCCGCTGTACAAGGATATGGTGAATTATCAGGATAAAATGTAAGATTCCGCTTTTGAAAGAATGAAAATCCATTTTATTTGGATTCTTCCGCTCATATGAGGCCACTATTTTCCTGCCTGCAGGGAAACATCCGTCAATACTGTTGTATAGTGTTTGGGCATTAAAACATTTTCAGACGGAGGGTAAGAAAAAGTGGATGCTAAACTCAGAAGAGTCTATCAGAACTCAGAAAGATCGGTGAAAGTGCGAAATGTGAATCTGTTCACGATCTATTTCGCCGATCAGATTAAAAAGGAAGTGCCGGATCTGCACAGATTTATTAAGAAATCGGGACTTCCGCCGGGATATGTAAATGAGGTCAGCAAGGGCCTTAGGATCGCTGAATATGTGATCCTGAACGATTCCGGCGCAGACCTTGTCAGGTCGTTAATGAAAGAAAACTAAACAGGCACCGCCCCGGAGGCTCAATGCGGCTATGGTCAGTGATAAAGACCGCCCCAATGAGCTTTCGGGGCGGTCTTTTTTCAGTGGATAAACATACAGCATGCCTGTCTAAGTGGCAAATGCCTGAATTCCGCTCCGGCTCTCACAAGTGAGCCCCGAAGATGAAAAATCCTACGAAAAATCCAGTCACGCTTTAGTGAGTATTCCGGATTGCCCGAGACCTGCCGAACTGGTATACTGACTATACTTTCTCACGGAGGCGGTTCCGTCCCCGAAATTCCCAAAGCGCATTAAACGGAGGTACAGATGTATGTCAATTGTCATATATCTTTTATTGGTGTACTCTTTTTCAGCTATGCTCTTCGACCTTACTACGAACAGGATTCCGAATTATCTGGTTGCTGCGGAGCTGGCTGTCGGCTTTGCATACCAGCTATGTATTTTCGGTCCGATGGGAATACTGTCCTTTCTCGGGGGAATTGCAGTGCCGTTCGCTCTCTCCTACGTTCTGTTCCTCTTTCGGATGATCGGCGCAGGGGACATTAAGCTTTTCATGGCTCTCGGATCTGTCGCCGGTTTTCCGCTGAATGTACGGATCATGCTGTGGTCGGTCATTTGCGGGGGAATCATATCCGTATTTATCTTGTGGCGAAGGACGGGGATTATGCCGCGCCTCATTTATCTGGCCTCATATGTGAGGGATTTTATCCGGACCGGTGTGCGGAAACCGTATCGTAAGGATGGCGGCGCTGAGAACTTTCATTTTTCGGTCGCGATATTCGCTGCGGTCCTTGTCCTTGCCCTGACCCGGACATAGAGAAGTATGATGCCAGACTGTGAGGTTTGCCGGAACCGACATATGGCCAGGTTGCGGGATGGAATAAGAAAGGGTAAAGAGTTATAACCGCGCTGCTGCGGAAAAAGGAGATTTACATGAAAAAGAAAGTTCTGGCGATCTGTGATCTTGAGTCGTCTTACGCCGTACACTTTACGGAGCACGTTAACCGCCGCGGAAATATACCGTTTGAGATACACGCTTTTACGAGTAAAGATCAGCTCAGAGAATATCTGAAGGACCATGTCGTGGAGATCCTGCTTATATCGGAGAAAGCTATGTGCAGCGAGGTCGAGACCTGGGATATAGCGGAGACTGTGATCCTTACGGAAGAGATGCAGCGGAAATCTCAGGATCGGTACCCCAGAGTGTATAAATACCAGTCCTCTATGAACGTTGTCAGGGAGATCCTGGCTGCCTACGGCGAGAAGAAGAGTCTTAAGGATCCTGCGGAGAAATTTCTGAAACCGAAATGCAGGATCGTCGGTGTGTATTCTCCGGTCGCCGGCTGCCTTAAGACCTCTCTTGCCCTCGCGCTCGGGCAGATCGCGAGCAGAGACCGGGCTGTCCTCTATATGAGCTTTGAGGAATTTGCCGGTATTGAGGGACTGCTTCG
Organism: Lachnospiraceae bacterium; assembly: GCA_045221675.1. Taxonomy (GTDB): domain Bacteria; phylum Bacillota; class Clostridia; order Lachnospirales; family Lachnospiraceae; genus Chordicoccus. Next base: position 37,145 of record JBGUWZ010000044.1, on the reverse strand, counting down.
GGATACGCATGAGAGGAACATCGCGGATGTTATCTATTATCTGCGCCAGGAGGATGAAAATATCATTCTCAAGCTGTCTCAGATCATACGGAAGATCGGCAGGCTGGACTATATACCGCCTGCGCATTCACCGGAAGACTTAAGAAATGTGAAGGCTCCGGAATGGCATGAACTTTTATGTGCCCTGATTGAAAAGTCCAGCTATGAAATCATCATTCTGGATATAGGTGACGGGCTCGGCATGCTGAGAGATTTCCTTTCCGAGTGCGATGTGATTTATATGCCGACGAAGGAGAATGCATTTGCCAAATCCAAAATACAGGCTTTTGATGACTGGCTCGAGCTGTGGGATTCAGCGGCTGTCAAGTCCAGGATCAGAAGACTTGCCCTTTTCCCCACGGACCTGCCGGGAAGCCGGGATCGGTATGTCGAGCAGCTGGTGTGGACGCAGCTCGGAGAGACAGCGCGGGAGCTGATTAAACAGGATCTTCCATGAAAGACCGTTCTTTGAGACGGTCTTTTGTTTTGCCTGAAAATAATGTACAATTATTACAGCGAAGGGATTCATTTTGGTATTATGTCAGCTGACGCTGACACGAATTCCGCGCCGGATCTTGCGAGCGTGATTTGAATTTTTACATGGGCATGGAGGAATGTATGGCTTTCGATCAGGAAGAAATGCTGAATACGGATATGTCGGCGGAATCGGTTGTCAAAAGTCTGGGGTCCCTGATCCGGGAGTACACAGACAGTAAGAACGCGCCGAATCTCATGAGGCAGATCGCTCTGGGTCCGGACATGCTCACTGAGGAGAAGAGTCGCGAAAACGAAGCCCTGATCCTCCGCTTCGCGGCAGCCGCTGAGGATATTTTTGCCGGGATGGATGACAGCAAAGTCGGAAAAATCAATGTCGAGGGAATTTATCGCATGCATCCGCTCAGGTATGTGAACTGCCGTGAGTGGAGTATGCGGACAGCGGCTTCGGCTGAGAAGGAGGCGGCAGCTCTGAGGCGGGCGCTGGAAAAGCTGAATGATGCGGATGCGGCTTTTCTTAAAGTCGTCCCTCAGATAAAAAGCGGGAAAAAGACGCGGGAAGAGTACGCGAATCACGCTGCGATAGCGCATGAACTCGGCAACTGGTATCTATTCCCACCGGGCTGGGCACAGACCGGCAGCCTTCAGACCAGTCTCAACAGTTTTCTTATGGCAGGTGCAAATGCCGAACTGGCGGCAGAGCACGGCTGGAAGATCCTTGAGAAATGGAGACCTGAATTCCTGGAATTGGACGCTGAAAATCTCGGAAGCCAGCTGAAGGAGATCGAAAGCTCCTGGCTGCTCACAAAATCACTGGCTATGAAGAAAATGATCGACTGGCTGACCCCATTTGCGCGGGAACCGATTGACACGGATTCTCTGGCGGACACATTTGCAGATCTTGCCGCATTTCGGAGAGAGCGCAGTGCAGCTCTGGAGGTGATCGACAAGTATCGCAACGAACTCGCTGCTTTGAAGTGCGCCAGGATGGACCGCGCGAGAGGAGTGGCAGGCATGGAGTTCTGCATATATGACTGGAATCTGGTACGGACGAAAGCCCGTGCGGCTCTTGCCAGCATGAGAAAGCTCTGGGAACTCACCGGGACTGACGAGGTGAGGCTGCGCTGCGGTGGGGATCAGATGATTGCCTATCACCTGACCAGGATCACAAATGCATGGTCCCGTATGATGGCTGCCCAGAATAATCTTGCCCACACGCTGATGATCGATTTTACCGACAACGGACCCAACTGGATCCACTCTCAGAGGTCGATCTGCATGCAGATCGAAAGTCACCTCGGAGAGATGCCTAAATGGATCAGTTTTAATAATGCGGTGCTCGATATGTGGGATGCCGGGCTCTATGGTATAGCTGAGATCTGGTACAGGGGGTGCGGGACGGAGGAGCTGCTGGCCGCCTACCGAAAAGCCATAAGCCGCGATGCGCTCATACAATATATTGAGAATGATCCGGAACTGTCAGCCATGTATGGGGATGACCTGCCGGAGATATTCGGATGATGAACCGGACTTTCCGCGCCCTTCGAAAGCAATCTTTTCGGTTTCGACCGGCCGGATGTAAAGCAGTGAAAAATTCAAGTTTTAAAATCAGGGAGGTGCACATGGATACTAAGAACATGACTAAGGAAATGCTCGCGGGAATGATCGACCATACGAATCTCAGGGCGTATGCGACCGACGCGGATCTCGAAAAGTTGTGTGATGAGGCGAGAACGAACAGGTTCGCGATGATTGCAATTAATGGTGTGCAGGTCAGACACTGCCATGAGCTCCTGGCCGGCAGCGGTGTGCATGTCGGCGCGACGGTCTCGTTTCCGCTTGGCCAGATGACGATCGAAGGAAAGGCGTTTGAGTGCGAGGATGCTATAAAGAACGGAGCGGATGAGATCGACTATGTTCTGAATATAGGAAGACTCCGTATGGGCGACCTCGCTTATATAGAGAAAGAGATGCAGGTAATTGTTGATATCTGCAGAGAGCACGGAGTTCTCTCCAAAGTTATATTTGAGAACTGCTATCTGACAAAAGACGAAATTCGTGCGGCCGCAGAGACAGCCAAAAAAGTCAGGCCGGATTTCATCAAGACTTCGACGGGCTTTGGTACCGGCGGCGCGACGGTGGAAGATGTGGCTCTTATGAAATCGGTCGTAGGAGAAACGGTGAAGGTCAAGGCTGCGGGCGGGATTCGCACATGGGCAGACTGCAGGGCTATGATAGAGGCCGGAGCCGAGCGCATCGGGACCAGCGCGGGTCCGAAGATCCTGGCGGAATTCGAAGCAGAGACGGGTGAATTGTGATATTGAGCAGAGAAAGGAAAGTGTAATACGAGGGAATTCGGGAGGCGGCTTGCCGCCTCCTGTGCGATTGAACGAAAAGTCAGAGGTCAGAATGGGTATTAAGAATAAAGTACAGATACTGCTGTTCCCGGTGACGCTTGCAGCGGGGATTATCACAGGGATCGCTATAGAACGAACGAAGAAGAAAGCCGCAGGTATTGCTGCGGTAAATGCCGCGCTGAGGGAGGAACTGCCGGCTGAAGAGGCATTTCCGGAGGACACGGCAAAAGAGGCAGCTGAGGCGGAGAAACCGGCGGAACAGGAAAGTGTAAGCCCGGAGCTATGACTGTAGCGAACAAAATATCACGTTCGTGATATCGATATTTCGATACTTGCATTTTTTGATAAACATGGTGTATTCAAAGTGTTATGGGCTCCAAACCACCTTGACATGGTATTCAGCAAAAAACTATAATGACATTTAGAGTAATATGTTAACTAATTTCAACAGATTGAACCCCGCCGGCGAGACAAAAGCGCGGGATTGGGATCAGCGCCGGCTGATATGATTCGAGACTGAATCCCTGCGTATTGGCTTCCCAGACTTGCTTACAGGAGTTTTACGAACATGAAAATCGGATTTACCGAGATCATAGTAATATTTATAGTTGCCCTGATCGTGATTGGACCTGACAAACTTCCGTTTTACGCGAAAAAGCTCGGTGCCGGGCTGAGAGAGTTCCGCAAAGCGACGGACGATATGACGAAAGATATCAGGGAGAGTGTTGTTGAACCCCTTGAGGAAGCACAGAAGCCGATCCGGGAAGCGATGGAACCTTTTGAACAGCTCGACAGGGATGTGAGGAATAATTTTAAAGAGACCAGCGATTCCCTGAAAAATATCGGAAAAGCCAAAAAGCCGGTTGAGGAGCCTGCCGGAATGCAGGCCGATACGGAGGCTCTGGCTGTAAATGAAAATGCGGAAGAATCTGTCGGTGACGTTCCGGCGGAAGAATTGCCGGAAGAACTGCCGGATGATATATTTGCAGATTAATATTGACACAATAAACGGAGACATCTGAGAGGAGGAGGAGACCTATGCGAATCGGACCGCAGGAATTATTGATCGTTCTGGTCATTGTCATCATCATTTTCGGCCCGACACAGATCCCGAAACTGACAAAAATGTTCGGGAAGAGTGTGAAGGGATTCCGGGACGGAATGGCAGAAGACGAGGAATCTAAGAGCGATGGCGACGGAAACCAATAAAGAAGCGGAGCGGACGGACAACGGAGGGAGCATGTCCCTCACCGGACATCTCCGGGAGATGCGGAACAGAATCATCGTCTGCATCGTATTGTTCGTTGCCGGTTTCGCTGTCTGCCTCGCATTCGCGCCCAGGCTCGTGACACTGCTCACCGAGCTTGGAACAAAGTGCAATTACACATTCGTTTATATAGCGCCTCAGGAGCTGCTCATGTCGTATTTCACAATCGCTTTCATCGGCGGACTGGTAGTCGCGGCGCCGACAGTCGGATATGAGTCATACGCATTCTGCAGTCCCGGCCTTACAAAGCGGGAGCGTTTTTATTTTTCTCTCGCGATGATATTTGGGCTTATCTGTTTTGCGGCGGGTGTGGCATTTGCTTACTTTCTTATCATGCCGTTCATGCTGAATTTTCTTATTTCTTTCAGCTTTGAAGTTAACGTGACGGACTCGATCAGTATTGGGAATTATCTGAATTTTCTTCTGACCGTGTTCCTGATTTTCGGCGTGGTTTTTGAACTTCCCGTCGTCTCGGTCATTTTGACGAGGCTCGGGGTCATAAAGGCGGAGTGGCTTGTCAAAGCAAGAAAAGTCATGATTGTCGTGATTTTCTTTATCGCGGCCGTCATTACGCCGCCTGATGTTGTTTCTCAGATTATGGTTGCTGTTCCGATGATCTGTCTGTACGAAATCAGTATATGGCTGAGCAGACTGACGAGACGCAGAGATTTGGAACAAGCTTCATAATAGAAAGATGACACGAGGGTCCGAGAGGATCCGAGAGCAGACTTCAGCAGCAGTATTACTTGGTAACTATCATGAAAGGACAAACGTATGGGCATTTATTCATTCAGAGGAGGAGTCCATCCGAAGGGCTATAAGGAGCTGACAGCCGATAAGCCGCTGGTGGAATACCTCCCCAAGGGGGAGTTGGTCTTCCCGCTCAGCCAGCACCTTGGCAAGCCGGCCATTCCTGTTGTGAAGAGGAATGATCTGGTCAAAGTCGGTCAGCTGATAGCGAAAGCGGATGGTTTTATTTCCGCAAATATCCACTCGTCCGTATCCGGCAAGGTGAAAATTATTGAGCACAGGCCGAACAACGCGGGTATTATGGGAGAGTCGATTGTTATCATCAACGATGGGGAGTACACACCTTTCGAGGGAGTCGGAGAGAAGACTGACTATGAGACACTCACACCTCGCGAAATAATCGACAAAGTCAAAGAGGCCGGTATTGTCGGTCTCGGCGGCGCCGGATTCCCGACATATGTCAAGCTTATGCCTCAGAAGCCGGAAGACATCCGCTGGATCGTCGCGAACGGCGCTGAGTGCGAACCGGGCATCACCTGCGACGACCGCCTTATGCAGGAGAATCCGGAGCAGATCGTGGAAGGTCTCAAGATCGTTCTCCGCATATTCCCGACCGCCAAGGCAGTGATCGCTATCGAGACAAATAAGCCGAAAGCCATTGAATCCATGAGACGGGCTGTCGGCAATGATCCCAGATTTGAAATCCTTGAGCTCAAAGTCAAGTATCCGCAGGGCGGTGAGCGCAACCTCGTACACGCCGTTTCCGGTCAGTACATGGAATCGGGTTCCCTCCCGGCAAGTCTCGGAGTTATTGTTGATAACGTCGCCACGCTTGCGGCTATCTATAAGGCTGTTGCCCTCAACACCCCGCTTTATGAGCGCGGTCTGACAGTCACGGGCGACGGTGCTGTGAGTCCGGGAAATTATATCGTTAAGTTCGGTACATTGGCCTCCGAGTTCGTGAACGATGACGAAGGTCTTAAACCGGGCACCAAGAAAATCATTCTCGGCGGACCGATGATGGGTGTCGCGATACCGAATACGGATGTTCCGCTCGAGAAGAGGAACAATGCTCTGACATGTTTCCTCGAGGATGATGTTGAAAAAGCTCAGCAGAAACTTACCAATTGTATCCGCTGCGGCAAATGCATCCGTGTTTGCCCGCTCGGGCTCTACCCGCAGATGATGGCGGAAGCGGCAGAGAAGAAGGACTATGAGCGCTTCATCAAAGTTCACGGTCTTGACTGCATCCAGTGCGGAACCTGCAATTATGCATGTCCCGCAAAGCGTCCGCTGACTCAGTTATTTAAACAGATGAAACCGGCAGCAATGATGTACCAGAGAGCTAAGGCAGCAAAGGAGGGCAAGAAATGAGTACAATCGGAAAAGATAGTACATTAAAGCATGTATCCTCCTCGCCGCATCTTCGCGACTCTATCACGACCGGCGGAGTCATGTTCAATGTCATTATAGGACTTATACCGCTTACGATCGTCGGAATCGGCCACTTCGGTCTCAGTTCCGCGCTTGTCATCATCACAAGTATTCTTTCCTGTATGGTGACTGAGTATGTTTTTGATCTGATTTGCCACAGACCGAACACTCTTTACGATGGTTCTGCCATCCTGACTGGTCTTCTTATGGCGCTCTGCCTGCCGCCTTCAGTCCCGCTTTACTGCCCGGTAGCCGGCGGTATATTTGCCATCCTGTTCGGCAAGTGCTTCTTCGGAGGTCTCGGCCAGAATTTTATGAACCCGGCTCTGGCAGGCCGCGCGTTCCTGCTGATCTCTTTCGGTAAGGTCATGACAGACTACAGTTATGACGCAGTTACCGGCGCCACACCGCTCGCTGTTCTTGGCAACGGCGGTTCCGTCAATGTACTCCGCATGTTCCTCGGACTTGAGATGGGTCACATCGGTGCCAGCGTGATCTGCATTATTATCGGCGGCATCTGGCTCATCGTCTCCGACACGATCAGCTGGGAGATCCCGGTAGCCAGCATCGTCAGCTTTATCATTTTCATGGCAGCATTCGGCGAGAAGGGCATGGACCCGATGTTCATCGCGGCTCATATCGTCGGCGGCGGTTTCATGCTCGGCGCGTTCTTCATGGCGACTGACCCGGTCACTTCTCCGATGACATGGTCCGGTCAGCTGATCTTCGGATGCCTGTACGGCTTCCTGTCCGCGATCTTCAGATGCTTCGGCAGCATGGCTGACAGCTCGACATACGCGATCATCATAGCTAACCTCGCTGTTCCGCTGATCGACCTTATGCCGGTTCCGCAGCCGTTCGGCATCGGAAAGAAGGGCGCGAGCGTAATCCCGAGTGTTGAGGAAATGAACGCTCCGAAGAAGAGCGGTATCGCGATTCCGCCTTCGGCTATCATCCTCACTCTCATCACTGTTGTCGCCGGCGGCACTCTTGCGGGCGTCAATATGATGACAGCGGATCAGATTGCCGAGAACAAGCTTGCCAAGGCTCTCGAGGCTTATGAGGCAGTTGTACCGGACGCTGATACATTTGCTTACGATGATGAGGTCACCGCTCAGATCGAGGAGATGAAGGCAGCCGGTTATTACGCTGACGGCGCTTTCGGAAAGGCCTATATCAATGAGGCTGTTCAGGCAGTTGATGCTTCCGGCAATATCGTCGGATACGCGATCAACTGCTCAAGCATGGAAGGCTATGACGGCGAGATTGCTCTGTCCGTCGGTTTCGATACTGAGGGAACCGTCATCGGCATCTCCTTTACGACTCTCACTGAGACAGCCGGTATGGGTATGCTCGTCGACACAGACAACTGGAAAGCCCAGTTCGCGAACGTCAAGGTGGACAGCTTTACTCTCAACAAGGCCGGCGGTTCCACAGCGGACAATGAGATCGACTCCGTCTCCGGCGCGTCCACGACAAGCGGCGCTGTCGTCAATGCGGTCAATGCAGCTATCGACTTCTACAACAATTATCTGATCGCAGGGTAAGGAGGGCAGTTGTGAATAATTATACAGAACGCATTTACAACGGTATCGTCAAAGAAAACCCCGTCTTTATCATGATGCTCGGTATGTGCCCGGCTCTGGCCGTAACAACATCGGTTACGAACGCCATCGGCATGGGTGCCTCGACGATCGCCGTTCTGGTCATTTCCAATATCGTTATCTCCCTTGTCCGCAATATTATTCCGGATGAGGTGCGTCTGCCGGCTTTCATCGTCATCGTGGCATCGTTCGTCACGATCGTACAGCTGATCATGCAGGCATACTTCGTAGCTATCAACGATGCCCTCGGCGTATACATTCCGCTGATCGTTGTCAACTGCATTATTCTCGGACGTGCCGAAGCGTACGCTTCCAAGAACGGACCGGTAGAGTCCGCAATGGACGGTATCGGTATGGGCCTCGGATTTACGGTCGGTATCATTGCCATCGCGTTCTTCCGTGAACTGTTCGGTGCCGGCACGCTCTGCGGTGTGCAGGTCATGCCGTCCTTCTACAAGCCGATGGATCTGCTGGTCAAGGCTCCGGGCGCGTTCCTTATCCTTGGACTCATCGTTATGTTCATGAACGCGATGAGTATTCAGACCCGCGCGAATGATCTTGTTGACGGCGGATGCGAAGGCAGCTGCGCGACATGCGCTGTGGCAGACAAAGAAAACTGTGATAAGAAGGAGGCGAAAGCATGAGTGGAAATACGTCTCTCTTTATGATTATTATCGGGGCAGCCCTTGTCAATAACGTCGTCCTCAGTCAGTTCCTCGGAATCTGTTCTTTCCTCGGCGTTTCCAATAAGATCAAGACGTCTGCTTCCCTCGGCGGCGCGGTCATCTTCGTCATCACGATTGCTTCCGCGGTAGCCAATCTTCTGTACACATTCATTCTGAAGCCATTCGGTCTTGACTACCTGCAGACGATCGTCTTCATTATCGTCATTGCAGCCCTGGTCCAGGTTGTTGAGATGTTCCTGAAAAAGACATCTCCGGCACTCTATACAGCGCTCGGCATCTACCTCCCGCTGATCACAACGAACTGCGCGGTCCTCGGTGTTGCTCTGAACAATGTAAGTGACGGTTACAACTTTATTGAAAGTGTCATTTCCGGTTTTGGTACCGGTGTGGGTTATACAATCGCGATCGTACTTCTCGCCGGTATCCGTGAGAAGATGGAGGGGAATGACATCCCTGCTCCGATCAAGGGGGCTCCGCTTGTCCTTTTCACCGCTACGCTGATGGGAATGGCTTTCTTCGGATTCAGCACGCTTAGCTAAGGAGGCAGGTCATGAGTGGAAGTGCATTATTAATTATTACTATTATCCTGCTTGCCGTCGTATCATTCCTTGTAGGTGTCATGCTCGTGTTCACCGGCAACAAGTTCAAGGTCGAGGTCGACCCGAAGGAGACTGCGGTCCGCGGATGCCTCCCGGGCAACAACTGCGGCGCCTGCGGTTATCCCGGCTGTGACGGTCTTGCGGCCGCCATCGCAAAGGGCGACGCTCCGGTCAACAAGTGTCCGGTCGGCGGCGCTGCTGTCGCTGAGAAAATCTCCGCGATCATGGGTGTCGAGGCAGGTTCGATCGACAAGAAAGTAGCCTTCGTTAAGTGCTCAGGCACATGCGAGAAAGCTTATGACAATGCCAACTACATCGGTATCAACAGCTGCGGCGCTGCAGCCGCAATACCCGGCAAGGGAACAAAGATGTGCCAGACCGGCTGCCTTGGTCTCGGTGAGTGCGTATCGGTATGCGAGTTCGACGCGATCCACATCGTGGACGGTATCGCCAAGGTCGACCGCACGAAGTGTGTCGGCTGCGGCAAGTGCGCGAGTGTCTGCCCGCAGCATCTGATTGAGATCATCCCGGACAAGCAGATCTATGCCGTTGCATGCGCAAGCCAGGAGAAGGGCAAGGCGACAAAGGCTCAGTGTGCTGCCGGCTGCATCGGCTGCAAAGCCTGCACGCTTGTCTGCGACAACAACTCGATCAAGGTCGAGGACAACATTGCCCACATTAACTACGCTACATGCGTGCAGTGCGGCAAGTGCGCGTCCAAGTGTCCGGCTAAGGTCATTATCACAAGGCGCGAGGCGGAGACTGCCTGATTCTGAAATACGATACAGGCTTGTCTGCTGCTCAAAAGCATATTGTCATTGAAATAAAGGACCCCGGTCTCCAGGAAGAATGGAGACCGGGGTCCTTTTCTAAATCATATTTTTGCCGGACGATCTATGAGGCGCGGCAGCAGTGCCGCGTCCAAAGAGCCGAAGGTCTCAGCCGATCAGAACTTCGACACTGACTGAGCTGCCGGCAGGAGCAACGGGCAGGACATTGGTCTTGAGTTCAGCTCCGTTTACCGTGACAGTGTAATCGACGGATTCGATATTTTTCGGGTTTTTAACTGTTATGTGGTATGTTGCGCCGCGGAACTTTCTTGTCACCTCGAATTCTGACCATGAAGCCGGAATGCACGGGCGTACGCGGAGACCGTCGAAATCCGGATAGATGCCGAGGATGTACTGCGATGCGTCCACAAATGTCCAGGAGGCCGTGCCTGTCAGCCAGCTGTTCTTGCCCTCACCGCAGTTTACGGCATCGCGGCCGGCGACCATCTGGCAGTATGCGTACGGTTCTGTCCTGTGTATTTCACCCTTGTCCTCGAGGTAGGACGGGGTGATTTTTTTGTATATGCTGTAAGCGCGGTTGCCATGGCCCATTTCAGCCTCCGCAATGGAGACCCAGGGGTTGTTATGGCAGAAGATGCCTGCATTTTCCTTGTAGCCGGGTGGGTAGGAGGATACTTCGCCGAGATTCAGGTGATAATCCCTGTAAGCGGGCTGAAGAATCATGATGCCGTACTCGCACTCGAGTTTCTCTCTGGTGCTGTCCAGGGCTTTCTGGGCTTCACCCGTATCCTTTCCGATGCCGGCCATGACGCAGAAGCCCTGCGGCTCGATAAAGATCTGGCCGTCCTCGCATTCATGTGATCCGACTTTCTGACCGAAGGCGTCGTAAGCTCTGAGGAACCACTGGCCGTCCCAGCCCTCGGTGAGGACTGTTTTCTCCATCACCGCAATCTCTTTCTCCGCTGCAAGGGCCTTTTCATCGTCACCGATATGCCTCAGAATTTCCACATACTCTCTGCCATACTTGACGAACATTCCCGCGATGAAGACTGACTCGGCGACCGGACCTTCGCTCGGTCCTGTCGTCTGGAAGGATTCTCCCGGCTCATCGGAGAAGCAGTTGAGGTTCAGGCAGTCGTTCCAGTCAGCTCGTCCGATGAGCGGCAGACCGTGGGGGCCCTTGTGGGTCACGGTGTAGTTGAAAGACCTGTGCAGATGCTCAAGGAGAGGTGCTGCCAGTGAATCGTCGTTGTCGAACGGCGTCATCTCATCGAGAATCGTGTAGTCGCCGGTTTCACGGATGTAGGCGGATACGCCGGCGATGAGCCACAGCGGGTCATCGTTGAAGCCGCTTCCGACATCCATGTTGCCCCGTTTCGTGAGCGGCTGATACTGATGATAGGCGCTGCCGTCCGGGAACTGGGTGGCTGCAATATCGAGGAGCCTCTGGCGGGCCTTGTCCGGGATCAGGTGTACAAAACCGAAGAGATCCTGGCTGGAGTCGCGGAAGCCCATGCCGCGTCCTATACCGGATTCATAATAGGATGCAGAGCGGGACATGTTGAAGGTGACCATGCACTGATACTGATGCCAGATGTTGACCATTCTTGTGAACTCATTTTCCGGAGTGACAGCCGAGAAGGTGGAAAGGAGGCCATCCCAGTAGTCCTTAAGAGCTGCAAATGCAGCGTCGACCTGCTCGTCGGTCGAATACCTGGAAATGAGCTGCCTTGCAGGTTCTTTGTTGACGATTCCCCGGGATTCCCATTTCTGATCTTTCGGGACTTCCACATATCCGAGGAGGAAGATGAAAGATTTTTCTTCGCCGGCACCGAGGGTCAGATCCAGCTCGTGGGCTCCGATCGGGGACCAGCCGCTGGCTTTTTTATTGTTCAGCTTTCCGGCAAGTATTGCTTCCGGAGCATGGGGGCCGCCGTAGACGCCGAGAAAGCTGTCGCGGTCAGTATCGTAAGCGTCGCAGGGAGCGTTTACGGTAAAGATAGCGTAGTGGTTTCTGCGCTCGCGGTATTCTGTCTTGTGGTAGATCGTGGATCCGTCGATCTCAACTTCGCCGGTGCTATAGTTTCTCTGGAAGTTCGTCATGTCGTCCATTGCGTTCCACAGACAGAACTCAACATAGGAGAAAAGTTTGAAACTGCGGGAGACTGTATCTTCGTTTTTGACTCGTACCCTCAGGACTTCCGCGGAATCGCCGATCGGCACGAATGCGGTAACTTCGGCTGAGAGCTTATTCTTGCTTCCTTTTATGATAGTATAGCCCATGCCGTGGCGGCAGGAGTAATCGTCAAGTTCAGTCTGTGTCGGCTGCCAGCCGGGGTTCCAGATTGTATCGCCGTCTTTAATATAGAAATAGTGTCCGTTAGAATCCTTTGGCGTATTGTTGTAGCGGAATCTGGTGAGCCGGAGGAGCTTGGCGTCTTTATAGAAGCTATAGCCTCCGCCTGTGTTGGAGATAATCGTAAAGAACTCTTCACATCCAAGATAATTGATCCAGGGGAGGGGAGTCCTGGGGGTGGTGATGACGTATTCTTTATTTCTGTCGTCAAAATAACCGTATTTCATGGAAGCCTCCTTTTACTGATAATAAATAATGTGAGTCTCGTTCATGAGATGAAAGTGCGGTAAAAAGGCCGGTTGATTTCTTCCTGCCCCTGACCGGGGCCCTGTGGCCTCAGCCCTGCCCGGACCCTGGCGCCCGATGTCCAATGAGTATAATGATATCTGCCGGACATACTGCGCCCTGCTCTGTTTAGGGACAATATAATTGATTATAGCGAAAAAATCAATAGGATTTTCGTGATTCGTAGAAAAATATAGCGAAAATGATAGTAAGAACAATTGCGCCGTTTGAGCTGAATTTTCAGAATGACTGTCAAAAATGCACAAAATAATGATTGATAAATATGTAAAAATGACAAAAACGTAATTTTTGGACTTTCCATATTGACAAATTTTCGGAATTAGATATGATGGAGTTACGAAAACGATTAAGGCAGTTCAGAAAAGGGGATGCACCATGGTTTCGTTAAAAGATATCGCGGCGGCCTGCGGAGTTTCCGTGGCAACAGTGAGTAAGGCTTTAAACAACCAGAGCGATATCAGCGAAGCCCGAAGAGCTCAGATCCGGAAGACGGCCAATGAAATGGGTTATCTGCCAAACATGGCAGCGAGAGCACTGAAGACGAAGGCAACGCATGATATCGGAGTTCTATTTGCAGACGGACACCGAAGCGGATTGACGCACCCGTTTTTTTCGGAAGTCCTTGAGGGACTCAGGGTCCGGGCAGAGAGCCAGGGATATGATATAACGTTCATAAACATGCAGCTTCAGAAAAAGAAAGTGACTTATCTGGAGCACTGCAAGTACAGAAATGTGGACGGTGTAGTGATCGCCTGCGTGGATTTTACCCAGCCGGAAGTCCTGGAACTGGTCAATTCAAGTATCCCGGTCGTCACAATAGACCATGTATTTGACAGATGCGCGACAATTTCTTCCAACAATCAGAAAGGAATTCAGGAGCTGGTCAGATACGCTGCATCGCTCGGCCATAAACGGATCGCATACATTCACGGAAAATCATCTTCGGTCACCGATGACCGGATCGCAGGGTTCTTCGGTACGATGGAAGAGCTTGAACTGGAAGTTCCGGAGGAATATGTGATGGAGGTGGCCTACCTTGATGACGAGGCTGCCGGTGAGGCAACACGAAAGCTTCTGGCTCAGAGGAGAAGGCCGACCTGCATTTTATATCCGGATGACTACTCATGCATTGGCGGTATTAACGTCATACGGGACGCAGGGCTTTCGATTCCGGAAGATATTTCGGTCGCAGGGTATGACGGAGTGACGATCGGACGTCTCTTAAGTCCGAAGCTGACGACCTACTCTCAGAACATGAGAGGGCTCGGAGAAGCGGCAGCCAGCAAGATCATTGAACTCATCGAAAAGCCGCGGACGACGCTCAAGGACAACACGGTGCTCGACGGATACCTGGTGAAGGGCGAGACACTCGGAACGGTCAATTAGTTAACATTTGCATTCAATGCAATGAAAATAGTTTACAAACCATAATTTAAACAGGAGGGAATCCAAAATGAAGAAAAAATGGCTTGCACTTGCATTATCAGCAGCAATGGTTACAGGTCTGGCAGCCTGCGGCGGATCATCAGCTCCCGCTCCGGCAGCAGAGCCGGCCGGCACCGAATCGACAGTAGCAACAGCAGAACCGGCAGGCGATGAGGGATCAGTCCTCAATGTCCAGGTATGGAACGAGGAATTCATCAGCCGTGTCACAGATCATTATCCGGGATATGAGAAAATCGACGCTACGACCGGCAAGATCGGCGATGTAACTGTCAAGTTCACTATCACAGCGACCAAGGACAACGCATATCAGAACAACCTGGATGCACTGCTTCCGGACAACGCGAACGCAGCAGCTGATGACAAGGTAGATATCTTCCTCGTAGAAGCTGACTACGCTCTCAAGTATGTAGATGCCGATGTTGACGTAGCTATGCCGCTTTCAGAGCTGGGCATCACAGACGCGGATCTTGAACAGCAGTATCAGTACACCAAGGATGTCGTAACAGACGCCAACGGCGAGCTTCGCGGCGCTTCATGGCAGGCATGCTCCGCCGGTCTCATCTATAACAGAAAGCTTGCCCAGGAAGTCCTCGGCGTATCTGAACCGGAAGAAGTTCAGGAATTCGTCAAGGATTGGGATGCATTCAACGAGACAGCTGCCAAGATGAAGGAGAAAGGCTACAACATCACATCGACTGTCAATGACACATACCGTGTATATTCCAACAACGTATCCGCACCGTGGGTAGTTGACGGTAAGGTCGCGATCGACCCGAACATTGAGAAGTGGGTAGAGGACTCCAAGGCTCTCGTAGATGCAGGCGAGACAACAACGAACGACCTCTGGTCCGATGACTGGAGCAAGGGCTTCTTCGAGGAGACTCCGGTATTCTGCTACTTTGGACCGGCATGGCTCATCAACTTCTCCATGCACTCTGATGAAGACGGTTCCGTAGGCAAGGCCGGCGGCTGGGCACTCACAACCGGACCGCAGGGCTACTACTGGGGCGGCACATGGATCTGCGCAGCACGCGGCACAGACAACCCGACACTCGTAAAAGACATCATTCTCACAATGACAACTGATGAAGGTGTTCTTGAGGACATCGCTGTTAAGGATTCCGACTGTGTCAACAATAAGGAAGTCCTTGCAAAACTTTCCGGCGATGAGAGCTTCGGAAATGACATCCTCGGCGGTCAGAATCCGTACGCTATGCTCGCAGAAGGCGCTGAGCTTGTAGATATGAGCAACATCTCCATCTACGATCAGGGCTGCAACGAAGAGTTCCAGAGGGCAATGAGAAACTACTTCGAAGGCAACGCTACATATGATGAAGCTCTGGCTCAGTTCAACACAGCAGTTGTTGAGAAGTATCCGGAACTTGGCTGATACTCTCTTTCAGTAATCATCACAGGATAATAACGGGGTGTCTGTCCGCGGATGCGGGCAGGCACCTTTCTCAAAGATAATATCTTCAGGATCGGCAGGGCTCCTCCGATATGGTGGGTGTCAGATCGGAAGGGCGCTGCGGATCCTGAAAGAGCAACTATAGTGTTTGGAGGAAACGCAATGGGCAGCAAGAAAAAGAACTCGGTAATGGGTTATACAAAATGGGGTTATATTTTCCTCATACCGTTCGCGGCGGTATTCATCGTCTTTCAGCTGATACCGCTGGCAAGCACTATTTACAACAGTCTGTTCGAAAACTATATGTCAGGTCTTAGGCATATCGGACCGAATTTCGTCGGCTTTGCCAACTACACTAAGCTGTTTACGAGCGGCGATTTTATGAAGTATTTCAAGAATACAATGATCATGTGGATTCTGGGCTTTGTGCCTCAGATTCTTGTATCGCTGCTCCTCGGAGCCTGGTTCACGGACCCTTCTCTCAGGCTGAAAGGGCAGAGAATATTTAAAACCGTCATTTATCTGCCGAACCTGATTATGGCTTCCGCGTTTGCGATGCTGTTTTTCACACTGTTCGCGGATACAGGCCCGGTCAATTCCATTCTGGTGAACATGCATGTATTTGCAAAGCCGTTCAAGTTCATGTCCAATATCTGGAGTGTCCGCGGACTTGTGGCTTTTATGAATTTCCTGATGTGGTTCGGCAACACGACGATCCTTCTCATGGCAGGCATGATGGGTATTGACACGAACCTCTTTGAGGCGGCCCAGGTCGACGGAGCGACTGCGACGCAGATCTTCTTCAAGATTACCCTGCCGCTGCTGAGACCGATCCTGATCTATGTCATGGTCACGTCACTGATCGGCGGTCTTCAGATGTTCGACGTCCCGCAGATCCTGACCGACGGCAGCGGCGATCCGGTGCGGTCGTCCATGACCCTGATCATGTACCTCAACAAGCATCTGTACAGCAAGAACTTCGGTTTGGCCGGCGCGCTCTCCGTGATCCTGCTGATCATTACCGGCATCCTGAGCATGATCATCTTTAAGGCGACCGCTCAGTCGGAGCATAACTAAGGAAAGGAGGATATCGCAATGAACGCAAATAAATCAAACGGCGTCAGCATCAGCGCAAGACGCGCAATCGCATATATAGTTCTGATACTTCTCTCTTTCCTCTGCCTGTTCTGGTTCTATATACTTTTCATCAATGCAACGAGATCGAACGGCGAGCTAGGCAGAGGCTTCACTGCCATTCCGAGCACGCATCTGATTGAAAACCTGACAAATGTCTTCCATGGGACGCTTCCCATGGTCAAGGGAATGAGGAATTCTCTGGTCATATCATCTTTCACGGCGCTGTGCTGCACGTATTTCTCGGTTATGACGGCATTTGCAATCCAGGCTTATCCTTTCCGGGGACGCAAGGCGGTCTTCAGCTTCATCCTGGCAATCATGATGATCCCGACTCAGGTCACAGCCCTCGGATTCGTACAGCTCGTTAACAAGATGGGACTCGAGAATAATTTTATTCCGCTTATTATCCCGTCAATCGCCTCTCCGGTCACCTTCTTCTACATGAAGCAGTACATGGAAGCCAACCTTCCCACGTCTCTTCTGGATGCCGCCCGGATAGACGGAGCGGGTGAGTTCTTTATCTTCAATAAGATCGTGCTTCCGCTCATGAAGCCGGCAATCGCTGTGCAGGCAATTTTCTCGTTCGTATCGAGCTGGAACAATTACTTCACACCGGCCCTCATTCTTCACAAGGAACATGTGAAGACTCTGCCGATCCTGATCGCTCAGCTCCGCGCGGCTGACTGGCTGAAGTTCGATATGGGTCAGGTCTACGCGGCGATTGCATTCTCGATCTTCCCTGTCATCGTCGTGTATCTGCTCCTCTCGAAGTATATCGTCGGGGGCGTGGCGGCGGGTGCCGTTAAGGGCTAAGTCTGGCTGCAGCGAGGTTTTGGAACCCGGCGGCAGTTCAGACCGGCTGCAGCGGGCTACGGAACCCGGCGTTGCGGTTCATGCCGGCTGCAGCGAAATTTCAGTAACGGCTCAAGCATCATCTTCATCGAAAAACGCAGGTCCTTCTCTGCGAGCTTAGCAATGCTTATGCATTGCTGATCTCTCGGTCGGACCTGCAATGTTTTTCTTATGAAGATGAATGCTTTGCGCCGTAAGCGAATTACAAGAGCAGCCGGCCTGAACTGCCGCCGGGATCGAAGTGCAAGTACTGTCGGCCAAACTCGCGCCTAACAGTACAAAAGTGATAATCAGTGCATCCTGCTGTCAATACAACATTCGAGAGCGAGCTGCCGCAACGCTGAGGCAGCTCATTTTTCGCTGTAAACCAGCCCGCACGGGATGTATAATAAAAAGAGACTGGCTGAAGGTATGAGAGCGAGGTGTTAGGATGCTGCTGATTAAGAACGGATACATGATTGACCCGAAAACGGGCATGGAAGGGAACTATGATATTCTCTCGGAGGACGGGAGGATCACAAAGATTGCGGAAAACATTGAGGCACCGGAGGGATGCGAAGTCATAGACGCGGAGGGACTCACTGTCGGTCCGGGTCTTGTCGACGTACATGTCCACTTTAGAGACCCGGGCTTCACATCTAAGGAAGATATCTACACGGGGGCGGCGGCCGCCAGGGCCGGCGGTTTTACGACAGTGGTCATGATGGCCAACACCCGGCCGACAATTGACTCAGTCGACACTCTTGCCTACTGTCTGGAGAAGGGAGCGACAACAGGGATTCACGTCACTTCGTGTGCAAATGTTACATGCGGCATGATGGGTGAAATACTCACGAACATGGAGAAACTCGTGCACGCGGGGGCTGTGGGTTTCACCGATGACGGCATTCCTCTGAGGAACCCTGAGATCGTGAAAGAGGCCATGATCCGCACGAGAGATCTGGGAGTTCCGATCAGCTTTCACGAGGAGGATCCTGATTTTATTGAAAATAACGGAATTAACCACGGAAAGGCAAGCGAGTACTATCATATCGGAGGCTCCGACAGGATGGCGGAGATCGTCATGGTGGAGAGAGACCTTGGGCTTGCCCTTGAGACCGGGGCAAGCATAGAGATACAGCACATCAGCACCAAAGAGGCGGTAGATCTTGTCCGAAAGGCTAAGGCGAAAGCAACCTTAGGCAATATACACGCGGAGGCAACACCGCATCACTTTTCTCTGACCGAGGAGGCTGCGATTCGATATGGCGCCTATGCGAAGATGAATCCGCCGCTCCGGGAAGAAGCGGACCGCTTGGCCATCATCGAAGGACTGGCTGACGGGACGATTGATATTATCGCGACTGATCATGCTCCCCACACGACAGCGGAGAAGAAGGAGCGAAAGCTCACGGAAGCCCCGAGCGGTATTATCGGTCTTGAGACCTCACTTGCCCTCGGCATAACGGAGCTGGTCCATAGAGGGTATCTTTCTATGCGGACCCTTCTCGACCGGATGTCTTATGCACCGGCCAGCATGTATCATTTTGACGCCGGCTACATTGCCGAAGGAGGTCCCTGTGATCTTGTGATATTTGATGAAAATGAGATATTTACGGCAGGAGGTTATGCGTCAAAGGCGGAGAATTCCCCGTTCACCGGCATGGAACTGACCGGGCGTGTGCATATGACGATCTGTGGCGGCAAAGTCGTATACAAAAAGGCGTGATTGCGTGTACCCGGGCAGGTGCACATGACGATCTGCGACGGCAAGGTCGTGTACAAAAAGGCGTGATTGCACGCGCCGCGGCAGATACAGCATAGAAGCGATGCGAGAAACGGAAATTTGATGTGATGCCTGAAGGTTGTATTTGAATTCGACAGCAGTTGGGATGTGAAGCCTGGAAGTTACATTTGGATACGATAGCAGTTAGGATGTGTTGTCTGAAAGTTACAAAAGTACTGGTATGGTATGTTACAGTGTGCTACAATTTTGACAATGAATAAGTTCTTTTCAAATAAAGATATATATTATAGGAGGCATTTATGCTGAAAAATTTTGTTAAGACAGCGCAGCCTGACAAAGAAGCCATTAAAGCTGCACTGAAGGTAGAACAGGCCAAGCTCGCTGCCAACCAGATGAGAATCAAGGAAGCCAAGCTCCCGGTCATGGTCATTTTTGAAGGATGGGGCAGCGCCGGCAAGGGAAGCGTGATGGGAGAAGTAATAAGGAGTATCGATCCGCGCTTCTTCAGGGTAGCTACGATGGACTCAGAACCGACGGAAGAGGAGAAGAGAAAACCGTTCCTTTATCGCTATTTCCTTGAAATTCCGGAAGCCGGCAAGTTCAAGTTCTTTGACACCTGTTGGATGGAAGAAGTCACGGACGGCGTGCTCGAAGGGACCATCGACGAGGAGACATACGCTAAGAGAATTAAGAGCATCAACATCACGGAGCGCCAGCTCACAGACAACGGTTACCTTGTCATGAAGTTCTTCTTCCATATCAGCAAGAAGGAGCAGAAGAAGAGATTGGACCTTCTTCTTGCGGATAAGAATACAAAGTGGCGCGTCGACAAGGAAGACCTCTGGGAGAATGAGCACTATAATGAGTGTCTTGAAGTGTACAATAAGTACCTTGAGGATACGAACCGTTCAAATGTTCCATGGTATATTATTGATGCCAAGAACAAGAAGTGGGCAGAACTTCAGGTTCTTCAGTTCCTGAATCTGGGCATTGACACAGCCATCAAAAATCATTCTCTGGCAGTTCCGATCCTGCAGAATACATTCCCGCTGAAGCCGATGCCGCTTCTTGATGAAGTTGATCTCAGCAAATCTCTGACGGACGAAGAGTACAAGAAGGAACTCGACCGCCTGCAGGGCGAGCTCCGCTCTCTTCACAACAAACTGTATCGCAAGAAGATACCGGTCATCATCGCCTACGAGGGAATGGACGCGGCCGGCAAGGGCGGCAACATCAAGAGAATTACCGCAGCTTTAGATCCCCGCGGCTATGTCGTTGAGCCGATTGCAAGCCCGGAGCCGCATGAGAAAGCCCGCCATTATCTGTGGAGATTCTGGAACCGTCTGCCAAAGACCGGGCATATCACCATTTTCGACCGCACCTGGTACGGCCGAGTCATGGTAGAGCGTCTCGAGGGCTTCTGCTCCGAGAACGACTGGCAGAGAGCTTACAATGAGATGAATG
Source organism: Lachnospiraceae bacterium (assembly GCA_045221675.1). Classification (GTDB taxonomy): domain Bacteria; phylum Bacillota; class Clostridia; order Lachnospirales; family Lachnospiraceae; genus Chordicoccus. The sequence goes on along the minus strand of JBGUWZ010000044.1, from coordinate 16,428 downwards.
AGTTCGAGCGCGAACTCACGGACTGGGGCGCAGTCGTAATAAAGTTCTGGGTACAGATCGACAATCAGACTCAGCTGGAGAGATTCACCGACCGCCAGAACACACCCGAGAAGCAGTGGAAGATCACCGACGAGGACTGGAGAAATCGAGAAAAATGGGATCTCTATGTCGACGCGATCAACGAGATGCTCCAGAAGACGAGCACAGTCACCGCTCCGTGGTACATTCTTGAGTCTGTCGACAAAAAGTATGCCAGAATTAAAGCCCTTCAGATCGTCGTCGACGAGCTGAATAAGGCATGCAAGAATAAAAAATAAATGTTCGGCGATAGATGACCCTGCTTCTTCGGAGTATGGGTCACAGATCGACACTTAAATTGTGACCATGAGGGGGCTGTCGGCGACGGCCCCCTTCGTCAATATAAAGAGAGGACGGCGTATAAATGGAACATAAACTGAGACGACTCGACAGGACACTGGCCTACAAGGGCGGCGTTCTCACATTTTACAGGGACACGATGGAGCTGCCGGACGGAAAGATCGAACAGTGGGATTTCATTGACCACCCCCGCGGCGGAGCCTGTATTGTGCCGGTGCTTCCGGACGGAAGAATCCTCATGATCCATCAAATGAGGCCGGCCATTGACCGTGAGACAATAGAACTTCCGGCGGGAGCGAGAGATTCTCTGACAGAGGACACCGCCGACACCGCTGCCCGTGAACTTCAGGAGGAGACCGGCTATAAAAGTGACAAGATAAGCCCGCTTATCAAATTGAAGACGGCGGTCGCCTACTGCAGCGAATTCACGGACGTCTACCTCGCCGAGGATCTGGTTCCGGCGGACGGGCAGCACCTGGATGAGGCTGAGGAAATCAATGTGGAGGCGTTTGAACTCGAAACTCTCATGGAGAAAATCTATGCGGGTGAGATCCAGGACGCGAAGACGGTAGCCGGTATTATGGCCTACGCGGCAAAGATCGGCAGAGGCCGCAGTGAGGATTGACACTGCAGCGAGAATTGAGCCGCGGCGGCGTAAAGACATCTCAATGTGAGATAGCCTCGCCGCTGCAGATGATGGAATGTAAATAGATCCGAGGAAAGAATATATGACATTTAAGGAAGCTCTGGATTTTATGAATCGTTGGCACGGGAGCCGGCTCGGTCTTTCGCGGATGCAGGAGATGGCGGAGCGCATGGGGCACCCGGAGAATAATCTTCGGTATGTCCACGTCGCCGGGACGAACGGTAAGGGTTCGACCTGCGCCATGCTTGAGTCCGTCCTCAGGGCAGCCGGATATAAGACCGGTATGTTCACTTCCCCGTATCTTGAGACGATTCTTGAGAGCATTAAAATAAACGGACAGAATATTTCGGAGGAGGATTTCTGCCGGGCAGTGGGCGAGGTCCGTACCGCAGTTTACGGCACCGGGCAGGGCCTTTCTGAGATGGAGGATAAGCCGACGGAGTTCGAGATACTTACAATGGCGGCTTTTTCGGCATTTGCACACGCATCCTGCGATATTGTCGTCATGGAAGTCGGGATGGGAGGAAGGCTTGATTCAACGAACATTATTCCGCCTCCGGAAGTCTGTACAATCGTGAATCTGAGTCTCGAACATACGCAGTTCCTCGGAGACACACTGGCTGAGATTGCCTTTGAGAAGGCCGGCATAATTAAGAAGGGCTGCTCAGTGGTTTCCTACCCTGTGGACATTGAGGCCGAAGAGGTCTACCGGAAGGTCTGCGGGGAGCGGGGAGCGGTACTTTGCCGCGCGGATATGGAGTCTGTGTCGTTGGAGGGCGCGGCAGATTCCGGGCAGGCGAAGGTGCAGACCGGCGCGGCAGATTCCGGGCAGACGAAGGTGCAGACCGGCGCGGCAGATTCCGGGCAGGCGAAGGTACAGACCGGCGCGGCATACGGCAAGGTGCAGGGACAGCTGTTTTCCTGGCACGAATACCGAAATCTTTTCACAGCTCTCACGGGCAGGCATCAGGTTTTCAATGCGGTCATGGTGCTCGAGATCATCGAAAAACTGAGAGAGAAAGGCTGGCGTATACCGGAGACAGCCGTCAGGGATGGCCTCGGCACTGTCACATGGCCGGCCAGGTTCGAGATCCTGAGGAAGAAGCCGCTCTTCATATGCGACGGTTCCCACAATCCCCAGTGCATAGAAGCCCTGGAAAATAATCTGTCCTCGCTGCTCCCGGATGAGAAAATCGTATTTCTCATGGGGGTGCTGGCGGATAAAGAGTATGATAAAATGCTGAAGTATCTTCTGCCACATGCGAAAGCCTTTGTATGTCTCACACCGGACAATCCCAGAGCGCTTGACGCGGAGAAGCTGGCGGAAATCATCCGGACATCGGCAGGTGACCTGAGTCACGGGGTGATAGCAGCGGATCTGCCTGATCATGATGCAGGCACCGACAGGGGGGATGAATGCGGTCGAGATGTGGCTGCATTTGCAGAAAAAAGCATCGCGGATGGCGTAAAACGCGCTCTTTTCCTTGCGGGCGGTGGAGCGGTCGTAGCCTGTGGATCGCTGTACATGATGGGAGATATCAGAAAGGAGTTCTTAAAATTGGCTGACAAGGAGAGGCTGGACAATTTCTTCAGATTTATACTGGAGATCGACAAGGACAAGTTCATCGGAAGGCAGACCTATCTGTCGGACGGTGTGCGCAAGGAAAATGATGCCGAGCACGCATGGCATATGGCTATTATGGCATGGCTTCTTGCGGATTATGCAAATGAAAAAATCGACGTGGCCAAAACTATGATCATGGTCCTTATCCACGATCTCGTGGAAATAGATGCCGGCGATACCTACGCCTATGATGAAGCTGCCAAACAGAGCCAGGCGGTCAGGGAACTTGCGGCGGCAGACCGAATATTCGGACTTCTTCCGGAGGATGTTGGCGCGAAAATGAGAGCAATCTGGGAAGAATTCGAAGCGTGGGAGACCCCTGAAGCAAAATTCGCCCGTGCCCTGGATAATTTCCAGCCGCTTATGCTCAACAATGCGACGGACGGAATATCATGGGTCGAACACGGCGTAAAACTCTCACAGGTGCTCAGAAGGAACGGACGCGCAAATTTAGGATCGGAGGAGCTCTGGGAGTATGCTTACAATAACTTTATCTGCCCGAACGTCGAAAAGGGCAGGATCATAGACGATGTCCCGGATGAAGAAAAACCGCAGTTTTGAAACGGATTTTCTGCATGGTGAATAATCGGAGGCGGATCGTAAGAAGGGAGGACAATGTATGGCCGGACCTGGTGGACACGGAGGAGGAAGAGGAGGACGCTATCTCACTGAGGAGGAGAAGGCGGCCGCTCCAAAGGTGACTAAAGAACTCATATTAAGGATATTTTCTTATCTGAAACCGTACTGGAAGCAGATGCTGCTCGTCCTTGCGGCTATTTTAGTGTCGTCGATCTTTACGTTAGCTCCGTCAGTCCTGACAGGACGGATCATTGACGAGGGTCTGATCGCCAGGGACATGGAAGCTCTGATCAGACTGATTCTGCTGTCCCTCGCGGTGACATTTGCAGCCAACCTGATCGGCGTGCTCGAGAGCTATCTCAACACATGGATCGCGCAGCACATCACGTTCGACATGCGAAATAAGATGTACAGCCATCTGCAGAAAATGTCGCAGCGCTTTTTCACGACCAACAACCAGGGCGACATCATCACCCGCATGACGAGCGACATAGACGGCGTGCAGCGCACGATCACGAATACGATGACCAGCATTCTCTCCAATGTCATCACGCTGACAGTGGCCGTCGTCGTCATGTACAGGGAGAACTGGATCCTGGCCACGGTCGGAGTGCTGATCATCCCGCTCTTTGTGATCCCCACCCGTCGAGCCGGGAAGACAAGATGGGACCTGACACGTGAATCCCAGGAGTGCAATGACGAGATCAACGGCATCCTGAACGAGACTCTGTCCGTCAGCGGGCAGCAGCTGGTAAAGCTGTTCGGCAAGGAGCAGGCGGAGTATGAAAAGTACGAGGCTGCAAATAAGAAAATGATCGGTCTCAACATAAGAGAGAGTATGGCGGGCAGGTGGTTCATGGTGGCCATATCTACATTTGCAAGTATCGGCCCCATGCTGCTCTATCTTGTCGGCGGAATTCTCATGATGAAATACGATTCCAGTCTGACAGTCGGTGATATCACGGTCCTGGTCGCCCTGCTCGGCAAGATGTACGGTCCGGTCAATCAGCTGCTCAATATTCAGGTCGACTGGATACGGTCTATGGCCATGTTCACCAGAATCTTCGACTATTACGATATGCCTGTCGAGATTGAGAGCCCGCCGGATGCGGTCATACCGAAAGAGGCAACGGGCAGGGTGGATTTCGAGCACGTTGAGTTCTACTATGAACCTGAACGCAGGATCCTGAGGGACGTCAATTTCTCTCTTGAGAGCGGTCACTCGGTGGCTATTGTCGGTCCATCGGGTTCGGGCAAGAGCACTATGATCAACCTGATTCCGAGAATGTACGATGTCACGGGCGGATGCGTGAAGTTCGAGGGAGTGGATGTGCGAAAGATCGACCTTGAATGGCTGCGCAGAAATATTGGAATTGTATCCCAGGAGACATATCTCTTTAACGGCACCATTCGTGACAATCTCCTGTACGCCAACCCGGACGCGACCGAAGATGATCTCATCGAGGCATGCAGAAAGGCAAATATCTATGACTTCATAGAGAAACAGGAGCTGGGTCTCGACACAATGGTCGGCAACAGAGGGCTCAAGCTGTCGGGCGGCGAGAAGCAGAGGATTTCTATCGCGAGAGTTCTGCTGAAGGATCCCGCGCTCCTGGTCTTCGACGAGGCGACGTCAGCATTGGATTCGATTTCGGAGAATAAGATCCAGGAAGCAATCGATCCTCTGATCGCGTCGCGTACGAGTATCCTCATCGCCCACAGGCTTTCTACGATTCTTGCGGCCGATGAGATTCTTGTCGTCAAGGACGGAGAGATTGTCGAGCGGGGTGAGCATGAGGTCCTGGTAAAAAAAGGAGGCGTGTACACCGAGCTCTATGAGACACAGTTCAAGAAAGCCCTCGAGGTCGAGGGCAATCACGAAAAAGGATGGGACGGGACCGTCTGGGACGACGGCCTGTATGAATAATAATTGTTGATTTACTTACGTAGAAGAGCTGTTATTCTCCGGATCTACCTGCCAGCGGCGCAGTTTCCCGGCAGAAGTTCTGGGAAGAGGGGCTTCCTGCAGAACGACGTCGTAGATACGTCCGCTGTGAGGCTTCATGCTGTTGAAATCTTCTACGATGTTGACGATTGGCTGATAGTGATCTGATGACATGCCTCCGACAATAAGGACGGGCTTATGATCACGCAGGACCAGTGCGAGGTCATCTGTCCCGACCATAGGCGCGAGGGATTTCTCGTAGTCGGGGCAGAAAATCTTCGTGCCGTCCGGCAATATGAGCAGATCCTTTTTACGGCCTGTGAGGACGAGCGCACCGTCTCTGGTAAGAAATCCGAGATCTCCTGTGTAGAAGCGGCCTTCGCCGGCGGGAGTGAAGCTCTCATTGGCTGCAAATGTAAGGTAGCCCTCCATCATGCACGGTGTTGTCACGGAAATCTCACCGTCAGCTTCTATGCAGATATCGACGTCCGGGCACGGATACAGCTCGTTCGGCTCGGACAGCTTCTGGGTGATTGCAAGTCCGCTGGCCGTCTCGGTGAGTCCGTAGCCGGCATAAATCTTTCGACCCGAACTGCCAAGGGCAAGCAATGTCTCCGTGGTCAGCGGAGCCGCTCCGACGAGCACGGTCGAAAGCTCACTGTTCAGGCAGCCGCGCTGAACAAGAACATTGATGATTGACGGCACAGTCGGAAGAATCGTCGGCCTGAAATGCTCACAGTCGGCAAGAAGATACTTTGACCCGCGCCCCAGAGCGACTGTCGCTCCGTAAGTGAGTCCCCACATAAGACCGCACACAAAGCCGAAAACATGGGAGAACGGAAGAACGGAGAGAAGAATATCTTCAGGATGGCACGCAAGCATACACTGTCCGGAGTATGTACAGCGAAGAAGCGCTCCCGGCGTCAGGACAACTGCCTTTGACTGACTCGTGGTTCCGGATGTGAAGAAGATCAGGCAGCCCTCCTCGCCGGCTTTGTGACGGGGAAGCGCTGAAATATGCTGCCCGGTCGGCAGATTATCACTCAGATACTCGTAAAGGTCTCTGTCGCTGCAGTGTATGCTGTCGGGACATACCATTTTTGTGATGGCACAAAGCGCCCCGTCATTAAGAGACTCGTCTGCCAGCACAGTGTCACAGCCCGCAATCGCGCATGCGATAATACTTACGATGGTTCCGACCTCATGATCCGTCACGATCAGACGCCGCACGGCTTTTTCGCTGCGGATCTTTTCTGCTTCCCGGTAAATAAGATCGGCAAGCTCGCTGTATGAAATTGAGGATATAGGATCACCAAAGAACAGGGCAGGAGCGCTGCGGTTCGACCAGTCCGCAAGAAGTTCTGAAAAAGTTCTATAAATCAGCATGGGAAATCCTCAGTATGTTTGGTTATAATGCTGATTATATTTTAATACATTCGAGAAATTCATTCCACAAAAAAACAGGTATTTGACTGATAAAGTGAGAAATACTATAATGTGTTGCGATGTGAAGACCATTAGAACAGATGGATAGAGGGGAACTTGACATGAAAGACAGATTATTAAAAAACCTGACAATCATTCTGGCGATATGTCTCTTGAGCAGTATTCCGGTACGTGCGGCTGAGATCAGCGATGAGGAACTCACCATAGATGCTGCATGGGAGATGAACGGAGAGAGCACTTCGGAGACGGTGGCACCTTTTGAGGTCATATCCGGGGAGAGCGCTTCGGAGACGGAGGCTTCTTTTGAAGGTGGATCCGGGGAGAGTGCCGCAGAGAATGAGAGTGTCGCGGAGCATGTATCGGGGATGAACTCCGCAGAGGCGGAGAGTAACGCTCAGATTGTAAATGAGGAGAATCGGGAAGATCTGATTGCATATAATATGTCACAGATTTTCGAGGAACTTACAGGTGCCTACTGGTATTACTTTATCGAAACCGGAACTCAGTATGATTTCAAATGCTATAATATCACGGACTACAATTGCTATATGTTCACGCCGGAAACGGCCGGAACATATCGTGTGGATGTGATGAATACGACAGGACGGGTGCTTGGGACTGTGTATACGTCCGAAGATGCCATTTCCATGCAGGAAACAGACAGCTGGACCGACTATTATGATGAAAACGGATACCACATTACTATCAGAATGAAGGCTGATCTGAAATATGTTTTCCGCATATCTCCCGACACAGACAGAACTGACAAGGGAAAATTCCGGATCAATAAGACAACTAAGGAAGTAGAATCGGCAACAGCCACTTTAAAAAGCGGCAGATACCTGACGGTAGGAAGCCCTGAGGAAGGTGCCTGGCATGTGAACGATGACGGGAGCACTGATCACACTGTGTGGGATTTCAAGCCGGAAAAGATTCTTGACCTCTACACTGTTAATATTACATTCACAGACGGATCGAAACTTAAATGGTCATATTCAGATAACGGAGCGTATGTCGGTTCGACCTACTTTATTATGAGGGCAAAACAGGATACTGACGACTGGGCCGTAGGCGAGACTGCCTACTGTGATCTCTGGTTCTGTGATGCCGTCGGAGATCTGCGAGTCGAAATCCCGTATCTTCTGTTCACAGATGTTCAGGATCCGTCAAATCCGTACTATAAAGCCATATACTGGGCTGCGTCGAACGGAATAACAAAAGGGTACAGCGACAATACTTTTGGAATCAATAAGACCTGCACCCGAGGCGAAGCTGTCATGTTCCTCTGGAGACTCATGGGCAAGCCGGAGCCGAAGGCGCAGGCAAAGAGCCCGTTCTCAGATGTCAGTAAGACACATGCCTTCTATAAAGCTATTTTGTGGGCTTCCCAGAAGGGGATCACCAAGGGGTTCGGCGACGGCACATTCGGAATCAATAAAAAATGTACCCGTGGTCAGATCATGATGTTTATCTGGAGGGTCAAGGGCATGCCCGCTCCGAAAACTGCCGCCAAGTCTCCGTTCAAGGATGTTCCCAAGACACACGTATTTTATAAAGCCATTCTCTGGGGATCACAGAAAGGCATCACCAAAGGCTTTGCCGACGGGACATTCGGCGTTGACAAAAACTGCACGAGAGGTCAGATCGTGACCTTCCTGTACAGAATTAAATAAGCATGATCTGCAGGCTGCAATCTGCGGACAATCGGGTTCAGATATGGTCATTCAGCCCGAGCGTCCGGATAAGATGCAGCCTGTATTTTTCTGCCAAAGCCTGTGCCTCACCGAGCGACCATGGATTCCATACCATATCCGGGGCATGGGCATCGGCACCGAAAATTACATCGCAGCCCACTTCGCCGGCAATCTCCCAGAACTGTGGGTTCGGGTAATTTCTTCCGTCGTAGAGACCGAGAAAGTTGATCTCAAGAGGGAGATGAAGAGCTTTGGCGCTCTCGCAGAGTTCACGCATATATCTGTCATATATCTCGGCGGGACCGATGAAATTAAAAAGGTCGGGATGGGCAAAATACGCGAAACGTCCGGTTTCCATTGCTTCTTTTGTCTGATCGACATAGCGGGCGAGCTTTTTCTCACTTGCCGTCGGCATACCGCTGTAGGAATCGCCGCGCTCATTTCCGAGGAAGTGCTGGCCGAGGAGCAGATACTCGATCGGATAGTCGTCGAGGAGGCGGAGCAGGTCGTCAAAATATGCGGGATAGTACTCGGCTTCTAAGCCGATATGAATCTCGATATCATCCCGGTATTCATCTCTGAGCATCTCCAGCGTCATGACATAATCGTCGAGCTGGTCGACATGCATACGGAATCCAGATGTATACCCGTCGGGAAAGGGATAGGGCGTGTGATCTGAGAACCCCAGTATTTTGATTCCGTGATCAATTGCGCTCTCGATGTAGTCACGCTCGGTACCCGATGCGTGATGGCACCGCCAGGTGTGCGTGTGATAATTGGCTGTCATTCTAAGATCTTCGGTTTTGTAAGCTCTTGATTTTCCTAACATACGTTTTATGAATCTTTCCGGGTGTATGACCATGATTCATTCCTCCATATCAGTATGATACTTCCCCTTAGTCTTATGTGACAAGCAATATAAGAAAAAGTAAGAGGATTTTCGTGATAACATTTTGCCAAGAAGGATGTGTTCTTGATTTAGAGCTCCGCAGATGATACCATGTGTAAAGGTCCGGAATGCATGGCTCTAATAGATCCGGGTCAGGGTCAGATGAAATAAGACACCGTAGGATGGACCGGGTGGGAAGAAAAGTATTGTTTTGCACAGCATTGGAAGGAGAATAATTTGAAAAAAATAATGACAAGAGCTGCAACTGCTGCGTGTGCAGCTATTCTCTGTATCTCAACAGTGTTCACTCCTGTACATGCCGGAGTCATAGCGGAGGAGGAAGCGGATATCATCGTGGCGGATTCACCGGAAGTATCTTACTATGTGGATGCATCTGACGCGCCGGACATATCGGATGTGCCCGAAACAGCAGACGAGCCGTCCGTGCCGGACTCTTCTGATGCGGAAGAAGTACCGGAGATTATCAGGGAAGCAGAAAATGTTGAGACAATTGAAGCATCCGGTGATCCTACTGATGCTGATGATTCTGCGGATGACGGTCTTTCCGAGATTCCGGATGCGGAAAATGATGCAGAGGGCTCAGATCTGCCTGAGATTCTGACGGGTTCCGGAGAGAGCTCCTGGGTCGTCGGGGACAATGTGACGGCTGAGATCACTTCAAATAATCTGTATTTTTCCTCGACCGGCAACGGCCAGCTTTATGATGACTGGAAAGAGATAATCGGAGATTCTGTGCTGTCAGTGGAGAGTGTCAGTGTCAGCGGAAAAATGTACCTGCCCGAAGACTCTTCATTCTTCTTTGAGGACATGACAAAGCTGAAAAGCATAAATACCGCAGGAATGGATACATCGCGGGTCACTGATATGGCAGGTATGTTCGCGGAACTCTCCGTATTGACGCAGCTTGATCTCAGCGGATTTTCCACGTCAAAAGTTACCGATATGTATCAGATGTTTTATGGCTGCAGCGCTCTCTCTGAATTGAATCTCGCAGGAGTTTCCACGTCAGCGGTTACGGATATGGAGGAGATGTTTAGCGGATGTGAGAGCCTCAAGAGGCTTGATCTCAGCAGCTTCAACACATCTCAGGTCCTGTACATGAGCTCAATGTTCTCGGGCTGCGGAAACCTCACTGAGCTTGACCTTGGCAGCTTCGACATGACAAAAGCCGCGGCAGCGACAGATGATATGTTCCTTGGCTGCTCTAAGCTTGCCAAACTGGTGACGCCGAAAGTAAACAGCAGTTCCGTAAAGCTTCCAAAGACAATGTATGACAAGTCTGGAAAGTCGTACACATCGCTGCCCAATCTTACTTCGAGTATAACACTCACCTCCACTAAACCGGCGGTCACACCTACGCCTGTCCCGACGAAGTATGCATTTTCAGATGTCCAGAATCCGAAGCATGCCTATTTCAATGCCATCTACTGGGCTGCGGATGCAGGCATTACCAAAGGCTATCCTGACGGTACATTCGGCATCGACAGATCCTGCACCCGCGGTGAGATGATGATGTTCCTGTGGAGATATGCAGGCAAGCCTGCCCCGAAGACTGTTTCGAAATCTCCTTTCAAAGATGTACCGAAGACCCATGCATTCTATAAGGCTATTCTATGGGGCTCTCAGAAAGGCATCACCAAGGGATATTCGGATGGCACATTTGGTCTTAACAAAAACGTCAGCCGCGGTGAGTGCATGATGTTCCTGTGGAGACTGAAAGGCAAGCCGGCACCGAAAGCGGTAGCAAAATCTCCGTTCAGGGATGTTCCGAAGAATCATGTCTTCTACAGTGCCATTCTGTGGGGCGCACAGAAGAAGATAACGACGGGCTACACATCCGGCGAGAAGAAAGGGATGTTCGACATCGATGCGAACTGTTCGAGAGGGCAGATCGTGACATTCCTCTACAGGGCAAAATAATATCAGAATGCAGGGCTGCCGCACGAGGGCGGTCCGCCGAATTCCACAGCAGAATCTATATGCAGATGTCTGCTGTGGGGCAGCGGCGGCACCTCGTGCGGCAGTTTTTTCTGTGCCCTGCAGATCAGGACCATTTTCTGATGGTAGAATTTTAAGGAATTATACGCAAAAATGGTAGGATATTACGGACTTTGATAAAATCCATTTACATAACATCTCTTTTTTGCTACTCTCTTTTCACGAAAGAATGAACGGCATTTCCAACATTTTCCCGGTTTGACACAACTTAATACGTAAGTCCGGCCATTGCTCAAGGCGAGAACGCCGCGCTAAAGGAAGGATGAAGCAGCTTATGTGCCCCTGCCCATAGGTCTCTTAAGTGCATCCGAAATCAGGGAGGAACAGCTGTCGTGAGCCGCATATGCAGAAAGGAGCAGGCATGCAGGATCTCTATAGAAAGCTTCGGAAGGAGCTGATGGCCCGTCTCGCTCTGGCGGGTGAAGTTACTGACAAACAGATTAAAGAAATAATAACAGAGCTGGTCATTGACGCCGGAAAAGGGTGCTATATGACGCTGGAGACGCGTTCCGACATCTCGAGGGAACTTTTTTACTCCGTGCGGAGGCTGGACGTGCTGCAGGATCTTATCGACGACCGGGAAGTTACCGAGATCATGGTCAACGGTCCGGACTGTATCTTTGTGGAGCGGGCGGGAAAACTCACTCGCGTAAAAAGCAGGTTCTCATCTCCGGAGAAACTCGATGATGTCATACAGCAGATCGTCGGTAAGGTGAACCGCGTTGTCAATGAGAGCAGTCCGATCGTAGATGCACGGCTGCCGGACGGCAGCCGCGTAAACGTGGTCACCGCTCCGGTCGCGCTCGAAGGACCTATACTCACGATTCGCAGATTCCCGGAGGTGCCTATCACCATGGATAAGCTGATCGGCTGCGGAAGCATAACCGATGAGGCAGCTGCTTTTCTCGAAACGCTTGTAAGGGCGGGCTATTCTGTAATTATTGGGGGTGGAACAAGTGCCGGTAAGACTACTTTTCTTAATGCGCTGTCCAATTATATACCGAAGACTGAGCGCATTATCACTATTGAGGATAATGCTGAACTGCAGATCCAGGGTGTTCCCAATCTGGTCCGCATGGAAGCAAAACAGGCCAACATGGAGGGAAATGCGGAGATTACGATCCGCGATCTGATAAAGTCGAGCCTTCGAATGAGACCGGACCGTATTATCGTCGGAGAGGTGCGAGGCGGGGAGGCTGTCGATATGCTGCAGGCCTTTAACACCGGACATGACGGGTCTCTCTGCACCATTCACGCCAACAGCACTTATGACATGCTCTCTCGCCTCGAGACCATGGTCCTCATGGCATTTCCGCTTCCTCTTATGGCTATCCGCCGCCAGATCGCCTCGGGCGTCGACATCCTGATCCATCTGGGGCGTCTCCGTGACCATTCGAGAAGAGTGCTTGAGATCGCTGAGGTCGACGGAGTGGACGGTAATGAAGTCAGGATCCACAGTCTGTTTTCGTGGAACGACGAGAAAGAGACGCTCGAGAAGACCGGAGAGCTCTCACACTGTCTGAAACTGATAAGGAGCGGAGTCGCAGCCGGGCAGTAACACGGCGGACAGACCGGGTAAGAATACGTCATCGCAGCGGGAAAGGATGGGAGAGAGGATCCATGGCCGGGAAAAACAAAAGAAAAAAAGGTTTCGGAGGGATGAAAAGAGAATATCTGGAGGGCGGAATTCTGGGAGCTTTGCTGGTCTTTGCCGTGAATTTTCTCTTCTACCGAAGATGGTGGATCACATTTCTCCTTGCGCCGCTCGGGTTCTATGCTGCCAGGATGCATATGAAAGCCCGTCTTGAGAATAGGAGACGGCAGCGCAGGAGCGAGTTCCGGGAAGCTCTTAACTGCCTTTCCGTCTCCCTCCGCGCGGGCTATTCGGTAGAGAACGCGATCAGGGAGACCGCCAAAGATCTGGCCGGTATTCTGGGACCCGAGGCAGACATGACGAAGGAATTTACTTATATTTATTCCCAGCTCCTGGTTTCGGTCCCGGTCGAAACACTGCTCCTTGATTTTGCGGCAAGGTCGGATTCGGAGGACATTGAGTCATTTGCGGCAGTGTTCGCGACCGCCAAAAAGACGGGAGGAAGTCTGGTGGATATTATTACCCGGACTGCCCGTGTCATCAGCGAAAAAATCGATGTTGAGCGGGAGATCGAGACGTCTCTTGCCGCAAAAAAATACGAGCAGAGGATCATGTCGATCATGCCATGCGGAATTATTATCTACATGGAGGTGGCATCCCCCGGGTTCCTTGACGTCATGTACACTACGACGTTCGGCTTTCTGACCATGACGGGCTGCCTTCTTGTTTATGCGGGCGCTGTCTGCTGGGGGTCCAAAATCGTCGATATAAGAGTTTAGGAGGTTATTATGAGAATGCTGATGATTCACGCCGCTGTATGCCTCGGATTTGTCTTGCTTTTTGTATGGAGCGGAGGTACATTTGCAGCCGCGGCATCCCGGATCAACAGATTGCTGCTTGCCCCGCTGGAACTCCCTGATGAATCGGTGCGGACTGCCCTGCTGATTATTTTTGCGGCAAATATTCTCGGTGCCCTGTCCATCGCAAGCGAGTGGTCGAACAGCACGGTCAGAAGCGGCTATCTTGTCCGTGAAGAGTACGGGGGGATTTCGTATACGGAAAATCTGGAAGTGGACGTGGGAGGAGAGAGGGAGAGCGTTGCGCTGAATGTTCCGCCGAGGATCAGAACGGAGAAAGAGGCAGCAGCACTCCTTGCCGCCGCATGTGCGGACCTTCCGGAACTTGTACTTGGGGAGATGTCTGCCTCCCATGTGGACAGGGATCTTATGCTGGTAAACAGCGTGGGCGATGAGGGGATAACTGTATCGTGGATGACGAGCAGTCCGTCTGTCATTGACTGGGACGGTAAGATATGCCGTGACGTGTCCCCGGCGGGCAGTAATGTACGCCTGACGGCAGAGTTATCTTTGGATGGATATACAAGGGAGCTCATTATGGATGTCACGGTCTATCCCAGGAATCTGACAACGGCGGAAAAGCTGCGCGATGATGTGGAGCGCGCGGTCGATTCCGAGAATACTTTATCTGCCGGAGATGACAAGCTCTTCCTTCCGGAGGAGATTGACGGAAGACCTGTCAGATGGTCCCTGCCTGACTCGACGACCGGACTTATGATCCTGGTCATGGGAATGCTCTCATCAGTTCTTTTTCTCTTCTCAAGAATACAGAATCGCGGAATCGAACTGGATAAAATGAGACAGCAGCTCCTCTGTGACTATCCCAATGTCATAAGCTATCTCGTGCTTCTTCTCAATGCGGGGATGAGCATGCGCATGGCATTTGCAAGACTGGCTGCCGATTACAGAAAAAGCGTCAATGAGGGAGGACGGGTAAAAGTGGGCTACGAGGTCATCGCAGATGCTTCCGCCGAGATGGAAAAAGGCGTCTCGGAGATTGATGCCTACATGCACATCGGGCAGAATACGCCGGAGATACGGTATAAAACATTTTCAACGCTGCTCGTTCAGAATCTGCGCAAGGGAAGCCGGGAACTCAACGGTATACTTGAGAGGGAGGCGTCGGAAGCTTTTGAGGAAAGGAAAAAGCAGGCGCGGATCCTGGGCGAACAGGCCGGCACAAAGCTCATGTTTCCCATGCTGCTCATGCTAGGCGTTGTCCTCGTGATCCTTATGGTGCCTGCTTATCTGTCATTTCAATGAGAATCTGCGATGTTCAGCGAAGTGATTTCGGTCTTCCTCCTGCGAAAATCACAGGAGCCTGCCGTGTTTTATTACCTGCCGGACTGTGAGGTCGGGACTGAGAAGAACGACATCAGCATACTTACCCGGTTCCAATGAACCGTAATCGTTAAGAATGCCGAGAGCTTTTGCCGGGTGAGATGTCGCACAGGCGACCGCTTCCTTAAGCGGGATGCCCATCTCGAGGACGGCAGTGCGCAGGCAATCCATGAGATTTGAGACAGAGCCGGCAATCGTCCCGTCCATCAGTCTGCAATAACGACCCTGCTTTGTGATCGGCTGACCGCCCAGCTCATACCGCCCATCCGGCATACCTGCCGCGCGGAGGCTGTCGGAGATCAAGATCATTCGCTCCGGTCCATTGAATTTAAAGGCAGCCCGCACCATGGACGGATGGATGTGAATACCGTCGGCAATGATTTCCACTGTCGCATGGGGACTGTCCGCGACCGCGCCGGGCACGCCGGGCTCGCGGTGGGTGAACCCGGTCATGGCATTAAAGAGATGGACGGCGTGGCAGGCTCCGCAGGACAGAGCATCCAGGGCAGTATCATAGTCTGAGTTGGTATGGGCAATAGAGACATTTACGAAATCCCTGACTTCGGCAATGTATTCTCTGTAATCCGGGTTGCATTCCGGAGCCAGTCCTATGAATTTGACCAGCCCTCCGGCGGCGTCCTGGAACCTGCGGGCAATTCCGGCATCGCACGGGATAATATAGTTCGGATTCTGAGCTCCTTTTTTGGCGACACTGATGAAGGGGCCTTCCATGTTGATGCCGACCAGATCGGCACAATCCGCATAGGCTTCGGGATCGGCTGAGGCTGCATTCCTGAAATCAGCCATATTGGAGAGAATGCTGCAGAGCTCGTCGACCGGCAGGGTCAGAGTGGCGGGACAGATAGCGGTTATGCCGGAAGCTGCCTCATACTGTGCAATTTTGCGCACTGCCTCAAAGCCGCCGTCGCATACGTCGAGTCCCAGAGCTCCGTGGAAATGGATATCGATGAGTCCCGGAACTGCATAGGATCCTGAACCGTCTATGACCACTTCATCCGAAGAGACCGCTTCATCGTTCGGTATAATTCCCGCAATACGTTTCCCGTCTATTCGAAGTGCCATGTTATGGAATTCTTCGTCTGCTCCGTACAGTTTTATATTTCTGATGATCATGATACATCCTCCTGGAAATGAGATTATACCGGTTTAATCCGCCGATGGGACTATGGATATATATTACAATAAAATCCAGTGTCCGGTCAAAACTATAAAAAGAGCCCGGACAAAGGTATATACACTAAAAATGCACGAATTTGCAAGAAATATACATTTTTCGATCTCAAAGGAAATTTGTAACTGCATTTATGCTATAATCCTTAAGGAAAGTATCATATTTTGAGCAGATGAAAAAGCAGATCCGATAAGTACTGGATCTGCTCAAAATGTGATTCTTTC
>JBGUWZ010000043.1:0-44988 GCA_045221675.1 Lachnospiraceae bacterium | reverse complement strand
TATCATATTTTGAAAAAAAGAAAAATACTTACTCGCTTCTTAAAAAAATATGATACACTAGGAAAAGGGCTTTATGCCCGACGTTAGAATATTTATTAAAAAGGAGAAGGGTATCATGGACGAAATGAACACCACCATAGACACTCTTGATATCGCAGCGGAGGCAGCCGCTCCGGTAGAGACAATGGATCAGTATGCAGATGCGCTCGACGCTACTATGCGCACGATCAATGTCGGCGATATCTTAGATGGCACTGTTGTTGGCATTACCGACACAGAAGTGACTGTTGACCTGCAGTATGCAGCCGAGGGAATTATCCGCATTCAGGATTATTCAAGCGAGCCGGGATTCTCGGTAAAAGAGAACGTCAAGCCGGGCGACGAGATCAAGGCAGTTGTCAAGAAGCTTGACGACGGCAACGGCAATATTCTTCTGTCCCGCAAGGAAGCAGCAGACGCAATCGCATGGGATAACTTAAAGAAGATGATGGAGGAGAAAGCCACCACTCTTGTCACTGTCAAGGAAGCCGTAAAGGGCGGCGTCGTAACATATATCGACGGCATCCGTGCTTTCATTCCGGCATCCAGACTTTCCCTGTCCTATGTTGAGGATCTTGCAACATTCGTCGGCAAGGAGATTCCGGTCCGCGTCATCGAGGCGGCTAAGGAAGGCAGAAAGCTCGTTCTCAGCTCAAGGGAAGCTCTGCAGGAGAGACGTGAGGCCGAGAAGGCTGAGCGCATCAACAATATCGAGGTCGGTCTTGTAACAGAAGGAACAGTCGCTTCTCTTCAGTCATATGGCGCGTTTGTTTCTCTCGGCGACGGTATCGACGGTCTTGTTCATATTTCTCAGATCACGAACACAAAGCGCCTTAAGCATCCGAAGGAAATGCTCTCCGTCGGCGATAAGGTCAAGGTCAAAGTCACTCAGGTCAAGGACGGAAAGATCTCTCTTTCCATGAAAGTCCTTGAAGAGCGCCCGGAAGCGGCTCCGACACCGGTACGTGAGGAGAAGGTCGTGATTCCGAAGGCAGAGAAACTTTCCACAAGTCTCGGAGATCTTCTGAAAGGTATCAAGCTGGATTGATCCTGATTCAGACACGAAAAATCCTGTCAGAAAATCGTCTTCGATCATATTCTGTCAGGCATAAACCAAAGATAAAGGGCACATCGCGAGGCGATGTGCCCTTTTATGTATATTATTTCAGTCCTTTAATTTCGAGATAATCATAGATTTCATCTGCAAATGCCTTTACTCTGTCCGGCAATATGCACGGCACCAGTTCTGTCACCTGACCACCCAGAAGCTCCTTGTGGGTAAGCTTAAGGCGGGTCCTCTCATAGACATTCAGATTCTTCGGACTGTACTCGCCCCCGAAGCTGTCGACCACGACAGAGGCATTCCTGAGCTCAAGTGAGAAGTTGCTCCTCATAAGCTGCGGTACCTCATCAATGATCGCGTTGCAGATGAAGACTCCCTTGATCTTCGGCCTGATTACCTCCCAGTACTCATTCAGCCAGTTCCTGAGCGGTCTCAGTATCCTGCCGAAATAAATGCCGCTGCCGAACAGTATGATGTCATAGTCGGACGGATCCGGGCTCTCCTCCCTAAGATCGCACAGGTGAGCTCCCCGGAAATGGCCGGAAAGCATGCGTGCTGCCCTCGCGGTCGTTCCGGTCCTGGTCGCATACACGATTAAAACCTTCATTATCGCACCCCCTACTCCTATTTAGACCCTCCCCAGAGTCTAAGCAGACGGAGCCCTTCATTTCTCCGCCCGCCGTTTTATCAAGTTCAGTCAAGATCCGGCATTCCCGGTCTTCCGTGGCAGTTCTTATACTTCTTGCCGCTGCCGCACGGGCACTTGTCATTCGGATAGATTTTCTTCTTCTGACGAATGACAGGCTTCTTCTCAAGCGACTCATCCTTATTTGTCGCGATCGGCTTGGCCTGCTCCTCACGTTCAGCCTTCTCCTCGACGCGCACGTGGTACATCAGTCGGACTGTCTCCTCCTGAATGCTGTTGTTCATCTCCTCGAACATGTCGAATCCGATCATTCGGTATTCGACCTTCGGATCCTGCTGACCGTAAGCCGCAAGGCCGATGCCCTGACGAAGCTGCTCCATATCGTCGATGTGGTTCATCCATCTTGCGTCTACAACTTTCAGAAGGACAACACGCTCAAGCTCACGCATCTTTTCGATATCCGGGAACTCAGCCTCCTTGGCAACATAGAGTTTGCCGGCCTCTTCCTTCAGCATCTGCTTGATCTGTGCCTTGCTCTTTCCGCGAACAGTGTCCACCGTGAGCTTTCTGACCGGAATGATCGGGCGAAGATTCTGGTTGAGTTCCTGAAGGTTCTCAGCCTGGTCGACCGGATCAAGGTCATCGTTGATGCACATATCGACCATTCGTCCGACGACGTCGTCGGTCATCTGGAAAATGACGTCTCTCATGCTCTCACCGTCGAGGACTCGCTTTCTCTCGGCATAGATGATTTCTCTCTGATCGTTGTTTACGCGGTCGAACTCCAGCAGGTTCTTACGGATGCCGAAGTTGTTGCCCTCTATCTTCATCTGGGCCTTTTCGATCGCGGAGCTCAGCATCTTGTGCTCAATCTGTTCATTTTCCGGTACGCCGAGAGCTTCGAACGCGCTCATAAGCCTTTCGGATCCAAACAGTCTCATCAGGTCATCTTCGAGAGAAATGTAAAATCTCGACTCACCTGGATCGCCCTGACGGCCGGAACGGCCTCGCAGCTGATTGTCAATGCGGCGCGATTCGTGGCGTTCTGTACCGACTATGCGGAGACCGCCCGCAGCCCTCGCGACATCATCAAGCTTGATATCTGTACCTCGACCTGCCATGTTCGTGGCGATCGTGACCGCGCCCGCCTCGCCGGCGTGAGCGACAATCTCGGCTTCCTGCTCATGATACTTTGCGTTCAGGACTGTATGCGGAATTCCCTCGCGCTTCAGAAGTTTGGACACATGCTCTGATACATCGATTGTGATCGTACCTACAAGGACAGGCTGCTGTCTGTTGTAGGATTCCTTTACAGCTTCGACGACCGCATGATACTTTTCTCTCTTAGTCTTAAACACCGCGTCATCGTAATCCTGTCTCATCACAGGGACATTCGTCGGGATACAGACAACGTCCATGCCGTAGATATCGCGGAACTCCTGCTCTTCCGTCTGCGCCGTGCCGGTCATGCCGCACTTTTTTTCGAACTTGTTAAAGAAGTTCTGGAATGTGATGGTTGCCAGAGTCCTGCTCTCCTGCTTGACCTTGACGTGTTCCTTGGCTTCGATCGCCTGATGCAGACCGTCCGAGTAGCGTCTGCCCGGCATAATACGGCCGGTAAAGTCATCAACAATGAGGACCTGATCGTCTTTGACGACATAGTCCTGATCGCGGTGCATGAGATAATTGGCACGAAGGGCAAGATCTACGTTGTGCTGGATCTCCAGGTTCTCCGCGTCGGACAGATTCGCGATGTGGAAGAACTCCTCGACTTTGCGGACGCCGTCCTCAGTCAGGGTGACCAGCTTGTCCTTCTCATTGACGATAAAGTCGCCGGTCTCGGTAATCTCCTCGCCCATGATTGCCGCCATCTTCGTCATCTCGCCGGACGCCTCGCCGCGTCTCAGCTGGTGGGCAAGTATATCGCAGACCTCATAGATCTTCGTGGACTTTCCGCTCTGTCCGGAAATGATGAGCGGCGTTCTCGCCTCGTCGATGAGGACCGAGTCGACTTCGTCGATGATGGCGTAGTGCAGTCCGCGCTGGACAAGCTGCTCCTTGTAAATGACCATGTTGTCACGCAGATAGTCGAAGCCGAGCTCATTGTTCGTGATGTAGGTGATGTCGCAGTTGTACATTTCACGCCGTTCATCCGCCTTCATCGGCTGAAGAACGCAGCCGCAGCTGAGGCCGAGGAATCGATGGACTTCGCCCATCCACTCTGCGTCACGGTTGGCAAGGTAATCATTGACTGTGACGACACAGACGCCCTTGCCTTCCAGCGCGTTGAGATAGGCAGGAAGCGTACACACAAGGGTCTTGCCTTCACCTGTCTTCATCTCGGCGATACGGCCCTGGTGAAGAATTACACCGCCCACAAGCTGAACGTGGAAGTGCTCCATGCCGAGAACACGGCGGGCTGCCTCGCGGCACACCGCATATGCTTCCGGAAGAAGGTCATCGAGAGTCTCGCCATTCTTCAGTCGGGCCTTGAATTCCGGAGTCTTGGCCTTAAGCTCCTCATCACTGAGTTCGAGCATCTGCGGACGATAGGACTCGATCTTCTTTACAATCGGCTCCACACGCTTTAGTTCCCTGTCGCTGTGCGTGCCGAAAATCTTCTCGAATATATTCATTAAAAATAGCTCCTTAAATTCTGTCAGTATTTTTCTTCTGCGAGGCGTACGTCCCGCGGCGGAGGCATACATACCTGCAGCATTTTTATAATAGCACGCAAAAAGAGTTTAAACAATGAAAAAAGGAGCCGCCGGCTCAATTGATGACCGGCAGCTCCTCTCATATTCATTACTGTTCACCCTGTGAACAACAGCTCGTATTCTATATATGATGTGATCAGACATCCGGCTCGATTAATCCGTAAGTGCCTCCCTTTCTCTTATAGACCACGCAGGTCTGATCATTCTCCGCGTTAATGAACACGAAGAAATTGTGGCCGAGCAGCTCCATCTGGATGCAGGCATCTTCCGGGTACATAGGCTTCATATCGAAGCTCTTTGTGCGGATGATCCTGACTTCATCGTCCAGTTCGTAGTCATGCTCAATATATGCTTTCTGGAAATTCTCGGCATTCTGATGCTTATCGATCAGCTTCTTTTTGTACTTCTTGAGCTGGCGCTCAATGACCTCGGCAGCCAGATCGATGGAGACATACATGTCGTTTGATACCTGCTCGCTTCGGATCACGCTGCCCTTCACCGGAACTGTGACCTCCGCTTTCTGACGGTCCTTCTCGAGGGAGAGCGTGACAATGCATTTCGTCTCCGGCGAGAAGTATCTGTCAAGTTTTCCGAGTCTAGACTCGACTGCAGCATAGAGAGTATCTGTTACTTCTACGTTCTTACCGCTGATCACAAATTTCATATAGTCACATCCTTTACGGTTTACTCGGAGAAACGTCTTCTCCTGACACAAATTATAACATTTAGGATATGCTTTTTCAAGAGTTCCGACAATTTAGCCGCAATTTCTTATTTTTTGCAAATATTAACCACTTCCGCATACGGCAGCTCACCACCATATATATCAAGGGCAGACCCCACCGTCGCGTTGATCCTGCCTTCTCCGGCATCGCGAAGCAGCAGGAGATCCTCGACAGATCGAATACCTCCCGCATAGGTTATGGGAAATCCGTCCATCCCTGAAAGAAGTCTGACCAGCTCGGGGTCAAGCCCGCTTCCCTTTCCCTCAACGTCTATGCCGTGGACAAGATACTCGTCGCAATGCTCCGACAGCCTGTACATAAGTTCCATATCCAGTGCTGTGTCCGTGAACTTCTGCCACCGGTCTGTGCATATATAATACCTGCCGTCCCGCTTCCTGCAGGAAAGGTCCAGAACGAGCCGGTTGCGTCCGACCGCGTTCTCGATCCGGGAGAGATTATCATAGGAAATCTGTCCGCCTGCGAACACATAGGATGTGACAATGACGTGACTCGCGCCTGCCTCTATAAAGTCGGCAGCGTTGTCATCCCTTATACCTCCCCCGACCTGAAGTCCTCCGGGGTAGGCAGCAAGAGCCTGACGGGCCATGGCCAGGGTAGCCTCATAGTAGGGCGACGTGCGGGCGTTAAGAAGTATGACATGCCCGCCGGTCAGCCCGTCACGACGAAAGAGCTCCGCAAAATGCGCAGCTCCTTTTTCGCTAACAAAGTTTTCCCGGGCGAGATCTCCCTCATCTCTCAGAGAACTGCCCACGATCTGTTTAACTTTTCCGTTATGAATATCAATGCAAGGTCGAAACTGCATACATATTACCCGATTACATCGGCCATATCGTAGAGGCCGGGTGCCCTGCCGGCAAGGAATTTTGCCGCCGCGACTGCGCCGTTTGCAAATATAGCGCGGGAGTAAGCCGTATGTGTAAACTCAATGACCTCATCCTGTCCTGCAAATATAACATCGTGCACACCGACGATCGTACCTCCGCGCACCGAAGATACACCGATTTCCTTCGAATCGCGCTTCTCACGGCGCTCGCTCCGGTCGTAGACATAATGATACTTTCCGCCTGTACCTTCGTTGATGGCATCCGCGAGAGCCGCCGCAGTGCCGCTCGGCGCGTCGATCTTTCTCCGGTGATGCTGCTCGATGATCTCAGGATCGAATCCGGACTCTGTCAGTGTTCCGGAGACTTCGCGCAGGAGCTTGAGAAGAAGATTGACACCGATTGACATATTGGCTGAGCGGAGGATCGCAATCTCCTCCGATGCTGCCTTTATGTTCGCGATCTGCTCTTCCGTAAGACCGGTCGTGCAGAGAACAATCGGGATATTCCGCTCTACGCCGTAATTTACAAGCACATCGACCGCTTTCGCTGTGGAAAAGTCAATGATAACGTCGGCCTCCGCCTGGCAGTCAGCCGCTTTTGTGAATACCGGATAGTTCCTGTTGTGAAGGTCTACCGCGTCAATACCGGCTACGATCTGTACATCCGGCTCTGCCGCGATTATGTCCGTGACGACCTGTCCCATATGGCCGCTGCAGCCATGTAAAATAACACTTACCATTTACTTTTCTCCTTTGCTTCTATTGGCATGCACCCTCACGGGGTATGCCAATGCTTCTATTTTATCGTTCTCAGCTCACTGAGCTATTACATTGCAGTTTTTTAGTCGATAGATTATGCAAGACATCCGAAATCAATCATAGCCTTACGCAGAATTTCCTTGTGAGCCGGCTCCATCTCTGTGAGCGGAAGGCGCGGGCTGCCGACATTGAATCCCTGCATGTTAAGAGCAGCCTTGACCGGGATCGGGTTGACCTCGCAGAACAGTGCGGAGATGAGCGGCTGAGCAGCCAGCTGAATCTTTGCAGCCTCAGCGAAATTTCCGTCGAGGCAGTACTGCACCATGTCATGAGTCTGCTGCGGAGCAACATTTGCAAGAACAGAGATGACACCGACTCCGCCGAGTGCACACAGCGGAACGACCTGGTCGTCATTGCCCGAATAGATATCGATCTTACCGTCCGAAAGATGAGCAAGCTCGGCGATCGCGCTGAAGTTGCCGCTTGCTTCCTTAATCGCGCAGACGTTGGGATTTCTCTTTGCTATCTCAATCATGGTCTTCGGCTGAACTGTCGTGCCTGTTCTGGAAGGAACATTGTAGACGATGCAGGGAAGCTTAGTGGACTGCGCTATTGCCGAATAGTGAGCAATCAGACCGCCCTGGGTCGCCTTATTATAATACGGAGTTACGAGAAGAAGACCGTCCGCGCCGAGCTTCTCTGACTCTTCGGACATCATGATCGCATGGGCTGTGTTGTTGGAGCCTGTTCCCGCGATGACCGGGATTCGCCCTTTTACGACCTCAACCGTGAACTTGATGACTTCGAGATGCTCATCGTCATCGAGTGTCGGAGCTTCACCGGATGTGCCGACTGTGATGACCGCGTCCGTATGGTTCTTGATCTGGTCCTCAAGAAGAGCCTCATAAGCATCATAATTGACTTCGCCGTTTTCCTTCATGGGCGTCACGATGGCTACGCCTGAACCCCTGAAAATTGACATATGTATGACCTCCAAAAATAACTGTTCGAATTTTATCGCGAACCCATGAATCTTAGATTCCCGCCGAGATACGGCTGATGCGTCCTGCTGCCGCAGACGGAAACACCCCCATGCTGAGATGAACTCATGTCTCGCTCAGAAGATTGTATATGCACATATCTTCACTGTCAAGCACATGCGGTACAACTTTAAACCGTAAAATCGGCAACTTCCGCTTCCGCCGCATGGATGAGATCATCAGTCCTTAAATGCATACTTGTGCCGATCTTACCTGCGCTCACATAAACAGATTCGTGCTCACATCCCTCCGCCGCTAACACCGTTCTGAATTTCTTTTTCATGCCGAGGGGGCTGCACCCGCCCCGCACATAGCCGGTGATCTTCGTTATGTCTTTCACGTGGATCATCATAACGCTCTTCTCTCCGACGGCAGAAGCGGCCTTCTTAAGGTCGATCTCCTTCTCTACCGGGAGAATGAAGACATAATACTCCCTGCTTTTTCCCTGTAGCACCAGAGTCTTAAAGGATTCCTGAACGGGAACCCCCTCGAGCTTTGCCATCTGTACGCCGTCGACAAATTCGGGGATGTCGACAGTGAGCACTTCGTATTTTATCTTCAGCTTGTCCAGCATACGCATAGCATTGGTCTTGACTGCTTTTTCTTTTGCCATTATATCCTCCGAATTATATCACTATCAAAAAATGGCTCTGCAATGTCGCGCAGGGACCCAATCAGGAATAATGCCGACGGCGCCGGCTAATTCCGAAATTCGTCTGACAAAAGGCCCCTGACATGTAAAAAGAGGAGCCGGAAACCAGCTCCTCATGCATTATACTACATTTTTTCAGGTAAGGTCATCCCCATTTGTGGCAATGACTTTTTTATACCAGTCAAAGGATTTCTTTTTCCTGCGGTTCAGGGTTCCAGTACCGTCGTCATACTTTTCGACATAGATGAAGCCGTAGCGCTTCGCCATCTCACCTGTGGATGCGGATACCAGGTCGATGCAGCCCCACGGTGTGTAGCCCATAAGGTCTACGCCTTCCTCCACAGCCTTTTTCATCTCCTCGATATGAAGTCTCAGATAGTCGATACGATAGTCGTCGTTGATCGATCCGTCCTCCTCGATCTTGTCGTAAGCGCCAAGACCGTTCTCGACGACCATGAGCGGGATCTCATACCTGTCATAGAGTTCATTCAGAGTAAAGCGGAGTCCCTTAGGGTCGATCTGCCAGCCCCAGTCGGAAGCCTTGAGATACGGATTTTTGAGACCGCCGACAAGGTTGCCCTCGCCCACTTTCTGAGCAGGATCCGCACTCTGCGCTGAGCTCATGTAATAGCTGAAAGTATAGAAATCAACTTTGCCCTCGGCAAGGATCGCGTCATCGCCCGGCTCCGTCACCAGCTCGCAGTCATACTTTCTCCAGATCGATTTAGCGTACGCGGGGTAAGCACCGCGCACCTGAACGTCTGAGCAGTACCAGTTCAACTCACGCATAACAGCCTGATTAAAGAGCTCATCATCAGGATTGCAGGTCAGGGCATAAGATGTGCAGAACGCGATCATGTTTCCGATCTTGAACTGCGGATAATTGTCATGCGCATACTTGACGGCCCTGGCGCTTGCAAGGAACATGTGGTGCATTGCCTGAAGGCGGAGAGCCGGATTATCCGGAACTTTGTTGAAAGGTCCGCTGTAGCCCTGGAACGTGCCCGTGCCGAGAACGTTGCCAAGCGGCATCATGCCGCAGTTAAGCTCGTTGAATGTCAGCCAGTATTTGACCTTGTCCTTATAGCGCTCGAAGATGGCCTTGACGTAGTTCATGTAGTAATCGATGAGCTTCCTGCTCGCCCAGCCGTTGTACTCCCTGACAAGCTCAAACGGAAGTTCGTAGTGGGAGATCGTGACAAGAGGCTCAATTCCATACTTTCTGCACTCGTCAAAGACTTTGTCATAGTGTGCAAGACCTGCCTCATTAGGCTCGCTCTCCATACCGGTCGGGAAAATGCGTGTCCAGTTGATGGACATGCGATAGCACTTGAAACCCATCTCAGCAAAAAGTGCTATATCTTCCGCATAGCGATGGTAATGGTCGATAGCTTCGTGGGACGGATACAGAGTGTCCGGCTCTATTTCCTGTGTCACTCTCTTTACCACAGTGTGGCTGCCGTTCGTGCACATATCGGAGACGGACGGACCCTTGCCATCCTCATTCCACGCGCCTTCGCACTGATTAGCGGCTGTCGCGCCGCCCCATAAAAAATCATCTCTCAAAACAGACATTATTCACCTCATTCAATCCAGATCTTCGCCGTTTGTCGCAATTACCTTCTTATACCAGTCAAATGACTTCTTCTTGCGGCGTGCAAGCGAACCTGTGCCGTCATCATACTTCTCAACAAAGATAAAGCCATAGCGCTTTGCCATCTCTCCGGTGGATGCGGATACCAGGTCAATGCAGCCCCAAGGTGTGTAGCCGATCAGATCGACGCCCTCTTCCACCGCTTTCTTCATCTCCTCAATGTGCTGCCTCAGATAGTCGATGCGGTAACCGTCCTGAATGGTTCCGTCTTCCTCGATCTTGTCATAGGCTCCCAGGCCGTTCTCAACGACCATCAGCGGTATCTGATATCTGTCATAAATCTCATTCAGTGCAAAGCGAAGTCCCTTCGGGTCGATCTGCCATCCCCAGTCGGAAGCCTTAAGATACGGATTCTTGGATCCGCCGATGATATTGCCCTCACCGGCTTCAGCCTCGGGATCGCTGCTTATGCAGTTGCTCATATAATAGCTGAATGTGTAGAAGTCAACTTTACCTTCTTTGAGCGCTTCTATATCTCCATCCTGAATCTTCTGCTCAAAGTCATATTTCTTCCATATGCTCTTCGCGTATGACGGATACGCTCCGCGCACATGTACATCGGAGCAGTACCAGTTCATCTCGCGCATGTGTTCCTGGTTGGCCAGCTCATCATCCGGATTGCAGGTCAGCGCATATGACTGAGCGAAGCAGATCATGCAGCCCATCATGAACTGCGGATAATTGTCATGTGCATATTTGACAGCTTTAGCGCTGGCAACGAACATGTTGTGCAGAGCCTGCAGTCTCTCTTTCGGTCTGTCCGGAACTTCAGTAAGAGAACCGGTAAAGCCTTTGATCGTGCCTGTGTTAAGAACAGCCCCCATCGGCATTGTTCCGGTGTTGATCTCGTTGAAGGTCAGCCAGTACTTGACCTTATCCTTATACCGCTCAAAAATCGCCTTGCAGTAGTTCATATAGTAATCAATGAGTTCGCGGCCTTCCCAGCCGTTGCACTTTTCGACCAGCGCATAGGGAAGCTCATAGTGGGAAATCGTGACCAACGGCTCAATTCCGTACTTCAGGCACTCATCAAACACGTTATCATAAAACTGAAGGCCCTTCTCGTTCGGCTCGTCCTCCATGCCGGTCGGGAAAATCCTTGTCCAGTTAATGGACATGCGGAAGGTCTTAAACCCCATCTCCGCAAAGAGCGCGATATCGCCTTTATAATGATGATAGAAGTCAATGGCTTCATGAGACGGATACAGTGTATCCGGCTCGATGGTCCGGGTCACTCTCTTCGGCACCTTGTGACTCCCGTTCGTGCACATATCTGAGACCGACGGTCCTTTGCCGTCAACATCCCAGGCACCTTCAAACTGATTGGCAGCTGTCGCGCCGCCCCATAAAAAGTCGTCTCGGAAAACTGACATACGTACCTCCTTTACAATATGGCAGAGGATGCTCTGCCCATGACTGCATTTGCAGACAAATCTGTGCGAAAGAAAACGCAGGCGGCCAAATGGGTTCGTCACATCTGTCTCCGCCCATTAAGCCGCCTTATTTATGACACTAATAATTATGCAATTGTCATGAGTTTATCGCCATGGGCAACTTTTCCTTCAGCCGTAGGCTTGATAGAAACATAGTCCTCACTGTTAGTAACAATAATCGGTGTATAGAGCTTATAGCCGGCAGCTTCGATTGCCTTAAGATCCGCAACAAGGAGCAGGTCACCCTTCTTGACTTCCTGATCCTGCTTGATCTTGTACTCGAACGGAGCACCGTTCATAGCCACAGTGTCAAGACCTACGTGGATAAGGAGCTCCACGCCGTTGTCAGCGACCATACCGATCGCATGGCGGGAATCCATCAGAGTCGTGATCGCGCCGTCACACGGTGCGTACACATTGCCGTCGGTCGGAAGAATTGCGACGCCTTCGCCGAGAGCGCCGGAAGCAAATACTTCATCCGGGACATCCGCGAGAGGAACAACTGTGCCTTCCATCGGAGATACAAGGTCGAACTGCTCGACAAGCTTCTTATTCGGTTCCGCTTCCTCAGCTACCGGAACAGATGGGGCAACGCCTACACCCGCATCCTTGTCATTGTAAAGGATATAAGCGAGAACTGCCGCAATTACGAGAGAAGCAATGCCGCCGATCGCGCCGAAGACAACACCATGCATAACGCCGAAGCTCTGAGAAGCGTCGCCGCCGATGAATGTGATGAGGGACATGAAGGACGGGGAGCCGCCCATCGTGTAGCCCTTAACACCTGTAAGACCGCACCAGAGACCGGAGATACCTGCCGCAGCGACAGCAGCGTACATCGGCTTCATGAAGCGAAGGTTGATACCGTACATACCCGGCTCTGTGATACCGGCAACAGCAGCGGAGATACCGCAGGCAAGACCTTCAGACTTTGTCTCAATGTCCTTTGTCTTGGCAGCTACGCCGAAGCAGGCACCGCCCTGCGCAATATTGGAGCAGAACATTGTGACAAGGATGACTACGTCATAGCCCAAATTAGCGATATTGCTCATAAAGAGCGGCAGAAGGGCATAGTGCATACCTGTCATGACGATGAACGGCATGAGCGCTGAAAGAATTGCGACTGTGAGCCACGGGACCGCACCGTACATCATAGCAAATACAGATGCGAGGCCTGTACCGATGACACCGCCGAGAGGTCCGAGAATGCATACAACGATCGGTGTACAGATCAGGCAGAAGAGCATCGGTTTAAGGAATGACTTGACCAGGTTCGGGGATACCCTGTCGGCAAAGTCCTCGACTGCCACCATGACCGGAGCCATAAGAGCCATCGGGAGCATGGATGATGTGTAGGTCGTACAGATGACCGGAATAAAACCAAAGAGATATACGCAGTTCTGTCCGAGGAATGTGCCGTACTTGATCCCTTCGATTGCGCCTGCGCCGCTCATCATAGTGACGAAATCCGGATAAATAAGTGCTGCGCCGATGATCATGAACAGCGGCACGCTGTGGTTGGTCTTCTTAGCGATACTCCATCCGAGAAGAATCGGCAGGAAATAGAAGAACGAATCAGCCATGCCAAAGAGAATCAGATAGGTCGTCTGGCTTGCATCCATGACACCCATAGCCGTGAGCAGAGTCAGAAGGACCTTGACCATACCGGTTCCAAGCATACCCGGCAGAAGCGGGGTCATGATGCCTGCAACGAATCCAAAGATTCTCTGGATGAACGGGCCTTCCGCCTTGGCGGGTGCTGCCGCAGCTTCTCCTGTGATACCTGCGGCCTTCTTAAATACCGGGAAGAGGCTGCCTACCTCATTGCCGATGACGACCTGATACTGGCCGCCCTGTTTAATAACTGACTTGACGCCCTTTATTGCCTTGACCGCCTCGTCGTCTGCCTTACTCTCATCATTGAGAATAAGACGAAGTCTTGTCATGCAGTGCTCAGCACTTGCAATGTTGCCAGATCCACCGACTTTGTCGAGAATCTGTTTCGACACGGATTCATAATCCATTGCCATGAGTCATCCCTCCTTTTTTATACTATTCAGTTCCTTATGGAACTGTCGGGTCCGTTATCAGTCCGTTTTGCGGCGAATTGCCTTTCTTGTCACCCTCTCAAGGTGCATCATGAGATAAAGCTGCTCATCACGGTTCACGTCGTAGTGATGTTCTATAAGAATATAGTCGGAAATGCGCTCCACACATTTGTAGACGCGCGGATAGTGCCCCTTTACCTCCTCGAACAGCGACTGATCTTCCGATTCCTCGTTCGGTTCACGATCGATCACACGGTTCACGAAAAATTTCAGGTGCGTGAGAAATCTCTGGTAATTCCAGTCATCCTCGTTGAGTTCGATCTGAAAGGACTTCTCAACGATCTCTATAATACTCCCTACGATCTCCGTCATAAGCCCGGGATCGGGACCGTCCTGCCGGCCGAGTTCGTCAATCACAAAATGATAGGCGAGATATGCTGCCTCATCCTCTTTCATCTCGATACCGTAACTCTCTTTAATGAGAGTCAGCGCATACATGCCTACACGGAATTCCTTCGGATACACGCGTTTCACATCCCACAGCATCGGATTGTCCAGCGCGATTCCCTGCTGATATCGCTCGACCGCGCCTGCCATATGATCACACAGAGGCAGAATGACCTTATCCGTAATCTTGAGCTTTCGCCTGGTCCTCGCGTATTCAACGACTTTTCCCGCCATATCCCAGTACTCTTCAGGAATCTCGGAAAACAGCTGCTGAAAATGTCTGCTCTCCTCCTCACTCGCAGGCACAAAACTTCTCTCTATTTTATCCATTTCGACCGGGTCTCCCTTTTTCTTTTGAAACCCGATGCCCTTACCTTTATAAATACACTCCCTGCCGTTATCGTCCGCGGCAAGGACCATATTATTATTGAGTGACTTAATTACCTTCAAAGCAGGTCTCCTAAAAGTTGAAAATCGGCACACGGCTGCGGCTTTGCCTGCCGCAGTTCATGTACCGCTGCATAGCCATCTTCGCATTCAGCCCGGCGGGAACCGCAAGTTGCGCAATCCGACCGCCGGTCAGCTGATATATATGATGTGAATAAACAAAAAAAACAGGCATATTCGCACACTAATACATCAGCCTATGCTGAATGCTAAAATAGTGAGCCTTGCCTGCCGTTACAGTCACAAATCACTGAATTCTAAAGAATATATTAACAAATAATATAAATTCCCGCAACTGTTTTTGGACAAGTTGTCAAAAAGCCGCTCGCCAAAGTCCGCATGGGGGACCGGCGAGCGGCATGCAATTTCTTCATTATTTATTGTTGTTGGCCCTCTTGCGCAGCCTTGAGTCGAGAATGCGCTTCCTGATTCTGAGCGATTTTGGTGTGACCTCGAGCAGCTCATCGGAATCAATATAATCCAGAGCCTGCTCCAGAGACAGGATCCTGGGCGGAGTCAGTGTCAGAGCTTCATCCGCATTAGAGGATCTGGTGTTGGTCAGATGCTTTGTCTTGCATACATTGATCTCGATCTCCTCGGGTTTTGCGCTCTCACCGACGACCATGCCGGCGTATACTCTCGTACCGGGCGAGATGAACAGAGCTCCGCGCTCCTGGGCAGCAAAGAGTCCGTATGCAACAGCATCGCCATCCTCGAAAGCAATAAGAGATCCGTTCTTTCTGAAGGTAATATCACCCTTATACGGGGCATAGCACTCAAAGATCGAGTTCAGGACCGCTGTTCCCTTGGTCGCAGTCAGCAGATTGCCGTGAATACCGATAAGCCCCCTTGCGGGAATCATGAATTCAAGGCGGGTAGTTCCGTCAGAGAGAGTTTCCATGCTCTGCAGCTCTCCCTTTCGCTCGGACAGCATGCTGATGACCGTTCCCGAATAATCACCGGCGACATCAACTGTGGCTGCCTCAATGGGCTCCAGCAGATGGCCTGCCTTATCCCGCTTGTAGATAACTTCAGCCTTGGAAACCGCAAACTCATACCCCTCACGGCGCATCGTCTCGATCAGGACGGAAAGATGCAGCTCACCGCGTCCGCTGACCTTGAATGTATCCGTGTTCTCAGTATCTTCTACGCGCAGAGATACATCGGTATTGAGCTCGCGGAAGAGTCTCTCGCGGATCTGTCTCGATGTGCAGTAGGTACCTTCAAGTCCGGCGAGCGGGCTGTCATTGACTATGAAATTCATGGAGATCGTGGGCTCCGTGATTTTCTGGAACGGGATCGGATCCTCCTGTCCCGCCACGCATAGGGTATCACCGATCATCAGATCCGAAATTCCCGAGATGGCGACAATAGAGCCGACAGTCGATTCCTGAACGTCGACCTTTTTCAGACCATCGAACTCATAGAGCTTTGTGATGCGGGTCTTCTCATGAACAGACGGATCATGGTAGTTCACACGAACGATATCCTGTCCTACGCGGATCGAACCGTTATCCACCTTGCCGATGCCGATCCTTCCCACATACTCATTGTAGTCGATCGTCGAGATGAGTATCTGAGTCCCCTTCTCCGGGTCACCTTCGGGTGCCGGAATATAATCAATGATCGTCTCAAAGAGAGGCTTTAGATCGGTTCCGTCCACGTTGGGATCCGCGGAGCATGTTCCTTCTCTCGCAGATGCGTAGAGGAAGGGACATTCAAGCTGCTCGTCGGATGCGTCCAGATCCATGAGGAGCTCCAGCACCTCATCCACGACTTCCTCCGGCCTCGCCTCCGGTCTGTCGATCTTATTGATGCAGACGATGACCGGAAGATCCAGAGCCAACGCTTTCTTCAAAACAAATTTCGTCTGGGGCATTGTTCCCTCAAACGCATCTACAAGAAGTATGACGCCATTCACCATCTTAAGGACACGCTCCACCTCACCGCCAAAATCGGCATGGCCGGGAGTGTCGACAATATTGATTTTGACGCCGTCATACTCGATTGCAGTATTCTTGGAAAGGATCGTGATACCTCTCTCCCGCTCTATATCGCCGGAGTCCATAACTCTTTCCCGAACTTCCTGGTTATCCCTGAATACCCCGCTCTGGCGCAGCATACCGTCGACAAGCGTAGTCTTACCGTGGTCAACATGGGCGATAATTGCAATGTTTCTTATGTCTTCTCTTCTGATATTACTCATACAGGACTCCAATTTTCACATTTTTGATACATTAGCACAATTAAAAAATATAGCACGATTTTTTTCTGCTGTAAAACCAAAAAGAAACGCGGGTATCCCGCGTTTCTTGGTTACTTTTACTATATGGACAGCCGCCTGCGCGCGGCAGGCCCGGTAGACCCGGAATCAATCTTCTGAATACAGCTCACGAATTCTCTCATCCGGAGAATTCTTCGGATAAAAATCATAGTATTCCTTGTGGGGCTCAAGAGTGTAACCGTACTGAGCTGCCAGCTCGGATACCGTGACCATCTTGTAACCCATCTCCTGAAGCGCAGGTACTACCAGCTCTGTCGCATCGGCAGTAGCTTCAAAAAGATCATGCATCAGAATTACAGAGCCGTCCTGTACTCCCTCGACAGAAGCCTTGAGGGTCGACTGCGGATCCTTCGTCTGCCAGTCAAGTGTGTCAACATCCCACTGAATCATCGGCTTATCCACACTGTCATAGACGATATCATTGACACCGCCGCCTGTCGGTCTCATAATCTCCGGAACAAAGCCGATCAGATTATCGAGCAGTTTGTCATTCTTGCTCATAGTAGAGATGATCTCGTCAGCAGTAATAAGAGACAGGATTTCGTGCTCAAAGGTATGAGATCCAATCTCCATACCGAGCGCATACTCTCGCTTGAGCTCATCCCTATAATAATCCGCCTGAATACCTACGACAAAGAATGTCGCCTTGGCGTTGTACTTTTCAAGGACATCCAGAATTCTTCCTGTATTCTGAGACGGGCCGTCATCGTATGTCAGAGCGACAAGCTTCTGTTTTGCTGTCGGATCCAGTATACCGCTCGGATCAAAGAACGCATCCGAATTATCGCCTGTGTTGACCCAGCCGGTGGCAAGGTAACCGTCGTCCATAAAATAGTATCTCTGGCCTTCTATTGTCTTCCAGCCGCTGACATACTGTGTGTCATCCGGATTTTTGTACCACCATCCGTTCTCATCTACATTCCATCCATCCTGTCCGGTCGCAGAGTCAGATATCGTCTGCCTGATTGCCGTATCACCGGATACGTATTCGACCTCAGGCGTTTCTTCCTCCTCCGTCTTAAAATGCGGAACTATAACAAATGTGATCAGGCAGATAAGCGCGATCGCAGCCGCTGCCGCTCCGCCTATGCGCACAGTGCGCAAGATCAGTTTTTGTCTCTTGCGCTTCTTGCGCTTTTCCATCAGCTGTCTTCTGGTCATATTGTCACCTCTAAAACAATGAAATATCGTATGGCATGTCATGCCGGGGCACGCTAAGTACCCAGCAACCGCCTTATGTAAACTACTCTGGGAAAAGTTCAAACATATGATACCCTCATTTTTCAAATTAAGCAAGAGCTATAGCCCAAAAGTATGCTTTATGAGCACAAAAAAAGACCTACACATAAGTGCAGGTCCCGATAAATCAATTATCTTATTAAGTGAATCTTCTGATTGCAACGATAGACTTGCATGTCGCGCTGCGGTCATGAGTGATACCCCACTGGCTTCCCTTCGCTTCAACGATACCGCCTTCACCATCATAAATGGCAACGTGACCGGAGTAAACGATGACATCACCGGCCTGTGCCGAAGAAAGGCTGCTTACGCTTCTTCCTGCATACGCCCATTCACCGGATGTCATATATCCACCACTGTAAACACCGCAGTTCTTAAGGACATTGTATACGAAATGCGAGCAGTCACAGCCGTTTGTCAGGGAATTGCCTCCCCATACATACGGGCATCCGACAAACTGATCAGCATAATCAACAATGCCATATCCCGAGGAACTTCCGGAGCTGTAGGACTCCTCTTCTTCCTCTTCTTCCTCAGCCTGACGACGAGCTTCTTCTTCCTCAGCCTGACGGCGAGCCTCTTCTTCTGCAGCGCGGCGGGCTTCTTCTTCTGCCTGGCGCTCTGCTTCCTCGGCCTGGCGGGCTGCCTCTTCGGCTGCTGCCTGACGGGCTGCTTCCTGACGAGCTTCCTCTTCGGCTGCTGCCCTGCGGGCTGCCGCCTCTGCTGCCTGACGCTCTGCTTCCTCAGCCTGCTGCTCTGCTCTCTCGGCCGCTTCCTCCGCTGCGGCATTGTTGCCGGAGCCGGATGCGCGCTGTGCCGCTTCCTGAGAAGCTGCTCTTGCTTCCGCCGCAAGTCTTGCCGCCTCGGCTTCCTCAGCTTCCTGTGCGGCAGCTGCTGCTGCCTGTGCCGCTGCCTCAGCTCTTGCAGCAGCCTCAGCTGCCGCAGCTGCGGCTGCTCGTTTCTCTTCCTTGATCTCGCTGAGTCTTGCTTCCTGTCTGCTGATCAGGCTGCTGATCTCATCTGCCTGCTCACGGGCTTCTGCGATCTGAGCTTCATAATCGGCATCGGTAGCCTTTTTGACCTCAAGCTGTCTGTTGAGCTCTGCATTTTGATCCTCGAGAGATGCTTTCTGATTCACAAGAAGAGTTTTCTTCTCCTCGAGAGATGCTTTCTTGTCCTCGAGTCCGGCCTTGAGCTCTTCGATCTCATCAACTGTTTCAATATATTCCTGAAGCGCTGAGCGGTCTGCCTCATGCAGTTCGCTTGCATATTCAGCTTTATTAGCAAAAGAAGTAATGTCATCCGAATCAAGCATTACCGCGACCCAGCCGACGTTTCCGCCGTTTTCGTAAATGTACTGGATACGCTTCATCATATCATCATGCTGTTTGTCACGCTTCTGTTCGGACTCTTCCAGTTCGACTTCAGTCTCAGCGATCTCAGTTGTCGTCTCATCGATTTTTGTCGTTGTTGTATCGATGTCCTTCTGAGCCTGGTCGATCTGGACCATGAGATCTACAATGTCAGCATTCAGTTCACTGATCTGTGCCTGAATTTCCTGACGCTTTGCCGCAAGGTCGTTCAAGGCTGCCTGTGTGTCGTCGAGTTCCTCTTCTGCCTGTGCTCTCTGTTCGCGGAGATCATCTTCCTCGTCAGCCAGAACCGGTGTTACTGTTGATACAGTAAACATTGCCGCAAGCAGAACACTGAGTAATCTTTTCTTCATACATTCACCTCAAATATCTTTGGTCAAATTTGTAATAATTTTTTAACAAACTTTTTCCTACGTCAGATACTATAACATAGCACATATCAAAAATCAAGTTTGCCTATCCGATTTATTACAGATTTGTTAAATTTTGGCGAATTGAGGTGTAAATATTCAAGTTTTTGGCTGTTTTTGCCCCTTTTTGATAAGATTGTATTAAAAAAAGCACAATCTCTCTTAAAAAATCAGGGAGAAATCACTCAGTCTTTCGGATGAATGCTGTATGTTTCCTCAATATCAGTGATCATCTGTACCCTGCGCGCATGTCTCACGCCCTCGAACTCGGCATTAAAGAAAGCACTGACAATATCTTTAGCAAGCTCGCGGCCGACAACACGGGCACCGAGAGATATAATGTTGGCGTTATTGTGCTGTACAGATAGTCTTGCGGAATACGGTTCGCTGCATACGCACGCGCGGATACCAGGAATTTTATTGGCAGCGAGTGAAATACCTACTCCCGTTCCACAGATCAGCACCCCTTTTTCGACTTCTCCCCGCATAATTGCTTCGCCGACTTTTCTTCCGAATTCCGGATAATCATCCGTACGGTCATTCGGGTCATAGTTGCCATAATCAACACATTCGTGTCCCATTTCCTTCAGAAACTCCATGAGCGTCTGCTTAAGTTCTACACCTGCATGGTCACATCCAAAACCGATCTTCATTGTTGCTCTCTCCTTTTTATTTTGAGTGCTGGTGGAGTCCGCGCTGCCCGCCGCCCTGGGCTAAGCGTGTCCGCGTAGATAAACGAAAAGCCATCGGCACGCCGATGGCTTTATGGACGATGCAGGGCTCGAACCTGTAACCCCTCACACGTGAAGCGAGTGCTCTCCCATTGAGCTAATCGTCCAAGAGGTATTATATCATCAATACACTCTGCTTTGCAACTACATTTTACTCAATATACAGTCCTTCAATCACCTGTTCCACCCTGCGGTCGAACGAACGGAAGGTCATAACGAGTCCTTTTATGTAAACCAATGTATAACCGATTCCCGACAGAGCAAGTCCGCTTAAAACATCACCGACAGAATGCTGCTTGAGGAACATTGTTGAGAGAATGATCAGCACGCACCAGACGAACATCGGGACCCGCACCTTCTGAATCACGTTCCGGTCTCTTGTTGTAAAGAGGGTGAACATCAGAGCTGTCGTATTGTATACGTGAATACTGGGCCACACATTCGTAGCGGTGTCTATTCTCCACAGGCCTCGGACCAAATCTACGAAGACATTGTCTCTGGCTATATGCCACGGTCTCAGTGTAAGTGCCGTGGGATAAACTGTCGACACGACCAGGAACACTGTCATGCCAAACATTAGTATTGTCACAAGCTTATCATAGGCTTCTCTGTCATAGAAAAAGAGAAAAGACACCCATGCTGCCTGCAGTGCGAACCATGAAATATACGGAACTATAAATATTTCCGCAAATGGTATCAGCCTGTCAATAAAAGATGCCAGATCATGGTATCTTGCCCTCGGAATATCCTCCAGTAGCTTGAACCAGAGCAGATATCCGATGAGGTATAATATGAACGGAATAGCATGTTCCAGCTTCTGTTCAACAAAAAATCTGGCAAAGCGATTCATCAGACTTTTAATGAATACATTTTTATTCTGCATCGTCAACGACTCTCTCCTGCATTCATGTACATAACTGTATATTCGCTCCGAGTCGTATTCTAGTCCTGATTTCACATAAATTCAATAGTTCTTTTTGTACTTTGAAGAAAACATAGGGCAGATCTTAACAGGCAATCAGTACTTGACTCGGAAGTCGACAGATCTGGGATCCGGCGGAATCTCCGAGGACTCAACGCTGGTAATGCTGATGTACCGCTGATTTCCAAGCCGGCTCATCATCTCCTCGATTTGCTCAGGCGTCCCCTGAGCTTCCATCTCCACGCGTCCGTCGTAAAGATTCCTGACCCAGCCCGTCACCCCGACATGCTGTGCAATATAAGTGGAGTGATATCTGAATCCCACACCCTGAACTCTTCCGTCAATAAACATATGCTTTCTCACAATATTCATAGGTACAGTCCCTTTCGCGGCGGCAAGCATTGCCTCTTTTTTGGCAGCATCTATTTCCGGGGGCGTAAAATGCTCAAAGATAAATACGTCATAGCACTCACGCATCTCCTCGATTTCTTCTGCGCTGTGAATAGTCCAGCCGACCATTGAGGCACCGCAGACATATCGCAGGAATCCAAACGCTTTTGTATGGATATCTTTCTTATTATAAGCGATGAAATCCGGCTTGGTAAGGAAATTGAACAGGCACCATGACAGCACAAAACTCATTATGCCCTCGTTGACAAAGCGCTCCGTGAGCTGGCCCCTGATCACTTGAGGATGATTTTTCCTGAACCAGTGGACGACTTTGGGGTGAAAAGATTCTATGCAATAGTCCCCCTCATAGGCATCCAGGCAGAATACCACCTCCCGACACAGCTGATCGATATCGGTATTTTTCTCCGCCTTGATCTCAACGATGAGCGGCACTCGCCCGTGAATGTTCTGCAGCACTTCCCAGAAGATCGGGATGGGCTGCTCGGAATTGAAGAGCCTCAGACCGATCAGTTTTCCCAGGCTGTGATCCTCGATGCTCCCCTCCGCTCCCGTAGCTCTCTTGAGAGAAGGGTCATGAAAACATACCAGCTGACAGTCGTCCGTCATGCGCACATCAAGTTCGATGCCGTAGCCGGCATCCGCCGCCTTCTCGTAGGCAGCCATTGAGTTCTCCGGCGCAAGACCTTCGTTATCATAGAGGCCTCTGTGGGCGATATACTGCGCCTTGAAGACCTGCATACGCTCTTTTCTCTTATTATACGGCCAGGCTGCGTAGACCAGGAACACGGCCAGGGCCAGGATTGCGAATATTATGATTTTTATTGCCATACGATGACCTCTCCAGCTTTCTCATATGTCTCCATTTTACACTATTCGGGACCGTATGTAATACACTGTGTTATATTTTCTGACGTAAACTTCCCATCTGTTGATGCTCGGACAGTCGAAATCGATAATAATACTTTGCAGAGCGTCGTCGAGCTGCCGACACTTTAAGGTTTCGAGCGAAGAAAGCTTATTGGTACCGCTGCCAGCGAAACCGAACGGGTGCATCCAGGTCCCGCGAGCGAGACTTAAATTTGCGATGAGACTGCCTGAGAAACCGTGTGTGGGAAGTTTAAATTCTAAAATTTGAAAATAATGCTTGCTAAACAAGAGATCGTCTGCTATAATTCATTTTGTTGCACCGCAAGGAGCACAGATGGAAAGTTAGCTCAGCTGGGAGAGCATCCGCTTGACGTGTGGAAGGTCGTAGGTTCGAGCCCTATACTTTCCAGATAGGCATCGCCGAAAGGCGGTGCCTTTTTGTTTGCAATTATGAATGTACCGACATAAAGATGGCTGCCGCATCACTGTGCGGCAGCCTTTTGCTTTGTTCCTTATTCTTACGAGCTCACTTCCATGCCGGTATACAGCTGATAATACTTACCCTTCTGGGCAATCAGATCATCATGCGTGCCGCGCTCGATTATGCGCCCCTGCTCGAGGACCATGATACAGTCCGAATTGCGAACTGTTGAAAGCCTGTGGGCGATGACGAATGACGTGCGGCCTGAAATGAGCTTATCCATTCCCTCCTGGACAATGCGCTCTGTGCGGGAGTCGATCGAGCTCGTCGCCTCATCGAGAATGAGGACCGGCGGATCAGCAATCGCAGCGCGGGCAATTGCGAGCAGCTGCCGCTGTCCCTGTGACAGATTGGATCCGTCACCGTGGAGCATAGTGTTGTAGCCCTGGGGAAGTCTTTTGATAAATCCGTGTGCATTTGCAAGACGCGCAGCGGCATAGACTTCCTCATCCGTCGCGTCAAGCTTACCGTAGCGGATATTCTCCATGACAGTAGCAGTGAAGAGGTGAGTATCCTGAAGAACAATGCCGAGGGACCTTCTCAGGTCGGGTTTCTTTATCTTATTGATGTTGATACCGTCGTAGCGGATCTTGCCATCCTGAATATCATAGAAACGATTGATCAGGTTGGTTATCGTAGTCTTGCCGGCGCCAGTGGATCCGACGAAAGCTATCTTCTGGCCGGGATTAGCGTAAAGCTTGACATCGTGCAGGACTATTTTGTCCGGATTATAACCGAAGTCTACACCGAGCATGACAATCTCGCCCTTTTGCTGCTGATATGTAGTCGTATTGTCCGCTTTATGATAATGCTTCCACGCCCAGTGACCTGTGTGCTTATCTATCTCGGTGATCGTGCCGTCCTCCGCAATCTCCGCATTGACCAGCATGACGTATCCGTCATCGTACTCCGGTTCCTCATCGAGAAGCTTAAAGACTCTGTCGGCACCTGCGAGGGCCATAACTACCGAATTGAGCTGCTGGGAGATCTGGTTGATCGGCATCGAGAAGCTCTTATTGAAAGTAAGGAAGGAAGCAAGTTTGCCGACCGTCATGCTGTGACCAAAGATCATGAGTGCGCCTCCGGTAACAGCACATATAACATAGCTCAGGTTGCCGAGCTGGGCGTTGATCGGTGCGAGAATGTTTGCGAACCTGTTCGCCTTATTCGCGCTGTCGAACAGTCGGTCATTGAGTTCATTAAACTCTTCTATGGCTTCATCCTCATGGTTAAAGACCTTGACGACTTTCTGACCTGCCATCATCTCTTCAATATAGCCGTTAACTGTACCGATATCTCTCTGCTGCTTCACAAAGAAACGGCCTGACTGACCGGCGACTTTTCCGGAAACGAACAGTGTCACGGCGACCATGGCGCAGGTCACGGCAGTCAGTGGTACGGAAAGGATCAGCATGGAGATAAACACACTGATGACTGTGATCAGACTGTTCAGGAACTGAGGCATTGACTGGCTGATCATCTGTCGCAATGTGTCTATGTCATTCGTGTACATCGACATTATGTCGCCATGGCTGTGAGTGTCGAAGTATCTGATCGGCAAACTTTCCATGTGCTCGAACATCTCCTTGCGGAGATCTCGCAGCGTTCCCTGAGTGACAACGACCATAATCCTCTGGTGCGCATAGGACGCAAGAACGCCGATCGCGTAGAAGAAGGCGACACGCAGTATAGCTCTGAGAAGAGGCGAGTAATCCGGAGACTGCGAGCCTATGAGAGGCGTAATGTAACTGTCGATCAGTGTTCTCATGAACATAGTTCCCTGGACATTGGCAAGAGCCGCTGTCAGTATACAGACCACAACTATAGCCAGTTGGAACTTGTATCTGCTGGCCACATATTTCAGCAGACGCCTGAAGATTTCTCCCGCGTT
The DNA here is from genome assembly GCA_045221675.1 of Lachnospiraceae bacterium. Lineage (GTDB taxonomy): Bacteria > Bacillota > Clostridia > Lachnospirales > Lachnospiraceae > Chordicoccus. The sequence continues at coordinate 19,865 of JBGUWZ010000043.1, read as the reverse complement.
ATCGACTTTGACTTTGACGCCTCGCATCTGTCGCCCACCGGCACCGGATCTTCTTGCCTTCTCCAGTTCCTCAGGAGTAAGTGTATCGTTAGCTTTCTTCTTTTCAGCCATCACTTTTCGCCTCCTTTCATGTCGAAGTCACCGCCGCCTGCCATCTGAGTCTCATAAACCTCCCTGTAGATAGAATTATTCTTGAGAAGATTTTCCGGAGTATCGAACCCGCTGACTTTGCCCTCGTCCATGACGATGACCCGGTCAGCGCCCTCGACAGACGATATTCTCTGAGCGATTATAATCTTGGTCGTTCCGGGTATAAATTCCATCATGGCTTTGCGGATTCGGGCATCCGTGGCCGTATCGACTGCGGATGTAGAATCATCAAGTATCAGGACCTTAGGTTTCTTGATCAGGGCTCGGGCAATACAGAGTCGCTGTCTCTGTCCGCCGGACACATTTGTTCCGCCCTGCTCGATATAAGTATTATACCCAAAAGGCATTTTTTCGATGAACTCATCGGCACATGCCATGCGGCAGGCCTCGATACACTCTTCCTCTGTCGCGTCCGGGCGCCCCCATCTCAGGTTCTCGAGAATTGTCCCCGAAAAGAGAACGTTCTTCTGCAGAACTACCGAGACCTCATCTCTGAGCATGGTCAGGTCATATTTGCGAACATCAATGCCGCCGACTTCCAGTGAACCCTCACTCACATCATAAAGCCGCGAGATCAGATTTACCAACGAGGATTTCGCGGAACCGGTTCCGCCGATCACACCGATCGTCTCGCCTGACCTTATATGCAGATCAATGTCTTTCAGAACGAACTCACTGCTTCCCTTCCTGTACGAGAAATTGACGTGGTTGAAATCGACAGATCCGTTCGGCACTTCCATGACCGGATCCTCCGGGTTTACAATATCACTCTGCTCTTCTATAACTTCCGCGATGCGCTCAGCGGATGCCGACGACATAGTGATCATGATGAACACCATTCCAAGCATCATGAGTGACATAAGAATGTTCATGCAGTAGGCAAGAAGCGACATGAGTTCACCCGTCGTGAGACTGTTCTGAATGATCATGTGCGCGCCTACCCACGAGATGAGCAGAATGACCGTGTACACTGTTCCTGTCATAATCGGCATATTGATGATGACATTATATTCTGCAGTTTTGAAAAGGTTGTAGATATTGTCGGCGGCTTTACCGAACTTGTCAATCTCATAGTTTTCACGGACGTATGCCTTGACGACGCGGATGCCGGTAACATTCTCCTGAACACTCTCATTCAGCGCGTCGTATTTCTTAAATACCTGGCGAAAATACTTCGTCGCTCTCTGCATGATAAAGAACAGAACTATAGCGAGCAGAATGACCGCGATGAGATAGATCGACGCAATCCGTGAGTTAATGATAAATGCCATTATCATAGCTATGATCATTGAAAAAGGCGCTCTTATTGCCATGCGCAGGATCATCTGATAGGCATTCTGCACATTTGTCACATCCGTCGTAAGTCTTGTGACCAGACCTGACGTACTGAACTTGTCGATGTTCGAGAATGAATAAGTCTGAATATTCCTGAACATGGTCTTTCTCAGGTTCCTGGCGAAACCGGTCGAAGCCATCGCTCCGAAATATCCGCCCAGCACACCGGTGATGAGGCCTGCAACGGCGAGTCCGAGCATGCATGCACCGATGATCAGGATGTGACGCATGTCGCCTTTCTGAACACCGTTATCGACGATCGATGCCATGAGGAGCGGAATCAGTGTCTCGACAACGACTTCCAAAATCATGAAGCAGGGTGTGAGGACCGAAGCAGTTCTGAACTCTTTCACTTCATTCAGGAGCACGCCGAAGATATGCCCGTAATTCTTTTTAGCTTCCATAAAAATGCTCTCCTTGATACACTAATGCAGGTCGATTCTCTGCTTTTTATCAAAATTCAAACCTTTGCCTGAGATGAACCGGCGTGACCGGCACCCGCCGTAAAGACTGATGGCAGCCCATCTTCACACAATGCAGGGCATCTCCTACTGAGATATATGCTAACACAACAGCTTATAAAATGCACCTGCCAATCTTTCGCAATTGTCCATTTTGCAACTGTTAACTGATTTTCCACACACTGTGAAACGGCAACTGCATCCCACATCTAAAAAGTTAAGGGACGACCTGCGGGTATCCGGCTTTTATATCCGGATATCCGGGAATCGTCCCTTATCCTTACCTTTAATTCAGTATAAACATCACAGCAGAACTATGCCCTTTTCGGCACACTGCTCTCTCATTTCATCCGGCCAGATTGAAGCCTGAACTTCACCGACATGTACTCTTCCGAGCAGCAGCATACAGAGTCTTGACTGGCCTATTCCGCCGCCGATCGAATACGGGAGCTCACCCGCAAGAAGCATTTTGTGATATGGCAGCTTCTTTCTGTACTGGCAATTGACCTGCTCAAGCTGGGCCAGCATCGACTCCTCACTGACACGGATGCCCATGGAAGAAATCTCCAGCGCGCACTGAAGCGGCTCAAACCAGAAAATAATGTCGCCGTTAAGGTTCCAGTCATCATAGTCAGGGGCACGGCCATCGTGCGGCTCTCCGTCCAGAAGCGGCCAGCCTATCTTTTCAATAAAGACGGCGCCCTTCTCCTTTGTGATCAGGTTCTCGCGATCCTTGCGGGACTTGTCGGGCCATCTCTCCTCTAGCTCGGACGTCGTCACAAAGCTGATCTTATCCGGCAGCCTGTAGACCGCCTCCGGCCACTTGTACCAGACTTCATGCTCCATATGTTTAATAATCTTGAAGATATTTTCAACCACAGTGTGAAGCACCTGCGGTGTCCGGTCAGCTTTTCTTATGACCATCTCCCAATCCCACTGATCCACATAACATGAGTGCAGATTATCAAGATCCTCATCGCGTCGAATCGCGTTCATGTTCGTGTAGAGACCTTCACCCGGCTCAAAACCGTAGCGCTTCAGGGCATACCGCTTCCATTTCGCGAGGGACTGGACTACTTCAAAAGTCTCACCCGGAATAGATCTCATATCAAACTGAACCGGTCTCTCAACTCCGTTCAGATTATCATTGAGACCGGAGGCCTGATCAACAAAAAGCGGAGCAGAGATTCTTTCGAGGTTCATCTCTCGTCCGAATTCTTTCTGAAAAGTATCCCTTATAAACTTGATTGCTGCCTGTGTCTCGCGCACGGTCATGTGCGGATCATAGGATTCCGGAAGTATTAAGTTCATGTAGTGTACCCTCCTTTAAGTATTCTGCAAATGCGAAGCACTCGCCGTTCGTCCCGTTCGCCGGATGAAAATGCGGGACCGGGTCAGCACTGACCGGCAGAATTTTCAACCGCCCCCGCGTTCTTCACTTCGCAGGTACTATCAAAAACAAAAATGCACATCGAAGTCCGACTGATGACAGAACGCCGTCGTCCACGCCACCGGTCTGATTCCGTGTGCCTATAAAACTTACCCGCATATCATACACCGCTGGCGGGGGTGAATGCAACAATAATTTATAAAACTTGGCCGGAGAGATTGCTGTTTCGGAATTCGCCCGCGATATCATAAAACGCCGCTCGTTTCATCTGTTATCGCAGCGCTGCCTAATGGTCGGCCTCATAAGATACTATGAGGTCCACAACTCTGTCATAGGATAACGTTCCCTCTGTCTGACCTCTGCCTTTAAGGTAGGAGTCATTAAAACTCTCGGCAGCCTCTGACACTTTGCCCTTATATGAAGCCCAGAATTCGTTATTTGCGCGGAGATCATTTCTTGCCCGCCAATCCAGCGAAAAATATATCTCTTCCCAGAGCTTTTTATCTCTCTTATAGAGCTCATTGCCGCAGTACACCCATCCGGACAACATTCCTGCATAGTAGATATCCGCATCCTTCGCGTTTCGGCAGTTAAGATACGCGACAAAGTTGGCCTCATTCTCCCGAAGAATGCCCTTTACATGGGCAAGCTCGTGACTAATGGAAAAAGGCAGATTGTACTGGGTCATATCGGCATTATAATTGGCCTCCATCGTGTAAGCAGAGAAAATGCCGGCCATATTCGTGTAGGACATGAGCTCTGACAAAAAAACAGGCTTAGGGGTGGAATACATGCCGGAAAGCCAGTCATATTCTTTTCCCAGCCGTACCATACCAGCCTTCACCCGCGTGCACAAGTCGCTGTCACAGACCATTATTCCGTCCTCCCGGCGATCCACACTGTCTGCGCAGCTGTTTATTTCACCTGCCATCATTTGACAGACTTCTGCCAGTTCCGCAGTACTGTAGCTTCCGCTTCCATAGCCGTAGTGGACAGCAAACGGTGTGCGGTAAAAACCTATATCCTCATTTGACTCAAAGAGAAAGAAGACCAGTGAAGCGAGCGGGAGCAGAATGGTCAGTCCCTTTTTCATGACTTTAAGAAAAGCCTCTTTCCTTCCGACGCACATGAGGATCAGCAGACCGATCAGCCATCCTCCGGCACAGAGAATCAACATATATATCAGAATTTCCACCAGTGAAAACGGAAATATCGAAGAAAGCCTTCCGAGTGAATTCACCCAGAAGGCATTAGTGTATCCGATGTAGAAGTCTGCAAATCCGCTGATCATGCGTCCTCCGATGCGCAGAGCGAGTGCTGCCGCGCAAAGGAGGGCTGTTATTATTAATGTCTTCTTCAATTATTGCTCCGCATCATTTATCCAGGTCCGGATGAATATCTTCTACCATGTCATCATCGAGAGCTGCGACCAGTCTGTCCGAGAGGTGGGAAATATCGACCGAATCAATATCTCTGTCCAGATCAAAGACTCCCTCCTCCTCGTCATTCCATTTCCCGACCGGTTCAGAATTCCAGCCTCGTACCTTCTCGTCGGGCTTCTTTCTCGCGAAGATTTTTCCAAACGGCTTTTTTACAGGAGCAGGTTCATCCTCGTACTCGTCGTCTTCGTACTCATCGTCCTCGTACTCGTCATCCTCGTATTCGTCGTCTTCGTACTCATCATCTTCGTACTCATCGTCTTCGTACTCGTCATCCTCGTACTCATCGTACTCGTCATCCTCGTATTCGTCGTCCTCGTACTCGTCGTCCTCGTACTCATCGTCCTCGTACTCATCGTCCTCGTACTCGTCGTCCTCGTACTCGTCGTCTTCATCCCGGCTTCTCTTTTTCATCCCGCCGAATGCCGCCTTCAGCCTGCTGATAAACCCGCCGCTCTTTCCGGTGGACCCGCTTTCTTTTGATCGCTTCCTTATTCCCGGGGCAGACAGCGAGTCATCCTCTTCGAGTTCATCATAAATGTCGCTCTCATCATCTTCATCTTCGTACTCATCGTCTTCAAAGCCGCCTTCATGCCCTTCATCCGTATAAGTACCCGGTTTCGTTTCAGCTTCGTCGTCAGTATAGCTGATTTCCGGGATATCATAATCCTCGTAGGGAAGAAGATCTTCCACTTCTTCTTCGGTCATGTCCGGGGAATCCTGCTCGTCATAAGAATCGTCGAAAGACGGGACGACATATTTCTCGCTGCGTCCTACAGAGTTCTCAAAGTTGCGCTCGAGACGGTCAATGACATCTCCGTGCATCTCCTCATCATCGTCATCAAAATCGTCTATATAATCGTCATCGTCATCATCTTTTCGTTTGGAACTCGCAATAAGACTGCTGAGGCTCTTTCCAAGACCGCTGAAAAATCCGCCGCGTTTTGACTTACGAGCATTTCCCTTCGCTTTAATATCGATGGAGTCATTTTCATCCTCGTACTCATCAGCTTCAAGGGAATCGTCTTCGTACTCATACTCATCAGCTTCAAGGAAATCCTCTTCATCTTCATACTCATCGGCTTCAAGGAAATCCTCTTCATCTTCATACTCATCAGCATCAGAGAAATCCTCTTCATCCTCGTATCCATCATCCTGCGAGAAATCGGTTTCATCCGCATGAGGCTCTCTTACATCCAGAAGACCATCGTCTTCGTCCGCATCACTGATCTTCAGCTCGGTGAAATCGCCTTCATCGACAACGTATTCTGAATGAAGGACCTCTCCCCCGGCGGAGTCTTCCTTCTCAGGCTCAGCGGCCATGCTGTCGTCAGCGACGGGACCTGTCGGACTCTTTATACTGTCAGCAAAGTCGGGGAGCTCGTCCTCATCGTCATTCTCAGCGTCTTCATTATCCTCATAGTCTTCGTATTCAGAGTCCTCATCATCCTCGTCGTCTTCATACCCGGCATCTTCGTCATCCTCGTAGTCTTCATACCCGGCGTCTTCGTCATCCTCGTAGTCTTCATACCCGGCGTCTTCGTCATCCTCGTCGTCTTCATACCCGGCGTCTTCGTCATCCTCGTAGTCTTCATATCCGGCGTCTTCGTCATCCTCGTCGTCTTCATACCCGGCATCTTCGTCATCTTCGTCGTCTTCATACCCGGCATCATCTTTCTCAGATTTCTTTTTACCGCCGAAAAGACCTGCGAGACCCGCGAACGGATTCTTTGAGAAAAAGCCTCCTTTCTTCCTGCCTCTTTCAGGAGTATCTTCCTCATCGTCGGCAAGCTCATCGAGCTCGTCATCTGTCAGGACATCGTCATCGTCACCATAGGAGTACTCGTCGTCATATTCAAAATCATCGTCATCGTCGAATCTCGTGCGGCCATAGCTCCTCCCCCGGTCAACATCTATATCGTCATCCTCATAAATGCTGGTATTCCTGAAGCCAAAGAGCTTATCAAATTCCTCGTCTTCACTCGCAAATGCGTCAGAGGAATTTCCGCTCTGTTCTTCCGTTCCGTCTGTTTCCAGCTCATTTCGATAGCTGAATATCTGTCTGAAGCTGGAGACGCGCTTCTCTGCGTCTTCCCAGTCGGCCTTGTTCTCCTTCGACTCTTCTGCGGCATCCTGTGCATCATTCTCTGTCTCAAAGAGATCATAAGTGTTATCTTCGTCAAGCATATCAAAATCGCCCTCAATATCAGGACCGTTACCGTACTTCTCGGCAATTTCATCCTCATCCAGGGTCAGATCTTCATCCTTAACGATTTCAGTCATATCGACGTCTTTTTTCGCGGGTTCTGGCATTTCATAGGTGTCTGATTGTTCAGCTTTAACGCCCGCCATATTTCGACGTATCTTTTCAATTGCGTCCTGAACATTATAGGCGAGCACAGCCTCCGGCTGATCCTCATCCTTCTCATCATCCCGGACTTCTTGAGCGGCTTCGAAAGGAGCCTCCTCCTCGGCTTCATTATCTGCAGAGGCTTCATTGGAAGCCTCATCAGCTGTCTCTGCAGCCGCTTCTTTTGGCAGTTCTTCCGTCTCCGCTGCCGCTTCTTCGGTCAGTTCTTCCTCCTCCACTACTTCTTCGGGCAGTTCTTCCGCAGCAGATTCTTCTTCAAGAGCATCTCCGGCTCCCTCATCAGGTTCTCCTGCATTTTCCCCGGTGTTCTCATTAACTGTCTCTTCATTCTCCTCTGATTCTTTCACATCTTCAGGAATTACTGATTCATCCTCAGACTCGACGTCATCGTACACATCGGATTCTTCATCCGTGTTCTCATCCTCTGCGTAATCGTCTAATTCATCATCCTCGTACTCATCCTCTGCGTACTCGTCTTCTTCGTACTCGTCTTCTTCGTACTCCTCTTCTTCGTACTCGTCATCCTCGTACTCGTCATCCTCGTACTCGTCCTCTTCGTACTCCTCTGACTCATCATCCTCGTACTCATCATCCTCGTACTCATCCTCCTCGTACTCATCCTCCGCGTACTCGTCCTCTTCGTACTCGTCCTCTTCAGCTGCTTTTTTGCGTCGGAATGCCCCCGCCAGGAAATTTTTCAGGCTGAAGCCACCTTTTTTCTCCCTGCCGGTCCTTTGCCCGTCATCCTCATCTCCATCATCCGACTCATCGTCAGCGTACTCATCATCGTATTCATCGTCGTACTCGTCATCATCGTACTCGTCATCGTCGTACTCATCAGATTCATACTCGTCATCGCCGGACTCGGCATCTTCGTACTCATCATCGTCAGCAAATGTATAATCCCCGGAAGACTCGTTATTCTCATCCTCTTCCATCAGTCTCCGAAGTTCTTCAATATCAATTTCCCCGGATGCCTTCGTGATCTCGCGAACCGGTTCTTCATCATATTCATCTTCGAATCCGAGAAGTTCATCATCCGACTCGTCATCGAACTCATCTTCATCATCGTCTTCAAAGTCGTCATCGAAATCATATTCGAATTCATCATCAAAATCATCGTCGAGGTCATCATCAAGGTCATCCGAAGTCTCATCAGAATCACTCAGATCATCCTCACCGTTACCCTGGTAATGATCTGCACCGGTTTCCGCACCGGTTTCCGCGTACGGTTCTTTTTGCTCATCGCTGATTTCATCCGAAGGCTCCTCCGCTTCGCGCAGGAGTGCTTCGATATCGCTGGAATCGTATGGCTTTCTGACTTCCTGAATTTCAGTAAAGCTGATGCTTCTCTTGTTCTCCTCGATTGCCTTCTCTGCCGCAGCTGCCTTCTCAGCCATCTCCCGGCGAGCAACAGCCTCATGGTCAACGGTCTCTTTGGAAAACGCTACTCCGTCCTCCCAGCGCTGCTTTGCAAATCTTGTATTTACGAACTGTTTTGCATCGTATCCTTCCTCATTGAATTTCGAGCAGAGAAACTCATAGCGCAGAGGAACGATCCTCACGATAAAAAGCTCTACAGGCAGGCTCTCGCACGCCTCTTTCGACACATTTTTCTGTCTGAGCACTTCCCAGTACTCATCGCTGCCGCGCTCAACGATCACAGCCTTGCCGGAGAACTGAAGACCGGAGATGTGATCCATTGACCCGTCATAGGGCTCGAAAATGGCGGCAGAAATATCATCATTTGAGAGAATGCTTCTGAACTTGAGACCGCCCTCGGTGACAATATAAAATACTCCGTTCTGGTAATTGTACTCAAGCGGTGTGCATCTCACATTTCCCTTGCCGGCTGATGCCAGCGCAAGGGTCGTGTGTGCCTTAATATACTCATCAATTATGTCTGTGAGCTTATCCGTGTCCATCTCATTCCACGGTGCTCGGAACATTCTGGCAACCTGAAAACCGCTCTCGAACACCTGGTTCTCATCACTGATGAACATTCCTGTGATGGAAATTCCTTCCCCGACTGCGTCTTCCATATCGACCACATACTTTGTAAACCCGTTATCCGAGAATCCCATGCCGACAAGAGCGATGCGTTTTCCGACCATCGCCTCTCTGTTAGCGGTAAGATACTGACGAGTCTTTCCCGCTGTCAGCGCTCCGTAAAAATTGAAAATGAAGCAGAATCCGTCATACGGAGAAATGTCCTCCGGCGCCTCTGAGATTTCAGCTATGCAGACATTCCCGATAATCATACCGAGATTGTTTGCGACCCGCTCAGTTGAACTCAGTTTTCCATCATATAGAATAAGTGTATTCGCCATTTTTCATGCCTCCGGGTTTCAAAGATTATAAAGACCGCAAATTCTGCGGAAATATCCCATACTAAGTACAAGTATACCGTAAATTGTTCAAATTGTAATTAACAAATCTTATTTAACAGTACTTTTTTGACAGTATGCAAAGCAATCCGACGGCCGCATGTGAAGTTCCCGTGTCCGGAAAGAGCGGTTTAATGCGAGCGTTACGCGATCTGCCGGGTTTGTGCTGCAAAAAAACGGGAGCCGCACCTGCGGCTCCCTCTAAATATCAGGATATGTTCCGTATTTACTTAATAAGTGCCCGAATGATCTTGCCTGTGGAGTTGCGCGTGAACGGCTCCTGTCTCACAATAAGCTTTTTCATCTGACGATAGACCGGTTCTCCCTTGTTCACCGTATCGAGCAGAGCTTTAAAGTATTCTTCAGGTGCATGCGCTTCCGGTTCCGGGTAGATCTGGACTGCAAGGACATTGTCCTTCTCATAGACAATCGCCTCCGCGACAGCCGGGTCCGTGAGCAGCTTGTCCTCGAGCTCCTCGGGAGAGACATTCTCGCCGCTCGAAGTGATGATCAGATTCTTGGTGCGACCAGTGATAATGAGATAATGATCATCAATTCTGCCGATATCGCCCGTGTGGAACCATCCGCCCTTAAAAGCTTCTCGAGTCTCCTGCTCCATCTTGTAGTAACCGAGCATGACGTTGTCTCCGCGGACCAGGATCTCTCCATCCTCATCGATCCTGACTTCACAGCCGTGAAGCACCGGACCGACTGAGCCGTCGAGATAATCGTGAACGCGGTTCACTGCCAGTACCGGTGAGCACTCCGTTATGCCGTAGCCATTCAGCAGGTTGATACCGAACTGGCGGAACATCTGCACGTACATGGGCATGAGCGGTGCGCCTCCGCAGATAATGTCACTGAGCTCGCCGCCGCAGAAACCTTTTACCATCTCGGGCGTGAGCTGTCCGCCCGCCCTCTTGCCAAGGTTCCTGAACTGCTTGGCAAATGTCTCTATGATCATCGGTACAACAAACAGGCACTTTGGTTTTGCGATCTGCATATCTTTCATGATATTTCTCATGTTCGTGACGATATAGCAGGGCTTATTATAATTGAATACCATAAGGTGGCCGACAACGAGGCCGAACATATGGTGCATGGGAAGCGGAGAAAGCCCCGGTCCCTCGAGACAATAATTGCCGCATGCCTGATTAATATTCGAAGCAATGTTCTTCTGGCTGAGCATTACACCCTTGGGAACCCCGGTCGTGCCGGATGTAAAGACCAGAGCACACATTCTGTCGACATCAAGCTCATATTCGGCAAATGAACGATCTCCCTCCGCGATCAGCTTCTCGCCTTCTGCGATCCAGTCAGCCGCCTCTGTCATCGGGAAACCTGTAAATCCCGGAATATTTGCGGCAAATGCAGGAATCGCCGGAGCAAATTCCTTCGAATACACAAGTGCCTGGCAGTCGCCCGATACAAGAAGCTTCATTGTATTCTCGACAGGCTGCCTTGCATCCATGGGCAGAATCACATTTCCGCTGTTGCAGACAGCAAAGAAAGTGACAAGCCACTCATAAGAGTTCACTCCGAGGAGCGCAACGTGTGCACCGTCTCTGTATCCTTTGGACATAAAATATGTTGCACAGGCCGCTACATCATCGCGGAATCTGCTGTACGTCACGGTCTTTACACTGCCGTCATCTCCGGTATAGAAAAAAGCGATGCCATTCGGGTTCTCATCTGCTCGCAGGTCAATTAAATGACGCAGGTTCTCTACCTGCGTCAGTTCGTATATAGGATACGCTTTCATTTATTCTTCTCCAAAAATTCTTCTACGTCCCTGACTGTGTGGAATTCCATGATCTGCTCATCCGGGATGGAAATCCCATACTGATCCTCAAAATCCGCAACAATTGTGAGGACATCAAAGGAATTGAGCTCAAGGTCTTCAATCAGGTTAGAATCCTCATTGATCTGTTCCGGCGGAACATCAGTGTACTGTGACAGTTCATCAATAATCTCCTGAAGCATTAGACTCCTCCTTGAAAAGTTCTGATATCAGATTAATGCAGCATACGTTTCCGCAATGCTGAGACCATAATAGCTGAAATAAACACGAACTTCAACATTTTGGTCATCTTTTTTAAGTATTTATTTAATAATACCTTCTGTTGCCGTAATCATCGTAATAATAATCTGTATCTTCATCTTCATACTCATCGCCGGTATCCTGATTTTCTTCATACACATCATACCGATCCTCTTCGCGGTCATATTCCTCAGCTGCCGCCTCAGCCGCCGCTGCCGCTTCTGCCGCCGCCGCTGCTTCCGCCGCTGCAATCTCATCATCCGTCGGCATATCATAGAGGTAGGCTATCGCGGGAATTACGTTGAGATTCCGTCCGAAAATGTCTGCGAAATAGGACATGGAAACAGGCAGCGTCCCTCCACCGGTCATGATCGAGAGAGCCGGAAGATTTCTCTCCGATACAAAGTACTCTGCCATTCCGCCGGCGACTCTCTTTGTATAGTGGGATTCTTCTGCCATGCCGTACTTGGTGAGAGCTTTCAGAGTCTCGGCCAGATTCTTTCCTGCGTTCAGAACTTCGCCCTCCGCGCCGTAATTCCAGATGATCCGGTCACCCGGCGAGTGAACACCTATGACCGCAGAGATCGGATATGTCTCTGCCAGAGATACAATTGCCTGTGTCTCGGGCTCACTGACCGCGGCTGTGCCTTTGTATCCGTCTGTTGACGGGAAATTAACGTTATTCTCCAGCTCCTCCCAGCCGGCGTTAAAATTCTTGTTCAGGTCAACACCATTGGCATTGGCCTTGAATTTTGTCTCATAATCTTCAAAAGACCCGTACACCTTCCCATGCTCTTTATCGAGCTCATAACACAGATTAACGACCGTTTTTGCCGCCTCCGTTCTAAGGCCGTCGATTCCGAGCTGGGCAATCGTGACACCGTCCGGGTTGGCCATCGGAATTATGTGAAAACATACATTTGAGAAAATATCACTGAAAGTCTTATCGCCGTAGGAGCCGCCGTTCGTCCATGTTGTCAGGATATACTCGATCTGGCGCATGGCAAGCTGGGTATTTATGTGCTCACTGCCGTGCTGTGCATAAACAGTGATGAAATGGCTGGCTCCGTTAGGATTGCCGACAACAGCGTCAAAGATAGCTCTTCCATCCTTGGTAGACCCGATCTGATTGACTGTCAGAAGATCCGGAAAGCGGACAGTGAGGAAATACAGATCACGAGCCATCCTCTCATATGTGTAAAGGACTCCGGACTCGGTCTTGACTATTTCCTCGCTGTCTCCCGGCATCTCGCCGAGATACTGGGACATGTCCCGAGTCGATACATCCGATACTTCCTCCGGGGAAGCCATGTAGGCGAGTGCCGCCTGAGTGGCAGGATCGTTCAGTCTGTCAGCCGCACTGACAGACTGTTCGGATTCAGGTTCTTCTGCCGGCTCAGCATTAGTTTCGACAGCACTTTCGTAGGCGGAGCTGTCAGCTCCCCCTGCAACCGCTCTTGACATTCTTGATATTGCAAATGTGACCAGCACAATCGCGAGCACCCCCACCAAAAGAACTGCCATCGCTATGATGAATCCGGACGTGCTCATCCTGCCGTCATCATTTTTTACTTTTTCTTTTATCTCATCAATACTAATCATATCTTCTGTATCAGTCGGGGCACCGCTGCTCACTTCCGCTGCCGCCGGGGCTTTATGCCTGCTCTTTCTTCCTGCTGCTTTCTTTCTGCCCCTCAAAAGTCTCTCTCTGAGAGACTTTTTCCTCTTTTTTGCTGCCGGCTTCCTGTGACCCTCGAGAACGAAATCCGGCACGTTGATGCCCTTCTCCCTGCGCCGTTTTTCTTTCTCAAGTTTCTGGTCCATATTTTCGAAAGGATCCCGTATCTCTCCGTCAGGCATAGTACGGTGCCTTTTCAATCTCTTTTTCCGGCGCTTCACACTTTCTCCGCTCTCCCCGAACATGCCGCGGACGACATCTTCAGTGATCAGATTCTGACTGTTCCGCGCATCCCGGCCATCCCCTTCCTCCGGCCGAATGTTCGGGTTATCTTTCTCTATATCCTGCATGATTATTCATACTCCTTTAGATATAAGACGCGCTTACTGCCGCATCGCATCCAAGCTGATCTCCGACAGGAACAGCTCATAATAATCGTCTTCGCAGCGCAGCATCGGAGAATTCTCCCCTCCTCCGTTCGTACTTCGCCGCATAGCGGCATAGGCATCTTCTCCCGCGCTGATAAGGTCAATCTCATACAGTGGAAAACCGTAAGATGTACTTAAAGAGCAGAATTCTTTCAGCGGATTATCTGCGAATCGGGTCGCGAGAAGAGCTTCCTTTACCGACGGATCTTTCATTGCGAGTTTTTTTAGTCCGTAAAGAGCATCGTATACTTCCATTCTTATATTCTCCTTAGCACATGTACCCGGATGAGAAGGCGCCCCCGCCGATCTCATTCCTCATACTCTATGTTGTTTTCTTCGCACCACGCGCGGGCAATCAGAGCGTAGCAGCTATTCCGGAAAAAGTTCCACTGAAAATCGAGATCATATGCGCGCACAACAGAAGAAAACGATCCTGCCGGATGATCCTCATCAAGGGCGCGAAGGAGAGCTGCCGCAGCTGCCGCATCATGCACTTCATCCACAAAGTCCGCCATCATGCCATACTCATCCACCTCATACTCATTGGGAAGAGGCAGATATAATTCAGGGTGGGTATCGATTCTTGCCATCAGGGCTTTGTCCTGTCCGATGCCGTATACCGAATCCATGAGCATGACAACTTCACCGGTCTCAGTATAATAAAAGAACTGAGATTTTGCGTTCGAATACTGAATCCCATCCACCACATCCTGCAGTTTTACTTTCATAGTGTCCTCACTTTGCCAATACTCCCCATCTGCGGTCAACGAGGCAGCAGCGGGGTCTTATGCCGCTGAGATAATGCATAATTATAACACGAAAAAAAAGCCTTGTCATTACCTCGCACGCAGGCCGTTCTCCCTGCACCACTCTGAGGCTATATCCCGAATCGCGTCAAGGCGGTACTCTTCATAGTCGTCGGAGAGACCGAGCGCGCTCACTGCTCTGCCGAAAGCTCTGAAAGGATATGCGCTCTTTAATATCTGATTGAGCCGTTCTTTATCTTCACCGTCAGACAGAGTCCCGGTATATCCCACCATGATCCTGTAATTCTCATTCAGACCAAGTACCGGTACATGGATATAATCCCCGGGGTTGGCCTTTATATCCGCAGCCAGTTCATCCGTCTCCACATAAGCTCCCATTGCGGTAAATCCGGAGAACACAGGATTCACTCTGAGCACTACCTCCTCTGACGGTTTATGGTAATAATAATCGCCCGTCTTATTGGCGTAAGCCATGGCGTTCACGATATCTTCCAGGTCGACCCTTGCCTTCCTCTTGAAAAAATTAAACATAAGCTTTTCCCCCACTGAGCCGAGCAGGATATTGATTTGCCCACCGCCTGAAGAAGCGGGGGCTCCCCCTATGAGATAAATAAGGCTGTATACACCGGCACATACAAGATGGACCGCTATATACAGCCGCGTTGCTGTTGCATTGTCTCAAAATTCACATATTTATGACGGTCCGTCGATCCGATCCCGAAGCTGCATCATCCTTCGGTCAAGCTGATTGATCATCTCAGCGACATACTGAAGCTCTTCAGTGATGGACTGTTCATTGGGGATATCCCGCTTATATTTCATCTTATGATCAATACTTGCCCAGAAATCCATTGCGATCGTTCTGAGCTGTACCTCCACCTTCATCATATACTTGTCGGAAGTCAGGTAAATCGGTACTTCCAGAATCAGATGCAGACTTCTGTAACCGTTATTCTTCGGATACCTGATGTAATCTTTTTCCTCCAGGAGGACTATATCATCCTGCTTGATGAGGCAGTCCCTGAGCCTGTATATATCGTCAATGAACGAGCATATGACGCGAATCCCCGCAATATCCTGAAGATAACGCTCAATATTGCTGACGGTGAAATCGATTCCTCTGCGGTCAAGCTTCTCAAATATACTTCTCGGTGTCTTGATCCTGCTCTTGATCGATTCAATCGGATTTCTGTTCTGAACCAGGGCAAGTTCCCTGTTCATGACTTCAATCTTTGTCCGGGCTTCGCTCATAGCGCATTCGTAACGCATCATAAGCATCTGGAAATTTGTGAGTTCATCTCTGAGACTCAGCATTTCCCGCAAATACCCTTCCGGTGTCGACTGTCCGTACTTGTCGACATTCATATCAACCAGATGGTTCTCAAGATAGCGAAGGAGAGTCTTTGTCTCCTTCTTATCTCTCTTTTCCGGAGCTTTCTCATCGGCCCTCGGAAGCTCCGTCTCGTATTCAACTATATTTGACAGGTCTATATCAGCAGCTGTTGCTTTTGTATCCGAAGCAGACCCATAACTTTCCATATATTCACACCTTCCTACGCTCACACTGCTCGTCAATTATATCATAGGAGCTCTTCTTTTTGGCATTTTGTAATTCAGTTTAACAAAGATTTCATAAACTCGGAAGGAACAGGTCTCTGATCTCTTCGATCGCGTTTTCCTCGCGGCAGGCAGTCGTTTTCCATATTTCCAGAGAATCAGTCACGCCGAAACCGGAAGGAACATGTCCCAGGTAAAGGACAGCTTCCCACAGTCCGGGGTTCTTCTCAAAGATCGGCAGAAGCGCTTTTGCGACGTAGAGATTCTCATCTCTTAAGTAGCAGTTAAGCGTGAATCTGCGCATCTGCCGTTCAGATTTCAGGTCCACCTCCTTCGCGCCTTTAAGTACTTTCGCGGAATACTCGCGAAATTTGGGAGCGTATCTCCTAAGAGCCGGATGTTCCCTGTATGTTTCATCTGCAAGCTCAAGGGCAAGCTTCCTCAGAAAAAAATGCGATGCCATTTCACAGATCGACTCCTCGAACCATCGAAGGTCGTCCCCCACGAAAAAAGGTATTCTCATATGGCACAGCTCATGCGCGAACTGGTAAGCTGCCTGGGATACAAAGCGAAGCTCGGTATTCAGATGAATTTCCCTGATATTCCGAAAGCAGGCAGGGCTTTCTGCGTTTCTTACGATTTTTATGTTCAGCGGCTGGCCGGGAATGCCGGGCACATACCGGTCGAACAGACTCATGACACTATCCAGCACCGTTATGAAATTTTCCGCCCGTTGAGCGTCCACATCCGAGTAAAAATAAGTACCCGGATGCATGGGGAACTTCAGAAGGTACATATGCGAAGAATCCTCCCGTTATGAAATGCCCCGGCAAAAGCCGGGGCACATCAATTCACAGTTCAGTCCAAAAGAGAGTCGAGATATCCGAGAAGGCGTTTCTTTTTCGATGCCTCAAGACGATGAAAGCGCCTCAGAAAGGCATACTCCTCGGACTTATTATCCACCACGATATACTGCATTTCCACACCGTTCCCGGTCCCTTCTGCCGTCCCGGCAAGCAGTTCGTAAGGCGATACAGCAAGTACGCTGCAGATCTCCAGTATCTTTTCCGCAGAGGGATTGGTCTTCTTTCGTTTCCAGTCACTGATCGCGCTCTGCGAGATTCCGGTCCTTAGCGCAAATTCTCGCTGCGTCATGCCCCTTTCAGCAAGGAGCTCAAAGATCTTCTCGCTAATCGTTGCCATATTTTATTAACCCCTTTTGTGATTGAGGTTCCGGCTCCCCTGCTGCCGAACGGCAGCTCCGGAACACCCCGGCAGTTACTCTTCTAAACCATCCGTATTATCTTCATAAACGAAGTAATCAGGATCAAGTTGACCTGCAAATGCCTTGCCTGCGAGCTCACTCGCTGCCTCCTCATCACCCTCCCTGATATTGCGAAGAATGATGACTGACGCGAGAAGCTCTGCCGGGAAAAACTCATCCAGCCTGTAGATATAGCTGATGCGAAGGCTTGCGTCATCTTCTGCCAAAGCTTCCATAAAGTCGACGTACTTCTGATAGTTGTCCGCGACCTCCTCCGGAGTCATTGCGCGTGCTTCATGAAGACACACCTCCGCTTTGTATGAATTAAGTAGATCAGCGACATTGGCGTCATCGGTCTCAAGCTCCATAAATGCAGCAGCCGCACGGACGTATGCGCCTTTGGTGAGTTCTTCTTTCTTGGTCGCCAGATTCTCCTCCATCACGGTGAGTTCATCCGGGATATCTTCTGATTCCATGACTTCCGTGTAGTTCGAAATGAACTGCTGCTGAAGAGATGTAATGCCCTGAAGGCCGTTTATCAGCCTCTCACTGAGAATCTCCGGGATAGCTCCGTCCTTCTCAGCGTAGGCGGAGAGCTCCCTGGCAGACTCCTTAAGGCTGTCCTTCTCAAGCCGGATCTGTGCGACAAGCTGTTTTGCGTTCTGTAATACTTCCAACTTATTCATAGTAAAACTCCCTTCTTTATAATGCAGCGGCAGACCGGACTCGCCGTCGGCCGTCAATAAGCGGACCGGTTTCGGTCAAAAGTCCTGCCGGCAATCTCCGTGTGTAAGATCAATATTCTTCATCGTAGTCAGCGTAGTCCTCGTCATAGGTCTCGCCGTCTTCTTCGTCCGCGTAATCGTAATCCTCGCCGTAGTTTCCGCCGTCTTCACCGTCAGCGTTATCAGAGTACTCGGTCTCAGCGTTATCATCGGTGCCGGTGGCCGTATCCCCTGTCTCCGATGACTCTGCCGATGCCGCAGTCTCCTGTGTTTCCGTGTAACCGTTCGAGCTCTGCCCGGATGACCACTGCGTGAGCGGTACCCCCGGTTCCACTGTCAGATCCTTCATCTTCGCGATGATCCTCGCGATCTCATCCGGATCTTCATACGGTGTCGGCTGATAATTATTATAACTCGAAGCAGAAGAAATGCTGATCGGAATGAGATTTGTCACGTTATCCTCTTCAAGTTCTCCGCCTCTTACCGTAAAGGTCTGCTGGTAGATGAAAGAGTCCATATCGGACGGCTCATAGTTTCCTCCGAAACAGAAGTTTCCGAGACTGTACACGATGTTCTTTCCCTTGTAAGTCTCGATCGCCTGCACTCTGTGAGGATGGTGACCGATAACGAGGTCCGCGCCGTGATCGATCGCTATACGTCCAAGATCATACTGATCCTGATCGTAATAGTACTGAGCTTCCTCGCCCCAATGCATTGTCACTATGATAATCTGTGCTCCCTGCGCTTCGACAGCCTCGATCTGTTCGATCATCTTGTACTGGCAGTCCATCTCCTCAAAGAGCTCGAGGATACCGACCAGTCCGACTTTTACGCCCTTGACGTCGATTACTTTGCTGTCGGAGTAGCCGAATGTCGTTATTCCGGCTTCGGACAGGTACTGCAGCGTATCTGTATAACTCTGCTCACCATAATCCTCACTGTGGTTGTTGGCCATATTGGCAGCATCCACTCCGGAAGTCGAAAGTATCTGAACATAGGACGGATCGGCCTTGAACGCATACTGTTTGTCAAGTCTCTCGCTTGAGTCAGCATTTGTCAGAGTTCCCTCAAAATTGACCACAGTGAGATCGTCCTGTTCAAATATACTTTTCACATTGGCAAAGAAGTATTCATAGCCGTTCTCCTCATAAAACGCATCAAAACTTGTATCATAGTCAAAGCTCTGATCGCGTCCGAATGTACAGTCTCCGGTAAACGTCAGCGTAATGCTCTCGGAGACAGGCTCAGGAGTGATTACTGCGACAGCAGATTCATCCGCCGGTATTCCGCTGATCGTGCCATTCGTCTCTTCCTGTGCCGTCTGTGTGTTCCCCTGTATTTTCTCTTCGCTGTTTCCGTTTTTTCTGCCGGATACCCGGTGGAAGATCAGCAGACCGATAAGGAGAAGAATAACAAGAGCTCCGGCACCGATGGCGATTTTCTGCATTTTTCTCTGTTCGGCCGCGCGCTTTCTTGCCGCTCGCTGTTTGGCCGCACGCCGTCTTTGCCTGCGCTCTTCCTCAGAGTGCTCGCCCTTGCGAAGCTCTTCTTCCGCGAGAAGGCCGCTCTCAAGCTCCTTCTGCTCCTCCTCTTCCCTCTGCTTTCTGAGAGTCTCCTGATCCGGCTCCGGCGGCTCATCGGGGAGGAAAGAATAGGTCGTGCTGCGCCTTTCATGTACGCCGTCAGCGTTGACCGTTTCAAAGTACTTTGGTCGGCTGTTCCCCTCAGCCGCAGTTCCGCGGCTGACAGCCTCATCATCGCCGGCAGGACGCTTATTTCTGCGAGGCATTGCCTCGTCCGCAGCATCTGCCGGTCTCTTTTTCCTGCGCGGCGCAGCCTCGTCCGCAGCATCTGCCGGTCTCTTTTTCCTGC
>JBGUWZ010000042.1:0-18210 GCA_045221675.1 Lachnospiraceae bacterium | reverse complement strand
CGTCTACGGCACGATCCGCGATATATTCGCGGAGAAGGGCCTCGTGATCCTTGAGATGAACGGGGAGATGGACCATGTCCACATCCTATACGAGGCGGATCCTTTTACCGCGCCGGGGAGCCTCGCGAACATCGTGAAGACGAAGACCTCCCGCTTCGCCAGGAAGGAATACGGGGAAACGGAGCTAAGGAAATACTACTGGAAACCGTATTTCTGGTCAGACAGCTATTTCGTCACGACGGTCAGTGAGAATTCCCTCACGATGGTCAGAGACTACATCCGGGACCAGTAAGTTTGTCCCGGCATTCACCCACGCCCATGCGGTGCGGAGGCTCCTATGGACGTGGTACTCTGCTGCTACGCTTCATAGATTTTGAGGAAATCAGGGAACGGTATGCGTTCATGTTCGGTGATTAAAGTTCTGGTTTCAAAGAGGAGGTAAGTCATGCAACGATACAGAATCGGAGAAGTATCCAAAATGGTAGATGTACCGGTCGAGACCATTCGATTTCTTGAACAGAAAGGATTACTCACACCGGAAAAGAATCCGGAAAATGGATACCGGTATTACAGCGTCTGGGATGTGAATCATATCTTGGACTATAAGAAATTCCGTCAAATCGGATTAAGCTCTAAAGAAACCGTTGATATGGTCAGGAACTGCGACCTTGCCAGCCTTCTATGGCAGTTGGAACAGAAAAAAGCGGATGCCTCTTATCTGGCTCATTACTATCAGGCTAAAGCGCTTAAACTAGATCATTATCATTCTGTCATATCAAATGCCGGAATGCTCATCGGAAAGTATTACATCATGAACCGTCCGGAAAACTACTCCTTGTTTACCCGCACACGTACCAGAGAAGAGCTTCACATGATCTCAGCAGATGAAACGAATGGCGGTTTTCAGGAATTGACCCGCCACTATCCGTTCATTGAACATATTTACCGGATAAAAAAAGAGAAACTCGCCTCCGCTCCGGGACAGGAGCAGGCGGAATGGGGATTTACGGTAAAAAAGTATTGGGTCAATCGCCTGTCAATACAATTTTTACCAAAGATGGAGCATATTCGTACGGCAACGTGTCTGTTCACCGTCATCCGTCTGGCGGAACGGGAATACTTCACGAATCTCACCCTTACTCCTGCTCTGGAATATATAACTGAACACAAATATCAGGTGAATGGAGACATTCTGGGCATTTATCTTGCTACTCTGAAAGAAGAAGGGCGAAATATGCGCTACATGGAGTTGTGGATTCCCATCTGCATGGCTGAGACGACCACAGCTCCATCGGAGAGTGCCGAAATCTCTCAATTAAAGAAACTATTTGTCTGAGCACTTTTATGTTCTTGGAATTTTTCCGGCCTTTTTTACAAATTATTTTTCTTTACCTATTGACCCTGTAGTTACTACAGGGTCTATCTTTTTTTCAGGCGGGAACCGGTTCCAGCAATCCCACAGGAAAGCAAAGAAAGAGGGTACTGAAAAATGACGAATAAAGAATTAGCCTCCAAGATTATTTCTCTCGTTGGGGGAGAGGACAATATATCTGTCCTGACGCATTGCGCGACTCGTCTGAGATTTAATCTCAAAGACAATAACAAAGCAGCTATCGACAAACTGAAAAATCTGCCCGGAGTTCTGACAGCTCAGATGAAGAGCGGCCAGCTTCAGGTCGTAATAGGAGCCAAAGTCAACGCTGTATTTGATGAAGTCTCTTCTCAAGTCCATATCACCGAAGGCGGCGCCTCTGCTCCGGAACCATCTAAAAACAAAGTTGGCGCAGTTATAGAAACAATTTCCGGTATCTTTGCGCCAACTCTACCGGTCCTTATTGGATGTGGTATGTTCAAAGCTATTGTTTCCCTGGTCACAAATCTGAATCTGATGCCCGGAGACAGTTCTTTCATCATCATTATGTCCATGATTGGCGACCTGATTTTCTACTTCTTCCCATTTTTCCTGGCAGTCAGTGCTGCAAGGAAATTCAAAGTCAGTGAATATATGGCACTCGCCCTGGCAGCAGCTTATATGTATCCGACAATTATGAACGGTGCTGCGGCTGTTGCAGACGGCGGTCCATCTACCATGAAATTTCTGGGTCTTCCGATCCTCTTTGTTAACTACAAATCCACGGTCATTCCCATCATTCTTTCTGTTTGGGTACTGAGCCTTATCTACAAGCGTATTGACAACTTAGTTCCGGACTTTTTGAAGATTCTGCTCACATCAATGATCATTCTGTTCATTATGGTTCCGTTAGAACTTATTGTACTCGGACCCATCGGATCTTACATGGGTACTTACATCGCAAAATTCATAGATTGGTTCTACAATATCGGCGGCTTTATCGCAGCTGCACTGCTCGGCGGCACTCGATCTCTTCTGACTATGATGGGCATGCACTACGCTCTTGCTCCTCTTCAGATTCAGCAGATTGCAGAGACCGGTGGATCCACTCTTCTGGTAAGCGCACTCACCGCCAACTTCTCTCAGGCCGGTGCCGGTTTCGGTGCATTCCTTCGCGTCAAAGATAAGGAAATGAAATCCGTTGCAGGATCAGCTTCGCTCTCCGCTGTGCTGGGAATTACAGAACCGGTCATGTACGGCGTGAATCTTAAGTACAAGCGCCCGTTCGCATTTGCAATGGCATCCTCTGCGGTTGCCGCTGCATTCCTGTCCTTCTTCCACGCACGCGCACTCGCTTATGCGCCTCCCGGCCTGTTCACTATCATTACCTATGAGGCAGACAGTTTCATTTTCATTATCATCGGCTCCCTGATTGCTTTCTGCATGGCTGCTATTCTGACATTCTTGTTCGGTATTCCTTCTCAGGAAAACGAGGCAGGAACAGATTCAGCGACAGCCTCGAGCTCTTCTGAAACCAGCAACACCTTCATCAGCGGAGAACTCGCTATCGTCTCCCCCATCAAGGGCAAGGTCATTCCACTCAGCGAGGTTCCTGATGAAGCATTCAGCGGCGGAGAAATGGGCAAAGGAGTAGGAATCGAACCTGCAGAAGGAAAAGTCTATGCCCCCTTTGACGGTACAGTAGATATGCTCTTTGACACAAAGCATGCCCTCGGTCTCATCAGCAGCGAAGGCGTGGAAATGCTCATCCACATCGGGCTTGATACCGTGGAACTGAACGGTAAATATTTCACGGCTCACGTCAACACCGGCGACAGTTTCAAGAAGGGACAATTACTTATCGAATTCGATCGGGACAGCATCGCAAGAAGTTACTCAACAATCACTCCGGTCCTGGTTACGAACTTTGATCAGTATGGAAATATTGAAGGAATTTCCGGTATGACAGCTGACAATAATACCACCATCATTAAAATTCGATAAAAGGAGGATGTATGGACAACAGATTACCCGATGGCTTCCTTTGGGGAGGCGCAACCGCAGCCAATCAATACGAAGGCGGGTATCTCTCCGGCGGCAAAGGTCTCTCCACTCTTGACGCAATCACCGGCGGAAGCCATACCACCCCGAGAATGATTACATTCCGGACCGCAGAGGGGGATTTAAAAAAAGTGACCAAGGAGCAGCCGTTGCCGGCCGGAGCTACCGGCTACATCGATCCGGACTTGTATTATCCCAGTCATGTAGCCACGGACTTCTACCATCACTACAAGGAAGATATAGCTCTCTTTGCCGAAATGGGATTCAAATGTTTCCGAATGTCCATCGTCTGGTCCCGCATTTGCCCGAACGGAATGTATGACGTCAACGAAGAAGGTCTCCGGTTCTATGAGAAAGTATTTGATGAATGCAGTAAATACGGAATTGAACCGGTCGTCACTATCAATCATTTTGACACTCCGATGTATCTTGCGGATGTCTATGATGGCTGGGCAAGCCGCGAGCTGATTGATTTCTATGTGTTCTTCTGCAAAACTATTTTTGAGCGCTATAAGGACAAAGTCCGCTATTGGATGACTTTTAACGAGATAAATTTCCTGAGAAGCTGGACACAGATCGGCATCCACAGCAACGACCCGGCTACCAAAGCGCAGGCTCATCACCATATCTTTGTAGCCAGTGCCAAAGCGGTCAAACTGGGACACGAGATTAATCCGGATTTCAGGATCGGCATGATGGTCTCTTATATTCCCAGCTATCCAATGTCCTGCCGTCCGGAGGACGTTTGGGAGGCAATCGAATTCAATCATGAAAAAGAGTTTTTCATGGATGTACAATGCAGGGGTGAATATCCGAACTACAGATTAAAGATGTACGAGCGTCTGGGAATCGAGGTAAAAACGCAGCCGGAGGATGAGGCTATTCTAAAGGAAGGAACGGTCGATTATGTGGGATTTAGCTACTACATGTCGACAGTCTCCACCGCAGATAAAAATGCCGAAATGACCGGCGGCAATCAAGTCATGGCTTACAGGAACCCTTATTTGAAAGAATCTCAATGGGGCTGGGCGATTGATCCGCTCGGACTGAGAATCTCTTTGAACCAGATATATGACCGCTACCATCTTCCCATGTTCATCGTCGAGAACGGATTCGGGGCTGTGGATACGATTGAAAAAGATGGGTCTATAAAGGACGATTACCGCATTGATTACTTCCGCGAACATATTAAGGCCATGAAAGATGCCGTCCTGATTGACGGTGTGAACCTAATCGGCTATACTCCGTGGGGCTGTATAGATGTAGTATCATCAGGGACAGGCGAGATGAAAAAACGATATGGCTTTATATACGTGGATATGGACGACACCGGTCACGGAACACTCGAGCGTAAGAGAAAAAAGTCCTTTTACTGGTATAAACACGTAATTGAAACAAATGGAGCTGAGCTTTAATGCCCTGAAAAAAAACGGAGGTGAACTACATTGGTATGTATGCAGCCTGAAAATTTCAAAGTGATGCCGCACACGAATATGGAATTTCCTGGTGTAGACACAATAAGGGTATGGAAAACAGACAGTCTTGAACCGGATATAAATACTTATGCTGCAGTAACAGAAAGCAGTTTCCATAATGGAACTATTGAAGTTGATGTATGCGGCAGGTTACTGCCGAATGCTCCTGACTACGCCAGAGGTTTTATAGGAGTTGTGTTTCGCGCAGCAGATGACGGGCGAGAATTTGAAAGCTTTTATATCAGACCGGCAAATGGTATGGATTGCTGCGACCCCATCCGTAAAAAGCATGGCTGTCAATACTTCTCATTTCCCGGATATACTTTCTCATATCTGAGAGATTTTGGAATTACTGATTATGAAAGCAGCGTAAACACCATATCTTTAAACAAATGGAGTCGAATCAAAGCTATTGTCAGAGATAGCAGTGCTGTGTTTTATGTAGATAATGTGAAAGTTCTGGCAGTCAGCAATTTAAAACACGGTGCTTTCGCTCGTGGTAATGTTGGATTATATGTAGATATCGGGACCGACGGCTGGTTCAAAAATCTGAACATTACCTGCGACGATTGAGTATCATCGTTCCGTAACAAATATCGGAAATTCAACTTTATCTTACTATAACTTAATCATCCTACCATAAAAAGTGCCTGACACCTTGAACCGTCCGTTCATCATGCCAGGCACTTTAAACAGCTCTTCACCAACTTTCGTCAGCAGTCCGCCATCGTCTTCCCTTCTCCGACAAGTCCGCTGAAGTCCTTTGTGAACTGATCAATCGCAGCGTCGATTGCCGCATTCTTCACCAGCGCGTCGATAACATCCGGCGAGACTGTAACCGCCTTCACGCCGTATTTTGTCAGCTCAAGGACCTGCTGGCTGTTCTTGAAGCTTGCGGCGAGAAGACCGCTGTCAAGTCCGTTCGCGATAATTGCGTCATGGATGTCCTTTGATACCTGGATACCGTCAAAGCCCATGTTATCAATGCGGTTCACATATGGGGCCACATACTCTGCGCCGCACTTGGCTGCAAGGAAGCCCTGCATTGCTGTGTAGATCGCAGTGCCGATGAAACGGATTCCTTCTTTCTTCAGCTGTTTCATAGCCTTGAAGCCTTCGGGAATGCAGGGGATCTTTACAAGAGTGGTCTTTCCGAGCACTTCCACGATCCTGTGAGCTTCTTCGACCATGCCCTCTGCTGTTGTGGCTGTAGCCTGCACGAACAGCTCGCCGTCCTCACCGATGATGGAACGGATTTCCTTAAGGACCTCATAGGGGTCTCTTCCGGACTTGGCCAGGATCGAAGGGTTAGTAGAAACGCCATCGATCGGATAATACTCATAAATGCGGCGGATCTTTTCTACATTTGCGTCATCGATACAGAATTTCATTTTATTCCTCCTCATATGGCATCCCTGTCACAGGCTGTTCCGCCCCCAGTGATGCCATTTGTTTCATATGCTTTCTCCAACTATAGATTACATCAGACACGTTCGCTTCTTATCATATTTTATAATGTTTGTTCTGTTCTGCCAATGATATCATCCTGCGTCGCCTTGCTGAGGACATTGAAAAATGCGCTGTAACCGGCCACGCGGACGATCAGGTCTTTATGCTTCTCCGGATGAGCCTGCGCATCCAGAAGAGTCGCTTTGTCCACCACATTGTACTGCACATGATAGCCTTCCAGGCGATTGAAGAATGTGCGGACAATGAACTCCAGCTTCTTTGTGTTCTCCTTCGTTGAAAGCATCGCGGGTGTGACCTTCTGGTTCAGGAGCACGCCGCCTGTGATTTCATGGGTCGGAAGTTTGGATACGCTCTTGAACACCGCTGTCGGGCCATGCTTATCCATGGAATGGGCAGGGGAGCACCCCTCCGCGAGGGGTTCTTTCGCATGGCGGCCGTCGGGGGTGGCCATTGTGCCGAAACCCTGGCCGACATTTGCGGAAATCGAGGATGTTCCGCCGTAACGGATACCGCCGATCGGGCCTCTGCCGAAGCGGGTGTTCTTATACTTCTTCATCTCGTCAAGGTAGGATGCATAGGCTTCGACGACCAGCTTATCCGCATAATCATCATCGTTGCCGTACTTGGGAGCATCGTTTATGAGCATCTGGCGGATCCTCTCGCCCTCTTCGCCGGCAAAGTCTGTCGCCAGCGCGTTCATCAGCTCATCACGGGAGATCTTCTGATCTTCGTACACAAGCTTCTTAATTGCAGAGAGGCTGTCGGCCATATTTGCAATACCAACCTGCAGACCGGAGATAAAATCGTAGACGGCACCGCCCTCTTTGATTGTCTTGCCGCGGCCCAGACAGTCCTGGGTGAGGCAGGAGCATAGTATGTCCGGCACCTCGCGCTCGCTGGCGATGTCGATTGCATTTTCAACAATAACACTTGCCCGGGTCAGTTCGCGGATCGCGTCGTCCCACGCCTTCATGAGCTCGTCAAATGATTCCATGTCCCGGAAATTTCCGTAGTCTTTCACGAACCTCTTTCCGCTGGTCACATCGATGCCATTGTTCATGACCATGAGAAGGATGCGCGGGAAATTCAGGTAACTCATGCCGGTGCAGCGGTAGCCCCATTTTCCGGGCACTGCGGTCTCCACACATCCGATCGCGGAGTAGCAGTAAGCGTCCTCTTTTTTGACACCCTTCTCGATGAAAGAAGGAATGATGACCTCATCGTTGTTGAAAGCAGGCATGCCTGTTCCGAGCTTCAGGACTTCAAGAGCTTCATCCATGAAGGCCTGATTGATGTTCCTGTGGTAGCGGACCGTGAGGTTCGGCTGCGGAAGCCTTGTCTGGCCGATCGAGCGAAGGATCAGGAAAGAAAGCTTATTGACGGCGTCTTTTCCCTCCGCGGTCTGACCGCCGATCGTCACGTTCTGATACATCGGGCTTCCCGCGCTGGAGAATGTGTGGGCCTGAGAACGGACCTTGTTGATTGTCAGTGTCTTGATCCAGAGGTTCGTGAGCAGCTCAACTGCCTGGTCCTCTGTGATAATTCCTTTTTCCAAATCGGATGCCAGATACGGATACACGTACTGGTCGAAGCGGCCGTAGCTGAGTGAATGACCGTTGGACTCGATCTGCAGGATCAGCTGGATGAACCAGACGGCCTGCACGGCTTCGTGGAAAGTCTCTGCCGGCTCGTAAGGAACCTTGTCACAAACCCTGGCGATTTCAAGCAGCTCAGATTTCCTCGGTTCTTCCGCACACTCCGCCTTCTCCCTTGCCAGAGCCGCAAAGCGCTCTGCGAATCCCTTCACTGCATCAATTGTGATCAGGACCGCTTTATAGAACTGATACTTGTCGATGGATTCCGGCTCTGTCAGGTCAAGATTTGCCTTGAGCTGTCTTGCGCGTTCCTCATAACCCTTAAGTCCGACCTTCAGCATGTTGCCGTAGTCCACCGCAAGGTGCGCGTCGCCGGCGTTCAGCTTGCCTTCCATGCCAAAGAAGCCTGTATCCATATAGACCTGCATCTCCTCCGGCATCAGGGCTTCGCCGCGTGCGCGGAGATTATTGTTCTCCCAGAAAGGAGCAATCTCGCGCAGCTGCTGCTTCGTCTCTTCCGTGATATAGAAGACATCGCCGTCTCTCTTTTCAAAGAGATCGAGCTCATCCATGATGAATTTCATCGTGTACTCCGGGAAGACCGGTGCACCGCGGTTCACAGAAGACTGATTTCCGACAAGAATCGTCTCGTCCTCAATGTAAATGTCCATCTTGGAAAGGATGTTCTGCAGCATCAGCGCTCTCTTTATGACCGGGGGCTGATTCATGTTCTTCTTGTAGGCTTCTGTCGCAAGGACAGCCCGCTGAGCGTCGATGTAGGGTTTCTGATCCAGTACGCTCTCGCGATAGGCCTGCATTCTGGGTGTCAGGGATCCGAAATGTGCTTTGTTTTCCATGGGGGGCTCCTTCTTTGCTTTTTGCTCTTTGCTCTTTAACTTTGAGGGCAAGTTATTAACCGAATTAATCAATCTCTAGTGACGCCTAAAAATTTGTTTCGTTATTGTGATTTCTTCAATCATCTTTCTTATGAAATTTATTTTTGTTCTGTTCGCAATTTTATTTTAACATCAATTCGTCATTTGTCAAGTTACTTTTTAAAAGAAATTGTTTTTAATTTCGTTCGTAATTTATATTTACATTTTTGGCTTCCAATGCTATTATATGAACGTACTCGATGTGAAGTACTACATCAATACATCTGTCTCTCAGATTCTTGTGATCCACAAACCTGCCTTATTTCATATGAAAATGATGCGACTTTTGGCCAAGGCAACCAGATGGGCCTCCGACAGGGGAATCTGCTGCCTTTCAAGTTTGAGACCAAGATGCGTTTTTGGTCAAAGGCAACCAGATGGGCCCCCAACCGGCAATTCTGCTGCCTTTCAAGTTTGAGACCAAGATGCGTTTTTGGTCAAAGGCAACTGGATTGGTCTCCAACCGGCATATCTGCTGCCTTTCAAGTTTGAGACCAAGATGCGATTTTGGTCAAAGGCAACTGGATTGGCCTCCAACCGGCATATTTGCTGCCTTTCAAGTTTGAGACCAAGATGCGTTTTTGGTCAAAGGCAACCAGATGGGCCTCCAACCAGCAAATCTGCTGCCTTTCAAGTTTGAGACCAAGATACGTTTTTGGTCAAAGGCAACCAGATGGGCCCCCAACTGGCAATTCTGCTGCCTTTCAAGTTTGAGACCAAGATACGTTTTTGGTCAAAGGCAACCAGATGGGCTCCCAACTGGCAAATCTGCTGCCTTTGGCACATTCGAGCAAGTTTGGGTCTTCAGCAAAGGCAACCAGATGGGCCTCCAACCGGCAAATCTGCTGCCTTTGGCCTTTTGAGCAAGTTTGGGTTTTCTGCAAAGGCAACCAGATTGATCTCCAACAGGCAAATCTGCTGCCTTTGACCTTTTGAGCAAGA
The DNA here is from genome assembly GCA_045221675.1 of Lachnospiraceae bacterium. Classification (GTDB taxonomy): domain Bacteria; phylum Bacillota; class Clostridia; order Lachnospirales; family Lachnospiraceae; genus Chordicoccus. The sequence goes on along the minus strand of JBGUWZ010000042.1, from coordinate 8,381 downwards.
TAAGTAAGCCGCGCCAAGTCACGCGAGCGAAACTTGAATTATAAGAGGAAACTAATATTATGGAAATGAAAGGTACTGTATTTAATATTCAGAAGTTCTCGATCCACGACGGACCGGGCGTACGAACCACCGTCTTCCTGAAAGGATGTCCGCTCCGCTGCAGGTGGTGCTCCAACCCGGAATCGCAGCTCTCCAGGGTACAGATTATGTACCGCAGTGACAACTGTATGCACTGCGGAAAGTGTGTAGGCACCTGCCCCGCGAAGGCGATCACAGAAGCGGAAGACAGAAGAATTCACATTGATTTCAACAAGTGTACCGGATGTCTGACCTGTGTGCAGGGCTGCCCCGGCCGCGCGCTGACAAATGAAGGAGAGTATAAGACAATTGATGAAGTGGTTGATGTCTGTATGCAGGATATTGATTTCTATGAGGAGTCTGGCGGAGGAGTGACGATCTCCGGCGGAGAGGGAATGATGCAGCCGGACTTTGTGGAAGCGCTGGTCCTGCGCCTAAAAGAAAATGGAATCCACACAGCCATCGAGACCACCGGCTGTGTGGGAGAAGAAGTCTTTCACAGGCTTGCGCCGCTTTTCGATCTTCTGCTTTTCGATGTGAAGCACTATGACTCCGAAAAGCACAAGACAGGCACCGGTGCAGGCAACGAACTTATACTTAAGAACCTTCGGTGGGCACACAAGATGGGCCTCAACATCTTACCCAGAATTCCGGTAATTCCCACCTTCAATTCTGAGCTGCCGGACGCAGAGGGAATGGCGAAGCTTCTCCTTGATATCGGGCTTACTCGCGTTCAGCTCCTGCCCTTCCACCAGATGGGTGAGCGCAAATATGAATTCTTAAACAGAGATTACGAGTTGACTGGAGTTACAGCCCTTCATCCGGAAGACCTGACTGAGTACAAAAAAGCATTCCTTGATCATGGCATAGACTGCTTTTTCTAATAATATCTTTTTGATCAACCATGCCCCCGGCTGTTCTCCTCTGACAACCGGAGCCCCCAGCCAGCTCTCCTCTGACAACCGGAGCCCCCAGCCAGCTCCCCTCCGACAACCTACGCTCCCGTCCTGCTTTCCTCCGGCAACCGAAGCTCCCGGGACGCACGTCTCAGACCAATGAGCGCTTCCGGACTAACCGCGCAAAACCAGTTCCGAGATGAAGCCGCCGCCTATAAGGCAGTCATTATCATCATAGAACACAGCGGACTGTCCGGGAGCTGCAAATCTCACAGGCTCGTCAAATGACACTTTAAACAGGTCCGCGCCGACTTTTGTGAGCAGCGCCTCCTGGCCATAGTTGCGATACCTCACTTTGACCTGACAACGGATTTCTTCACCCGCCTCGGGTTCAGGGATGCTCATAAAATTCATGCCTCTGCACAGAATTTCTCTGCAGGTCTGTTCCAGATCGCTCAGCACGATCTCATTTTTGTCAGCCCGTATCTCTTTTATGTACATAGGATGGCCAAAGGCCACGCCAAGTCCCTTTCGCTGACCCACGGTATAGTGAATGATTCCTTTGTGTCTGCCCAGGATGTTTCCGGACTCATCGACATAATTTCCTTCACCGGGCACTGCTCCATTTTCATGGTTAATGATAAAATCCGCATAGTCACCGTCAGTAACGAAGCAGATCTCCTGAGAATCGGGTTTTGACGCAACCTCGATCCCCGCTTTCGCGGCGATCTCTCTGACCTCTGCCTTGGAATACTCACCGAGCGGCATAAGAGTTCTTGACAGCTGCTCCTGTGTCAGGCGGTAGAGCATATATGTCTGGTCCTTTTCGGAATGGGATGCCTTACGGACTGTATATCTTCCGTTTTCAAGCTTGACTACAGAAGCATAGTGGCCTGTGGCTACGAAGTCGGCTTTAAGAACATCGGCATGATAAAGAAGCCGCTCCCATTTTATTTCCCGGTTGCATACAACACACGGATTCGGAGTCCTGCCGCAAAGGTAGTCCTGCACGAAAGGCTCCACCACCCTGCTCTCAAAATCAGACACGCAGTTAAAGGCGTAATAGGGAATCCCGATTGTGTACGCGGTGCGCCTGGCATCATCTATCTCGCAGCAGCGGCTTTCCTGCCCATCTGTGCCGGCCCATGTACGGAGAGTCACTCCTACTACATCATATCCTGCCTGTTTGAGTAGGTAGGCTGCCACGGCGCTGTCAACGCCTCCCGACATTCCGATAATTACTTTTTTCATGAAAAGTGTTTCCTTTCTAAATAAAATGACGGTTCCTCCATCCGAAAAGCTCACGAAGAAGAACCGTCCCCAACTCACCATCACGTGAACAGAATCGACTCTCAATAGTCATCGACGTCAAACCTTCTGTCCCTGTAATAGAAATCCCGGTCATCGTCGGTAATCGCACGGACGACCCTGCAGGGATTCCCGACGGCGATAACACTGTCGGGGATATCTTTTGTGACCACGCTGCCGGCTCCGATCACGACATTGTCGCCCACTGTCACGCCGGGCATTATGCACACGTTGCCGCCGATCCACACATTGTCGCCAATCGTAACTTCAATCCCGTACTCATACCCTGAATTGCGCGAGTCCGGATGAATCGGATGCCCGGCTGTATAGATTGAGACGTTTGGGGCAATCTGAGCGTTTTTTCCGATCCTCACTTTGACGACATCGAGGACTGTCAGATTATAGTTGGCGAAAAAGTTTTCTCCGACCTCAATATTATACCCATAATCGCAGTGGAACGGTGCCTCGATATGCACGTTCTCACCCGTTTTTCCAAGAATCTCCTTAATGAGCTCATCCTGCTTCTTTTCAGCCTCAGGCGGGAGATTATTATATTTATATATTCGCTTTTTATTCTCCAGCCGCTCCTCTGCAAGCCCGTCCAGCCAGGCCTTATAAGGCAGACCTGCAAGCATTCTTTCCTTTTGATTCATGTGTTCCTCCCGGGAACGGTTCTTTTTACGTGAAAAATTCCACGTAAAAAAAAACCGTCCCCAATTCCCCATCAATCTCTATTCCACTTTTCCTTCCACAGGCGGATCACATCACCCATGACGGATTCCTTCTTCAGATACAAAATCACACAGATTGCGAACACCGTGCAAGCGGCCAGATCGCCCCAGCTTCCGAGCGTAACACCCTGCGCTATGACACCCTGCTCCGTTGTTGCGCCAATGTTGCTGAAAGCTATAATATCATGCAGTGTATGCAGCAGAGCCGGCATCAAAAGATTGCCTGTGCATAAGAAAATCGATCCAAATACAATTCCCAGTGCAAATGATGATCCAACCTGCATAATACTGCTGTCGACAGGAGCTCCCGCAAGAACATTGGAGCCATGGACAAGACCGAACACGGCGGCAGAAATGAACAGAGCGGTCATTATTCGTTTTTTATCCAGATTCTTTCGCAGCATCGGCGCGATGAACAATCCTCTGAAAAGAAGCTCTTCTATAAAACCGGCAGTGATGGCTGTGCAGACAGATGCAAATGACGGTAAACCAAGTTTGGTGCCGTCCAGAAACACGCCTGCAGCCTCTGACAGGATCCAGTAGACGACAAACATGAGTATGAAGCGCCCCATCGGTTTCATGTTCCCGCCTTTTATGAGGCTTTCCGCATCCGGGCTGAACCACCGGCGGTAGATAAAAACACCGAGCAGGAATCCCGCTATGATCCCGACCGGACCCGACTGAGGATATCCGGGGACGACCATAGCCAGCGGTACATTCAATACTCCCACTACCAGATTGACAGGAATATACATAATCAGCGTAAAAAGTATACTGCCGATAATTGGATGCGAATCTATTACTTTATGTTTTCTTATTTTTTTCTGTTCCATACTTATGTCCTGCTTTTATTTTTTTATAAACCATCTGTCATTTGACAAGGTGATCAATATTCCGTTCTTCGATCGGTGAATAGTCAGTGATCGGGTTGTTGCATAACTCTAAACTAGTCAGATTCGTCAGTTCTTTTAGTGCACTGATATCGCTGATCTGATTTTCAGACAAATACAGACCTGTAAGATTCGTCAGACCACTCAATGCGCCGATGTCACTGATTTGGTTATCGTTCAAAATCAGCAACGTCAAATCCGTCAAATCACTGAGCACACTTATATCGCTGATCCGGTTATTACCCAGACTTAAATACGTCAAACCTGCCGCACCGCTCAGTGCACTTATATCTTCAATCAGGTTATTGCCCAGGTTCAAATACACAAGATTCTTGAAATTGCCAAATGTGCTAATGTCACTGACCTGGTTAAATTCAATATCCAGGTTATTCAGATTTTCTAAACCGCTCAGTATGCCGATCTCGCTGATCTGATTGTTAGACAAAACCAGTGTACTCAGGTCTTTCAGAGCTTCCAAAGCACTGATGTCACTAATCTGGTTGTAGGACAAATACAGGACTGTCAGATTTGTCAGATTGCCGAGCGCACTGATGTCGCTGATCTTGTTGTCAGATAGATTCAGTTCTGTCAGGTTCGTCAGGCTGCCGAGCGCACTGATATCACTGATCTGGTCCGAAGTCAGATCGAGCTCCGTCAGATCATAAACATCACTGTACATTATATTTCCGGAACTGATGCCGGTAATTTCCCGCATCCGAAGTTCCAGCGCGCTGTCGTTCCACTCGATGGCAAAATCTTCTGCAGGATCCACAGACAAATGTTCCGGTCTTGAGTCAGCCTGCTCAGATTCATCAGTTTTAGAGGCACCGCCGTGTCCAGAGACTCTCTTCTGTACGATGTCTTTTCCTGACACAGCACCTATAATGACCGCCACAACGACAGCGGCAGCAATTGCCATCGTGATAAATCTACGCTTCTTCACAGCTTCCGAATCCCGCTGCCCCTGACCGGAGGAGATGCCTTTCACCGAATGCCCCCCGCCCTGCTCAATAGCCTGCTGCAGTTTCGTTCTGCACGTCCGGCAGGCGGAGCAGTGTTCCTCAAGCAGCTGAGCTTCGGCTTCTGTACATTGATTATTTACATATCTCGGAATAAGACTGGTTACAAATTGACAATAGATACTCTCATCCATAAAGATCCACCTTGTTATTGAACAATTCTCAACAACTCCAATCATTTGAACAGTGATTCAATTTCTAAATATTCAATAGGTGTATAATCTGTAATTTGATTATTCTGTAGATTTAAATAGTTCAGTTTATAAAGACCAACCAGTCCGGTGATATAACTGATCTGGTTTCCTGACAGATCCAGCTCTGTCAAATTCTTCAGATTTTTCAAGACACCGATGTCTTTGATCCGGTTATTCTCTAATCGAAGATTTTTCAATCGAACAGAACCCTTCAGCACTCTTATATCGCTGACCTGGTTATTCCCCAACAATAGAACCTCCAGGTTCGGTAAATCGCTCACAGCGCTGATATCACTGATCTGGTTATTTAACAGATACAGCGTCGTCAGACTCTCAATACCACTCAGTGCACTGATATCTTTAATCTGGTTATTTCCCAGAAACAATAACGTCAGATTCGTCAAGTCACTCAAAGAACTGATATTACTTATCTTATTATCCTGCAGGTTCAGAGCTATAATATTTTTCAATCCGCCTATGGGGCTGACATCGCTGATCTGATTTCCCCACAAATATAAAGACGTCAAGTCCTTCATGTTACTCACAGCGCTGATATCATTAATCTGATTTTCAGGCAGTGACAGCTTTGTCAACTTTGTCAGTTTGCTAAGCGCCTTTATATTACTGATCTTATTATTTTTCAGAGACAAATATTCAAGATTCTTCAGGTTGCTCAATGCACTGACGTCACTGATATTATTATTCTCCAGCGACAAGTGCTCCAGTTTATCCAGGTTCTTCAGCACGCTGATGTCACTGATGCCATTGGATTTCAAGCTCAGGTTTGTCAGATTTTTCAAGTTATCAATGACACTGAAGTCACTTATCTCATTATAAGACAGATCCAACTCTGTCAATTGTGTCATGTGCCTCAGCGCACTGATATCACTGATGCCTTTTCTTGAGAGATCCAGCTTCGTTATATACTTCACATCGCTGTACATTAAATCCCCGGAACTGATACCGGTAATACTACGCATCTGGGATTCCAGCACATCATCCTTCCAGTCGATAGCAAAATCACCCTTTGCAGTCGGAGTCACGTCTTTCACTTCCGAATCTCCCTGCCCGGGTTCCTCAATCGATGGAAGTTCTGATACAGCTTCAGATGCACCGGTTTTATTCTTTAAATAGTCTTTTCGTGCAGCAAGCCCGATACAAAGCGCGATAATGACAAGGACAGATATTATCAGCGGCGTAAAAGGATTTATGTCCTTATCCTGCAGAAAAGCTTCTATTCTGGCTTTCACCCTTGCTTCTTTGTCATCAGCTGCTTCCTCTTTGTCACAGGTGTCATTCCTCTCAGCAAATATATATCCTGAAGACTTATCATCATCTAAATCCTCCACCAACCTGTGGACTCCCTTTGCAAGCCCTCGTAATGACTTTGTGACAGCGCTTACAGGAACCTCCTCATACTGTTCTGCTGATACTTCTTTTTCCTCCGGCTGAAAGCCCGTAAGAGTTTTAGGACGCGATAAAAAGAGGACTTCCTTCACAGACGTCCTCCGGTTATAATCAACTGCCCGGAAAAGCTTTTCTCTGCAATTCCGACAAACGGCGCAATGTTCCTCTATAAGCAGGTTTTCAGCTTTTGTACATTGCCCATTGATATATCTTGGAATCAGATTATTTATAAATTGGCAGTATTCCTTATCATCCATTGCTGTCCACCAAAATAAAGATTACTTGCAGCATATAAAGAGGACTGGTAACATCCGGGAAATCACTTACGGGATTCGTTTCGTGATAGTATCCGAGAGTATTCCCGAATACCGGTTTACGAACGGAAAACAATAGAATTGTTCCGCTATCAAGAACGCCTCGGCATCCTTGCCGCGCAAAGTGCAAAGCACCTTCTTAAAATACCCTCAAAATTATATAACGATTATATCTGTACAGTTTGAATAAATCAACATTGCCGCTTCTCTTCACACATTAGTCTTTCCTGAATGCCAACCGGAACACTTTTGTCATCAGCGGAATATAGGTAGCTGCAAATACCGCTGCCGAGATTCCTATGGCAGCCTTTTTATGCTTTTCGGGGACAAAGATACCGGCAATAAGCCCCATCGAAAACAGACAGAATTTTACAAGCGCAAAATCTTTCCATGTGCTTTCTCCTGCATAGCGGTTACCAAACTCTAACAGCTTTTTCATGATAATACCTCCTTTATCTGAATATCCTGATTTTGTTCCTATTATTAATCACAGATCCATGTGACAGGATTCCCGTTCCGTATCATTTCTGTTCTCACGGGATGTCCATCATACCCATAGCCCAGAATGAGTCCTCCGGTGATGGTCTCATCCTGCGAAAGGCCCAGAGATTCCATAAAGGTTCGGACGTTGTCATTCTCATCCAGCCAGTGCAGCTGGTTGATCCAACAGGATCCGAGATCGAGTGCATTTGCAGCAATCATCATATTTTCCAGTGCACAGGCGCTGTCTGCTATCGCATTTCCGTAACCTTTTTTATTGGCTGTCACGATCAGTACGGGCGCGCCGTAGTGGAACACGTAGCTGCCCTGCTTCGCCGCATTGACAGAGTGCCGCAGCGATACATATGCATCCGGCCCGATATCCATGGCTGCAAAGGCATCCCGCACGATGGTCGCAAGTTCGGCCAGAACTTCCTTCTTAGTGATAACAATCAGATGGGTAGTCTGACTGTTCGAACCGCTCGGGGCAGAGCGGCCTGCTTCTATAATCTGCCCGATCAACTCCTTCGGCGGCAGTTCATCTTTCATTCTGCGGGTACTTCTCCGGGTCATAATAGCTTCCATTGCGTCCATGAGAATACTCCTTTCATACCTAAGCATTCGAAGCAATGCTCCGGTGGAGCATTGTGCAGCTGAACGTTTTAATCAGTGGGGGCTTCTCCCACTGAGATAAATTATATGCATATTTATTAAGAAAGGCTACTAAAAAAGTAACACCCCATAACATTAACAGGATAATACTCTCTTTGGCAGGGAGCAAAATAAAGGTAGCGCAAAACACAAATACTGCATTACAATACTAAGTAATATCCTTCCCGCGTATAAACCTGAGTATATCTGTCCCACACTACAGGTACACGTCAATTCGCAGGGAATTCTCAAAACAGGAGGAAAGAAACATGTCAAAGAAAACAGGATTAATAGCTATGGTGATTTCGGTCGTGAGTCTTATCTGCTCTATGAAGCGTAGCAGCAGAGTACCACGTCCATAGGAGCTGCCGCACCGCATGGGCGTGGGTGAATGCCAGATCAAACTTACTGGC
>JBGUWZ010000041.1:0-6542 GCA_045221675.1 Lachnospiraceae bacterium | reverse complement strand
GTCGATGGACACGATCCTCCCGATCTTCCGTGAAAGAATGAGTTCAGTCAGTTCCCTGCACAGATCCGGATCGTTCTGCAGGATCTTACAGAACATGAAATCATCCGTAAAGTTCAGTTCCTCGTAACGCTTTGTTTTTCCGTTTTCGCACATGGCGCCTCCTTTTCTTATTCTACAGGGAGGCGGTCAGATAATCATACGTGAAAAATCCACATCTTTTCTGCCTGCATCCCTGCATATTATTTCGGCAGGGATGCTGTTTTTCGTTTTCAGGAATATTACTTGTTCCGGTATAGGGCTTCATGCACAGCTTCCACCGTACATAATGACTGATCTATATTACATATTAACAGGAAATTACGTTAGGCTCAACATCTCATTCCGGGTAATCGTACCTGTCGTATCAGCTAATATCCCTGCCACTTCGGTTCTGGCAAGATAGCATATTTCCTGTCATATGTCCATGGATTTTTGCAAAATCCGTAATATCCTGCCATTTATCAGACAAATTCCATAAGATCCTACCATTTGCCATTTTGATATTGTTGGTTCTTGGAAAGCACGCGGATTGCTTTCCAATTTCTGATTTCCTTTGGCAAATGCAGTGTGAATTCAGGTCTAATTAACTCGAATTAACCCGAATAAACCGAATAAACCCGAATACAACCCGAATAAACACCCGAATAAACTTTCTCCAATTTTTAGCCCTTCCCCAGAGTCTCTCGTATATATAGATGTACGGGGCAAAGGAAGCCCGAAAGAAATAAAGAAAGATAAAGCTAAAAATCAAAAAATAAATCGTATATAAAAGGAGAAAAAAGAAATGACATTTACAAGTGCTATCGCAACATGTTTCAGAAAATATGCAGATTTCAGCGGCCGCGCAAGAAGAAATGAGTATTGGAAGTTCATACTCTTCACTATGATAATTGAAGCTCTCTCAACAGTAATCTTCAGCACGATTATTCCGCTTACAGTAGAGATTCACGGTGCAGAGATCAGCCTTGCATTTATTGCAGCAAACCTGATTTTTATCCTCCCGAAGCTTGCAGTCTCTGTGAGAAGACTTCATGACATCGGCAAGAGCGGATGGTTCTACCTCATCTCTCTCATCCCAGTTGTCGGCCAGATCATTTTCTTCATCTGGTGTGTAAAAGACAGCGAGGCTCGCACGAACAAGTATGGCCAGGACCCGAAGGAACCGGAGGAGTTCTGCTCGGCAATGCAATTACAGCACGTATAACAGGATATAAGAACCCTGAAATAAGGGGCTGCCGCATATGGGCAGCCCTTATTTATTTCTCGTTTTTGCCTTCTAGTTTTTGCGAAGCAGTAGGAAGCAGGAAATTTGTCATATGAACTGTCGGCCGACAGTTCATATTTTGAGTTTTGGAATTACTACTGCTAAAGGCACTTGAAATGACAGTACAAAGACAAAAAAGACATCTTCAGACTGTCGTTCCGAACAAGAATTTTTCTGAATTGACAGTAGGAAGAGTAAAAAGCGTTTGAAACACTGCAATTTTTACTTGTTTTCCTGACTTGGTGACAGTCGTATACGATAAAACCAGCTCGAGCTACTGCAATTTGAGCTGGAAAGTACTCAAAAACGGCAGTAGCAAGAATCATTTCTGGATTCTCTACTGTCAGAGTCGATTAAACGGCAGTAGGAACAATTATTTATTGAATCTGTACTGTCACGTCAAATTAAGCGTCAGAAATGGCAGCAGGAATGACGCATTCTTGCTGCTCTACTGCCACAGCCATTCAGCAGAAGTTATTGTGGTCATAGCCTGTGAAAGTCTTCTGGGTGGAGCTTGCGAGATTGTAGACACGACAGGACTCTTTTATGGTAGAATATTCCCGTAGCGCCTCTGAATCGCTATCGGCAAAATATGTTTTAGAGGGGCGGGATTCATTTGCAGAAAAAGGATGATGACTATGAATGAGAATGAAAATGTGAGAATCGACCCGGAATCGGCCTATGTGAAATCCATGGATTACCTCGACAAGGTGATAGCGGAGGCGGAGCTCACGAGCCAAAAAATCGGCAAGTACCGCATCGCGTGCGCGGTCATTTCTGTCCTGCTCGGAGGGCTTCTTATGTGGAGCTTCGGCAATGTATTCGGGTTTCTTGCCCCTGTCGCCGGTCTTAACGCGACATTTTTCTTATATTCCCGAAGTGTGCTGGGAAGGCTGCAGAGCACGATAGCGACCGCGAAATTCGACAAGGACCGGCTGAAGGGCGGTAAGATCGACCCGCGGTATTTTTACGAGCGGTGCGCCGAGGCGCTGCGGGAAGCGAAGAGTTTTGAATATCTTGAGAATCTGAACGGAGACACATCGAATCTTACTGTAAAGGAAAAGAGCATGCTTAAAAGGTTCCGGGATGAATGAGGAATACGGAGAACCAGGGTATATGGAAAAAAGTGCAAACAAATTACATTTGCAGAGCGCCGCGGTCACAGGGATCTGCTTTCTGTTGACCTCAACGGCTTATCTGGCATGGACATACCGCGTCGTGGAGCTCGCGGAAGCTCCGATTGCCGACGCTGTGACGCTGATCGCTGCCTATCTGATGCAGGCGGCCGGGATCGGTCTCTTTGCGCTGCTCCTGCATCGCCGCCCGGACCTGGTGCAAAAATCTGTCTATGCCGCGCTCGGTCTTCACATGATTATGCTTGTTCCATCTGTTTTGTGCGAATCGTTTGCTTTGGTACTTGTTTTTGGCTGCATTTTGAACCTGCTGTGCGGTTGGATCGCGGGTTACTACCTGTACCGGCTGGCGGGCACACCGGATGCGTCCGTTTCTGCCCTGACGCTCGGCGCGGGATACAGCGCGGCGATTTTTGCTTCGTGGCTCCTGTCTCTTCCGGGGCGGGAATTGGTGTATAGCGCGAAAATTGTGATGGTCATCTGCGTGCTTCTTACTGCTGCGGCGGTAGTTGTAATCCGGAAGGGGACGATTCCGGAAGGAACTCAGTTGTCGGACGGGAGTCTTTCGGAGGGCGATTCGGCGGATACTGTTCCTGCGAGGACTCGGTTGTCAGAGGGGGCTCTTTCGGAAGGCGCTTCCGCGGAGGCTGTTCCTGTGTCGACTCGGTCGTCAAATGTGGCTCTTTCGAATGGCGTCTCCGAGAAGATTGTTGCTTCGCAGGTTTGGCCGTCAAATCGGGAATCTTCATCGGATTCGGAGCCTTCGCCAAAGTATGAGCTGCCGCAGGATATGAGCAGAGGGCAGTTCCTTCTTCTTGCCGGTGCCCTTGTTCTGCTGCTCAGCGTGGTGAACAGCTGCGGCTTCAGTTTTCCCTCGGCCGATATCAGAAATGGCATCAGCGTGGAGTTTTCCCGCCTTTTTTATGCGGCAGGCCTTCTGATTGCGGGTTATGCCAATAATAAGAACCGCCGCTACGGCGCCGTCTGCGCCGTGATCGCTCTTGTGATCCCGTTTTTTATTCTGGCTGCGCATGACGAGCCGGTCTCCAGTAATTTCTTCTGGGCACTCAGCTATTTTGCGTCCGGTTTTTACACTGTTTACCGCATTATTCTATTTTCTGATATCTCGCGGGATTTCTCGCTTATACCTTTGTGTGGTTTCGGACTTTTGATCGGCCGCATCGGTGATGCTGCCGGAGAAGTTCTGTGCCTTGCGCTGTCCGGGCATTTTCTGATTCTGGTCGGGACAGCGGCCCTGCTCTTTGTGGCGTCAATGCTGCTGTTTCTCCATGTTTATCGGGTCTTGTATTTTCCGGTGCCCAAGAAGCAAAAGAGTGAGCAGGAGATTTTCATCCAGTTCTCCGAGAGTTATAACCTCTCTGCGAGGGAGCGGGAGGTGCTCCGCTTCCTGCTGGAGGAGAAAACGAACCAGGAGATCGCGGATGAGCTGTGCATTTCCGATGGCACAGTGAAATATCATATCCATAACCTGCTTCAGAAGACGGGATGTCCGAATCGGCTGAAGCTCATTTCCATCTATGCAGCCAGTCGATGAGATCAGCCTGCTTTTTGCTGAGCAGGAAATGTGAAAAACTAGTTTACGAGTCTTTAGGAAAAGGAGGATGTATGAGATGCCTATAGGAGTGTTAGTCAACGTAGTGGTGGTCATCATAGGCGGCCTTCTGGGCGGCTTAGTAGGCAAATACCTCAGTACAGATTTCAAAGAAAAACTCAATATGATCTTTGGCGCATGCGCGATGACGATGGGGATCAGTTCCATCTGCCTTATTGGATTTGCCGACGGCAATGATATTTGCCTGCTCTCTGGGAGTAGTCGTCGCGTTTATTGCGGTGCCGCAGCTCGTGATATTCATGCTGCTTTTTATGCTTGCCGGTGTTATTTACCCTATGACGAGCCCGTCGATGATAAATGATTTCAAAGCTTGCGGCGGAGTGCTGCTTCTTGCCACCGGCTTCAGGATGATCAAGGTAAAGATGTTCCCGGTGGCAGACATGATTCCGGCTATGGTGCTTGTCATGCCGGTGAGCTGGATGTGGGTGACATATGTGCTGCCGCTGGTAACCGGTTAATGAGTCGGGGACGGTTCTTTTCACGTGAGCCAGTTCAGATAAGCTGTAACGAAGCTCCATAATTCGTCATAAACATCATTTTTATCGAAAAACGCAGGTCCTTAACTTCGAACTAAGAAACGGTGACGCGTTTCTGATTTCGGAGGGAAGGACCTGCGTTTTTGCGCAAAAGCCGTTTCCCTGGACTGTCGCATACGTGAAAAACCCGCCCCTACCCAAACCTTACCCTGAAATCACCCCACCCTCCCGGAACCTTACTTGAAACAGCACCGGTCTTTGGGCTAGTGTTAAATTGTATTATTATGCAATGCCGTAGGACCGGCATGAAAAACGAGAGGAAGGTGAGTAGAATGAAACGCAAGATGTGGGCAATACTCCTGATTTTGGGACTGATCCTCGGCCTCGTGCCGCAGGCGGCAATCCCTGTGGAAGCTGCGGAGGACACGTTCTTCGGTGTGCTGATCTCGGACGTCGGGGGAAACATGAACACCGGAGGCACCTACTGGATGTACTATGAGGGCAATGAGAGAGATGGCCAGAGGACGAGCGCATCCAACAACTTTGTAAGCGAAGGCGAAGAAGTATATCTCCGGGCCGAACCCAAAGACGGCTATCGCTTCCTCGGCTGGTACCAGGGAGAGCCGGATCCGGCGCCGGGTGAGAAGCGCTACAAGGGAGAACCGCTGTCGACGGAGTATGAGTATCAATTCACGGCCCCGATTCCCCTTGAAAGACCCTACGTCTGCGCCGTGTTCGAGAAAGATCCCAGTGCTCATTACGGTGATCAGGTGCAAATGTGGGTCGGCAACACAGACGGCCGCGCCGGCGATTCTACCGTTATGGGCGGCAAGGTAGCCGTCAAGTACACGCCGAGCTGGGATGTCTGGCCGGAAGGCATTGTTGCTAGAGACGGCACGGATTTCGTCTACGGCGATATCCTTCAGTTCTACAAGGGCGACGAGTGCACGGTCTACGCACAGCCGGATGATGGCTATAAATTTGTGGGCTGGTATCACGTGAACATCGAATGGGGTCCGGGCGGAGGAAAGTCCTACGAGGGCGATGTCATCTCCACCGAAACGAGCTTCACCTACAAGCCGGGCGAGACGGTCATAGACGGAGACTATGAGCCGCTTCGCTACGTCTGCGCTGTATTTGAAGCAGCTGCAGAAGGCACCTGCACAGTGAGCTTCGACCCGGGTACCGGAAAGGGCAGCATGGCACCGGTGACAGTGGCTGCGGGAGAGGAGTATGAGCTTCCGGAGTGTACATTTGCACATGACAATTCTGAGCGTGTATTCTACAGATGGTCCGTCAATGATGAACTCAAAAAAGCAGGTGAAAGCATCACTGTAACGGAGGACACGACGGTTACTGCAGCTTGGCACTACACCCGCGATGCGAGAATAGATAATAGTGTAGACAGAAGCACCACGGAAGTTGTGGGCGAGGTGTATGTTAAAGATACGCGGCTGCCTGATAACTGTTATGATTGCTCATTCGACGAGGTGACGGCATCTGCATTCACGGATCCGTATAATCCGACGGTCAACCAGATGATTAAAGAGGCAAAAGAGGAGGCGTTAAAGGCCGCTCAGGATTTTGCGGGCGAATATACCGTGACGGTGGTCAGCGAAACGGTCTCGGATCCAGAAATCCAGAAGACGCAGGATGACCGGTCATTTACCTACTTTGATAATGTCAAAGACGAGGCAGGCGATTATTACAGATATCTCGTTATCGATGGCTACTATTATCACAGTTGGGGCATTACTGTGACACTTAATGCGGAGTACACGAGCAAAGCGCCAACGCCGACTCCGACTCCGAAACCGACACAGAAACCAACGCCGACACCGAAACCAACGAAGGGCTTCTCAGATGTTCAGGATCCGAAGCACCCGTACTATAAGGCAATTTACTGGGCGGCCGACGCAGGGATCACGAAGGGTTACAGCGACGGCACATTCGGAATCAACAGAGCCTGCACCCGCAGCGAGGCGGTCATGTTCCTG
>JBGUWZ010000040.1:0-27276 GCA_045221675.1 Lachnospiraceae bacterium | reverse complement strand
AGGCTGAGCTTGAGGCTCAGAGACAGGCTGAAGAAGAAGCTCGCAGACAGGCTGAGCTTGAGGCTCAGAGACAGGCTGAAGAGGAAGAGGCTCGCAGACAGGCTGAGCTTGAGGCTCAGAGACAGGCTGAAGAGGAAGAGGCTCGCAGACAGGCTGAGCTCGAGAGACAGAGACAGGCTGAGGAAGAAGAGGCTCGCAGACAGGCTGAGGCAAATGCCGAGAAAACACTGAACGGCACAGTCACAGCAGTAAACGGCAACACACTTCAGATCCGCGCTGAAGGCTGCAGCATCACAGTTCTGATTGGAAATGCTGAGAAGCACATCGCAGACACCATTGAAGTGGATGACGAGATCACAGTTGTAATTAAAGGCCAGATGACAGACAAAGGCTGGAACGCAATCAAGGTCACGGACAATACAAGCCATGCCGCATAAATAAAGGCACTGCTATAGGCTGCAACTAAAACGAATACTCAAAACCGCCGGATTGATTAGTCCGGCGGTTTTTTACATTCTTTATAAATCGCGATCTCTGATCACGCACGAGCTGCGTAACTCACTTGTGCGTCTTCCACTTTGCAGCCTCGCGCGCCCAAGCATGCACAGTAATGCTCCTGTAGACCGGAGTGATTACCGTTGCGCCGTACGGCAGACCCGGCAGCATGGAACTTGCCGAATCCGTAATTGAACCTGTCAAGATTTCCGACGCACTCCTGCTTGCCCGGCACGGAGCTCTGGCTGTCGATGAAAAAGATATCGAGAGTGCTTATCTGAAGGCCAACTATATTGAAGAATTCGCAGAGATCTACTACCACGTTCTCACGGTCACCAAAGGTACGGAGCCGCCGGCCTTCGGACCGGAGGAGCTGAGAGCCTGGGGCTACCCGGAAGAGATTAAATTCCCGAAATAGGAATGTGCCCCTGCAGAACAGCACTCCCATGCTCTAATCCGAAACGTCGACCTCCGGTCAGGACACAGCTCACTGTGGTCAAAGCCGTAACGCCGATCTCCGTCTTGACACGATGGACACACTACATCCTGCAGATTCTCTCCACCGCCTCTTTTGTGTTCTCATAGGAGCCGAATGCGGTCAGTCTGAAGAAGCCTTCACCGCTGGGGCCGAAGCCGGAGCCGGGGGTGCCGACGACATTTGCACCTTCCAGCAGATAGTCGAAAAACTCCCACGACGTCATGCCGTGCGGTGTCTTCAGCCATATATACGGCGCGTTCACACCGCCGTAGACCGTGTAGCCGGCCTCAAGAAGAGATGTGCGGATGTAGGAAGCATTTCGCATGTAATATGCGACCTGCGCGGCAGTCTCCTTCTTACCGGCCTCACTGTAGACCGCCTCACCTGCCCGCTGAACAATGTATGCCGTACCGTTGAATTTGGTCCCGTGCCGTCTCGCCCACAGGGCATTGAGCGAGACGTCGCCGCACTTAAGCTGCTTCGGGACGACCGTATAGCCGAGACGGGTGCCTGTAAACCCGGCGTTTTTGGAGAAGCTGCGCAGCTCGATCGAACACTCCTTCGCCCCGTCGCACTCATAAATCGTGTGGGCAACGCCCTCCTCTGTGATGTAGGCCTCATACGCGGCATCGTAAATGATGACCGCGCCGACTTCGCGCGCATAATCGACCCATTTCTGAAGGTCGGTTTTCGAGATCGTCATTCCTGTCGGGTTATTCGGGAAGCACAGATAAATCATATCCGGCTGCTCCTTCGGGAGCTCAGGCACAAAGCCGTTGTACTCCGTGCAGGGCATATAGATTACTTTAGAATAGCGCTCGGTCTCCGGCATGTAATCGCCTGCCCGCCCGTCCATCACATTGGAGTCGAGATAGACCGGGTAGACCGGGTCACAGATGGCCACCCGGTTGTTAACCGAGAAGATGTCACCTATGTTTCCGGAGTCGCTCTTTGCGCCGTCGCTGATGAAGATCTCATCTACGGCGATGTCTGCACCTCTGCTCCGGAAATCATTTTTGCAAATAGCACTCCTCAGGAACTCATACCCCAAATCCGGCGCATATCCGCGGAAGGTCTCCTGAACTGCCATCTCGTCGACCGCGTCATGCAGGGCGCTGATCACAGCCGGGGCCAGTGGCAGAGTGACATCACCGATTCCCAGCCGGATGATTTCTTTGTCCGGGTGAAGTTCGCTGTAAGCCCGGATTTTAGCTGCGATTGTTGAAAAAAGATAGCTTCCCTGTAATTTCAGATAGTTTTCATTGATTTGGAACATGTTTGTCTCCTCCGTAGGCTTGCTTTCACGCGAAGTCATGCAGATCCTGCCTGCCCCACTCCGCGAAAGTCAGAATTTTTCATCCTCTTACACGCCATCCACCTGACAGGATGAAGGAATTCTTGTAATTTACCGTTAAACGCAAAAATGGCGCCTTAAAGAAACGTATCCTTTAAGGCGCCTTTGCCAATGACTAATTCTAGCACATAATAATTCGAAAGTGAAGTGTGGATTACGTGCACGCTGTTTCCTGTTGCAGGCATCCGCAGCTCTATTTTATTGCTTATGAGGATTTCCTCAATTTCCTCAATTTTTCCTCCACACTATATCCTTCTTCCCTGCATTTTCGTATAATACCTAGAGATAATTCAAGTCTCGCTCGCGAGACTTGGCGCGGGATTCGGGTCAGCGTCAGCTGACATAATTCCAAACCGAATCCCTGCGGTCTCCGCCTCGCGGGGTCAGCTCACACTGAATTATAAAAGGAGATTCTTATGAGAAAAATCTGCACACTTGTTTTAACATCACTCATTGTACTTACAGCCATCGGACTCACAGCCTGCGGCGATTCACAATTCAAAGTTGCCTGGCCGAACGCAGAGCTTCTCGGTTCCGGCAAGACCATCACCGCGGACTACACAGGCATCCCCTCCACCGGTTACGAGTGGACAGTCGAGCTCGAAGGTGACGGTGTCCTCGAGGAGACAGAGCACACTACAAAGAAGGCCGACTCCACGGAGTCCGAGGAGCTGGTCGGAACAGCCGAGACCGAGCACTACACTTTCAAAGTCGTTGGCGACGGCGAGGCCCGCATCATTGCGAGATATGCTCGCAGCTGGGAGACAAATCCCGATGATCTCGAATACATATGCCGTGTAACCGTGAAGGACGGCAAGATTTCCATGATGATGATCGATGACGAACAGACCGACTCACTTATTGCAATGCTTACTGACTCATCGATTGTGCCGTAAACGCAAAAGAGCTTTGCAATCAAATCTCGCTTGCGAGACTTGGCGCAGGATTTGTGCCGGCGTCAACCGACATATTACCAAGCCGAATCCCTGCGCATCCTCGCGTGCCTAAGCACGCGAAACACAGATAGCGGTTGTAGGAAAACAACATCTTTGATTTTGATTATTTGCCCCTCCGTATCATGGACACGGAGGGGCAAATTTTAACTGCTGTGGTTAATTGGCTGTAGCAGTAGAGAAGCAAGAATGTGTCATTCCTACTGCCGTTATTTGGGTGTGACAGTAGCGAATCCAGAAATGGTTCTTGCTACTGCCGTTTTCGAGTACTTTTCTTCTCTCTTTGCAGTCGCCTGAGCTGGTTTTGTCGGATCCGACTGTCGCCAAGCTATATATAAACGACAAAAAATGCAGTATTTTCTAACGTTCCTGCTCTTACTACTGTCAGTTCAGACTAAACATATTCTGAAATGACAGTATGAGAAACACTTTTTTGTATTGGTACTGTCATTTTTTGTTTCCTTGACAGTACCAAATTTAAAAAGCAAGTTATGAACTGTCGGCACTGTTCGCAGCCAACAGTTCAAAAGAGATAAGTGCTGCTTCCTACTGTCGGCTCTGCAGTCGTAAACTCGAAAAACATGATATGAACTGTCGCCCAAAATCACGACCGACAATCGAAACCCCCAAAACCCGAAAACAGGGCTGCCGCACACCGCGGCAGCCCTGCTGCTTATCCTCAGTTTATTATCTGTTAAAAGATCACCCTCATCAGAACAGACTTCCAATCGACAGGAACAGCGGCGCAAATACCAGCGAGACCACTGTCATCAGCTTGATCAGAATGTTGATGGACGGGCCCGATGTATCCTTGAACGGATCACCGACCGTGTCGCCGACGACCGCCGCGTGATGGGCCTCTGAGCCCTTGCCGCCGTAGTTGCCGCCCTCGATGTACTTCTTTGCGTTGTCCCACGCTCCGCCGGAGTTGGACATGAAGATTGCAAGAAGAACACCTGTGACCAGAGCGCCTGCCAGCAGGCCGCCGAGGGCTTCGGTGCCCAGAAGGAGGCCGATGACGATCGGAGCCGCAGCCGCAATGATACCGGGAACGATCATCTCGCGAAGGGCTGCAATCGTGGAAATGCCGACGCAGGTCTTATAGTCCGGACGGCTGGTGCCTTTCAGAATGCCGGCATCCTCGCGGAACTGGCGGCGGACTTCCTCGATCATACTGTAAGCCGCCTTGGATACAGATTCCATCGTGATCGCCGAGAAGAGGAATGTCAGCATGCCGCCGATGAAGATTCCGACGATGACCTTCGGAGCCATGATGTTGATAGCATCCAGAGAGACTGCCTGCGCATAGGACACGAAGAGAGCAAGCGCTGTCAGCGCGGCGGAGCCGATGGCAAATCCCTTGCCGATGGCTGCTGTCGTGTTACCTACAGAGTCCAGCTTGTCTGTGATGTTTCTGACGCTCTCATCAAGTCCCGACATCTCGGCGATACCGCCGGCGTTGTCGGCGATCGGGCCATACGCGTCGACCGCGATCGTGCTGCCCGTCGTAGCCAGCATGCCGACCGCTGCCAGCGCAATGCCGTACAGCCCGGCAATTAGGTAAGCGCCCATGATGCCGATGCAGATGCATACAATCGGGATGACCGTTGACTTCATACCGACTGCGAGACCTGAGATGATATTGGTTCCGGAACCGGTCTGGGACTGCTCCGCAATCTTCTTGACAGAACCGTATCTGTCGGATGTGAACATTTCTGTCGCCTGACCGATAATGAAACCGACCGCGAGACCGAAGATGACGGCAAATGCCGGCTTCATCGAGCCGAGTATCATGTTGCTGCCGATGAGGGCAAATACAATCGTAATAATATACGCGACGTAGCTGCCGCGGTTGAGGGCTGCCTGTGGATTTCCGTTCTCATCGCCTTTTACGAAGAACGTTCCGATCATAGACGCTATGATGCCCGTTCCGGCAAGGAGGAGCGGATAGATTGCTCCTGCCCTGTCATAGGCAAGAATTCCCAGCGTGATCGCCGACACGACAGCGCCGACGTAAGATTCGAAAAGGTCCGCGCCCATGCCGGCAACGTCACCGACGTTGTCACCGACATTATCAGCAATAACTGCCGGGTTTCTCGGGTCATCCTCCGGGATATTGTTCTCAACCTTGCCGACAAGGTCAGCGCCGACGTCCGCAGCCTTGGTATAAATACCGCCGCCGACACGGGCGAAAAGCGCGACGGAAGACGCTCCGAGGCTGTAGCCGAAGAGGACATCCGCATTGCCGGTAACCAGATAAATTACGCTCACACCGAGAAGTCCGAGTCCTACGACCGAAAATCCCATGACCGCGCCGCCGTGGTAGGCGACCGTCAGGGCTCTGGCCATGCCGGAGGTCCGGGCTGCATTTGCGGTTCTGACGTTAGCCTCCGTCGCGATTCTCATGCCGAAAAATCCTGCCATGGTAGAGAATATCGCGCCGATCAGGAAGCAAACCGCAGTGATCCAGTTTCCGATGCCCACTCCGATGACGACAAACAGCACGGCCGCAAATATAACAAGGACTTTATATTCCGAGAAGAGGAACGCGTTGGCTCCCTCACGGATCGCGCCGGATATTTCTTTCATCCGGTCAGTCCCCTCCTCCTCCCTGCGCACAGAGCCTGCAAGGTATAACGCAAAGAACAGGGCAAGCACCGCGCACAGCGGCACAAATACAGGTACAAAACTCATCATAGTAAATCCTCCTTCCACTACCGCGCATTCAGTCTGCATAGTTAGTCATCACGCTGCCGATTCAGTCCCTCTGCCTTGGGACTTGATTTACTATATAATACTCTGTTCTCACACAAATCTCAAGTTTTTCGGCAAAAATGTTCAAAAAACCATCCGTTTTGCAACGTTTTTATATGCAATATTTCGGCAATGTCCACAATTAGACTGCAATTCATTCCGTATTATGATGATTACGGAATCAATGAAAAAAATTCCGATGAATCATCCCTTTCCGATTCCTTATACAAATGCCCGGATGTCCCCTCATCTGCATGGATTACGCTTTCGTCATAAACTCCTCTTATCCGAAGGCCTGATTACCCCTCTCCAGGTAAGAATGCGGGTGGATCGTCTGCTCCTGCCTTTTTCTCGGAGTGATCTCCGGTCCGAAGAACATAAGGCCGCGCTGGATTGATTCCGTCCCGAACCGTTTCCTGATCTCGTCCACCGCACGGTCCACCGCGAGCTGCTTTTCCCGCCTCTCCTCGCTCTGAAAAAGGTCGAGCTGATAGGGGTACCGCTCCCCGTGCAGGCTGGCTACGCGCACGCCGACGCCGCGGA
Organism: Lachnospiraceae bacterium; assembly: GCA_045221675.1. Classification (GTDB taxonomy): domain Bacteria; phylum Bacillota; class Clostridia; order Lachnospirales; family Lachnospiraceae; genus Chordicoccus. Next base: position 20,699 of record JBGUWZ010000040.1, on the reverse strand, counting down.
TCGGTTTCTGCCAGCGGTAATTTTCAAGAAAGATCTGCATGGCCTGCCTTGCGATCTCGTCGGAGATGTTCGTGGGAAAAGGAATCTTGTGCTGGCGGGTGAATCCCATGAGGTCATTGTCCCTGACGAATATCTCGATGACGTCCCCGGCGAAATGGTTCTCGCGCAGCCTCGTCGCCACGGACTCGGAGAGCATGTAGATCGCCATCTTCACCTCCATATCATTCACCAGGTCCCGCGGCATGGTCATGCCGTTGCCTATGCTCTTGATCGGCGCGTCCGTGTTCTCCTTCGCGACCGGCGTCTTGTCCTCTCCGCGGGCAAATACAGACAGCATCAGCCCCTGCTTTCCAAGCATGCAGTGCAGGTATGACGGATCCGCCTCCGCGATTTGACCTATCGTGTGGATGCCGACACCGGCAAGCTTCCTCTTCGTAGCGCGTCCCACATACAAAAGGTCCTCCGCCGGCTTCGGCCAGACGATCTGCCGGTAGTTGTCCCGGTTCACGTCCGTCACCGCGTCCGGCTTCTTGTAATCCGATCCGAATTTTGCAAATATCTTATTCCAGCTCACTCCCACACTGATCGTGATTCCGAGCTCGCTCTTTACCTTGCGGTTGATTTCCTGCGCGATGGAGACACCGTCTCCCCGGATCCCGACGCTGTCCGTCACGTCGAGCCAGCACTCGTCCAGTCCGAAGGACTCGACCTTGTCCGAGTAGTGAGAATAAATCTCCCGCATATAGCGGGAGAATCGCAGATACTGGTCATAATTCGGCGGGACAATTACAAGGCCGGGGCAGGCCTGCCGGGCTTCCCAGAGGGCGGACCCTGTCTTCACCCCCCGCCGCTTTGCTATATAGTTGGCTGTCAGTATAATGCCGTGCCGTTTCTCGGCATCCCCGCCCACCGCGAGGGGCTGACCGTCGTATTCCGGCCGGTGCAGCATCTCGACGGCGGCATAGAAGCAGTTGGCATCGGCGTGGAGAATCACGCGGTCCATGAGCGCCTCCTTTATTCCGTTTGAATCCGGTTCTGGATGAAGATTATCTTATTGTAGTGAAGAATATCTTCTCTATCCGTATTATATGCACGTAATCTTCGCACGTCAATCCCCATGCAGGAAAAAGCAAAGATAATCTTCGTATTTATAGGGCACGGCATAATATCTGGGTCAATATCATCTGAGCGGAGCGTTTATCTCAGTGGGGGATTGTAACCGCCACTGAGATAAAAAACACCGGGAAGCATCCGTATAAATCTGCTTCCCGGTGTATCCTGTAGTTTAAGTCTTGTCCACGTCTCGGCCGAACTACTCCTGCTCCTCCGGCTCAGTGAACCTCTCTGGTCCCTTGGCGGACCAATGCTTCATCACTCCTTCGATCTTGCCACCCTCAAAATAGCTGCCAGAAGGCCGCACCCCACGCCGGCTACCGGCCAGATGATCCAGGTCATATCCCAGCGCTTTGTGAGAAAGCTGACTGCCAGGTAAATGACCGTCCAGGCCGACCAGTAAACACCCATGATGGCCTCGTTGCGTCGGCTCTCCTCCTTCTTGGCACGCGAGAACTCTCCCTCCTCGAGCAGCGCTTTCATGGCGTCCATAATAATGTTGGTCCGGACAATCAGCATGACACCGATCGCGACCAGAACGAGCAGCACGCAGACCGCCGTCACCAGAGCGTAATCGTCCTCAGTTATAATGAGTGCGACAAAAATCGGAATGCAGGACATTACACAGAGAAGAATGCCGATGATCATGTCGCGAGTATGAGCAGTGTTGAATTTTTCAATGCGCTCCGTGACCATTCCGCTCACGCCGTAAGCTGTCTCGATGGGCTCTGTCTGAACATATTCGTAGGGCTTCATCTTCATCCCGTAATATACGAACACACCCACGGCGCATCCGATCATCATCATGAGAATGACGAGACCGATACCGGCTGCCTGGTTCTCTGTAAGTGCAATGTATCCGGCTTCCTGGGCTGCCGAGAGCTGCATAAGGGCTATCGGCGAGAGGATGCAGAGCATGACGCCGATAGCGATCCACCCGGCGGATTTGTTCTTCATGCGCAGGTACTCATTTGCCTCTTCTATAGAAATCTGCCGAAGGACCGGCTCCTCCTGCGCGACATAGCCGGTCACCTGAGCTGCTGTCTCCTCTGTCACCGGTATGACCGGGAGTTGTTCTTCCAGATCCATATCGTCCCTTAAAAGTGTATCTGTACTGACGCCGAAAAGCTCCGCCATGCTGAGGATTCTCTTGAGATCCGGAACTGTCTGGGCCCCTTCCCACTTGGAGATCGACTGTCTGCTGACTCCCAGCTGCTCCGCCAGATCTTCCTGGGACATCCCCTTCATTTTTCTAAGTAATACGATTTTCTCTGCGAGTATCATAATGTCTCCTCCGTTCCGCACAGGTAATTGCTCTGTGCTGATAGTGAAATCATACCTGCGCGGAGGGCTTCAGTCTATAAAGCGGGCTTTGCAATTTGTCAATTGCGGGTTGCAAATGCGGAAAATCCCGCACTTTTCGCCGTTCAGCCGCCCACAATGGTGGATTTCCCGCTGGGGAGTGGCAGTTTCGGTCAAAACGGAATAATCTCTGCTTAAAAGTGGCCCTCCCGGTCAAGCCGGCAGGACCACTGCTTTAAGATCGGCTATTCAAGTCTCACATCATCAGAAGTAACTCACCCTGACACGTTTTCCCATTTGCTCCAGGCACTCTGCCAGGTCCTTCACGAGGTTCATCTTAATATTGAAGTTGATGGGCAGATCCGGATTCTGATGGGCAGGATTGACTGCTCTTCCGACATAGAAATTGACGTCCGTCGCTTCCTCGAACAGCATGCGGCAGATCAGCGACGCGCCGTCATGCATAAAGCCCCACTTTTCGTACAGCTCATTCTTGTCAAGGGCGTCCTTCGCGTATTCCACGACCCTGTTCATTGTGATGACGCCCTCGGTCACCAGATCGACGCCGTCGATCTCAGAGATCGGCGGAATATCACTGTCCATATCGTAGTCCATACTGACCCTGAGTTCCTTGCGCAGGAATTTTGCGGCGATGGAAGCCGTTGTGCCTCCGCAGATGATATGCTTGCCCTCTTTCGAAAAATACAGCGCCATCATGCGATTGCTGTCGTCCCTGTTCCTCGGAGGACCAAAAAGGACATTCACGGGCTCGCGTCTCCGCACTTTGACAACACATGCGGTCGCGTCGTCGGTCGGCCGGTAGGCGTACTCCCTGTCGCACTCATCAACCAGCATGGTCGCAAGGTTCTTGGCTGAATATCCTGCCGCGGAGATGTTCCTGACGTAATTGGCTATGTCTTTCCACTCCCAGTTGGAGTTGTACTCCAGACCGGCTCCAGCATGCGGACATCCGTCGCTCATGGCGACCATAATGTCATTTTCCTGAAGGCGAATGACGGATCTGTAGATTTCCTTCCCCTCAACATAGATTACTTGTTTCGGATAATCATAGATTTCATCATCGCGGAGGAAAATCATATCAGGATTGCCATACTCGATGACCTCCACCCTCTCATTATCAATAATATGGAGAATGGTGAACGTCGAGTAGGCAACTTTCCGGACCGAGCAGATCGGAAGCGTCGCCGCGATCGTCGAAACACAATCTTCGACTTTAAGTCCCTCAGCCATCATTGTGGAAATGATTTTTGATGTGAGCGTCGAAAGGATACTCGCCTTGACCCCGCTCCCCATGCCGTCCGCAAGAACGATGACTGTGGAGTTCTCATCCTGCTGTGCCACGTCGACGTGGTCCCCGCAGAGCTGTTCTCCTTCATGGTTGATACTTTTCCAACCTATATCCATACACAAATCATTCATCTTTGATCGACTCCTTCAATTTTGTCAGCGCAATTTTAGTCTCGGCGGCGGTCTCTCCAAGAAGTGAAGCGATCTCCTGAACGATCCGCATCTGTTTATCTACCACCCTGTCCGCAATCTCCATCGTCTGGCGGCTGATATCCTGTCTCTTTTCCTTCTCGCTCTCCTCCTCGGTGACGTCTCGCAGCATGCAGAAAATGCTGTTGTATTCTCTGTCATAGACGATCGTCTTTTCCACATATTTTCTGTACTCAGCCAGATACTCCCGCTTGTCATGGATACTTCCGCCGGTACCTAAAATCTTAAGGAAATCACCCGGATCCAGGACGCGGACGACCAGATCTCCGAGGATATCATTTGCAGACCGAAGGTTCAGGATCCTGAGTGCTGCCCGGTTCACCTGCTGGACTTCCAGGCTGTCATTCAGAACAAGAATACCGTTGGGTGAATTCCTTGTAATAGTATCTGAGAAATTCTCGGCTCTCTCTTTCAGGAACGGCAGGCACATGGAGATATCCGCCTTGCCCTGCAGGATAGCGATTGCCTTTTCCCGGCATGTGTCATAACCGCATGTGCCGCAGTTGAGCTCATCTTCAGGCTTCAGCTTGCCCATCTGCTTCAGCGTTTCCTTGATGTCGTATTCGCTCGGCATTCTGCTCTGATGCTCAATTATATTGAAATCTTTTATGGTCTCTGTTCTGTCGGGCTGCTCAACGGTGAAATCATTCTTGCCGGCATACCTCGCGACAGCGGCGTAATCTTTGACCGGCGCCGCGTGGAACTTCTCCATGACAGGTCCGCCGATACAGCTGCCGATGCAGGCGGACATCTCTATGAAGGCGTGGTGGACGTTTCCGGCCTCGATTTCTTTCAGGGTCATGATGCAGTTTCTCGTCCCGTCGATCGCCATGTATGTGTATTCCGGGTTCTCCATCGCCATCGTCTTCAGAATTCCGCCGGTGGTGGGGAAGAAACGCGCTCTGCTGTTATCGTCGTGATCGAGCTTCTTCTCCGGCACGATATTCTTTGACTTCAGCCATGCGCTGAGTTCATCAAATGTCAGCACAGCATCGACGAGCCCCTCGTAGCGCTGGGCCTCATCTTTTTTCGCGACGCACGGGCCGATGAAAACCGTTTTGGCATTCGGAATCCTCTTTTTAATTTCCTTGCAGTGGGCCTGCATGGGGGACAGCACGTCCGCAAGATATGGGATCAGCTTCGGGAAATGCTTCTGGACCAGAAGGTTCGCAGAGTGGCAGCACGATGTGAGAATAATGTCCCGTCCCTCTTCGTTGCAAATGCGGTCATACTCCCGCTTAACTATCGTCGCGCCGATCGCCGTCTCCTCCACATCGTAGAAGCCGAGCTGCTTTAAGGCATCACGCATCGATTCTATGCCGACGCCGTCAAAATTGGCGACAAATGACGGCGCAAGGCTGACCACGACCGGGACGCCGCTCTGAAGGAATACTTTTACCTTCTCTGTTTCATCGGTTATCTGTTTTGCATTCTGCGGACATACGACAAAGCACTGGCCGCACATAATGCATTCGTCGCCGATAATATATGCCTGATTGCCGGTGAAGCGGATTGATTTTACAGGACAGTGGCGGATACATTTGTAGCAGTTCTTACAGTTCGATTTTTTTAGTGTCAGACACTCCATGTGATGCAACTCCTTCTTGTGTTTTTTGTGACTTGCTCGTTGGTTTTCGGGTTCCCTGCCATTTGTTAATATGCACTCAGCAAAGTTTACGCACGCCGCGGGACATCGGCTGATTGGCTCCGCAGCTTATATTTGCATAAATTATATCATATTTTATTCTGATAAATTACCTGCAGAGAATTCTTTTTCTGTGCAATTTATAAGAAACGTGACCCACACAATGGGTCCCGGCAAAACACGCTATCGTGATGACACCGCACTCTATATATGATACAATAAGATATACACAATACATATTGTCGGCATAATACAGTTATTAAATTATCTTTTTCGGTGAATTTATGCTATGTACCGAAAGGAACGGAACAAGGAAGGAGGAGAGTATCATGTACAAAACACGAAAACTATTATCCGCGCTTTTCGCCCTGACACTGGCCTTCACTCTGTGTGCCTGCGGCGGCGAATCGGCTCCCACAACGCCGGCTGCCACGCCTGAAAGCACCGCGGCTGCTGACACAGGCAAGTCTGAAACGGCAGAGCCGGCAGAATCCGCCGCTGCCCAGACTGAATCCGTCGCGGAAGTCAGCGCCGAAGTTGAGCCCCAGAAGGTCGAACTGCCGGTGGAAGGTGAGTACAAAATATTCGCCGTTGAGTATGAAGGGTATCTGATTCATGCCGCGGAGATGGAACTTGAGTCAGTACTCACGCTGGGAGCAGACTCCAAAGGATCTATGACTATGGGCGAGGACAGCATGGATATCGCCTCATGGACGCTTGACGGAAGCGAGTGCACCATAACGATGGAAGATGAGAGCAGTGCCAGCGCAGCAGTGGAGGACGGTATTCTTATACTGGACCTTTACGGAGACGAAAGCATGGTTCTCTACTATGCGCAGCAGGAAGCGGACATCTCCATGTTCTCACCGATGACAGCTGATGAAGTCCGCGCGGCAATGGAAGGCCGCATTCTGGAATCCAAACTCGGAACATTCTGGTCACAGCTCGACTCCGCTGACGCCATCCACCTGAGCTATGATATGCATACGGAGTATATGGACGCCACGCAGAGCATCGATTCCTACAGCAAGGGCGGTATGTTCTACTCCTACAAACTCACAAAAGTCGCCGGTTATGAATCCCCCAGCATAGTCGTCTTCAGAGATGATACAGCCTACAATCTTGATCCTGAGAAAAAGACCGGTGTCATTGCCACCACCGTATCAAGCTCCTACTTCTCAGATAACATCGAGAGGATGGACAGCCTGTACAGCGATATCTGGACTTATGCGCATGAGACAGACTGCACAGAGGAGACGAGGGAGAAAGACGGAGTCACCTATGACGTGGAGTACTTCCCGGCCGGCGAATATACAGCCGAGTGTGCTTTCTATTTCGATGAGAACGGTCAGCTGGTCTATGTCGAGAAGGGCGCGCCTGTCATCGAGGGTCTTCAGGATATAGGCACATCTACCTATACGATCAAGGTGATCGACAATGAGGTGGATGAAGCCCTGTTCGATATTTCGGGGTATGAAATCACTGAATAAAACTTTCTCTCCGGTTGTTTCAATTCTCGCTCGCGAGTAACAATTCAGACGGAATGAAACGGAGTTCCTGAAGCCGGCGCAAACATTATCTTCATCGAAAAACGTATTGCTGCCGGCAAGCGAACTGCAAGTACAGTCTGTCTGAACTGTTACGCCCGGAAAGTTTTAGAGATGATTATACCGCAAGTATAATTTACAAACATTTCTTCAGATGGTATAGTATTATATAGTTAATTAGAGGTCCCGCCCGCAGCCCGGACAATTTCGTCCCACATGGCCGGACGGAGGAAGAATCTCACATTAAAAATAACGGTTCGCACGGAATCGGGAAAGGAAAAAAGTTCAATGACAGCGATATATAATCTCTTTAATCTTAATAGTGAATCAGCGCTCGCACTGCCTAAATATGATAGCCAGGGCTATAGTTTTTCGTGTTCATTTGAAGGTACTTATGGACGAAAATATCGCGTTATTGAAATCGGATCCTGACCCCAGGGACAAGAGATTCCGGACCTAATAAGCTGATATAATCGCGCCGCCTGCCTCGGATGAACCGGGCAGGCGGTTTTTTGTTTGCGCATACCATCATTTGCAGAAGTGAACCTCACAGCCGTTATAAAGAAAAAAGAGGAAAAAAAATGTTTGAGATTAGAGGCAAAATAAATACAGCCATCTGCTACGCAAAGGTCGTAGAGGAGGAGGCAATAGAGCAGATCCGCAGGATGTGCGATTACCCGATGACCGAGGGGTCCCGCATCAGAATCATGCCGGACGTCCACGCCGGAGCGGGATGCACGATCGGAACGACAATGACAATTATCGACAAGGCAGTCCCGAATGTGGTCGGAGTGGATATCGGTTGCGGAATGTACACGGTCAATCTCGGGAGAAATGAGATTGATTTTGAGAAGGTGGACGAGGCCGCACACTATATCCCGTCCGGCAAAAATGTATGGGAGGGCCGCAGCGAGCGGTTCGACCTTGAGGATCTGCGCTGCTACAGAGAACTAAAGGACACAAAGAGGCTCGAGCGAAGCCTCGGAACTCTTGGCGGTGGCAACCATTTTATCGAGATCGATGAGACCGGGGATGGAACGAAGTATCTGGTAATCCACTCCGGCAGCCGCAACCTCGGAAAGCAGGTGGCGGAATTCTACCAGAAACTGGCTGTAAAGCTGAACAAGGGGTATGACGAGTACCTGACAAAGAGAGATGAGCTCATTCGCACATACAAGGAGCAGGGGCGGAAGAAGGAAATCCAGAAGGCCCTTAAGGCACTCCATTTTGAGATGACGGAGAGCGGATACGACATACCGGACGATCTGTGCTACCTGACAGGGAGATATTTGGACGACTATCTGCATGATGTGGAAATATGCCAGAGATTTGCACGCAGGAACCGGGAGAAGATGGCCGAGATCCTGCTCGAGCGGACCGGCATGACAGGCTTCGACGCTTTCCACACGATCCACAACTATATTGATACAGACGAGATGATCCTGCGCAAGGGCGCGATTGCCGCTCACGCCGGGGAGAAGGTCCTGATTCCGATCAATATGAGGGATGGCAGCGTGCTTGCCGTCGGCAAGGGAAACCCGGAGTGGAACTACTCCGCTCCCCACGGCGCCGGCCGGATCATGTCCAGGACTAACGCAAAGAACAGCCTGAGCCTTGACGAGTACATACAGGAGATGAAGGGTGTCTACACCACATCTGTGAACGCAGCTACTCTTGACGAGGCTCCGATGGCATACAAGTCACTCGATGACATCATCGATGTGATCCGTGATTCTGTAGACATTATTGAAATAATGAGACCGATTTACAATTTTAAGGCATCCGACTGACCTTCCCGGCCGGCCGGATGGCCGGAAAGGAAGGAAAAAATGTGTGTAATGCCGACTATTGATATGGCAGCGACAGGCAGGAACATTGAGGCAATGCGCAAGGCCGCAGGCTTCTCCGTGAGAGATCTGCAGGACGTCTTCGGTTTCGGGACCCCGCAGGCCATTTACAAGTGGCAGCACGGAGCCTGCATGCCGACCATCGACAACATGGTCATCCTTGCGTCCGTGTTCGGCGTGAAGATCGACGACATACTGGTCGTCGGAGACGGCTCTTTTGACGCGTAAAAACCCACGTGAAAAGAACCATCCCTAATGCGTGACTTCACAATCTAATTATGTTACATTCTTATACGTAGGGATTTCCGGTCAATTTACCGGCCAAATCCCTGCGTTCTTTGTTCTGCCGTGACCGGCGCAATTTGTTAAAAGGAGACACGACTATGTTATTCATCGAATATCCCAAATGCAGCACCTGCAAGAAGGCAAAGAAGTGGCTGGATGAGAACGGTATTGAGTACACCGACCGCCACATCAAGGATGAGAACCCCACCGCCGAGGAGCTTGCCGCGTGGCACAAGATGAGCGGCTATCCGGTCAAGAAGTTCGTGAACACAAGCGGCATGCTGTACCGCGAGCTGAACTTAAAAGACAAGCTTCCGAAAATGACGGATGCGGAAGTCTACGCTCTGCTCGCAACAGACGGCATGCTGGTCAAGCGGCCGATCATCGTCACGGAAAACTATGTTCTCACCGGATTCAAAGAGGCCGAGTGGCAGGAAAAAATGAAGAAATAAGAGGACAGCTCTCGCCGGTTTTATAAAACTGATCGGCAGGAAAAGATGGGGAAATAATGGGACACTTTTATTTTGTAAGGCACGGGCAGACCGTGTGGAATGTTGAAAATAAGATCTGCGGCGCGACAGACATCGCACTCACGGAGTACGGCCACGAGCAGGCCATCATTACCGGCAAAAAGATCCTCGAAGAGGGGATACAGGCTGACGAGATTCTCTACTCCCCGCTCATTCGGGCTGCGGACACCGCAAAGCACATCTCGAAGCTGACCGGGATTCCCTGCCGCATGGAGCCAAGGCTCATCGAGCAGAATTTTGGCAAATGGGAATCCACCCCGCGCGATGGCCTCGATTTCAAGAAGGCCAAGGAGTTCTTCGCATGCAGCCACGAGGGCGGCGAATCGACGCTGCGCCTCGCTCAGAGAATTTATAATCTGCTGGACGACATCAAGGCAGAGTCAGATGAGAAGACCTACATACTTGTCGCCCACAACGGCATAGCCCGCGTTGTTCAGTCATATTTCACTGACATGACCAACGAGGAGTATGCGGCCTTTGGGGTGAAGAATTGCGAAATCCTTCGCTATGATTTCTGAGCAGCACAGTAACTGTTCACACTCAATCCCTTCATCCAAAGACAGCCAGCTCCCTGATAACCGGCTGTAAACACCAACACCCTCACGGCTTTTCGCCGAGAGGGTGTTTTTTCTTTGTATCATAATTCTTCAGCGGCATATTCCATCTTTTTCATCCGCCCATTAAGTCATTTCCGTTACTTATTCTGTCACTTTTCATCCGCCTATTAAGCCATTTCCGTTGCTTATTTATTATTTTCGGATCTTGAGCGTCTTCAGATACACTTTCTGCTCCGGTGTGATCCGATAGCTCTCGACCGCTTTCTGAATGGCTCTGTTGTGGGTCTGGCTGTCAAGCTGCTTTTTCTCGATGAAAGGAAGAACCGTATCATACTGCTTAGCCAACGCCGTGGCAAAATACCAGGCGATCATCATGCTGATGTAGTACTCCTCGGATTTTATGCCCGCCACCATCTCCGGATAGGACGAGTCAAAATCCTCATCCAGATAGTGCTGCATCAGCATTCCTATGCCAAAGCGAACCGTATATGTCCTGTCGGATTTCATCCACTCACGGATGTATGGCAGCAGCTCCTTCCGCTTTTTCTTAAAGACCGTCGGTGACATCTGGTCACAGGTCGCCCAGTTATCCACATATGGGAGGAACTTTTCCACATTCATGATGCAGGTCTCAAAGTCCTTAATGCCTGAAACGATGAACGCATGCAGCTGATACTCATCAAAATACTTGTGCGGGAGATCTTGAAGGAACACGCCTATCTCATCTCTCCTGCCGTATTCCCGTGCGAGCTTTCTGAGAGCCGGGGTGCGGACGCCAATCATCGATTCCGGATCGATTGTCGGTATAAGTTTTATCTGGAAGTCTCTGTACGGCACATCCTGAAGTTCAAATAATCTTTGACGTATTTCTTCTCTTATCATAATTCCCTCATCTTGAGACTAAATAGTTGCCTTTGACTTTAGCGAGTTTCATCGGGTCGATGGCAGAGGCAACCAATTCTTGATTATAAGGCGAAATAGTTGCCTTTGACCTTGGGGATTTTCATCGGGTCAACGGCAGAGGCAACCAATTCTTGATTCTAAGACGAAATAGTTGCCTTTGGTCTTGGGGAGTTTCATCGGCTCAAGGGTAGAGGCAACTGAATTCCTGCTTCTGAGGTCATATAGTTGCCTTTGATCTTGGCGAGTTTCATCGGGTCAATGGCAGAGGCAACTGAATTCCTGCTTCTGAGGTCATATAGTTGCCTTTCGTCTTGTTGAGTTTCATCGGGTCGATGGCAGAGGCAACCAATTCTTGATTCTGAGGCGAAATAGTTGCCTTTGATCTTGGCGAGTTTCATCGGGTCGATGGCAGAGGCAACCAATTCTTGATTCGAAGGTGAAATAGTTGCCTTTGACCTCAGCGAGTTTCATCGGGTCGATGGCACAGGCAACCAATTCTTGATTCGAAGGCGTAATAGTTGCCTTTGACCTCAGCGAGTTTCATCGGGTCAACGCCAAAGGCAACCAATTCTTGATTCGAAGGCATAATAGTTGCCTTTGACCTTCGTGAGTTTCATCGGGTCAACACCAGAAGGAACCACAGAATGTGACCTGCTACAGCAGCGTCACCACACAAACGGAATCAGCCGATACTTCACCTTCTTCTTATAGTCCCTGTATCCGTCAAGCCCTTCCTCCAGCACCTGCTCCTCATTCTTGATTCTCTTTGTAATAATCGGGAAGTAAGCCAACATGATTACAAATGATATGACGGAGCCGAGAATAAGCGGCATCATCAGGAAAATAATGAGCGTGGTCATGTACATTGGGTGGCGGACAATCCCGTAGAGACCTGTGTCGACCACCTTCTGATTTTCCTGAACTTCGACGGTCCTTGAAAGGTAGGTATTCTCCCTGAGCACTTCCGCGTAAAGCGCGTAGCCGAGAAGGAAAATGACCGCGGCGGCGCAGCTGACCGGGAAGGGCAGCATCAAAAAGTTGAACCTGAAGCAGAACCCGGCAGTGAGGAATGCGGCCAGGAACATGATCCCGCTGAAAAGTATGACAGACCGCTGCTCGGATTCCTTTTCTTTTACATTTAGGCGCTTTTCTAAAAGCTCCGGATTTTTCGCCATCATGACAAGACCGGCGCCGAACATGGGGATGAACAGGATTCCCATGAAGATCCAGGCCTGCGGATATCGAAATGTTCCGGCAGGCGCAAATAGCAGCACTCCGAGAAGTATCACACCTGCCACAAAACGGGTAATTGCCCTGATAAATAATTCTTTGCTCATGTCTATCCTCCGAGGGTCTCCTGCTGTATCAATCTATGCATGCTGTCCTTATTCTCAAGACACTTATGCCGGCTCAGAAATATCTTTCCGCATGCTGCCCTTATTCTCAAAGCACTTATGCCGGCTCAGAAATATCTTTCCGCATGCTGCCCTTATCCTCAAGCCACTTCTGTTGACTCAGTAATATATTTCCACATGCTGCCTTCACCCACACCCCAGCGACTCCACAAAATCGCGGATGATGCGGTTGACCTCACCGGGCCGGTCTACATTGGCATTATGACCCGCACCGTGAATCCAGTAAAGCGGGAGCCCCTCGTGCTTCGCCCACCTCTTGTTATAACTTTTTGCCGAACCGGATTCATCCCGGGTTCCGCAGATGAGAATCGCCGGACAGTCGATTGCATAGGGCAGATCCGCCTCCATGGCATCAGCGAGCATATAAGTGCCGTGACCGGACAGGCGGCTATACTCATCTTTGGTGTAGGAATCCACGAAATGACGCATGAGGGCCTGCCCGTACCGGGTCTTTGAGACACCCTTTGTGCCGAGCTCCCTCAGCATGTTCCACGGGAACGCGCGGTACATGGGCTCGGTCCGCTTGAGAAGCCAGATCTCGAGGCCAGTCACATAGCGGCGCTTCAGCGGAGCGGAGTCGATGGAAACGAACCCTGCTGCTTCCCCGGGGAACTGTTCCATGAAGCACTGGCTGACATAACCGCCCAAGGACTGGCCGATGAGCACCGGCTTTTTAATCTGTTCCCGCTCAAGAATTTCATGGAGCCACCGGCTCTTATCCATAAGAGTGAAGTCTAGTGCAAACGGCCTCGATTTTCCGTGCCCCGGTGCATCCCACGCAAACACATTATATCTACCTCTGAAGGCTTTCACCTGCTTGTCGAACAGGTGGTGATCGGCAGTCAGACCAGGGAGCATGACCAGGGTGATTCGGTCGGGCTTAATGTCATTTGTCCAGTAATGAATGCTGCCGGACTGGGTTTCATAGATGTGCTCAGTCATCTTGGGTTCTCCTTCCTGAATTAGGGCAGAGGAAGAATGTCGCTTCTAAGTCAGTCTGAAACAGCTGCCACTGATATAATATTACCACTTAGAAGTGGAAATGGGGACAGTTCTTTTCGCGTGAAGCATTGGTTCAGGCTGGCTGTTATCGCACTCCGTTTCCGGAGCAAAGCATCCATCTTCGTAAAAAAAACATTGCAGGTCCTTTCTGTGAGCTTTAAAAGCTTTAGCTTTTTAAAGCTCACAGAAAGGACCTGCGTTTTTCGATGAAGATGATGTTTGCGACGGATTCTGAGCTTCGCTGCAGCCTGCCTGTATTATTACTTCACGCGAAAAGAACCGTTCCCATCATTCGTCTTATTTCTCGGCAATTGCCTCGATCTCACAGAGCACGCCCTTCGGCAGTGTACGGACCGCGACACAGCTGCGGGCAGGACGCGAAGTAAAGTACTTTGCGTACACTTCGTTGAACGCTGCGAAATCACCCATATCCGCAAGGAAGCATGTGGTCTTAAAGACCTTTGCATATGAGCTTCCGCCGGCTTCAAGAATTGCTCCGACATTCCTGCAGCTCTGTTCTGCCTGAGCAGCTATTCCTTCCGGTACCGAGCCATCTGCCGGATCTACCGGAATCTGACCGGATGTAAAAATAATACCGTTCACTTCATATGCCTGCGAATACGGACCAATTGCGGCGGGTGCTTTTGTGGTTTCAATGACTTTCATATATCTCTCCTTTCATCCCGATACAGTCTTCTTTATGAAGAGTGTGCCTTCGTGTGCTGGATGCCTAAATTATTTTGCCTTGATAGCTGCTACCATGCGTTCCAGACCTGTCTTTATAATAGAACGGGGCATAGCCAAATTCAACCGAATAAATCTGTTCGCATTGCCGACAAAGAGCGCATCGCCGCCCTCGAGGAGAACGCCCGCCTTGTAAGCGAAGAATGTCGGAAGATCCTCATCCTTATCAAAATAAGCGGACATATCGACCCAGGCAAGATACGTTGCCTCCGGAATCTCCATCACGGCTTTCGGCAGATTCTCATCAAGGAAGGACTTGAGGAAATTGAAATTCTCGTCCAAATAAGCTTTCATCTCCTCATGCCATGCACCTCCCACTTCATAAGCTGCCTTCTGACCGACCAGAGACAATGGGTTGACAAAACCTCCGATTTTGTCTGCACTCTTGAACTCTTCGCGTGTAGCAGGATCACGAATAATAATATTTGAGAATTGCAGCCCGGCCATATTGAAAGTTTTACTTGCAGACATACAGGTAATCAACTTCGGATAATCAGTCATGACCTTTGCCATCGGAATGTGCTTTTTTCCTGCACGGATCAGGTCGCAGTGAATCTCGTCAGAAATAATCCACAGATTATACTTTTCGACAATTTCAGCCACACTTGCAAGTTCTTCTTCAGTCCACATACGACCTGTCGGGTTGTGCGGGTTGCAGAAAATCACCAACTTGGCCTTGGGATCGGCTGCGCATTTTTCGAAATCCTCAAGGTCGAGTGTAAAATGACCCTTCTTATCCCTGACAAGCGGAGAGGTCATAAATTCCACATGATTGTACTCTGCCGCATGAGCAAAATAGCCATAAGACGGAGTGTTAATTATCACCTTCTCGTCTTTCGCACAGAGAGTTTCTACAAGTTGGAACAGAGCGGGAATAATACCGGGCGAAAAGGTCAGCTCATCATGGGGAACTTTCCAATCATAGTGGTCGATGCACCATTTGTTGAAAGACCGATAATAATCGTCATCATAAACGCCGGTATATCCAAAAATGCGTCGGTCAATGCGTGCCTTTATCGCATCGCAGATTTCCGGAGCTACCGCGAACTCCATGTCAGCGACCCACATGCGGACAAATTCGTCGTCAGCATAGGGGAACACCTTTTCCGGACCTGCATGGAAAATGTAACCGCGAAAGCCGTCTGTGTTGAGTGCATTTGTATGAGTACGATCGATGATTTCATCAAAATTATACATTTGGAACCTCCCTAGTTATTCATCTGCCTTCAGTGCAGAGTCTATGATTTCCTGGCGCTTTGCATCCAGATCATTTACGTCAACAGAACCGGTCTTCAGGGCGATGCCGGAGAAGATCAGTGGAATGATAATGACTCCTGCCGCGACCATTGCGTCCTGCGGGGTCAAATCCTTGAACAGAGTGATTGCTACGACTGCTGCGCAGAAGCCGCCCAGAATGCTGCAAGTATTGAACAGCCATAACGGTATTTTAATGGAACGTCTTGCAAATTGTTCCGGATACTTTTTCGGAATGATCATGCAGGCTACATTCAGATAGCAGTTGATCAGCATTGTCGGTATCATAAGCATACTGATCGCATTTCCGACGCTCATACCGGTAAGGATCGGAACAAGAGCGACCACATAAGTCAACAGGAAGCAGATATACGGATATCCGTCCCGGCTTTTCGTGCGAAATATCGAAGGGAACCAGCCATCGTCCGCCATATGGGAGAGCGGCTCCCGAATCATAGCCAGCACCGCAAGGAAGGAAGAAATAATGGCGCAGATGCCGCCGCCGATGACGAAAAATGCAAAGAAGCCGTGCGACATAATTGCTGCCGCAGTCACGCTCAGGTTTTCACCGGCGATCTGATCATACGGAAGAACTCCGGATGCGACATATGACATAAGACCGTAAACGATGGAGACAACGACACAGGTGACAAGAATACCCATCGGAATCGTGCGCTTGGGATTTTTCGTGATTGGAACAACTCCGACCGGACCCATTGTTGTACCCTGACATGCCCATCCCATAATCGCGATAGCGCTGATTATGCCGCCGAACCCATTGTGGAAGAATCCACCGTCATAAGTCATGTCAAAAAAGTTTGCTGTGTTAACGTTCGGCAGTCCGATCACCACGAAAAGGATCAGAGCAATTACCAGAAGACCTGTCGCGACATTTTGGAACAGAGTGACAATTCGATTACCTCGTACCGAGAGCAGGAAAAACAGTGTCAATACAACGGAACTGACGAGTCGACTGTGCTCTGAAACGACCGGAAAAAGATTTCCCAGATAGCTGGTCAAAGCTAACGAATACCCGGTGCAGCCGAAGGCCCAGATGACATTTGTCCATCCACCGTACCCGGTCAGCAACGGAGGAAGCAGCATACCTTTCATACTGTAGTCGCCGCCATTGATGACAAAAATTCCGGACATACCTAAATTGTACCAGTAGGCAAGAAGCATATAAAAAACACATATTACAGTAACCGGCAAAATCGAGCGTCCTGTTTTCTCAATTGCGGAGCCCAGCGTGACAAATATTCCCGATCCAACCGCTCCTCCTACCCCGAGTCCCACAATATTCCACAGCCCGATCTTTTTTATGTTCTCCTTGTTCATACATTTCCTCCGTTGTCTTTGATTGCTGAATGATTTTCACTTTCAGATCCGGCTGCGCAGCTCAGTTCTATTGACACGATTATATCGCTTTAGGCGCTCAGGTCAAAAAGGGCGGTGTTTCGTGCCACGAAACAATTTGCCACGTAAGTGCCCTTTATATGAGAAAAAAAGGTCAAATCCTCTATGAAAAAAGGCAATGCAAAAAAACATTTTCCAAAATCACGAATTTTTCTATTCTTGTTATCATCCTGAATCGGTGCCTAAGAAGCACAAATTGACAAGGCATATGATTCATGCTAGAGTTTTTAAAATACATATTGAGAAAACAGGAGGCCGGATATGTCAGAGATCAGTACAGAAGTCGGCAAGCGCATTCGCTATTTTCGAATGAGCCGCAATATGACAATCGAAGAGCTGGCCGCTGCCGTTTACAAGAGCAAAGCGACGATATCCAAGTACGAAAAGGGCGATATTGTCATGGACATTGAGACACTGTACGAAATTGCGAACAGGCTTCATGTTCATGTGGATCAGCTTCTCGTCAGCCAGACTCCCCACCGTGTAGTGGAACATGAGGTGAATCCATCCTTTTTCAGGGATGTAAACCGTTTTTACGCATACTATTACGACGGACGGGTCCGCAAGATCAATCGCAGCGTCTGTGATATTCTGTCCCGCATGGATGTGAACCAATATAAACTGATCATGTATATGAATTATGAAAATCTTGATCGCTATCAGCACTGCGAAAACATCTACGTCGGCTATATCAAGCATTTTGACGCATTGTCTATCATCGAGGTAGTCCACCAGACAAATCCGATGGAACACGGAAGTGTTCAGATTCTGGCTTCTTTCCTTGATTCTGAAGTAAAATGGGGACTTTGGAACGGCATATCGTCACGACCACTGATGCCGGTGGCTTTGAAAATGCTTTTCTCGAAAAAACCGCTGAAAGAGGACAAAGTGCTCAATGAAAAGCTGAAGATTTCAAAAGATGATATTCGTACGATGAAAATGTACAACTTTTTTTCGGTAACGTAAAAGGGACGGTTCTTTTCGCGTGGAAAATCCCACGCGAAAAGAACCGTCCCCAATTCACTTTTAAGCCTTTAGATTCTCCATATAAATCTGCGCAAGCCCGCCGTGCGACGTCTCACGGTATTTTTCATTCAGGTCTATTCCAGTGCGGTACATGGTCGCCACGACCTCATCAAATGATATCTTCCGAGTCTCATACAGGAAACTCGACAGATTGACGGCACTCAGCGCACGCATCGCGGCGACGGCATTTCGCTCTATGCAGGGGATCTGCACAAGCCCGCCGACCGGGTCACAGGTCAGGCCAAGGTTATGCTCCATCGCAATCTCAGCAGCGTACTCAATCTGGTCAATGCTGAGCCCATAGAGCTGGGCGACGGCCGCTGCCGCCATGGAACAGGCGCTTCCGATCTCCGCCTGGCAGCCGCACTCTGCGCCTGAGATGCTGGCATTGGTACGAATCACATTGCCGACAAGGCCTGCGACCGCGAGCGCATCCAGAATCTCCTCCTCCGGAAAACCTCTGTCCTTGTACATATAATAGAGGATCGACGGCAGGACACCGCAGCTGCCGCAGGTCGGTGCAGTGACCACGACATTTTCAGCCGCGTTTTCCTCGCTGGCAGCATAGGCGTAGGCCGCGATGACTCTGTTCATAGCCACATCTGCGCTCTCGTTGTAGCACCGTTTCTCGTACAGGAACTTCGCTTTTCTTGTCAGGCCCAGACCGCCGGGGAGTATACCTTTGGCTTTAAGCCCGCGCTCGATTGAGGCCTGCATAGCCTGCCAGACCGTGCGCAGTTTTTCGCGCAGCGTGTATCCTTCCAGAATATATATGAACTGAATGATCTTGATCTTTTCCTGATTGCACAGGGCGACGATCTCCGAAAAGTTCTTCTGCGGGTAGACTTCCTTGTCCTCTTCGGAGGACTCATTTTCAATGCGGATCGAGCCGCCTCCGATACTGAACATGCGGACGGCAGCAATTTCTTTCCCGTCCTTAAAAGCCTTGAACAGCATGGTGTTCGGGTGCGGCAGATCTGACTCTTTTGTCTCGCGGTCAAAGACTACCTTCGCTCCCGGCAGACCTTCCTTGATCGCTTTGCCTGTGCCGTGACCCTCGCCGGTGAAGGCCAGAGATCCGAACAATGTGACTTCATACTCGTCGGCATCCGGGTAGCGGGCGCCGAAAGTCCGCGCTGCATGATAGGGACCGACTGTGTGTGAACTTGAGGGACCATTACCGATTTTGTAAACGCTTGTTATACTTTTCATCAGAGTGGCAGCTCCTTTCCCTGCTTTTTCCATTCGAGGAACTCCGCCGTCGCCGTGAAAATGACGTCGCCGGAAGAATTCAGTGCCGTTTCGAGTGAGTCCTGAATTACGCTGACAATGAAGCCGACGCCAACGATCTGCATCGCTACGTCATTTGAAATGCCGAAAAGTGAACATCCGAGCGGGACCAGAAGCAGTGAGCCTCCTGCGACGCCCGACGTTCCGCAGGCTGAAAATGTCGCTACAATGCTGAGCAGGATCGCCATGGGCAGCGTGATCTGGGCACCTGCCGTGTACGCGGCAGTGAGTGCAAATGTTGTTATGACCGCCGCTGCTCCGTCCATATTGATGGTCGAGCCAAGCGGAATGGACACAGAGTACATATCCTCATCGAGCCCAAGCTCCTTGCAAAGCTCCATGTTGACGGGGATATTGGCAGCGGAGCTTCGTGTGAAGAAGGCGGTCACGCCGCTCTGGCGGATACATTTGAAAATGAGAGGATACGGATTGTGCCTCAGGGTAAGTCCTACGATCAGCGGGTTCACGACCAGCGCGACCAGAAGCATGGAGATCACCAGAACGAGGACAAGTTCACCGTATGTCGTAAATATCTCAAGTCCGCTCGAAGAGACTGCGTCGAATACCAGGCCGAGAATGCCGAACGGGGCGAAGCTGATGACCCAGCGGACTACCTTGGAAGCCGCATCCGCGATGTCCGACATGGCCTTCTTCGTGACGTCGCCCGCCTGCTTCAGCGCGATGCCGAATACTACTGCCCAGAACAGAATACCGATATAATTGGCCTTGGCCAGCGCGTCCACGGGATTGGCTATAACGCTGGTGAGCAGGTTCATAATGATTTCTGACATGCTGCCCGGCGCAGTGTAACCCTGCGTCGCGTCGATTCCGGCGAGGGTAATCGTTACAGGATGAATGAAGTTCACAATGACCGCGACTACCGCCGCGCAGAGAGTGCTGAATAAGTATAAGAAAATGACAGTCCGGAATTTGGCCATGCCGCCGCCTTTGGCATTTGCAAGAGATGATGCCACCAGAACAAAGACCAGGATCGGGGCAATCGCTTTCAGGGCACCGACGAACAGGGTTCCCAGGATGGCGATCCAGGATGCCCCCGGCACGAGCAGACCGAGGATGGCACCGATAGCCAGCCCTATGCAGATGCGAAGAATGAGACTCATTGAATTCCACCTTTTGATAATCATAAGCCCTCCTTTTTCTATTTATTTTTTATGAAAGCAGCTTATGACGTAATTCTATCACAATCAGAGTGAGAATTCTATGAAGCGTAGCAGCAGAGTACCACGTCCATAGGAGCTGCCGCACCGCATGGGCGTGGGTGAATGCCAGATCAAACTTACTGGC
>JBGUWZ010000039.1:0-5949 GCA_045221675.1 Lachnospiraceae bacterium | reverse complement strand
TGCGCATCCTCGCGGAGCGTTTATCTCAGTGGGGGATTGTGACCCGCCACTGAGACGAGCAGGATATTGATTTACCCACCGCTTGTAGAAGCGGGGGTCTTCCCCCACTGAGATAAATTCCGTTTCTAATTCGACTGACCATAGAACGACAAGTGGGAAATCAAAAAAACGAGGGGCTGCCAATCTGACAGCCCCTCGAATTCGTGGCGCGATATTATTAACCTTTTTACGGCTGGCCGAGCACATTGCCGAGGAAATAGGGCATCTGCTTTCTCCACCATGGCCAATCGTGGTTCACGTCGTAGCCCCAGTAGTCCATCCAGGCGGGAATGTTCTTCTCGCGCAGCACGGCGTCCAGCTCTCTTGTGCTGGCCAGAAGCTCGTCCTCCCACGCTCCCTGACCGACACATATGATGATATTTGAGTTTCTGTACAGTTCCATGTACGGATGGTCGGCCGGCATATTCCGAAGGAAATGGACCGGTGAGTTCTCGTAAGCCAGCGGGTCGTCCGTGTTCTTAAAGAACAGGTAGGCATCATAGGCTCCGGAGAGAGCGATGACCGTGTCATAGAGGTCCGGACGGCGGAAGAAGAAGTTGGCCGCATGAGTCGCGCCCATGCTGCAGCCTGTCGTGATGGCTCTTCCGTAAGCCGCCTCACTGCCATTTTTGGCCCTGACGGAGGGAAGGAATTCTTCATTTACATAGGAGAACCATCTCTCCTGCATGAGCAGGCGCTCGTGCATGTCGCCCCACTCGTTGGACCAGGATTCGAGATCAATGCCGTCGGGACAGACGAGCTGGATCTTGCCGGATTCGACCCACGGCGCGCAGACGTCCGTCATCTGAAAGTTCTCATAGTCGAAGAAACGCCCGTTCTGGGACGGAAAGACGACCACCAGCTTTCCGGTGGTGCCGTACGTGACGAATTCCATGTCACGCCCAAGTCGATAACTGTACTCTTTAAAATATCTCTTTTCCATTCATATTCCCCTTATATCTACTTATTAGTGCCCAAGCACGAACGCGATAAATTCATTTGCCTCATCTTCATTCTCGAGCTTTGCGGTATACATCTGATTACCCATCGCTCCGGAGAGAATTTCCGGAATGCGCTCGCACATGACCATGCGGCTGCCGTATTTGGCGAGTATCTCTTCGTGCGTGTGGACATAGCTGTTCTTATCCCGGCGGCTGACATAGCAGCAGCAGTACTCTTTGTTCGGGTACGGGAAGAGGCGGGCGTCGGATGTCACCATGTCCGCGTAGATCTGATAGACATCGATGCTGTGGGCAAAGTTCATCATGTCCGGCGTATATCCGCCGGCGGGACGCATATTCACCTCGAGACCGACGAAGTCCCCCTTTTTGCCGATACCTTCTTTGTCCGCTTTGAGGCGGAAGAATTCCAGATGTACGAATCGTCTGTCAGCGCCGAATGCCTTTACAGTAGCCCGGCCGGCCTGCTTAAGACCTTCAGGAACATCCCCCGCGACATAGTACACGAGTTCCAACTCATCATTCACGATGTCCATGATCGAGGGCGGCCAGCTTGTCATGGACTCGAAGAGCGGCTCGCAGGTCGAAGATGTGATCGCGTCGTAGGAGAAAAGCTCTCCGTCAATGAATTCCTCCATCAGGTACTGGACGTGGCGCGGCTCCTTAAAGAAGGCGGCCAGTTCCTCCTCATTCCTGATTTTGTGAGTGTCTGAAGCGCCGACTCCGATATCGGGCTTGATAATGATCGGATAACCGACTTCCGCGACGAAGCCCAGAGCGTCCTCGAATGTAGAAGCCAGATGGCACTTGGCACTCGGAACATGAGCATCGGCATAAAACGTCTTCATTGTGGATTTGTGCTTGAAATTGTTGATTCGATCGGCTCTGATACCGGTCGTCACGTTGAAATCCGTGCGGAGACGGGCATCCTGCTCGAGCCAGTACTCATTGTTGGATTCGATCCAGTCGATTTTGCCATACTTAAAGGAAAAGAACGCGCACGCCCGGAACACTTCATCGTAGTTTTCAAGCGACTCGACCTTGTAGTATTCGGTCAGGGATCCTTTGAGCTCGCTGCTCAGGTTGTCATAAGGTGTGTCGCCGATACCGAGGACACACACACCGTTTCTCTTTAATCTGTCGCAGAAATTCCAGTAGGTATGCGGGAACTGTGGTGAGATGAAAACAAAATTCATAAATACCTCCCTGCGGCACGTGCCGCGGAGCCGGCCGATCATAGGCAGATCGGCTGATTTATAATTGCCGCCGCTTGACGCGGCATATTGACTTTGAGGACATACGAAAGTATAGCACAAAAGATCAGAATTGCAAATGCAACATACATTCATCGCTTATACAGATCTAACGTATGTGACAATTCAGACTGGCTATTATTGCATTACGTTTCCGGTGCAAAGCATCCATCTTCGTGAGAAAAGCATTGCTGGTCCGACCGAGAGATCAAAAAGCGCGCAAGCGCTTTTTAAGCTCACAGGGCAGGACCTGCGCTTTTCGATGAAGATGATGTTTGCACCGGATTCCGGAACTCACGGGCAGCCAGTCTGAACTGTCACTTATTTAACCTGTGATAGGGGCGTATGTGACAAAAGCTGCCATGTCTGACGGCAGGTCTGCAGAGAGCTCGATCCGGTTATCTGCAAATGGCTGATTGAACGCAAGGGCTGACGCGTGCAGCGCGGTCCGGCTTATTCTTATATCGGGCGAGCATGGGTGTGTAAAGGGACCGTTTCCGTAGAGAGGATCACCCAGAAGGGGATGCCCGATATGGCTCATATGGACCCGGATCTGGTGCGTACGACCTGTCATAAGGGAAAGGCTCACGAGTGCGTACCCCTTGTACTGAGCTTTCACTTTATAGGACGTGAAGGCGGGATCGCCGCCCTCGCGGGCGACCCGCTTAATATTGCCGTCGAATTCCCTCTCGATCGGAGTGTCCACGTAACCTTCGGACACTGCGAACTCGCCTTCGCAGAGCGCGAGGTACTCTTTGGTCCTTATGCCGGATGCGGCCTGCGCGTCCATAAGACCGACGGCTGACCGGCTTTTTCCGAAAAGAAGAAGACCGGACGTGTCCTTATCCAGTCTGCCGATTGTGCGTATTTCGTGCGGTTCCCCCTTCTGTTCAAAGTAGAACGCAAGACGGTTGGCCAGCGAGTCGGCGTAGTGGCCGTGCGACGGATGGACAACGATGCCCGCAGGCTTGTTGATACATATGAGGTCTTCATCCTCATAGACAATGTCAAGCCTGCCCTCGACCGGTATGATCCTGTCGGGTGCATGGTCCGTGATGACGACGCGCAGTATATCCCCTTTATGCAGTTTTTGATTCACCCAGACGACTTCACCGCCCACGGTGATGCCGTCCGGTGTCTCATACTTGGCTCTGGCGACATCGTGGGCGACCAGCTTCCATCTGTAAAGAAGGATGTCTCTCACCGGTCGTCCCTCATCCGCGGGACCGGCAGTGTATGTGAGGATCCTCCGGGACTTTGGTCTTTTGTCTGTGTCGTAAATTATATGCCGCATATCTGATTGCTCCAAAGGGCGTTTTCCATATACTGTATCATGTTTTACGGGAATGTCAAAGCAGGTACTGTGCATGCTATTCATTTATTTGCGGGAAGTACGCGTGTGCGGCTTTTGCGGAGAATTTTTCACAAACGGGATAAATGATTTGAAAAAAGTGAGTTTTGACAGTATCATAGATGTTGTGAGACTATATCGATTTAACTGCGGATGAGGGTTTGCCCGAGGCAGCGGGCCGCAACGCAGTATTCATAATATATGCGAACGCCGTATAACGGCTTCTCTGAGGGAAAAATGAAAACAAGGAAATTAATTGCTCTTGGCCTTCTGGCTTTTATGCTGACAGGATGCGGCATGCCTAAAGTAGATTACAATGGGGTCGATTCGCCGCTGTTCGTAAAAGATGAGTCCGGTGTGGCGGCATCCGGGAATGACACGGTGGCCGGACCCGCCGGGAAGGCAGAGACAGCCGCGGACGACAGTACCGCGTCAGTCCTGCCTGAGACAGACAGCAGGGATACGGCTGACGGGAAAGCCGACAGCAGCATAACAGACAACAAGGGAACCGACAGTAAGAAAACAGATACTAAGAAAACAGACACAAGAAGAACGGAGAGCCCGGCAACGGATTCGGCTCCGACAGAGTCTTCTGTCGCGTCCGGCAGTACTAAGAACGACACGATCTCAAAGGACGTCCCGGAGCAGCTATCGACCTTCAGGGTATCAATCAACGACATAGAGTATGATACCAGGGAAGATGTGTCCTATCTGAGTTCCGATATCCAGTATCTGGTACTCGGTGATGATGATGGGCGAGAGTATGAAAAACTTGCATCCCGACTCGAGACATTGTCGGATGATACGATATCGGCCTGTGAGGACACATTTGACGAGCTGCTCGATGAGGCGAAAGAATCATACGCGGATGACAAGAAAGATTTTACTCCGTATGAACTGAATCTTGCGGCAGTGCCCGTCAGAACAGACTCGAGCATTTTCAGCTATTTCGAGAAGATGACTGTGACAGGCGGAAAGAGTGATGAAGTGAGGGTGGCGGCCCATACCGTTGACGTAAGGACCGGCCGAGAGCTGACGCTGTCAAAAGTGATCGCTGACACTGATTTGCTTCCGGAACTGCTTGCAAAACGGCAGAGAGAGTCGTATCCTGATATTTCCGACGATGTGTTCGAGGATCTTCTCGGCGAATATGAGGATAAGGATTATGTCTGGACACTCGGTTATGACGGGATCACATTCTATTTTGTTCAGGATGACGAGGTCATGGCTCTCACGTTACTGCGGTCAGAGGAGAAGAAGCTGTTCAGGACGCTGGGAGAAAATGTACCCTCGAGCTATGCTGTCGGGCTTGCGATGTCTCAGACATTCACCTTCGACCTTGAAGATGACGGTGAGGCGGATGTCCTTCTGATCGAGGGACAGGAGGGCGAAGAATACGGCTATGATGGAGTGTCTGTCACACTGAATGATGAATCCGCCAGGGTAAGTTTCATAAGCAATTCGATGGTCCCGACCTATGTACACACAGAGGACGGAGATTACATCTATCTTTTCTGTACCGGGGACAGCGATTACCAGCAGCTGAATATATTCAGTCTCGGCAAAGGTGTGCCGTCTTACAGCGGCCATGTCGATGATGCGGGAAGGTCCAGACAGTATGATGAGGAGACGGATCTCGTCAGCGAAGCTCTGCTGACCGATCCGGAATCGTTCGAACTGGCTTCCAACATGGATATCCTCAGCACGTACACCGCCGGAAGATCCTATTATGTCGGAGACAACGGAATTCCGAGATCTGATGAGACATATTACTATGTCCACAGCAATCTGGTCCTGAAGAATAAAGAGGCAATCTCATGCAGCATCGTAAACGAACGCGGCCGGGTCACGAAAAAGAATCAGACGATCAAGTCGGGTACCGAGTGGACGATTTACAGGACCGATGGTGCAAAGAACGTTGATCTTGTCCTTTCGGACGGCAGGATCGCGCGCGTGACGGTCGATTCCTCGAAATGGCCGCAGACTATTGAAGGTGAGGACATCTCTGATCTGTTTGACGGCGTGAGATTTGCCGGATAACAAAAGTGGGGGTAAATAATTTGGGCAAAGACGATGAATTGATGGAAAGCACAGGTAAAGAGCTTTCCGCAAATGCAAATGATACCGCAGATCCTGACAAGACCCCGCCCGTGAGACGGCGGCAGGGAGATGGCGGAGACAACGGACCGCGCAGGAAAAAGAGACCGGCAGAGACTGCGGGCGAGGCTGCGCCGCGCAGGAAAAAGCGGTCGGCAGAGACTACGGATGAGGCTGCGCCGCGCAGGAAAAAGAGACCGGCAGATGCTGCGGGCGAGGCTGCGCCGCGCAGGAAAAAGAGACCGGCAGA
>JBGUWZ010000038.1:0-2470 GCA_045221675.1 Lachnospiraceae bacterium | reverse complement strand
GTGCAGGGAACTGACTGAACTCATTCTTTCACGGAAGATCGGGAGGATCGTGTCCATCGACCGCCAGAAGGCCATTGAGATAACAGCAGACGGCAAGGGCGTCCGGTTCGATGTGTATATGGAGGATGATGAATCTACGGTATACGACATCGAGATGCAGACTACAGTGGCAGAAGACTTACCGAGAAGGATGCGCTATTATCAGGGAATGATCGATCTGAATATGATCGAACGCGGCGCCAGATATAAAGAACTGAAGAAGAGCTTTATCATCTTCATCTGTCTGAAGAACCCATATCCAGAAGCCGGACTTCATAAATACAGTATCAGGTCCGTCTGCGAGGAAGATGCGGCAATAGACTTCGATGACGGTATCTTCAAGGTCATCCTGTCAGCACGGGGGGATAAGGGGGATGTCTCCGATGAGATGAGCAAGTTCCTTCTGTATCTGACGGATCAGAAGACGGAATCAGACTTTACAAAAAGGCTGAACGAGAGAGTCCTGGCGGCACGTTCACATGAGGAATGGAGGCGGGAATATATGACGCTGCAGGAACGTGATGAGCGAATGCGCGAAGAAGGTCGAAAAGAAGGCAGAGAAGAAGGTCGAAAAGAAGGTCGAAAAGAAGGAACGGAAATAGCTACTATAAACAACATAAAAAATCTAATGGAAACAATGGCGATCACTGCGGAAAAAGCTATGGACTTAGTGAAGATCCCAGTTGAGGAGAGAGAGAAATATCTGGCAAAGCTATAATGAACAGTGACATAAAACCGGCGCGGGTTCCACGTGGACCCGCGCCGGTAATTTTTAATTTGGGGAAGCTCCCCGCTTCTTTAAGCGATGGATAAACTTATATTCTGGACTTTTATGCGGCAGGTCACAATTCCAAGCCGGGCATCGCGAGCGAGACATACATTTTAGAAATCCAGGTCCTCATCTTCCGGTTCCCGGTCCAGCTCCTCCTGGCGGTGCTTTACAGACTTTGCGGCTATGGAAAGGGATATAAAGATGACAGCAAACATGACCGCACCGGTAACTCCTCCCAGCATGAGGCAGGTCTTAAAGGCTTCCGGGCGGCGCAGATAGCCGAGGAAGAAAACAAGGATCATAACTACGACGGCCGCTGCTCCCGAAAATGCAAGATTCGTCTTGGCATCCGGTCTGAAATTTCTTGCCCAGATTCCCCTTCTGAGGCAAGCGATTGTGATGTACAGAGCCAGGACCATGAATACGATCCACTCACCGGCGATGTGAGAGAAAGAACCGGGGTACATAAACATTTGCACAGTGATTGCTACGAGCAGACCCCAGAAGGCGCCCCAGCATCCGTTTCGCTCAACTTTGAGCAGTTCCGCTTCCTGTCTTTCATCTAATACACTTTTAATTTTCTTCATTTTCTGTTTCCTCCCAAAAGAGATCATTCAACGTGACACCAAGTGCCTTGCAGATATCGATACAAAGTTTAATAGATGGATTAAAATCGCCGGCTTCGATGAGACCGATTGTCTGTCTGGTCACGCCTGCCTTTTTGGCTAATTCTGTCTGTGACATTCCCAGCTCTATGCGCCGGAACTTCATTTTAAGGTTTCGCATGCGTGGGTTCCCTCCTTACAATGTTAAGTATATATTGCATTTACTCAAATGTCAAGTATATGTTGCATTTAAATTATATATTTTTCATTTGGCGGTTTTAAATTGCTTGTGTGCGATATAAGTGGCCGAGTTCCGGAGAAGCTGGGGACTCTGGGTGATTTGGGGCATACTTTGAACAGGGCTTCTTTCAACGTGTCAACGGCTGAAGCAGCAAAATCCTGCTCCCGAGGCGCGATTGCTGCCTTTGACCTTGGCGAGTTTCATCGGGGCTTCGGCGGAGGCAGCAAAATCCTGCTCCCGAGGCGTAGCTGCTGCCTTTGACCTTGGCGAGTTTCATCGGGTCTCCGGCAGAGGCAGCAAAATCCTGCTCCCGAGGCGAGTCTGCTGCCTTTGGTCCCGGCGAGTTTCATCGGGTCTTCGGCGGAGGCAGCAAATTCATGCTTCCCTGGGCTATTCTGCTGCCTTTGGTCATGGTTCACTTGGCTCAAAGGGAAGGCAGCCGAATGAGGCCCGATTGGGCAACCTCTAATTAACCTCTAATTTACTTTGGCAAATTCTTTTAGCCCTTCCCAAAAGTCCCTCGTATAAAAAGATGAAAGGGCAAAAGAGAAAGCCCACTAAAAAAGAAAAATTCAAAAATATTAGATAAATAAAGGAGATTAAAACCATGACAGATATGAACAAAGTTAATGTTGAGGCACTCGAGAACGTAGCAGGCGGTTATGAGACACATACAGTACACAATGATGCAGTTTCTTACGCAAACTGCCGCAAGGAGCCGGGCCTTAACTCCAAGGTTTTCTTCACAATCCCGAACGGCACACAGGTCTACACGACAGGCCGCAAGGTCAAGAAGGACGGCTATGTATGGTA
>JBGUWZ010000037.1:0-2809 GCA_045221675.1 Lachnospiraceae bacterium | reverse complement strand
CAATTTGGTGTAGAGCCGTTGGAGCAGGTAGAAGAGGATTTACAAGAGGCGCGGGAATATGTGCCGAATGTTACCAGAGTGTTTCTGGAAAACGGGGATCCTTTTGCTCTTTCAGCTGACAGGCTGGAAGCGATCGCTGTCATAATACATGAATATCTGCCTAAGGTGGAGACCATTGCCATGTATGCCTCCATCAAGAACGTGATTGGCAAAACGGATGAAGAGCTGAAGCGTTTGCGGAGCTATGGAATCAACGAGCTTAATATTGGCGTAGAAAGCGGGCTTGATGATGCGCTTAGATATATGAACAAGGGTTACACTGCTGAACAGGCGGTATATGAGCTGAAGAGGCTCGGCTCGGCAGGGATCGCTTACGGCGCAAACATCATTCTAGGCTGTGCCGGTGCGGAACTTCGATATGAAAATGCGGTTGCGACGGCGCTACTACTAAATGAGACAAAGCCCTATCTGATCTTTACGGGAACGCTTCACGCGGATCCGGGGTGCCCCCTGTATGAGGACATGAAAAACGGAGGCTTTGTGGAGAGCACATTCGGCGAATACCTGGATGAAGAAGAGAAGTTGCTGAAATTGATAGACCTCAAGGACTGCTATCTGTTTGGCCTCCATCCTTCAAATATTGTGAGAATGCACGGAAACCTTCCTAAGGATAAAGCCGCAATGCTGGAACTGGTCAGAGCGAGAAGAGTTCAGATCGGGGACAGACTGGATGACCGACCTGTCAGATACGGGGAAGGTGCAGTGCTGTGATGATGGAACCAAGACATGAACGAGGTGAAGCAGATGCCTTTTCAGATCATTCGAAATGATATAACGAAAGTGAAGGCCGATGCCATTGTAAATACGGCGAATCCGAAGCCGTGCATCGGGAGCGGAACGGACAGTGCCATATATGCTGCCGCAGGAAAGGAACGGCTGCTGGCCGAGCGGAAGAAGATCGGGGAGATCGCATCAGGCCAGGCAGTAAGTACGAAAGCATTTGACCTGCCGGCGAAGTATATCATTCACACTGTGGGACCTGCATGGTATGGCGGGGATCACGGCGAGAGGGAAATACTGCGCTCCTGCTACGAGAACTCGCTTGCACTTGCGGACAAACTCCATTGTGCCAGTATTGCATTTCCGCTCATCGCGACAGGTGTATACGGATTTCCCAAGGATGAAGCACTGAACATCGCGTTAGCTGAAATCGGCAGGTTCCTCTTGACCCACGATATGAAAGTCATCCTCGTGGTCTTTGACAGAAAAGCCTTGGAGCTCTCCGAGAACCTTGTCGGTGGGATAGAACAGTATATCGACGAGCATGCCGCGGACAGGCTGCGGGAAAAAGAATACGGCAGCGCAAGACTGACAGAACTCAGGAGGCGGGAAGCAAGGAGGATCGAAGAAGCAGAAGAAATCCTTGCCTTCGGGAACATGCCAATGCCAAGCCAGGCCGTTTTTGGGGAGGAGAGCCCTGATGACGCATCGCTGCCGATGGGGAGCCTTCCGGATGTCACCGGAAAAAGCCTGGAAGAGTTTCTGGGCAGTGCAGGGGAGACCTTCCAGCAGAGACTGTTTGAACTTATCGATGCCAGCGGCATGGATGATGTGACAGTTTATAAGAAGGCGAATATAGATCGGAAAGTGTTTTCCCGCATCCGCTGCAAGGAGGATTACAGGCCTAAGAAAAAGACTGCGGTTGCCTTCGCAATCGCATTGGAGCTTGATATGCCGACAACGGTTGACCTGCTTTCAAGGGCGGAGATCGCCTTTTCGCCAAGCAGCAAATTTGATCTGATCGTCACTTACTTCATTTCGAAAGGGGTGTATGACATCTACAAGATCAATGCGGCTCTGTTCAAGTTCGGCCAGCCGATACTGGGAGAATGAAGAAAGAGAGGGCAGAAAAATGCAGGACCGGTATACTGGTGATATTGGAGATTTCGGAAAGCTGGGCCTGCTTCGGATCCTTCAGTCACGGAGCTTAACCATAGGGGTAAACTGGTACCTCACTCCTGATGAGGATCATAATGATGATGGAAAGCATACGAAATACCTGAAAGATGAAAGCTATCGCAAATACGATGAAGCCTTGTGGTTGGAACTGAATCAGATTGTCGATGCAAAACAAAGAAAAGTATCCGCCCTTCAAAACGATCGTATACTGCAGGCAGTCTATTATGATGAAATTCTTGATTTCACAGGGAAGAAAAAAGCAGAAAGAATTCTAATCCGCGAAGAATGGCACAAACAGGCTTTAGACAGACTTTCAGATTTGGATATTGTTTTTGTTGATCCTGACAATGGCTTTGTGGTGCCGTCTGTGGAAGGCAGACCAAAGGAAAACAAGTACGTTAAGCCTGATGAACTATTAGCCTATTATCATAAAGGAACAACTGTTATTTATTATCAGCATAAGGCAAGGAAACGGGATGGGTTCTATGTTGACCAACACAGGAATCTGATCAAAAGTCTAAAATTTGAAGGTTCATCCGGCCTTGGCCTGAAATTCAAGACAACATCGCAGCGGTATTATTTCTTTATACTGCAGCCTCAGCATCGGGAGATCATCGAGAAGGCCGTGAAAGAGATAATTTCATCTGCATGGGGAGATCACTTCTGTATTCTGTGAAACATATAGTAAAACGTTATCCTCCCTCTGCGGGGTGGCCGTTTGTCGTTTGACAAACGACCACCTCGCTTTTCAATTCAGATATACTGGTATCATCAAGAGAACAGAAGGAGGAGATGAGGATGTACGGAGCAATACTTGGAGATATGATCGGATCCCCGTATGAATTTGACA